>NZ_CP027805.1:680000-1385000 GCF_003072625.1 Limosilactobacillus reuteri
AAGACGGCTGATGCGATTAACCAACACTTAAGTCAGTGGCTTCGGAAATTCCCGCGGTACTTCTTCAAATCGATTACCTTTGACAACGGAAAAGAATTCGCCGGCTGGCGCGAGATTGCCAATCAATTTGACCTTCACACTTACTTTGCCGAGGTTGGTGCTCCCAATCAACGAGGGCTGAACGAAAACAACAACGGTCTTTTACGCCGGGATGGCTTAACGAAACAGCTAGATTTCCGCAATCTTCCTGATGAATTGGTAACCCAACTGATGAGTAAGCGAAATAACCTGCCCCGTAAATCACTAGGCTATCGAACTCCATATGAAGTATTCATGTCTTACGTCACTGATGAGCAACTATTTTCTTTCTAACTTAAATTGACATTTCGGGAGACCAAGAATTCAATAGTTAATAAGGAAGAATTTATTCCTCGGCCAGCTGCAAAGCTACAAGTTGATAACATTGAATTAACGATCTTTAAAGGATCTAATCTCAGCCTTGCGGCCGATATAGCTAAAGTGGTAATTCGCTATGCTCATTAATTGGCACGCACCGGAGCACGTTTACCTTATTTGTGGTAAGACAGACCTCTTCTAGAACCACAAACGTTATCAAGAAAAATTAGACAGCTTAACACCGGTACAATACCGGCATTAAGCTGCCTAAGAAACTTTGTATAATTTATTGCCTAATTGACAGACAGGGCCCAGTTCATTTTACCGAACGTTGAAGGTCATTGTTGTTTGCGAAGGCTCCCAGAGGTTAACTTCGCGGCGAAAAACGAAATTATAAGTAATTTCTATCTTGCTCTCGCTGTTGATATTTAACTTATTTCCACTTCATTACACACACTGGTTCTGGACAACTAACATCTTTTTGAAGAAGAGTTAAATTACCAGTTAATGGGTTTCGTTTATAAAGAGTAAGGTTATCAGAGTTCTGATTTGAAGCTAAAAGATAATTTTCATCTTGATTTAGATTAAAATCGCGTGGAAAATCTCCTTCAGTTGAAATAGATTGGATATGTTTAACAGTAAAGTCTGGTTGTACTTCAAAGACAGCAATAGTATTTTCACCACGATTTGAAGTATAGACAAACTTACCATCATTTGAAAGTCGAATAGCAGCTGCTCCATTGTGAGCTGTCCAGTCTGCAGGAATTGTTTTAATTGTTTGAAGGTGCTTAAATGATGCATTCTTACTATTATATTTTAATACGTCTAGTTTACTGCTTAATTCACCTAAAAGATAAGCATAATTACCATTTGGATGGAAAGCTATATGACGGGTACCAAATCCATCTTCACATTTATAGCGGGAGACAGCAGTTAATTTACCATCATCAGAGACGTCGTAAACCACGACAAGGTCCATTCCTAAGTCACATACAACTAGACGATTATCTGGGGTTAGGTCAGCATAATGGACGTGTGGAGCCTCTTGTTCAGGTTTAGGACCGGTTGCTCCTTCGTGAAGGACCGAATCAGTTTGTGTCAACGTTCCATCTTCGTTGATCTTAAAAACATCTATTTTTGCTGTATGATAATTAGCACTGAATAATAAATGTCGTTTGTTATCAACTCCTACATATGCAGGAGGGGCACCAGCAGCTAAAACATCGCTTAACATCTTAGCATTGTCGTCGCTTAACGAATAAGAGGCAACTCCTCCCTTATTATCTACTTGTTTAATTGCGTAGATCCGCTCATCTTGACCAACTTGTAAGTAAGCTGGCTTTTGAGATAAAATTGCTAGTTTAACATTCGTTATTTTTTCTTGGTCAGTATCGATGGTAACTTTATAGATCCCTTTACTTGCTTTTTTAGTATAAGTTCCAATTAGAAATTGTTCAATCAAGGCAATTTCCTCCTTTTTGAAAATGCTTACCTATATAATAGCAATTTGCCCATCGTAATTCTAGCTGTGATACACTGTTATTAGTAATTTTTAGTTGTTAATGGAGGAGAAAGATTGAAAAAAGTTGAACGTCAACGAGAAATGGTAAAAAATAATCTTGCCTTTTTTCAATGTCCTGTTTGTGAACAGCCAATGGAGAGAATCGAAGGAAACAGTATTATTTGTGGAAATAGTCATCGCTTTGACTTTAATCGGCATGGTTATCTTCATTTCCTCAATGGGGCTGCTAATACTGAATATGATCGATCAATGTTTGAATCTCGTCGTCAGCTATTAAATGCAGGCCTATTTAAGCCAATTATTGAAAATATTAGTAAATTCTTACCTTCAAAATCTTTAAAGATCTTAGATGTAGGGACTGGGGAAGGAACCCCATTATTACAATTAGAAACGATTCGTGCTAATTGTAATGATACGATGATTGGCTTTGACATTTCTAAACCAGGGATAACACTTGCTACTCAGTTACCGTTAAAAGCATTTTTTTGTGTAGCTGATTTACGTAAATTGCCTTTTAATGATGAGAGTTTTGATTGTATATTAGAGCTGTTTTCTCCATCTGATTATCAAGAGTTTAACCGGGTTCTAAAGAAAGAGGGGACCCTTATTAAGGTAATTCCTAACGCTAATTACTTAGTCGAATTACGTCACCTCTTATATAAAACGGGAGAACGCAATTACCACTATGATAATTCACGAGTAATCGAGTTATTTAAACGACATTATCCGCATAGTAAAGTTGAAACGGTAACCTACCAATTTAGAATCCCAGACGGCTTACAACAATCAATGTTAGAAATGACACCTTTACACTGGGGAGCAAACGCTAAAAAATTATCTAAAGAAGTATTAACTCAATTGAAAACAATTACGGTGGATGTAAGCTTATTAATTGCGAAAAAAACTAATTAATTATTGCAACATTACTAAATTAGTGCTAAATTATTATAAGAAATCGTTTGTTAATTGACATCGAATATAAGTGTTTCGTTGGTAATTATCAAGGAGTACTTCATTAAAGCAGCGTTTCGCCGTGCCCACACCGAGACCCTGCTTTTTTTTATTTTATTAAGGAGATTTTATTATGACAAACCATATTGTCTTGTTTGAACCATTGTTTCCAGCAAATACGGGAAATATTGCGCGAACTTGTGCGGGGACAAATACTGAATTACATTTAATTAAGCCATTAGGATTTTCAACTGATGATAAGCATATGAAACGGGCTGGATTAGACTACTGGGATAAAGTAAAGATCACGTATCATGAAGATTTACCTTCATTTATGAAGACTATTCCTGATATTAACCGCTTATATATTGTTTCTAAGTTTGCTACCCATGATTATAGTGATGCTGATTATACGGGTGAAGGAGATCATTATTTCTTATTTGGGAAAGAAACCACTGGCTTGCCTGAACGTTTTATGCAAAAATACCCAGAAAATGCTATCCGGATTCCACAAAATGACAATAATATTCGAGCACTGAATTTATCGAATAGTGCAGCGATTGTTATTTATGAAGCTTTGCGGCAACAAAGTTTTCCTAATTTAGCCCGAGTTCATAAATATGAATTCGATAAATTGAAGTAACCTTAAGGAGGCAGTAATGCGATGGCGAGAAGGAAAAAGGCATCATCCCGCCGGACAAGAGGGAAAAAACAACAGTATCGATTAATTGATAATCTATTAGGAATAATTGTTTGCCTCTTAATGTTAGTTGGCTTATTTAATTTAGGAGTATTAGGAACTTTTCTCGATAACTGTTTTAAGATTTTTGTAGGATCATCCTTTCCAATTGTGATGATTATTGCTTTTCTCTATGGATTATGTTTTGCATTGTATGGGCATCGTCCGCATTTCGAAAAACGTTGGATTGCAGGAGCTATTATTGCCTACATTGGTTTATTGATGTGGCTTCAGGCAGTAATGTTTCAGCGTCTGAATCTTCATGCAAAGGTAATCGAAACTACTTGGAATAGTCTTAGTAAGGTTATTTTTAACGGTGATTCAACTGTTCCGGTTGGTGGAGGGATGATTGGTGCTTACCTATATAATGGAAGTAATATTTTAATTTCAGAAGTTGGGACAGCGGTATTGTCATGGTTGTTAATGATTATCGGAATTATTGTCTTTTTTGCATTACCATGGCGCGAATTTCTAGTAAAATGTGGGATTGGCATTAAAAAATCTGGAGCAGCAATGGCTAATGCTCACGATCAATTAATGAAAAAGAGAACGGAGAGAGCAACTAAAACAACTACGGTACCATCAATTGGCGTGCCTCTTAGTAAAGCATCACGACAGGTCAAAGATTTCTTTGCAGACCAAGAATCTGCAAAGCCAACGTCAACGCCGCCAGTTTCTCCAGCGATGCCTGTTCAAGATCCTGTTGAACCAACTATTAGGGTCGCAAGTGAAAGTCAAGTGGAGGGAACTCATAGCGGTACCCAAGATGAGCAGACTTTGAAACAACATGACGATACGGAAATTAAACTTGCAGGAATTGATGCTAAAGAAGATAATGATTACCAATTGCCACCAGTCAGCCTGCTAAGTCAAGTAAAAGCAACAGACCAGCAAGAAGATTTGAATAATATCAAAAAGAACACCAAAACACTTCAGCAAACCCTAAAATCTTTTGGTGTGGATGCAACAGTTGAAAATGTTAATTTGGGTCCTTCCGTTACCAAATATGAGTTACGCCCAGCAGTAGGAGTAAAAGTCAGCCGAATAACCCATTTGGCTGATGATTTAGCCCTTGCCCTTGCGGCTAAAGATATCCGGATTGAAGCGCCAATCCCGGGGAAATCATTAATTGGGATTGAAGTTCCGAACCAGCAAATTGCAACAGTTGGTTTTCGCGATATGGTCGAAAATGCTCCTAGTAATGATAATCCCATGGAAGTTCCGCTTGGTCGCAGTGTCACTGGGGATATCAAAATGGCCGATCTAACTAAGATGCCACACCTCCTTATTGCCGGGGCAACGGGTAGTGGTAAGTCTGTTGCAATAAATGTTATCATTACAAGCATTTTATTAAAGGCTAAACCGCATCAAGTAAAGATGTTAATGATTGATCCTAAAAAAGTCGAATTAAGTGTTTATAATGGTATTCCTCATCTTCTCAGTCCGGTAGTCTCTGAACCCAAAAAGGCAGCTCGTGCGTTAGGAAAAGTTGTTGCAGAAATGGAGCGTCGTTACGAATTGTTTGCTAAATTCGGTGTTCGTAACCTGGATGGGTATAATAAATTGGTTAAACAACAAAATGATGACCATCCTGATGAAGTTCAAGCTAACTTACCATTGATTTTAGTTATTATTGATGAATTAGCGGACTTGATGATGACCGTTTCGCATGATGTTGAAGATGCAATTGTCCGGATTGCACAAATGGGGCGGGCTGCTGGTATTCACATGATTTTGGCAACTCAACGTCCTTCAGTTGATGTTATTACAGGGCTTATTAAGTCTAACGTTCCTTCTCGAATTGCCTTTGCAGTTTCTAGTGGGGTTGATTCGCGAACTATTATCGATACTAATGGGGCAGAAAAACTCCTTGGTCGAGGTGATATGTTATTTGAACCAATCGATCAAAATAAGCCAGTCCGGATTCAAGGCGCATTTATTTCTGATCATGATGTTGAATCAGTAGTAGACTTTATAAAAAACGAGCGAGCGGCTGAGTATGACGATAATATGGTTGTAACTGATAATGAAATCGAGCAAGAAGAACAAGCTGAGGAGGAAGATGAATTGTTCCCCGAAGCATTAGATTTTGTGGTTGATCAACAAAAGGCATCAACTTCGCTAATTCAGCGTCGTTTTAGAATTGGCTATAATCGTGCAGCAAGAATTATTGATGATATGGAACAGCGTGGATTTATCGGACCAGCTAATGGATCGAAACCACGTGAAGTTTATAAGCAAAAAAGTGAGGAATAAAAAAGACCGGAGAGATTTTTCTCCGATCTTTTTTATTCCGACTACATGGATGTTTAATAGGCTAAATTAAGTTTAAGGATGCAACTGCTCCAAAAATTAAAGAACCAAGCATTGCAATTAACATGAGCCAAATAGCAACCATGGTAATTTTTTGGAAACGAGTTTTCTTTTTTCGCTGCATTATTAACCATCCTTCCATTTTTATCAATAATAGTAGTGTAACGCATCTTTAATGTCTTTTTCAAATCTAGTTTTAGATTATGTTAAACTTAAATTACTTATTTGAAGAGAAGGGGACTGAAAAGGTTGATGGTTAGTATTCAGGTTATAATTTTAGAGATTATTTTATTATTAGTGATTGGGATAGTAGAACGATTATTAGTGCGAATATTTCATCATCCTAAAAAAGCAAAGCATTTATGGTGGGGATGGACAATTATTTTATGGATTCTGATAATCTTTAATATTGGATTTTATTGGCCAGCTTATCCCATTGCCTTATGGATGATTCTAGCTCTGTTATTAATTGCTTTACAAATTATTCACAATCATGAATTCATTTATCGCCGTTACTGGCCAGTATTTTGGCGGTATTCGGCATATTATGCTTTAATTATATATATTGGTAGCTTAATTATTTCACCATGGTTACCGTTGATATAAAAATATTAAGTGAGTTGGAAAATTAAATTTCTGCTCACTTTTTTTGTGTCTATTACTTTTTGGTAAAATTCACAAAATTACGTGGTGAGAAGTGGGGGATTGTGGTAGACTTGACCTATAACGTGGTAAAGGAGGACATTAGTCGTGTTAATGGGAGAATTTACACACACTATTGATTCCAAAGGCCGACTAATTATTCCTGCCAAATTTCGAGAACAATTGGGGGCACACTTCATTGTTACTCGGGGGTTAGATGGATGTTTGTTTGGATATCCATTAAATGAATGGGCGATTTTAGAACAAAAGCTAAAGGCGCTCCCGTTAACAAAGCGTGATGCACGTGCATTTGTACGCTTTTTATATTCTGCTGCGACAGATTGCGAAATTGATAAACAAGGACGGATTAATATTCCGATAACATTACGAACTCATGCCTCACTTGAAAAGAAGTGTGTAATCGTTGGTGTGTCTAATCGTTTAGAAATCTGGAGCGCTGAACGGTGGAATAAATTTACAAGCGAAACAGCTGATAATTTTGATGAGATTGCTGAAGATCTTAATATTGATTTTTAATGGAGGTTTTAGTTGATGGCAGAATTTAAACATGTAACGGTACTTTTAAAGGAGGCCGTAGCAGGATTAAATGTGCAACCAACAGGTACCTACGTTGATGCAACATTAGGTGGTGGTGGTCATACGCAAGCTATTTTAGAACAGCTCGTCGATGGCCACTTATATTCATTTGATCAGGATCAGACGGCAATTGATTACAATAAAGAACACTTGAAAACTGCAATAGAACAGCAAAAATTAACATTAGTTGAAGATAATTTCCGTAACATAAAAACGGAATTGAATAGCTATAATGTAAAACGTGTTAATGGAATTTTATATGATTTAGGTGTTTCATCTCCACAGTTCGATGATGCTAAAAGAGGTTTTAGCTATCAGCATGACGCACCCTTAGACATGCGAATGAATCAAGAACAAAAATTGTCGGCAATGGAAGTTGTTAACGAATGGCCATATGAACGTCTCGTTAAGATTCTTTATCGATATGGAGAAGAAAAGTTTGCCAAGTCAATTGCTAGAAAGATTGAACAACGCCGAAAGATAGCACCAATAAAGACGACATTTGAATTAGTTGATGTGATTAAAGAGGGAATTCCGGCAGCAGCTCGTCGTCATGGTGGTCATCCAGCGAAAAAGAGTTTTCAAGCTATTCGGATAGCAGTTAACGACGAATTAGGTGCTTTAGAGGAATCGTTAGAACAAGCATTAGACTTGTTAGATGTTGGGGGACGAATCAGTGTCATTACCTTCCAGTCACTAGAAGATCGGTTGGTAAAGACAATGTTTCGTGAAAAGGCTTCATTAAGTGGGGATGTACCGCAGGGATTACCAGTAATACCAGCGGGAATGGAACCAAACTTCAAATTAATTAATAAAAAGCCGATTGTAGCTAGTGATGAAGAATTAGCGGCAAATCATCGTGCGCATAGTGCCAAGTTGAGGATAATCGAGAAAATTAGAGAAGGAAAGTGACAGAATTATGGTTTCAAATGCGGCAAGGCAACTGGCGGGAGAGCAACAACCGCAGCAAGCGCCAAGAAAAAAGACTTATCAACAACCAAAAATTTCTCCAAGTCCGGTTAGATGGTCAAAATTTGAAAGATCTTTAGTAGCAGTAGGTAGCTTAATTACGCTATGCTTAATGATTAGCTTACTTTCTACAAAAATTAGTATTAATAATCAGCAACAGCGCTTACAGGATACCCAAACTCAAATTACTAAGGCAAAAAGTAGTAATACAAGTTTGCAGCAAGAAATCGCTGAATTGACGACTCAATCGCATTTGAAATCAGCAGCACATAAATATGGATTATCAGATAAAAATTCAAATGTAAGGAACGTTAATAAATAATGAATAAGAAGCCACAACGAACGAAAAATAGGGGACATAGAGAAAACCGAGGGACCTTTGGCAAATGGCTCTTTCTAATCACGGTTGGATTGTTTACCTTATTTATCGTTCGTTTTGCGTATATCGCAATAAATAAAGATGTTCAACATGTTAACTTACGCTCGCAAGCTGAGCAAATTTATACTCAGCAACGAATTATTCAAGCGCGCCGGGGTGACATTTATGATTCAGAAGGAAACCCCTTAGCAACTGATACAAGTAAATATACCCTCTATGCTGTTCTTGATCGAACCCAAAAATCTTCTGATGGGAAACCGCTATATGTAAAGAATCGAAAAAAAACTGCGAAGATATTATCACAATATATTGACCTGACACCAAAACAAATTGAAAAGATCCTTAAACCAAAGGGACAAGCCTATCAAGTTGAATTTGGAAGCGCTGGAAGCAACCTTTCTGTTTCAACGATGCAGAAGATTAAAAATCGGCATTTACCAGGGATTAACTTTATTGCGACCCCAGCACGTCAATATCCAGAAGGTGAATTTGCTTCTCAAATAATTGGGATGGCAACGCCTAAGATTAAAAATGATAATGGGACTGAAGAGACAAATTTAGTTGGACAATTAGGCTTAGAAGGTTACTTTAATAAGCAATTGACTGGAACAAATGGATTAAGAAAAGATAAACAGGACGTCTATGGATACCAGATTGCTAATTCAAATCAGGTAACTAAGAAAGCCATCAATGGGGATAATATCTACACTACGCTTGATTCACAAACCCAACATTTTCTCGAAAATAAAGTTAATAAGGTTTATAAAAGTTCTAATGCCAATGCAATGACTGCAGTTGTAATGGAAGCTAAAACGGGTAAAATTATTGCCGCTACTCAACGGCCAACTCTTCATGCAGAAAATAATCCGGTTTGGCGGAATATGCTAGTTCAAGATGCTTATGAACCAGGCTCCGTAATGAAAATTTTGTCATTAGCTGCTGCCATTGATACCGGACATTTTAATCCTAATGCAACCTTTAATTCTGGAACCTGGGCCATGGGCGGCGGAAAAATCACTGATTGGTCAAGTTCTGGTTGGGGGACAATTGCCTATAAAGATGCTTTTGACATGTCTAGTAATGTTGGGTTTGCTCATGTAGAACAAGACATGGGAGCAGATACGTGGATGAAGTACATTAAACGATTTGGCTTGTTAAAAAAAGTTAATGTTATCGGAATGGATAATGAGGTTAATGGTTATACTTCATTTAAAGGTATCCTTGCTCAGGCTAATACCGCCTTTGGACAGGGAATTACTGTAAATGTCATGCAGATGATGCAGGCGTTCAGTGCTATTGGTAATAATGGTAAAATGATGAAACCTTACATTGTTAGCAAAGTTGTAGATGGTAATAGCGGAAAGACAATCCAAATGGTTAAGCCTAAAGTCGTTGGGCAGCCAATAAAAGCATCAACAGCGAAAAAGGTCCTTGGATACATGCAAGGCGTTGTTTATGATCAAAAAGGACTTGGCCACGATTATCAAATTAAGGGTTACCGAATTGCCGGAAAGACAGCTACTGCACAGATTGGTGGTGCTCATGGTTATTCAACCGGTGACACAAACTACCTTTACTCATTTGCAGGGATGGCACCGGCTAAAAATCCAAAGTATATTATGTATATCACCCTTCGCCAACCGCAAAACCTAAAAAAACCAGCAACCAAACAAATTGCCAGTGTCTTTAATCCGACAATGAAAATGCTATTAAGCCAACAAAAGGTTGCGGAAAAGGCCAAGAAAAAGGTTATTACAATGCCCAATGTTGTTGGGCAATCAAGTGATGATGCTAATAAGAAACTATCAGGTAAAGGAATGCAAGTAATCGTCGTTGGCTCTGGTAAGAAAGTTAAACAACAATCAGCAGTTCCCGACGAACAAGTATTAACAGATCAACATGTTATCCTTGATACCGGTGGCGAGTATAAAATGCCAGATATTTCTGGATGGAGCTCTGCTGATGTTCAACAATTAGCTAAGATTCTTAAGCTAAAAGTAAAAGAAAATGGAAACGGCTATGTTACTCAGCAAAGTATTTCGCCTGATACAACTATTAAGCGAGGAACAACTTTGACCGTTCAATATGAAGCTAAAAACTAGCAGAGAAACTAATTGGAGGTAAATATGAATTTCTTAAGTGCAGTTTTGACTATTCTTAGTTCATTCTTAATTACATTTTTATTAATGCCCTCATTGATTAAATACTTTCGGGCAAAAAAAGAGGGACAACAAATTCGTAAAGAAGGTCCTACCTGGCATGCCAAAAAGGCTGGGACGCCAACGATGGGGGGATTATTGTTCATCTTTTCTGCAGTAGTAACAATTTTATGGGGTGCTGCTTGGCAAGGGTTAATTACAAATACGCTATGGGCACTCCTCTTTGTCCTAGTTGTTTATGGCCTGATTGGGATGTGGGATGATAGCATTAAAATCTTCCACCATCAAAATGAAGGATTTAAGCCATGGCAAAAGGCGCTATGTCAGGTCTTAGCAGCAATGGTCTTTACTGTCATTTATCAACATGAAGGTTTTCAAATGGGCTTTGGAACAACTCAAATTGGTTGGCTTTACGGTTTGTTTATTATTTTTTGGATCGTCGGTTTTTCAAATGCAGTTAATTTAACTGATGGACTTGATGGGTTAGTAAGTGGCCTTTCTATTATTTCTTTTGCAGCTTATTTAATCATTGCCTTAGTAAACCTCAATCAACCAGGTTATCCGGAAATTGCCCTTTTCTGTTTAGCAATGATCGGAACTTTACTAGGCTTCTTCCCCTACAACCATAAACCCGCTAAGATTTTCATGGGTGATATGGGATCTTTAGCAATTGGGGCATCCTTAGCCGCTGTTTCATTGTTATTACATCATGAATGGTCTTTATTAGTAATTGGAATCGTTTATGTTTGTGAAACTGCTAGTGTAATTCTTCAAGTGGCTTCATTTAAAACAACTGGTAAACGAATTTTTAAGATGACGCCAATCCATCATCATTTTGAAATGAGTGGGTGGAGCGAATGGAAAATTGATATTGTATTTTGGCTTGTAGGGTTAGTGGCTGCAATTATTGCTGTTACAACAATCTTATTAGTTGGTTAGGAGTAAAGAGAAATGAAAAAAATTGATGAATATCAAGGTAAAAGAGTTCTTGTAATAGGTTTCGGAATTAGCGGAATTAATGCAGCCCACTTATTGGTAAAACTTGGTGCAAATGTTACCGCTAATGATAAAGCAACTCCTAAAAATAATGATATTGTTGATGATTTAGAAGCTGATGGAATCAAGGTAATTACTGGTGATAATCCCATTTCATTAGCTAATGAAGGTTTCGATGTTGTAGTAAAAAATCCTGGAATTCCTTATGATAATCCATTAGTGGCTGCATTTGTTAAGCAAGGGACACCCATTATTACGGAAGCAGAACTAGGATGGCAAATTTTTGATGGTCACCTTGTAAGTGTAACCGGAAGTAATGGGAAGACTACTACAACGACTTTAACTCAACTAATGATTGCTGAAAATGCAAAACATCAAGTAAAATATGCAGGTAATATTGGAATTTCCTTTAGTAAAATTGCTGAGGATTTAGGGCCAGACGACACATTGGTCACAGAATTATCTAGTTTCCAATTATTAGGAGCACCGACAATTCATCCGCATATTGCAATTATTACTAACATTTTTTCTAACCATTTAGACTATCATAAGACACGAGAAAACTATATTAATGCAAAGCTTAATATTACCCGGAACCAAACCAAGGATGATTTCTTAGTTATTAACTGGGATCGTGATGAATGGCAGAAGATTGCTCAGCGTAGTCAAGCTACCATTGTGCCATTTTCTCGTCTTAATAAGAGTCATGAAGGATCTTATGTAGAAGATGGAATGATTTACTGGCGCGGACAAGAAGTTATACCAACCAAGGATATTCGATTGATCGGTCCCCAAAATGTAGAAAATGCGTTGGCAGGAATTGCAGCGGCAAAATTAAGTGGTGTTACAAATGATGCAATAAAGAAAGTTTTAACAACATTTAGTGGAGTCCGTCACCGTTTACAATATGTGATGGAATACCAAGAACGACTTTTCTACAATGATTCAAAATCAACTGATATTGAAGCTACTGAAGTTGCCTTGCAAGGCTTTGATCGTCCAGTAATTCTTTTGGCAGGTGGCCTGGATCGTGGTTACACCTTTGAACGGTTGGTTCCTTACTTTAAGAAGCACGTCAAGGCAATGATTGTTTTTGGTGAATGTAAAGATAAAATGAAGGATGCGGGAAATCAAGCTGGGGTCCCAGTAATTGAAAGTGAAAATGCAATTACTGCGGTACCAGAAGCATGGAAGTTGAGTGAACCAGGAGATGTCATTCTCCTCTCGCCTGCTAATGCTAGTTGGGACCAGTTCACGAGCTTTGAAGTTCGTGGTGATAAATTTATTGAAGCAGTTGAAGAATTAACAGGAAAGAAGGAACAATAAGATGCGGTTATTGGTATCAGGTGGTGGAACTGGTGGTCATATCTACCCGGCATTAGCATTAATCGAACGCTTAAAGCAGGTTGAGCCAGATACTGAAGTGTTATATGTTGGGACAACTCGTGGCCTTGAAAATAAAATTGTACCGGATGCCGGAATTGAGCTTGAAACAATGCATATGCAGGGCTTTAAGCGTTCTCTATCTCTTGAAAATTTTAAGACAATCTATCTTTTCTTAAACTCTGTCCATCATGCTAAAAAAATTATTGGTGAGTTTAAGCCTGATGTTGTTTTAGGGACGGGAGGATATGTAAGTGGAGCTGTCCTATATGCTGCCGCAAAGAAACGTATCCCAACCGTAATTCATGAACAGAATAGCGTTGTTGGCGTAACAAACAAGTTTTTAAGTCGCTATGTTGATCAAATTGCAATTGCATTTGAAGCTGCACGCAGTCAATTTCCCGCTGATAAAGTTACAATGGCAGGTAATCCTCGTGCTCAACAGGTAGCAGCTAAAAAAGACAGTGACTTTTCATGGACAAGTTATGACTTGAAAGATGATGTTCCAACTTTAATGATTTTTGGAGGAAGCCAAGGAGCACCGAAAATCAATAAGACAGTTGTCGACGCTATTCCAGAGTTCAATAAGCGTCCTTATCAGGTTATCTTTGCAACTGGTCAAAAACGGTACGATGATGTAAAGAAGCAACTAGCAGAAGGTAATATTAAACCGGCTGATAATGTTAAAGTTGTTCCTTACATTAAAGATATGCCGGCTAAAATGCCTCGGGTAGCGGCTTTGGTATCGCGAGCAGGGGCAACCACCATTGCTGAGGTAACAGCAATCGGAGTCCCTACGATTCTAATTCCTAGTCCGTATGTTACCGCTAACCACCAAGTAAAGAATGCTCAAGCTTTGGTTAAGAACAATGCCGGCCTAATGATTACTGAAGACAAATTAGATGCCCGGGCATTACTGACTCAAGCAGATAAAATTATGGAAGATGAAGAAGTACGTAAAGAAATGGCTCACGCTGCTGAAAAGATGGGACGGCCAGATGCTGCTGATAGACTAATTAAGATCTTGCATAAGGCAATTGACGAACACGAAAAATAAAGTATAGATTAGGAAGGAGGAGAAAAGATGTTGGATGATAGATCAGCAATTGAGCATCATAAATATTCACAGCGGCTAACTGAATTAGAAAAGCGGAGTGCTGCTGCTCAACAGCGACAACAGCAAAGAAAGCCTTCGAAAACTCATGTTGGTAATAAGATTCGCGGGATTAAGATTAAGCGCTATGTTTCTAATGGCGAGCGAGTCTTAAAATTAGTTGTATTATTCAGTGTTATTCTCCTCCTTATGCTTTATATTATTTCTCCCTTGAGTAAAATTACCACGCTTCATGTAACTGGTAATCATGATTTAACTAAAGAACAAGTAGAAAAAAATACAAATATTTATCCAGGACGGTTTATTTGGGGCATTTATCTTGCTCGTCATCAACTTATTAAACAAGCTGTCCGTAAAAATCCTCAAATAAAAAGTTTAAGGATTGAGGTAACTGGCCCTCAGTCTCTGCGAATATCTGTAAAAGAAAATGCTCTTTTAGGGACAGCAGTGATGAATAATGATACATACGCTGTTTTAGCTGATGGTCAATTGCAGCGAACGAAAACTGCTGACAATGGTATTGCTTATAAGCGTTTTGATGGTCATAAAAAAGCTCTTGCTGCAACAGCTGCTCAACTAGGAAAACTGAAACCGGCAATAAGAAATGGTATTTCAAGTGTGAGTTATCAACCAACTAAGGAGTATCCAGATCGCGTTATTATTTATATGCGTGATGGTAATACAGTTTATGGCGATTTAAATACTATTGGGGATAAAATGGGATATTACCCTGCAATTGCAGCAAGTATGAAAAATAAGGGAATTATAGATCTTCAAGTTGGAGCTTATTCTTATGATTATGGATCTAAGGATAAATGATTTTGTGAAAAACCTTGATAATTCCCTTTTTTGTCATTGTTTATCTGTGGTAAAATCCTTATATAGGTTAAAAATACAATTAATTTAATTAATGATAGTCTTAGGAGGGTTCCTTTTAGAATGAATAATTCAGAAGTATACGTTGGGTTAGATATTGGAACCACCTCGATCAAGGCACTGGTGTGTGAAAGCGTTAAGGGTCAGTTGAAAGTTATTGGTGTTGGTGTAGAACGATCGGCAGGATTAAACCGAGGAGTTATTGTCGACATTGATAAAATCGCCCAGGCAATTTCGGCGGCGGTAGCACAGGCCGAGGAAAAGTCCAACGTAGAGATTCAAAGTGTTGTAGTTGGCTTACCGGCAAATTACTTACAAATGCAACGAGTACACGGTATGATTACGATTGCAACCAGAGGACAATCAAGAGAGATTGTTAACCAAGACGTAATTGATGTTGCTCGTGAAGCGTTGACGCAAAGTATTCCCCCTGAGCGGGAAATAATTGATTTAATTCCAACAGAATTTACTGTTGATGGCTTTTCTGGTATTAAGGACCCCCGTGGAATGGTTGGTGTCCGTTTAGAAATGAAGGCCACCTTGTATACAGGACCTAAGACCATTATTCATAATACAAAAAAGGCAGTTCAACAGGCGGGGTATGACATTAAAGATTTTGTTATTACGCCGATCGCAACAGACTTTAACCTCCTTAATGATGGGGAACAAGATTTTGGGACTGTTGTTATTGATTTAGGTGGCGGTCAAACAACGACCAGCATTATTCATGATCATCAATTAAAGTATACTTATGTTGATTCTGAAGGTGGGAAATATATTACTAAAGATATTTCTACGGTCATGAATACATCATTAAAAAATGCTGAACAACTTAAGCTAAACCATGGATATGCTATGGCATCTTTAGCTGATGAAGATGCCCAAGTTGACGTTGATGTTGTTGGCCAAAATGATCCTGTCCAATATTCAGAGCAGTATTTATCAGAAATAATTGAAGCACGAGTACGGCAAATTTTTGATCGTATTCAGGATAAACTTAAGGCTATTCATGCTCCTGAATTACCGGGAGGAGTAGTTTTGATTGGTGGAGTGGCTGCTCTGCCAGGAGTTAAGGAACTTGCTGAACAGTACTTTACTGGTAATATTAAAGTGAATGTTCCAGAACAAATGGGCATTCGTCACCCTCGCTATGCGGTTAGTTTAGCTTTAGGGATGTATGAAAATCAGTTATCAGATATTGATCGATTAATTAAGCAAACTGTTCAACGAATTGATATGATTAAGAGTCCCCATGAAGAAAAGGGCCAAACTGTTAATCAGCCACGCCAACAATGGAATGAAAAATCTGATAAATTACAACGTTCACAGCGAGAAGCACAGCAGCAACCAGTTACTGAGGAGCCTGCACCAAAGAAGAAAAAGCAAAACGGCCTAAGTAATCGGTTTAAAAACATTTTTAATAATTTATTTGACTAATTTGGAGGAATACTGCTATGGATAACGAAACGTTCGCTAACGACAACCAATTTGCGGAAGCGCAAATCAAAGTAATTGGTGTTGGTGGAGCTGGCGGTAATGCCGTCAACCGAATGATCACTGAAAAAGTACAAGGTGTTGACTTTATTGTTGCTAACACCGACCTACAAGCATTAAATAATTCTCAAGCGACAACCAAAATCCGCTTAGGACCTAAATTGACAAAAGGATTAGGTGCTGGTTCAAATCCAGAAGTAGGTGAAAAGGCTGCCCAAGAAAGTGAGGAACAAATTAAAAAAGCTCTTGAAGGCGCAGATATGGTCTTCATTACAGCCGGAATGGGTGGTGGAACTGGTACCGGAGCCGCCCCAGTTGTAGCTAAACTTGCTAAAGATAGTGGAGCATTAACTGTTGGTGTTGTGACTCGTCCGTTCTCATTTGAAGGACCTCGTCGAGCACGCTATGCTGCAGAAGGGCTTGAAAAATTAAAGTCAAATGTTGATACTTTAATTATCGTTGCTAATAATCGCTTATTAGAGATGATTGATAAGAAGACGCCAATGATGGAAGCATTTAAGGAAGCTGATAATGTTCTTCGTCAAGGTGTGCAAGGTATTTCTGACTTAATTGTTACCCCAGGTTACATCAACCTGGACTTTGCTGATATTAAGACGTTGATGTCTAATCAAGGTTCGGCCTTAATGGGGGTTGGTGCTTCAACTGGTGAAAGCCGTGCTACGGAGGCAACTAAGAAGGCTATCTCTTCTCCATTACTTGAAGTGTCAATTGATGGTGCTCAACATGTCTTGATGGATATTACTGGTGGTAAAGACTTATCGATGTTTGAAGCTCAAGAAGCATCAGATGTAATTAAACAAGCTGCTGGAACTAATGTTGATATTTCATTCGGTATGTCCCTAAATGAATCGATGGGTGATGAAGTTCGCGTTACTGTAATTGCCACTGGGATTGATAAGAAAAAGAAAATTCAACAACAAAAGTCAACAGAAAAAGAAGCACCACGAGTAACACGGTCTATTCCACAAGAAGAACAACCCGTTGAACAACCAAAGCAACGAGATCCTTTTGATGGTTGGAATGATCCAACAGCCGATACAAGTAACCAATCAAGAAATTCTGATAACGAATTTTCTCACGTTACTAAGCCAGAATTTAACGTATTTAACGATGATGCGACTAATACGGATGACAATGATGATACTAACTTATCGACTCCACCGTTCTTCAAGAATCGTCGTAAGTAAATAATTTAGCAAAAAGGTGGATTTTTAATCCGCCTTTTTCTGTTTAGCACTATTAAGGAGGGTAAAACAGTGGCAGCAAATTTTTTAAAAAGCCTATTTGGTGAAGAAGACATTGATGAACAAGACAGTCTCTATGAAACGAGTGAACAAGTTTCAACGCCAGCAAATACAAGCAATAAAGTAGTTTCAATTAATAGTGGACATCTTAACCAAATGAGTCAGATTTCCTTATATGAACCCCGTCTTTATGCAGATGTAAAGCAGATTGCATCCCAATTATTAGAGGGGCATGCGGTGATCGTTAACTTCACTCAAATGGACGCGAATGTTGCAGCACGGTTAGTAGACTTCTTGAATGGCACCGTTTTTGCAATTGATGGTGAAATGAAACGGATCGGAAAGGAAATTTTCCTCTGCACCCCTAAAAACTATGAAATTTCAGGTAGTTTAACGAGTAATCTAAAAAATGATGGTGATAAATTTTAATCACTAAAAGGAGTTAATATGATCGCATTTTTATTATGGGCTCTTAATCAATTAGTTGATGCTTATATTTTAGTAATAGTTGTGTGGTGTATTATGTCATGGTTTCCTAATGCGCGTAATTCACGACTTGGTGATATTATCAATCGGTTGGTAGAACCTTATATGCATTGGTTTGATTTTATTCCTCCAATCGGGGGGATAAGTTTTGCGCCGATGATCGCTATCCTTGTACTATATTTTGTCCAAGCAGGATTAGCACATATAGCAGCAATCATTTAATTAATACTAAGAGGAAGTAGATTTGAGCGGAGATAATATTAAACAACATTTTCGCCCGGATGAAGCCACCCTTATTGACAAAGCAAATGACTGGGTAGCCACTGCAGAAGGGCAATATCGTCCTGTCCTCACTCCTTTTTTAAATCCACGTGAACGTTTTATTGTCCAAACGATTGTTAATCGAAATAACAATGTTAAAATAACAATGTATGGTGGTTGGCAAGGCGCAGAAATGCAACGAGTTCTAATTTATCCGCCTTATTATGAACCCTCTATAGAAGACTTTGCTTTACAGGCTTTAGAGATAAACTATCCTGTTAAGTTTTCAGAACTTCATCATCGGCAAATTATGGGAACATTGATCGGTGAAGGGATGGAGCGGAATACATTTGGTGATATTTTAACTGATGGATCGCATTGGCAAGTTATTGTAACAAAACCAATGGCAGAGTATTTACGTAAAAGCGTTGAACATGTTGGTCGAATTAAGATTAAATGGATTCCGATTGCAACAGAAGCAGTGGTAACACCTAAAGAGGAATGGGTGCCGATAGTTACAACAGTTTCATCACTACGGTTAGATGTTGTGATAGCTGCAGGCTTTAATTATTCACGAAACCGGGCAAAGCAATTAATAGAGCATGGTCAAGTTCGATTAAATTGGGAAGAGATCAATCGTACAGATTATCAAATTGTGTTTCATGATTTGATATCTGTGCGTCATGGTGGTCGCCTTAGAATCGATATGACCAATGGAAAAACAAAAAAAGATAAAGAAAGAATTACCATTTCAGTTGTAAATGCGTAATTTGAATGGAGGAATTTACTCATGAGTTTGACGGTTGATCAAATTAATAATAAGCAATTTAAAACCAAGATGCGAGGTTATAATCCTGAAGAAGTGCAAGAATTTATTCAGGAAGTTTCACAAACAGTTCAACAATTAATAACTGAAAATAATAATTTACGAGAACAAGTACGTGCTAATGATAGCAAGATTAAGTACTTTGCTGACTTGAAAGACTCTTTAAATAAGTCAATTTTAGTTGCTCAAGAGGCTGCTGATAAGGTTAAAAATAATGCTAAGCGCGAAGCTGATATTATGATTCGTGAAGCGCAAAAGCAAGCAACTGATATTGTTTCGGAAGCTAACGATAAGTCAAACCAAGTAATTGAAGACGCTGCTAATTCTACTAAGAAGTTAACAAGTGAAACTAATGATCTTCGTAAACAGACTCGGATCTTCCGTCAACGGCTTCAAGTCATGCTTGAATCTCAATTAGAAGTCATTAAGAGTAATGAATGGGACAAGCTTTTGGAAAATGATGACTTGAGTAAATATGACGAAATTGAAAAAATTTTAGGTAGTCGTCTTGACAGCAGTTCAGCAACCAGTGTAGAATCAACTGCAACAACTGCTAGTGAAGAACAACCTGTTGAATCAGAACAGCCTGTTGCTTCTGCTGAACAAACAGAAGAAGAGAGTGCACCTGCACAACCAACAGCTGTTAACGATGACAAAGGATCAGATGCACCTGAAACTGTTGTTGTCTTCCCTGATAATAGCAAGTAAATCACTAGGATCGTATTTTAATAAAATCGTTGAAGAGAATTGGAATAATTATCATAACGTTAAAGCGAGTCAACAATTGGTGAGAGGTTGATAATGTTTAAATATTCCTGATCATCTCGGAGTACCTCATTTGAGTTAGTTAGGATGAGGCGGTTCATTATCGTTATCTAATGACATAAGGAAACTTTAATCTTAAAGTTTTAAATCCGGGTGGTACCGCGAAGAAGCTTCGTCCCAGTAATGGGAGGAAGCTTTTTTATTATTAAAATACAAGAATTAATGAAAGGGGTAGTTACAATGCGTATTAAAGATACGTTAAACCTTGGCCGCACTAAATTTCCAATGCGCGGAAAGTTACCTGTAACTGAGGCACAACGAGAACAGCTATGGGAAGAAAATAAAGTTTATGAACTACGACAAAAATTAAATGAAGGAAAGCCTACTTTTGTTTTACATGATGGGCCTCCATATGCTAACGGTAATATTCACATTGGTCACGCTATGAATAAGATTTCTAAAGATTTTATTGTGCGCTATAAGTCAATGTCTGGCTACCGGGCACCTTATGTTCCTGGTTGGGATACTCACGGCTTGCCAATTGAACACCAATTAACTAAATCTGGTTATGACCGTAAAAAGATGAGCTTAACTGAATTCCGTGATCTTTGCCGAGAATATGCTCTTAAGCAAGTTGATAAGCAACGGACTGACTTTAAGCGTTTAGGTGTAAGTGGTGAATGGGATCATCCATATCTTACCCTTGATAAAGAATTTGAAGCTGCTCAAATTCGGGTATTCGGTGAATTTGCTAAGAAGGGTCTATTATATCAAGCTAAGAAGCCAGTTTACTGGTCATGGTCTTCAGAATCAGCCTTGGCAGAAGCCGAAGTTGAATATCATGATGTTGTTGCTAAAACTGCCTTCTTTGCAGAACAAATTAAAGATGGCAAAGGCCGTTTAGATAATGATACATATTTAGTTGTTTGGACGACTACACCATGGACCATTCCAGCTTCAGAAGCGGTTGCTGTTAATGCAAAGTTTGATTATTCAGTTGTAAAGCCTGCTAATGATGACCGGAAGTTTGTTGTTGCAACAGATCTTCTTGAAAAATTAGCGGAAAAACTTGGTTGGGAAGATTATGAAGTTGTTGACCATCTACTGGGACAAGAACTTGAAGGAATGACTACTCAACACCCATACCTTGATCGTGATCTTCTTGTTGGCTTAGCAGATTACGTTACTGCTGATGCTGGTACTGGCCTTGTTCACACTGCTCCTGGATATGGGGATGATGATTACAACTTTGGTAAAAAGTATGACTTGCCAATTTTTGCCCCAATCAATGATCAAGGTGTTTTAACCAAGGAAAACGGTGAAGGCTTTGAAGGGGTATTCTACCAAGATGCTGATGACGTTTCCCTTCAAAAGTTAGAAGAAAACAATGCTTTACTTCTTCAAGAGCCATTACAACACAGCTACCCATTTGATTGGCGGACAAAGCAACCAATCATCTTCCGGGCAACTGATCAATGGTTTGTATCAATTGAAAAGATGCGCCAAAATATTTTAGATGCCTTAGAAGACGTTAAGTACCACCCAGAATGGGGAAGGGTTCGTCTTCGCAATATGATCAAAGACCGTGGTGATTGGGTAATTTCTCGTCAACGTGTTTGGGGTGTGCCTTTACCAATCTTCTATGCTGAAGATGGCACACCAATCATGGAAGAAGAAACGATCAACCATGTAGCAGATTTATTTGCTAAGTATGGCTCTAATGTTTGGTTTGAACGTGAGGCAAAAGACCTCTTGCCAGAAGGATACACTAATGAACACTCTCCTAATGGTCAATTTACTAAAGAAACTGACATTATGGACGTATGGTTTGATTCTGGTTCATCACACCAAGGGGTATTAGCTGAACGTGATTATTTAACATACCCAGCAGACCTTTACCTCGAAGGATCTGACCAATATCGTGGTTGGTTTAACTCGAGTTTGATTACCAGTGTTGTATGTTCAGGACATGCGCCATATAAGGAAATCGTTTCTCAAGGGTTCACACTTGATAAGCGCGGTAACAAGATGAGTAAATCTCAAGGTAACGTTATCGATCCAAATAAAGTTGTTCAACAAATGGGTGCAGAAATTATCCGTTTATGGGTAATGAGTGCTGATACTTCGGCTGATGTTCGGGTATCGATGGGGACATTCCAACAGATTTCTGAAGCATATCGTAAGTTGAGAAATACGTTCCGCTTCTTACTTGCTAATACCAGCGACTTCAATCCTGAAGAAAATACTGTTTCTTATGAGAAGTTACAATCAGTAGACAAGTACATGTTGGTTAAACTTAACCACTTCTTGAAGACAATGCGGGAAGATTTTGATAACTACGATTTCCTTGATGCTTATAAGGTATTGATCAACTTTGTAAACAACGATCTTTCAGCTTTCTACATGAACATTGCCAAAGATGTGCTCTACATTGAGGCTGAAAATTCAGAAGTTCGGCGGTCAATGCAAACAGTTTTCTATGATATTCTTTTGACACTTGTTAAACTTCTTACGCCAATCCTTCCTCACACTACAGAAGAAGTATGGAGTTACATGAATGAACCGGAAGATTTTGTTCAATTAACTGAAATTCCAGATCCACGGACATTTGATGGTGAAGAAGAGCTATTGAGTAAGTGGGATGACTTTATGGAAGTGCGTTCACATGTTCTAAAGAGTCTTGAAGAAGCACGGAATGCTAAGCTAATCGGTAAATCTCTTGAAGCGCAAGTTGATCTTTACTTAACCGATGACCAAAAGCAATTACTTGATAGCCTTGATGAAAACATTCAATTATTGCTAGGAGTTTCTGCTCTTCATGTACATCCAGCTGATGAAGCGCCTGCTGATGCTGACCAATACAACGATGGAGTAGCAGTTAAGGTTACAACTGCTAATGGTGAAACTTGTGCTCGTTGTCGTATGGTTAAGGAAGATGTTGGCAGTGATCCAGCATATCCTGAATTATGTGCTCGCTGTGCTGCTATTGTTCGGGAAAACTTCCCTGAAACAGCAGAAGATGGTTTAGAAGAAGAATAATCTCTAAAAAAACTGGTTTTCGCTATCTAGTAAATGACAATTATTTTTAAGCGGTGTAAAATACCAAGTGACACTTGTTGCTTGGTATTTTATTATGGAGTTGGTAAAAAATGCTCAAAGGAAAAGTAAAAAGTTTTGACGAACAAAAAGGATGGGGCTTTATTACAGTTCCTCATGAAGGAGAAATTTTTGTTCATTATAGTGGAATTGAAGGAACGTGTCGTCGCATCCTTCACCCCGATGAAGAGGTCTCATTAGTAATTGTTCAAGGACAAAAGGGACCGCAAGCAGCACATGTTCGTGTTTTAAGATAAGGATGGGTTCTAATGGAATTTGAAGAGCGACCAATAAGTAGTAAAACAGTTTTTCACGGCTATTTAATCGATGTTGAAGTACAGCAAGTTATCACCCCACATGGGAATATAACACAACGAGAAATCGTCCACCACGCACCAGCAATTGCGATTTTAGCTTTGACGGCTGATAATAAAATGATTCTTGAAAAACAGTGGCGCGCACCAATTGCGAAAACAACCCTTGAAATTCCTGCGGGGAAGCTCGACCAACGGGATGCTGATAATGCTCTTCATGCGGCTAAACGTGAATTAAATGAAGAAACAAGGTATGAAGCAACAAGTTTGAAAAAAATTTCTTCATTTTATACTTCTGTTGGTTGTATGGATGAATATATGACTCTTTATTTGGCCACGGGATTAAAACGAGTTAGCAACGAGCTGCCGCAAGATCAAGATGAACAGTTGATGTTAAAAGAAGTAACTTTACCACAAGCACTTGAAATGATTGATCAAGGCGAAATTGAAGATGCTAAGACAATCATGACAATCTATTACTGGCAAGGAATGAACAACCGTGGATAATAAACAACAAGATGAGCAACAAGCACGTATGTCACGTAGTCAATATCGTCAACAGCAACGTCAGACTGAACAACAACCTATTAATGAAGCAACAGGAAATACAACTAATCAACTTTATAGTCGCGAAGCAGTTGCTAGTCAGCGTCATGACGAAACAGTGGCAGAAAAAACGGCGCGCTTGAAACGCCACTTAAATATTGCAATCATTGCTTTGATTGTGGCAATTATTATTGTTTACTTAATACTATTTTATGTTGGATAGAAAAAGGAGAAAAATATGCGATTTGGAATTATTTGTGCAATGCCTGAAGAAATTAAAGAATTAACTGCAAAGTTATCTGATAAACAAGAAAAGAAAATCGGGGGTAAATCCTACCTTTTCGGTAAAATCAATAATCAAGACGTTGTATTAGTAGAATCTGGAATTGGTAAAGTGGAAGCTGGAATTACTACTGAACATTTAATTACCGATTGTGGGGCAGATGTTGTGATTAATTCTGGATCAGCTGGTGGAATTGGTAAAGGATTACATGTTGGTGATATTGTCATTTCGACTGAAACTGCTTACCATGATGTCGATGCAACTGCATTTAATTACCGTTATGGCCAACTCCCAGGCAAAGAACCACGCTTTAAGGCTTCTGACCAATGGGGACAAGCTTTAGAAAAAGCCGGCGAAAAGACTGGCTTAAATGTAAAACGAGGATTGATTGTTTCTGGTGATCAATTTATTGCAAGTTCAGAAGCAATTAAAGAGATTTTGAATAATTTCCCTGATGCACTTTCTAGTGAAATGGAAGGGGCAGCGGTTGGACAAGTTGCCACTGACCACCAAATTCCATATGTGGTCGTACGAGCAATGTCGGATACAGGTGATGAAGACGCCGGCGTTAGTTTTGACGACTTTATTATTGATGCCGGAAAACGCTCTGCAAATATGCTTCTTCAGCTCTTTGCAGATTTAGATAAGTAAAATGGAAGGATGAAAAACTCGTGAGTGAGATTTATTTGGATAATGCAGCAACAACCCCGATGACTCCGGAAGTGATTGCGGAAATGACTAAACAAATGCAAGAATCATGGGGTAATGCATCGACTGGTTACTCTTATGGGCGTCATGCTAAACTTGTAATGGAAAATAGTCGTCACATTCTTGCCCAAAGCATTAATGCTGATGATAATGAAATTATCTTTACCAGTGGAGGAACTGAAAGTGATAATACTGCTATTATCCAAACCGCTTTTAAACGGCAAAATCTTGGTAAGCACATTATCACAACTGCCATTGAGCATGAGGCGGTCTTAAAACCTCTCCATTTTTTAGAAGAACATGGCTTTGAGGTAACCTATTTACCAGTTGATGAAAATGGTAATATCTCAATTGATGATTTTAAGGCAGCTCTTCGTAATGATACGATTTTAGTAACCATTATGATGGAAAACAATGAAGTGGGTAGTCAAATGCCTATCCATGAGATTGGGGAAATTTTGAAAGACCATCAAGCATGGTTCCATACAGACGCTGTTCAAGCATATGGACTGTTACCAATTGATGTTAAAACTGACCATATTGATATGCTTTCAACATCGGCCCATAAGGTTAATGGCCCAAAGATGATAGGATTTTTATATCGTCGTGATGGTATTAGTTTTCCAAGCTTTATCAAGGGTGGGGATCAAGAAACTAAACGTCGTGCCGGGACTGAAAATGTACCTGGGATTGCTAGCTTTGCTAAAGCGGTTGAGTTAAACACACCCGAAGTGAAAGAAGAACGTCGTGATCGTTATTATGCCTTTAAGCAAAAAATTGTTAACGCGCTTAGGGAAAATAATGTTGATTTTGAAATTAATGGTCAAATCAACAAGACACACGTTCTTAACTTATGGTTTAAAGGAATTTCAACTTATGTTATCCAGACAGACTTGGACCTTGCAGGAATCGCAGTCTCTGGTGGGTCTGCATGTACAGCTGGTAGCATTGAGCCTTCTCACGTTTTAACAGCGATGTTTGGCGCTGACAGTCCCCGCATTAGTGAATCAATTCGAATTAGTTTTGGCGGGTTAAATACGGAAGAAGATATTGATCAGTTAATTGCTACGATTGTAAAAACCGTTGAAAACCTAAAGAAGATTAATGGGGACAATTAAAATGGAATTTACAAAAACAGTACAAATTTCTGGTGATAAAGATAAATATACAATTAGCCCAGAAATAAAAAAATACGCCTTGCTTGATTTAGGATTTGAACAGACGAAACGGGGAAACTTTGAATATTTAGGCAGTCTCGATACTGATAACCCATTTAAACCTGTCGCACGTCTTCGAATTTTAATTAACAGCGATTTAGATGGTTTAAAAATGGAAACTCTTTCGGGAAATGGCTTACGAAAAATTAATATTTTTAATCATCAACGCGCAGCTGAATTTGTTCAACAATATCACTATATTTTAGATGAAATGGTCGCCCGGCAAATATTCACTAAATAAAAACTGTGCAGGGATTGAAATACTCTGGTACAATGGTTATCACTGGATGCATGCGACCTTCAATCGTAGATTATTCCAGAATCTATACGAAATGATGGTGATAATTAATGGCTGATAATAGTCATACACGTGTGGTAGTAGGAATGAGTGGGGGAGTTGATTCGTCTGTAACGGCTCTCCTCTTAAAACGCCAAGGATACGATGTCGTTGGTGTCTTCATGAAGAACTGGGATGACACTGATGAAAATGGTGTTTGTACTGCCACTGAAGACTACAAAGATGTAGCAAAAGTTGCTTCTAAGATTGGGATTCCATATTATTCCGTTAACTTTGAAAAGGAATACTGGGATCGGGTTTTCAAGTATTTTATTGCTGAGTACAAGAAAGGCCGTACACCAAATCCTGATGTTATTTGTAATAAAGAGATCAAGTTCAAGGCTTTTATCGAATATGCTAATCAATTAGGTGCTGATTACGTCGCTACTGGCCACTACGCTGATGTAAAGCGTGATGAGAATGGCCGGATGCATTTGATGCGCGCTAAAGACCAACATAAAGATCAAACTTACTTCTTAAGTCAACTGGATTACAAGCAGTTGGATAAGGTAATGTTTCCATTGGCTGGCTACACTAAGCCAGAAATCAGAAAGATTGCTGAAGAAGCTGGTTTGGCTACTGCTAAGAAGAAGGATTCAGTTGGAATTTGCTTTATCGGTGAAGATGGTCATTTCCGTGAATTTTTGAGTCAATATATTCCTGCACAACCAGGGAATATGGAGACCCTTGATGGCAAAGTCGTTGGTCAGCATATGGGATTAATGTATTACACCATCGGTCAGCGTCGTGGGCTTGGCCTTGGTGGTAATAAGGAAAGTAATGAGCCATGGTTTGTAATCGGTAAAGATATGAAGAAGAACGTTCTTTATGTTGGTCAAGGATACGAAAACAGCCATCTTTATGCTACTCATCTTGAAGCGAGTGATATCCACTGGGTTGATGATGTTGTAAGTCGTTATGGGCGTGATTTTCATTGTACAGCCAAGTTCCGCTACCGTCAGACGGATGTTGGCGTTGCTGTTCATTTGTCAGATGATGATAAAATGGTAACAGTTGAATTTGATGATCCTGCACGGGCCATCACCCCAGGTCAAGCGGTTGTCTTTTACGATGGAGAGGAATGCCTTGGGAGCGCGATTATTGATCGTGCTTACAGTCATGACCGGCAGCTTCAATACGTTTAATTCATATTTTTAGACCTTAAAGAAGGCGGAGGTAATTTCGCTTTTGCCTTCTTAAATATACATAAAGTAATAACTCTATGATAAACAATTGCCGCAAACTCTGGTAAGATAGTAAATAAAAGGGGTAACGACAGAGATGACAAAAGTTTATTTAATCAGGCACGGAAAAACGCAATGGAATTTAGAATCCCGTTATCAAGGTTCCAATGGCGATTCACCGTTATTAAAGGATAGTTATCGCGAAATTGAATTATTAGCAAGTTCTTTACAAAGGATTCCGTTTGAACACGCTTATACTAGTCCTTTAAAGCGTGCGCGCGTAACAGCTCAGGCATTATTGAACCATTTGAATCCAGAAATCCCATTAACAATTGATAGCCGGTTAAAAGAATTTAATTTAGGCAAAATGGAAGGAATGCATTTTGAAGATGTTGCGGCAAAATGGCCTGAAGTCTTAAAAAACTTTCGTCATCATCCTGATAAATATGATGAATCATTAGTAGAAGGAGAAAGTTTTCTAGAAGTAATAGCCCGTTTCCGCGCAGCAATTGAAGAGTATTGTCGCCAATATCCTAATGGCAATATTCTTGTGATTTCACATGGAGCTGCCTTGAATGCTGCCATTAATGCATTGATTGGAATGCCTCTTGCTCACTTGAAAGATCGTGGTGGACTAAGCAATACATCAACGACAGTTCTTACTACTAATGATGGTCGCCATTTTGAACTTGAGAAGTGGAATGACACGTCTTATCTTCACAAGAGCAAGGTTGATCCGACTGATACGATTTAAGAGGTGATATTAATGACAGAGAAAAAAGATTTTCGTGATCCTAAGAAAAAGGAAACAGAAAAATTAGTTCATAAACTAGTTGAAGCAATTGATAAACACCCAGATAAAGTCAATAATTATTATGATTTAGGGTCTTTGCTAACCCGGTTAAATGATTATCAACAAGCAGAAGAACTTTTCATGAAGGCTTTGGGTATTTTTGAGGCAAAAGGCGACAAGGATGCTATGAATCTCTTAAACTATGGCCTTGGTAATCTTTACTATGAGATTGGTAAAGTTAATGAAGCAATTAAGCTTTACAATAAGATTGATGATCCAAAGCTCAAAGCTGATTCTTATCTTATGTTAGCTCAAAGCTATATGAAAAAGGGTCAATACAAACAGACAGTTGCTTATGGATTAACTGCTCTTGAATTACGTCCAGACGATCCTGAAATTAACCAAGTAATCGGTGATTCATTATTAGCATTAGGTGAATTTAAACAGGCTAAAGCTTACTTTGATGCAATTCTAAAGTATCATCCAGGACGTGCTGATACGCAGTTTAATCGTGGAATTGTGGCGATGGTTCTTGGTGAGCCTTACAAAGACTACCTTGCACAAGCCAAGCAGTTAGATCCCAATTACTACCACAAGAGCGAGCAACGACTCAATGATATTGAAAAAACGCTTCAGGCAACGCAAAAGAAAGATTAGCAACATGAAAGGATGACTTCTATGGCTGAAGAAATCGACCTATTTAAGACGCCAACGGAGCCGTCTTTTTTTATTGGTCAAGTACAATCTGAGATTTTCACTAGTCCAGATTCGTTTTTTAAGGTTTTAATTGTCTCGGTTGAAGAAGCAAATTTTGATTGGCACACGCCGGAAATCACGGTAACTGGAAGTTTTGGTGATCTTAGTGATGATCAAACTTACCGCTTTGAGGGAAAAATTGTTGAGCATCCACGATATGGACAACAATTTCAAGCTTCTTCTTACCATGTCAACCGTCCCACAAGCAAGGATGGGTTAATTGATTTCTTGTCTGGAAAACAATTTACCGGAATTGGAAAAAAGACGGCTGAAAAAATTGTCGATAAGTTAGGAACGGATGCGATTAATAAAATTATTGCTGACCCGCATGTTTTAGATGAATTAAAGCTCCGCAAAGCAATTAAGGATTCATTAGTTGATAATTTACGGGAAAACCAGGGGATGGACCAGATTATAATTGGCCTAAACGATCTCGGCTTTGGCGCTAACCTTAGTAGTGCAATTTTTGATAAGTACGGGGAAGAAACTCTGCATATTATTAAAGAAAATCCCTATCAACTTGCTGCTGAAATAGATGGAATTAGCTTTAATCGCGCTGATCAGGTGGCACAGAAATTAGGAATTGCCACGGATGATTCACGCCGAATTGATGCAGCAATTATCCAAACGCTTGATGATTTGACAAAGGAAACTGGTGATACGTTTACCACGACAAAACCACTTCTGCAGCAAACGATCCAATTGCTTGCTCAGGGAAGTGGTGGTCGCGTCTCTACAGATTTAATTGCCAATCAAATTGTTGAATTAGAGAAAAATCAAGAAATTCGTTACGCTGATGAAAAAATTTATCCAACCGCTCTTTATAACGCAGAATGGCAAATTGCTGATCACTTACATCGCCTTCTTACCGTCGATCCGGAAAAGTTGCCAGCAACCACTATTGAAAAAACAGTTACAAAAGTTGCTAAGCAATCGGGGCTAACCTATGACCAGGTTCAAAAAGAGGCTATTAAAACAGCCTTAAATAGTAAAGTTATGCTTCTTACGGGAGGCCCAGGAACGGGAAAAACAACTATTATTAAAGGAATTGTAGCTAGTTATGCGAAAATTCACGATCTCTCATTAGATGTAAATGAGTATAAAGAAAAGTCCTTCCCCGTTTTACTAGCTGCTCCTACAGGTCGAGCTGCTAAACGAATGAGTGAAGCTACTGATTTGCCAGCAAGTACAATTCACCGCTTGCTTGGGCTCAATGGTCGGGAAATGCCAACCGATATGAATGCCCGCAATCTAGAAGGCTCTTTATTGATTATTGATGAAATGTCGATGGTTGATACTCTCTTGTTTAAGACTCTTATTCAAGCTATTCCTACTTCTATGCATGTAGTTTTGGTAGGTGATAAGGACCAATTACCGTCTGTCGGTCCGGGACAAGTTTTCCATGATCTTCTTGACTTTGCAGAACTGCCGAAAGCTGAATTAACCAATATTCACCGCCAAGCTGCTGATTCAACAATTATTCCATTGGCTCATGCTATTAAAGAGGGAAAGTTACCACCAGATCTAACGAATAAAATGCCAGATCGATCCTTTATTTCATGTCATGCTAATCAAGTTCCAAGTGTTGTTCAACAAATTATTGACCTTTCAAAAAAACGAGATTATTCCGCAAATGATATTCAAATTTTGGCACCAATGTATCGTAGGCAGGCAGGAATCGATCGTTTAAATGAACTTGCACAACAGGCCTATAATCCACCAACTAATGGAAAGCAAGAAGTTGATTTTCGGGGACTAACTTTTCGCGTCGGAGATAAAGTCCTTCAACTCGTTAACGTTCCAGAAAAAAATATTTTCAATGGTGATATTGGAAATATTACGGCAATTGAAAGTGGTAGAACAGTCGGCAAGAAAAATGAATCAATTACCGTTGACTTTGATGGAAATGAGGTAACTTATAATCGGATGGAATGGAATCAATTACGGTTAGCTTACTGTATCTCAATCCATAAGGCCCAGGGGAGTCAGTTCAAAATGGTTCTTCTCCCCGTTGTTCGACAATTTAGTCGGATGCTGCAACGCAATCTCCTATATACGGCAATTACTCGAGCAGCAGAAAAATTAGTTTTGATTGGAGAACCATATGCTGTTGCCACCAGTGTAGAAAATGAGGCAATCAATCGGAATACTTCTCTTGTTGAACGATTAAAGATGGTTTGGGAAAAACATAATGATTTGCAGCGTTCTCTTAAAACTGATACTTTAGAGAATGATTTAACTAAGAATACTGGTTCCGTTAGCTCGCAAATTACCGTAAATGAACAGGCAGATAGCCGATCAGTTGACCCCCAATCTCAAGACTATCTTCTAACGGCGGAATTGATTAATTCGAATAAAATTGATCCATTAATCGGAATGGAAAACATTAGCTTACAAAGTTTGCATCAAGCCAAATAATACTTGCTTGAACAGTAATTTGTTGTCATAATAGTTATGATTATTGTCGAACTTTAAAGGAGTATAAAAATGACCCAGATAAAAAATGCCGATAATGTGCGTTTATTTTCATTAAATTCAAATCCTAAACTCGCTGAACAAATTGCGCAACGTGTAGGAATTCCGTTAAGTAAGGCGTCAATTAGCCATTTTGCGGATGGCGAAATTAAAATTACAATTGACGAAAGTATTCGTGGCTGTGAGGTTTATGTCATCCAGTCAGTTTCTGATCCAGTTAACACTAACTTGATGGAACTATTAATCATGGTTGATGCTCTACGGCGGGCAAGTGCTGCCAAAATCAATGTTGTAATGCCATACTATGGTTATGCCCGACAAGATCGTAAAGCACGTAGCCGTGAACCAATTACAGCTAAGTTAATTGCAAACCTTCTTGAAATGGATCAGATTAGTCGTTTGGTAACAATTGACCTTCATGCTCCGCAAGTTCAAGGATTCTTTGATATTCCAGTTGACCATCTCCAAGCAACAAGTCTTTTTACCAAATATATTGAAGAGCAAAACTTGGGGGATGATATTGTAGTAGTTGCCCCTGATCATGCCGGTGTTAATTTAGCACGGAAATATGCTGAACGAATTAAAGCGTCTATTGCGATTATTGACAATCGTAACGATGAAGTTCGGGAACGGACTGAACAAGAAGTACCTGAGTATGTAATTGGAGACGTAAAGGGAAAGACTGCGATTATTGTTGACGATATTGTTGATACTGGTGTCCGGATGAACTTATCTGCGCAAGCCTTGAAGAATTTCGGGGCAGCTAAGGTTTATGGTATTGCTACGCACACAGTATTATCAGCCGATGCGGTAAATACGTTGCAAAGTTCTCCTCTTGAAAAGATGATTGTAACAGATACAATTCAACTGCCAAAAGAGAAGGAATTCCCTAAGCTGGTTCAATTATCAGTGGACGATTTATTAAAAGAAGCAATTGTTCGGATCCATAACAACCAGTCAATTGATACATTGTTTAATCGTAAATAAATTTGTTTGGATATCTATCAACTGATATGAGTGACTAAAAATACATTATTGTTTGTCATCTCAAATGATTAAAAAGTCGAGGCTAAGAAAAAATCGGCTCTACAATATCTGGTGTTGATATAGAAATATCACTTTCTATACCAATATCAGATTTTTGTTTTTAAACTAAAAAGAGGCTCGCCCTCTGATACAATGAAATCGCCAAATCACATAGTAAAGAAGGTAACCTCCATGGATAATGATACAAGAACTCTTCTCAATTTAACAGATCCTCATTTAAATTTTCCTCATCATTGGCTTAAATATAAAACACGTCGTTTGTAAAATTAAGTTAGAAAAAATAAAAAGCCATTTGTGATAGACTTTTGAATATCCCTAATCAAAAGAAAGGCAATCACAAATGACCTCTAAACATCTTACCACACGTGAATTAACTCTCATAGCTGATTTTTGGTATCAAGGTACTAAAGCTTATCGGGCTGCTAAATTACTTCAGCGTAGTCAAGAAACCATCTATCGTGTTTATCGTTTCCTCAATGACGGTAAAACCATCGACCAATATCTTCAGACTTATCAGCGTCATAAGCGTCGTTGTGGTCGGAAGCAGACCCAACTGCCAACTATCGAAGTTAACTATATCCATGCGCAAATCAAGGCGGGTTGGACTCCTGATACTATTATTGGTCGTCATGAACACCCAATTAGCTGCAGTATGCGCACCCTTTATCGCATGTTTGCCCGCAATCAGTATGGCTTTTCCGTTAAACAGCTACCGATGAAAGGAAAACGCCATCCCAATGGCTATGTGGAACGTCGTGGTAAAGCTGGCCAATTAGGACGCAGTATCTATCAACGATATCGTGATTTTCCGCATTACCAACATGAATTTGGGCACTTTGAAGCTGATACAGTTCAAGGTAAAGCTCACCGCGGAGCGGTAATGACGCTAGTAGAGCGACAATCCAAAGTAATGATTGTCCTTAATATTCATCATAAAACAGACGAAGCAGTGAATTGCCAGCTTGATCAATGGCTCGCTAAACTGCCACGTCACTTTGTTAAATCAATTACTTTTGATAACGGGAAAGAATTTGCTGGATGGCGAGAAATAGCCAATAAGTATGATCTTCACACCTATTTTGCGGAAGTCGGTGCTCCCAATCAACGAGGGCTAAACGAAAATAATAACGGCCTCTTGCGTCGTGATGGTCTTAGTAAAAAGCTAGATTTTCGCGATTTACCAGACGAACTAGTCACTCAGCTAATGCATCGTCGCAACAATATCCCACGAAAATCTCTTAATTATCGTACACCATTAGAAGTATTCTTGAGTCATGTCACAGAAGAACAACTTTCACCTTTTTTCTAATTTAAATTGACATTTCAGGACAATTAAAAAAGTTCGGGTGGCACAAATATCCTGTACCCTTTCTTATACACCACGGGCTTGTCCAAATTGTGGAGTCATTAATCGTGGTCAAATCTTAAAATATGGCTTTTATCAAGCTAAACACAAATATGGACAATTTAGAGCTCAACCATTAATGTTGCTTGTTAAGATTCAACGTTTTCAATGTCCTGATTGTCATACAACATTTAACGCAACTAGTTATCTCTTTGAGCATCAACGGACAATTAGTCGAGATTTAAAGCATGAAATCATTCTTCGATTAACGCGGATTCAAACAATTAAAGATATTGCCCATGACTTATTCATCAGTGAAGCTTCAGTCCAGCGGGTCCTTTTGGACCTCGCCGATCAATATAAACCAAATTTAAATTATCTACCGGAAACATTATGTATTGATGAATTTAAATCAATGCGGAGCGCTAAAGGCAAGATGAGTTTTATCGCCGTTGATGGTGATCGAAGTTGCTTATTTGAGCTCCTTGAAGATCGCCGATTACGTAGCTTATTTAAACATTATCAACAGTTTACGCGTCGTGCTCGTTGCCGAGTGAAATATCTGGTGATGGATATGAACGCTACTTATGACCAACTAGTTAAAACAGTTTTTCCTTGTGCTCAAATTATTTATGATCGCTTTCACATTGCCAAACACCTTAATGACACGATGAATCATGTGCGAATTCATGTCTTTAACCGTTTGCGAAAAGGTGATTCAGCGGAGCAGAAACAAGCTCGTCGTCTTAAACATTATTGGCGGCTATTTCTTCAAGATCGAGAAAAATTAAGTACAAAATTGTATTACGAAGGACGTTATTTTAATCGCGTTGTTAATTCCATGATAATCTTAGACTTAATGTTAGGGTATGACCAAGAGTTAAGAGCCACCTATAATTTTATCCAATCCTTGAAGCATGCTTATAATCAACGTGATTTTACAACTTTCTTTCAATTACTTAAACTTCGGCCAGACAGTGTTAGCCATTATACAATCCACCGTTGCCAGGTTTTAGCGCGTTATAAAGAGGGGATTAAGTGTGGCTTTGAGACTAAGTTCTCAAATGGTCGAACCGAAGGGATTAATAATCGAATTAAGACTATCAAACGAGTTGCCTGTGGTTATCGTTACTTTACGGCATTTAAAACTCGGATTTATTTAATTATTGGCCACCAAATTCAAACTAACTAAAAAGAACCGTCACGAATGACAGTTCTAACTAGACCAATTTAATTGGCGATGATTCATATTTGTGTATCAACACTACTTGACGTAGAGCCAAAAAATCTTAACCTCGACTTTTTGTGATTAAACTAAATTGATAATGATGGTAATGAGTCAACGAATGTCTGGTAAGCTTGACTTTCATTACTTTCGACAATGTTTTTACGAAGGTCAGCTAGATTGACTGCGTGTAAAGATGATTCATCTACGGTAAGAGTATGAGTAAACGTAGCATTACCAATTAATTCGATCCAATAGTTGTAGTTATCACGGTGAAGAATTGTCTTAACCATTCCACCAGGATTATAAACACTAATTGGTTCATTAAAGGATGCTGTGTCTGGATGAGTAAGGGCTAGAGCGAGACTAGTGGCAGACATACCTGTCCCGCAAGCATTCGTAAAGCCAACACCACGTTCAAAAGTTTTTACAAAGAGTTTGTTATGACCGAGAATATGGCCAAAGTTAACATTTACCCCATCAATGAAGTAAGGATTATCACTATTTAACCGTGTCCCTAATTCTTCAAGTGCTGAGCCATTTAGTTCTTCCATACTAACAAAACTAATTAAGTGGGGATTTGGAACAGCAAGGGCTGAAAAACGGAGACTAGGATATAATTCAGGGACAAGGGTGTCTAACAGGCGCTCATGGCCAAGATTATCAAATGGCAAAGCAGTGCGGTCAAACTTTACTGGTGAAATTTCAACGGCAAAAGCAGGAACTCCGGGTGCAAGGTCTTCATGCTGACGAACACGAAGACTAGCATTCATTGTATCGACTTTAAAATCGGTTAAATTATCACGTTTTGCTACATAACGAGCAACCGTTCTTAAACCATTACCGCACATTGAAGCCTCACTGCCATCTGCGTTAATTACCCGCATTTGTGCTGCTGATCCTGGTCTAGTTGGATGGTTAACAACTAAAACGCCATCAGCACCACCGAGAACGCCATTTTGTGCATCAGTTATTTGCTGGGTAAATGAAACTAATTCTTCATTGGTAAGGGGATGGGTCAGTTGTGTTTGGTCAAGGATAAAAAAGTCATTTTGTGATCCGTGTACTTTTAATAATTGCACCATAAATAGTTCCTCCTAATTTGCAAAAAAGCGATGGTAGATAGCTCGAACAGCTTCATCTGCATCTTCGTTATATGTCCCGATCATGATTGCAATTCGTGAAGCTCCTTGATTAATCATGGGAACCGCAATGTGTTTTTCGGCTAGGGGCATTAAAATATCATCGATTACTCCCGTGCGATTACGCATACCTTCACCAACAACCATGGTAATTGCATAATTATCAATCCATTCTAAACGGTCGGGATTAATCACTTCTTGAATTTCATTGCAGATGGTATCGATTAACTGGTCATTAATTGCGTTTCGATCAAGGATAATTGTTATATCATCAATTCCGGAAGGCATATGTTCGTATGAGACGTTATGCTTTGCTAGAATTTCAAGAATCCGAAGAGTAAAACCTGCTTGCTTGTTAAGGAGATATTTGTGAAGGTAGAGGGCTGCAAAGTGTTTTCCGCTCACGACCCCCGTTACAATGTCGCTTGGTTGAAAATCTTTATCAGGGACAATCATTGTTCCTGGCTTTTCAGGATCATTAGTATTACGAACATTAATTGGAATATTTCCTTGAATGGCAGGAATCAATGCTTCATCGTGAAAGACGGAAAAACCAGCATAAGATAGTTCCCGCATTTCTCGATAAGTCATGGTAGTAATTGGTTGCGGATGATCGACAATTTGTGGATTGGCTGAGTAAATAGCATCAACATCAGTGAAATTCTCGTAAGTAGAGGCATGAATACCGCGCGCGAGAATTGCGCCAGTGATATCAGAACCACCACGGGAAAAAGTAGCAATGTGTCCGGCAAGGGTAAGCCCATAGAAACCAGGGAATACTAATAATTCGTTCTCATTAAATGTAAAATGACTCAAATTTGCGTAAGTTTCTGGAATAACGTTAGCATTATTGGGAGTTCCAGTAACGATAATACCAGCTTCACTCGGCGTCACAAAGCGTGCTTCATAACCTAAATGTTGTAAAAGGATTGCCATTAATTGGGCATTTAAGCGTTCCCCATGAGCTTTGAAGGCAGCCAAGAGGTAGTTATCATTGGGATATGTATGACTAGGAAGACCCTTCAGTCGTTCAATTAGCGGGACTAATTTATCGAATGGTAAGTCAAAATAAGCGGCAATTTCTTGATATCGATTTAAAATTTGTTCAACGATTTCTTGGGGGTTTTGGCCTGCAATTACTGTTTGGGCATATTTAATCAGTAAGTCAGTAACCTTAATATCATCGGCAAAACGTTTGCCCGGCGCAGAGGTGACAATTACCCGGCGTTGGGGGTCAGAGGTAATAATATTAATTGCATTTTGAAAGGCTTCTCCATTAGCCAGAGAACTTCCACCAAACTTTACGACTTTCATACTTAAAATACTCCTTTTAGATAATTAGGGTTGCTAATTTATCTCTAAAATAATTTAATCGAATTCTAACACATTAAGGGAGACATGCAAGCCTTTAAGTTGTATAAAGCAAGTAAAATAAACTTTCTTACATCTAATGGATTAAAAAAACTTTTTTAAATTTAATTATTTGTATTGACATTCTCATAAAAGACTTATAAGCTATGTATAAATCGAAGAGGCGCAACCGACACTAGTAAACTAATTTAGTTCGCCAAGACATTGAGGTTAGTTGAACAGGGAAGTTGCCGAAGCGCTTAGTTTGGCATATTAAGCAGCTGGGTCGTAGTTGAACAAGCTACGGACTGTCGCAGGACAATAAGAGCCTGCGTTGCGCTATCGACAAATCAGAATGGATAAGTGAATTCCACTGTTTGTTTGCGCAGACAGTGGATTTTTTTATAGCCTCTTTACTACAAATTTCATGGAGGAATTACAAATGAACGAACAGATTACTGATCAACAATTAAATGCCGCTGGTCACCTAACAATTGGGGGATGTGATGCGATTGATTTAGCTCACCGGTTTGGTACCCCGTTAGTTGTTTATGATATTCAACAAATTCGCCACCAGATCCGAGCATTTAAGCAGGTTTTTGAAGAAAACAGTGTTGATTATGCAGTTAGCTATGCTAGTAAAGCTTTTTCAGCAATCGCAATGTATCAAGTGGTTGCTGCAGAAGGTGCGCATGTTGATGTTGTTTCTGGTGGTGAATTGTATACGGCAATCAAAGCGGGCTTTCCAATGGCTGATGTTAGTTTTCACGGGAATAATAAATCACGGGAAGAATTGGAAATGGCAATTGACCATCACGTAGGAATAATCATGATTGATAACTTCCATGAGATTGAATTGCTAGCAGACGTTTTGGAAGAGCATGATGCGCATGTTGATGTGATGCTGCGAATTACTCCTGGAATTTCTGCTCATACAAATAAGTACATTCAAACTGGTCAAGTTGACAGTAAATTTGGATTTGACCTTCAATCAGGACAAGCAGATGAGGCATTAGCAAAAGTTCTTGAGAATCCCCGAATCCAAATGAAAGGATTGCATGCCCATATTGGTTCACAGATTTTTGAGCTTGCGGGATTTGAAGGGGTAGCTAAGAAGTTGGTTGAAGTTGCCGCCCGCTGGCAAGAAAAATTCAACTACCAAGCTGCTGTGATCAATGTTGGAGGTGGCTTTGGAATTCGTTATGTAAAAGATGATACACCACTTGCTCCAGAAGAATTTGTGGCAGCAATTATTAAGGCAATCAAAACTGAAATTAAAGAAACAAACCTTGCCATGCCGGCAATCTGGATAGAACCAGGACGTTCAATCGCGGGACCTGCTGGCTATAATCTTTATACTGTTGGATCACGTAAAGATGTACCAGGATTGAAGCCATATGTAACAGTTGATGGCGGGATGGGCGATAACATTCGTCCAGCACTTTATGAAGCACAATATGAAACGGTCTTAGCAAATAATCCTCGAGCAGAAGTGGTTGAACATGTTCGGGTGGCAGGAAAGTATTGCGAGTCTGGTGATATCCTTAGTCAGAATCAGGCATTACCGGCTACGAAACCAGGGGATGTCTTGGCAATGCTTGATACTGGTGCTTATGGCTATTCAATGGCTTCAAATTATAATCGGAATCCTCGTCCAGCAGTTGTCTTTGCGGAAAAAGGCACAGCCCAGGTTGTAATTAAACGAGAAACCTATGATGATTTAATTCATTTGGATGAACCATACCAACAATAATTTGACATATATAAAGGAAGAAAGAGGTAAATAATTATGGTTGAATTAGATGCACAAACAATCATTAACTACATTAGTAACGCACCCAAGAAGACACCGGTAAAGGTCTACCTTAAAGGAAATCTGGGTGATTTAGAATTTTCCGCAGAAGTAGAAACCTTTCTTGAACAGCATACGGGTGTTATTTTCGGTGATTGGACAGTTATCGAACCGTTATTAAAGAAATACAGTTCAGCAATTGAATCTTACCATGTGGAAAACGATGCGCGTAATTCAGCAGTTCCTTTGCTTGATTTGAAGAATATTAATGCCCGCATTGAGCCGGGAGCAATTATTCGCGATAAAGTGCTTATTGGTGACAATGCTGTCATTATGATGGGCGCAACAATTAATATTGGTGCTGAAATTGGTGCCGATTCGATGATTGATATGGGGGCAGTTCTTGGTGGCCGTGCAATTGTTGGTCGCCACTGTCATATTGGTGCTGGTACTGTATTAGCTGGAGTGGTTGAACCAGCTTCAGCTGAACCAGTCCGCATTGATGACAATGTAATGATTGGCGCCAATGCGGTGGTAATTGAAGGGGTTCATGTAGGAGAAGGAGCCGTCATTGCTGCTGGGGCAATTGTTACTCATGATGTTGCTCCTCATACGATGGTTGCGGGAGTTCCTGCTAAGTTTATTAAGAATGTTGATGACCAAACTGCTGGTAAGACTGAATTAGAGGACGATTTACGGAAACTTTAGGAGGGTGAAGATGTTAACAGAAGAAGAATTAATTCAAATTCGTCGCCACCTCCACCAAATTCCGGAACTGGCCCTCCAGGAATTTGATACTCACCAATACTTAGTTGAGACGGTTGCTAGTTTTAACCAAGCCTTTTTAGAAGTTCGTACCTTTAAGGAATTACCAACTGCTCTCATGGTGTTAGTTCATGGTCAGAATCCACAACGAACAATTGGGTATCGAACAGACATCGATGCTTTACCAGTTGAGGAACAAACAGGTTTACCATACTCATCAACCCATCCGGGAATAATGCACGCCTGTGGTCATGACATTCATATGACGGTTGCATTAGGCGTATTGAATTATTTTAGTGAACACCAGCCGCAAGATAATATCCTGTTTTTCTTCCAACCGGCCGAAGAAAGCGAAAATGGTGGAAAGCGGGCATATGAACTGGGCTTGTTTAGTGGAAAGTGGAAACCAGATGAGTTTTACGGTTTGCATGATAATCCTGATTTGCCAGCAGGAGCAATTGGGTGTCAGATGGGGACCTTGTTTGCGGGAACCACGGAAGTTAATATTGACCTCAATGGTAAGGGCGGTCACGCGGCGTATCCTCAAAATGCTAATGATACAGTCGTTGCGGCAGCATCATTGATTCTTCAAGTGCAGACTGTGATTTCGCGGAGTATCGATCCTATTCAAAGTGGTGTAATTACCTTAGGAAAGATTGACGGCGGGACTATTCGAAATGTTATTGCTGGACATACGCGGATTGAAGGAACGATTCGGGGACTAACGCAGACGATGATTGAAACGATTGATGATCGCTTGAAGGACGTATGTGAAGGAATCGGACGTAGTTTTAACATGGATGTTTCCCTTGAATTAAATCAGGGTGGCTATTGGCCAGTAGAGAATAATCCAGAATTAACAAAACGGTTTATCCATTATATGGAAGAAACACCAACTGTAAACTTTATCGAAACAGAGCCAGCAATGACTGGGGAAGACTTTGGCTACTTACTGGCTAAATTTCCGGGAACCATGTTTTTGCTTGGGGTTGAAGATGATTCACAATTACATTCGGCCACCCTCACCCCCAATGAAAAAGCAATTAAACGTGGAGTAGATGCGATTACTGGTTTTCTTGAATATCGAATGCAAAATTAGCAGGGAATAAATAATGGAGGAAAGAATATGACAGTATTACAAAATACAGACTTAATGACGGCAATTGTAACCCCCTTTGATGATGAGGAAAATATTGATTATGGTCGTTTAGAGTATTTGACAAATTACTTAATTGAACATGGGAGCAACGGTTTTGTTATCGGGGGGACTACTGGGGAAACTCCAGAACTCACTCATGATGAAAAAATTGAGCTATACCAACATTTCGGTAAAATTGTAAACGGACGGGTTCCGGTTATTGCTGGAACTGGGAGCAATAATACTAAGGAAACGATTGCCTTTACTAATGAGGTTGCGCAAATTAACGGTATCGATTATGCCCTTGTTGTTGTTCCTCCTTATAACAAACCTAACCAACGGGGAATGGTTGCTCATTTTACAGCAGTTGCGGATAATGTTGACCTCCCAATCATCATTTACAACATTCCTGGTCGTACAGGGGTAAAGATGGCTCAGGAAACCGTAGTAGAATTGTCTCACCATCAAAATATCGCCGCTGTAAAACAATGTACATCTTTGGAAGAACTTGAATACATTGTTGAACACCGCGACTCTGATTTTGCAGTTTTCACGGGTGAAGATGCACAGGCGCTAACTGCCCGGGTTTTAGGAGCAAATGGGGTTATCTCGGTTGCTTCCCATACTTATGTTGATCAAATGCGCCAAATGTATGACTCACTATACCGAGGCGATTATCAAACTGCTGGTAAGCTGCAACGGTGGTTAACTCCCCGGATGGCCGCTTTGTTTATGTTCCCATCACCATCACCAGTTAAAGCGGTTTTGAATGCGCAAGGTTTTAACGTTGGTAGTTGTCGCTTACCAATTCTTCCATTAAATGAAGAAGAAAAACGCGAATTAGAGGCTGCCTTATCATTACCTACTAATTCACTGACTACTAAGAACTTACCTTTAAATTTGGGGGAATAAAGCATGAAAAAAGTTTTAATTGCTGGTGCGACTGGAGCAATGGGACAAAAGGCTGTTGACCTAGTGAACTCACTCGCTGGGTTTGAAATTACCGCTGCGCTTGCACCAACCTTAACAAAAGGAAATATGGCTGATTTTCACCTTGCATCATCTGTTCATCCTTATCAAACTTTGGATGAAATTGAAGATGGAGTTGCTGATATTTGGATTGATTTCACCTTGCCAAGTGCTGTTTATCAGAATGTTAAGTTTGCACTTGAACACGGAATGAAGCCGATTGTTGGAACAACTGGCTTAACCGATGAACAACAAGCAGATTTGGTGCGCCTCAGTGAAGAAAAACAAGTGGGTGGATTGATTGCTGCTAATTTTGGGATGTCGGCAGTTCTTCTTATGAAATTTGCTCAGGAAGCGGCTAAGTATTTCCCGGACGTTGAAATTATTGAAATGCATCACGGTGATAAAAAAGATGCCCCATCGGGAACGGCCTTGAGTACCGCAAAGTTGATTGACCAAGTTCGTCCTGCACATGAGACAAATCCTGATGAAACAGAGAGTTTAACCGGTGCGCGGGGTGGCGACTATCATGGAATTAAGGTTCATGCTGTTCGGCTTCCGGGGTACATTGCTCACGAACAAGTCCTCTTTGGTGGGGATGGCGAGGCCCTGACTATCCGCCAAGACTCATTTGACCGTCAATCCTTTATGAATGGGGTTAAGGTTGCTCTGGAAAAAGTTGATGGATTATCAAAATTGGTAATTGGTTTAGAAAATATTTTATAAGAGGGTGAAAAAATGCCAAGACTCCATGCTGAATTAGCAACAACCGTAAATAGTCATTTGGCAGCTGTTCCGCCAGCACAGATTCGCGCATTTGATGAAGAAATTTCTGCCGTTCCTGGATTAGTAAAATTAACACTTGGTGAACCAGACTTTGCTGTGCCAGATCACGTCAAAAAAGTGGCAATTGAAAGTATTCAAAATGATGATTCTCACTACTCACCAAGCAAGGGTAAGATTGAATTACGCAAAGCGATTAGTAAATATCTTGAGCACAGTCGTCATGTTTACTATGACCCTGAAGCCGAAATTGTAGTAACGATTGGGGCAACAGAAGCGGTAACCGCGACAACTTTTGCAATGTTAAATCCGGGAGATAAAGTAATTATTCCCACTCCAGCATTTTCGCTGTATTTCCCGAGTGTTTCCCTAACTGGTGCTGAACCGATCAAAGTTAATACTGCTGATGATGGCTTTTTGCTATCTGCTGAAAGACTAGAAGAGGTATTAGCAAAAGAGGGTCCTACGGTAAAGGCCGTTCTCTTAAATTATCCTAACAATCCAACTGGCCGTTCATATACCGAAGAAGAGCTAAAAGCACTGGCTAAAGTAATTGAAGATCATCACATTTATGCGATTGTTGATGAGATTTATAGTTCGCTGATGTACGATCAACCCTTCCATTCACTTGCGACACTTTTGCCTGAGCAGACAATTCTGATTAGTGGTTTATCAAAATCACATGCAATGACAGGTTATCGTTTAGGATATGTGGCTGGCCCAGGAGAATTTATTTCAACGATGTCAAAGATGCATTCATTTATGGTAACGTGCCCAAATGATACTGCGCAAGCGGCCGCGATTGAAGCGTTAGAAAACGGGGATGATGATCCGCAAAAATTTAAGCGGGCCTATCGTCAACGGAGAGATAAACTTGCGAGTGCAATGCGAAAGATGGGCTTTGAAATTGCATTGCCAGATGGCGCATTTTATATTTTTGCTAAAATCCCTGCGCAATTTGGGAAGGATGATCTCGCCTTTGCTCGTAAATTAGCCCACGAAGCTAAAGTTGGCGTAATTCCCGGGAATGCATTTGGTCCTGGTGGAGAAGGATACATTCGCTTATCATATGCAGCGGCAGATTCTGTTATTGATACGGCGATTGAACGGTTACAAAATTTTATGAATAATTTAGGATAGGTTGAAAGAAGGAACTAAGATGAGTAAAGAGTATAATGTCGCAATTTTGGGTGCTACTGGTGCAGTTGGTACACGGATGATTCAACAATTGGAACAGTCAACAATTCCAGTAAAGAGTGTGAAATTACTGGCATCCGCTAAGTCAGCTGGTAAGCAATTATCATTTAAGGGCCAACCAATCACTGTTGAAGAGACTACACCTGATTCTTTTGATGGGGTTGATATTGTGCTTTCATCTGCTGGTGGATCAGTATCAAAAAAGTTCCTTCCAGAAGCAGTAAAGCGGGGAGCAGTTTGTGTTGATAATACGAGTGCTTTTCGGATGGAACCCGATGTACCGCTAGTAGTTCCAGAAGTAAATGAAGAGGCATTAAAAAATCATCACGGAATTATTGCTAATCCTAACTGTTCGACAATTCAAATGGTGGTAGCATTGGAACCAATCCGCCAAGCATTTGGATTGAATCAAATTATTGTTTCGACTTACCAAGCAGCTTCAGGAGCAGGTCAATCAGCTTTAAATGAATTGCGACAAGAAACTCAAGACTACCTTGATGGTAAAGACATGCAAGCAGATGCCAAGATTTTGCCAACAAAGGGTGACAAGAAGCATTATCCATTAGCTTTTAATTTATTGCCGCAGATCGATGTCTTTGAAGATGATGGTTACTCTCATGAAGAATGGAAGATGATCCATGAAACAAAGAAGATCATGTTAAACGATATGGACGCTAAGGATATTAAGGTTACTGCCACTTGTGTTCGTGTACCTGTCCCAATTGCTCATGGAGAATCCATTTACTTTACTGTTGACGATACAACAGTAACTGTTGACCAATTGCGGGCAGTATTAAAGGATGCTCCCGGGGTAGTTCTGCAGGATGATCCTGCGCACCAGGTTTATCCTCAACCAATTAATGCTGTTGGTAAGCGTGACGCTTTTGTTGGTCGTCTCCGTGCAGATGAAGAAAATCCTGGTTCCTTTAATATGTGGGTTGTTGCTGATAATCTCCTTAAAGGGGCTGCCTGGAATACCGTTGAAAATGCAGAACGGTTAGTCGCAAATGGGTTAGTTTAAAATTTTATAATCATATAAAAAATACTCTCTGAATATAGGGAGTATTTTTTGTATGCGCCGTTTGTAAAATTAAGTTAGAAAATAAGTTAGAAAAATAGAAAAGCCATTTGTGGTAGACTTTTGAATACCCCTAAACAAAAGAAAGGAAACCACAAATGACTTACACCCATCTTACCACAAACGAGCTGACAATCATCGCCCATTCTTTCGTGCAAAAGCTTAAAGCGTACCGAGTGGCCCGAATGATCAACCGTTGCGCCGAAACCGTTTATCGCGTTTATCGTTACCTGGAAACCGGTGCCTCAATTGCTGATTATCAAGATCACTATATGCGCAATAAGCAACGTTGTGGCCGAAAACGTACTCAGTTGTCACTGGCTGAACTCACTTATATCAACGACAAAATTGCCCAGGGGTGGACGCCTGATACCATTATTGGGCGCGCTGAGCGCCCAATTAGTTGTAACCGGCGAACTCTTTACCGGATGTTTGAACGTGGCCAGTTCGGCTTCGATGTCCGTTCCTTGCCGATGCGAGGTAAGCGGCACCCGAATGGCTATGTCGAGCGCCGCAGGAAGGCTGGCCAATTGGGGCGAAGTATTCACGAGCGTGCCAAGGACTTTCCGCACTATGCCACTGAATTTGGGCACCTTGAAGCTGATACCGTCCAAGGCAAAAAGCACCAAGGGGCGGTAATGACCCTGACCGAACGCCAATCGAAGGTCGAAATTGTACTCAATGTGCACGAAAAGACGGCTGATGCGATTAACCAACACTTAAGTCAGTGGCTTCGGAAATTCCCGCGGTACTTCTTCAAATCGATTACCTTTGACAACGGAAAAGAATTCGCCGGCTGGCGCGAGATTGCCAATCAATTTGACCTTCACACTTACTTTGCCGAGGTTGGTGCTCCCAATCAACGAGGGCTGAACGAAAACAACAACGGTCTTTTACGCCGGGATGGCTTAACGAAACAGCTAGATTTCCGCAATCTTCCTGATGAATTGGTAACCCAACTGATGAGTAAGCGAAATAACCTGCCCCGTAAATCACTAGGCTATCGAACTCCATATGAAGTATTCATGTCTTACGTCACTGATGAGCAACTATTTTCTTTCTAACTTAAATTGACATTTCGGGATGATATAAATGAAAGGATGATCAGTGATGAAATTTGTAATTGCTCCAGATTCATTTAAAGGTGGACTAACAGCAAAAGAAGCAGCAAATGTGATGGCAGAAGGAATTAAAAGAGTGTTTCCGAATGCCGAGTATGCTTTAGTTCCAATGGCTGATGGAGGAGAGGGGACTGTTCAATCCTTAGTTGATGCGACTAACGGTCAAAAAATGATTGCTAAAGTCCACAACCCATTAAATAAATTAGTTAATGCTGAGTATGGGATATTAGGTGATGGGGAAACAGCAGTGATTGAGATGGCGGCGGCAAGTGGGCTTCAATTTGTTAATAAGGAGACTGCGAACCCGCTTATTACAACTACATATGGTACCGGCGAGTTAATTAAGGATGCTCTTGACCATAATATAAAAAAAATAATTATTGGAATTGGAGGAAGTGCAACCGTTGATGGTGGTGCAGGAATGGCCCAAGCACTTGGAGCGCGTTTATTGGATGTTGATAATCGTGAAATTGGTTTAGGCGGTGGTGCGTTAGCAAGTTTAAATCAAATCGATTTTCGAGGTTTATATCCCCGTTTAAAAAATGTAGATATTCAGATTGCATCAGACGTTACCAACCCATTAACAGGAAAAAATGGGGCAGCCCCAGTATTTGGTCCACAAAAGGGTGCTGACGAAGAAATGGTGAACATCTTGGACAAAAATCTTCATCATTATGCACGAAAAATAGTTGCAGCTGGTGGGCCAGACGTTGAACAAACGGCAGGTGCAGGGGCAGCCGGTGGCTTAGGAGCTGGATTAATAGCTTTTACCGGTGCAACAATGAAGCGAGGGGTAGAACTAGTAATTGAAGCAACTCAACTACGAAAAAAGGCAGTTGGCGCTGATTATGTTTTTACTGGTGAAGGAGGAATTGATTTCCAGACTAAATTTGGTAAAACGCCATATGGAGTCGCTAAGGCAACTAAAGAGGTGGCTCCAACTGCTCCGGTAATTGTGTTGGCTGGAAATATTGGTAAAGCTGTAAATGATCTATATTCATCCACTGCCATTGATGCAATTTTTGCAACTCCTGAGGGGGCTAAACCATTAAAAACAGCATTAGCAGATGCACCTATTGATATTGCACAAACAGCGGAAAACGTTGCGCGTTTAATTAAAGTAAGTCATGTTAATAATTAGGAATTAAAAGAGGTTGGAAAAAACTTTGCTTTTTTCTCACCCTCTGCTATTTTCACGAACAATTGCAAGATAACCTAGAACTAGCTTCGCGTCATCACAAGGCTCGCGTCCGAACAATAATCAGCCCGTGCCATGTGAATCATCGTACTAGCTTAGCCAACCGTCTTGTTGAGAAGATTGTTTTCTACTCGCTTTTTATAGCAAATTACTGGCTTGGCTTAGTCTTATAAAGACCGTATAATGAATTGGAAGATAACCAAGGAGAATTTAAAAATGGAAGATAATAAGTATCAATATGATGAAAACGGGTTTCGTGAAGATTTAAAAGATGATCCAGATGTCCTTCACCAGCCAGATGCTGACCGTACACAGCGGGATCTAGTAATCCTAGACTATGATGAGACGATGGCATTTCTTAACGGTGAAAAGGAAGTTAAGACCGTTTATGACTTTTCGGATGATGTTCTGGAAAAGATAAAGGAAAAATATCCGACCTTAAATGATACGCCAATCAATAAAGTAATCATGGAAAAGTATCAGCAAATTTTATTCGCTCGATACAATGAATCACAAGCAAATAATAAGACGGTGCATGCCGATGATAGTGAGGATAATGATGAATAGTCTAATAACGTTTATTATTTCAATTGCCTTTTTAGGATTAGTGATTTGGGAAAATCGTTTGCATAGTCAACTTGGATTTTTAGCAAGTCAACGACCAGATAAAGTTACAAAGGATTTTATTCGGGTAGTTCGTCAAGAAAAACGGTTGAATTGGATCTTGTGTATACTAGCAATTATTGTTTTCATGACGACTAGTCGTTACTCAGTTCTATTAATGAGTATTATTACAATTATTGAATTGTTATTAGTAACTCGAATGGATCGTGTAAAAAATGAAATGATAGATTAAATATTATTATAATGATTAATCTTTTAAGAAAGAGTAACGTTTTTTAAGAACTATCTAACAATTGCTATACGCATTTAAAAATTAATGGTAAAGTTAGAATTGTGTATTTCACTAATTTATTATTGTTTGTTTAGTTTTTAGGAACTTATTGGGAGGGTGTTTTATTTATATGAGTAAAAAAAGAACACATCATTCAAATAACCATCGATCTCGTGGCGTTTTTGCAGGAGCAGTTAGTGCCTTAAGTTTATTAGCAGTAACAACACAAGCAGTTAATGCTGAACAGCTTACTGTTAAGTCTGGTGATACTATTTGGGGGCTTGCAAAACAACATGGACTTTCTATTAGTGCATTAGAACAAGCAAATCCTTCAGTTAAGAAGATAAGCGATAGCATCGACTTAATTACAGTTGGTCAACAATTAACGTTGCCTACTACTCAACATGATGCTAACGCGGATTTGAATGCTGATGGTAGTTATACTGTTAAACCTGGCGATACACTTAGTTCTATTGCTGATCGTTATAATGTAACTGCTAGTCAATTAATGGCATGGAACAACTTAAGCTCTAATGATTCATTATACATTGGACAACAACTCAGTGTAACAGGTCCTGCGATCTCAATTGCTGTAAACGCACCTGTTGTAAGTACCTCTGTTTCTGATACGAGTGTATCGGCTCAGCAACCGGCTGCTCAATCGACAGACACAACTTCATCGGTTCAAGTTCAAACTTCAGCAGTTACGTCTACTTCTGTGTCTCAACAAGATATGGCTAGTAGTCAACCAGCAGGGACTTCACAAGCAACTCCTGCTTTGAGTGCAACGCAACAAGTTTCAACTTCTTCAACAGTAGCTGCTCCTAATCAAAGTGCAGCCAATAATAGTAGTACCACTATTGCAAATAGTACAACTTCGACTCCTGCTGCTGTAACGTCCTCAGCAACTACTAATAGTCCAGCCACTACAACAGTTGCTGCTCAACCTGCTACAGCTAATAATGTTCAGGTTGCCTCTACCTCAGCTGAAAATAGTGTTGCACCGCAAACACAAAGTTTTGCTGTTAGTCAAGCTACTTCAACAGCTGTGAATACTGCTGCTTTATATGGACAATCATTTGTTCAAGCAGCGCCAGTAGCAAGTCAAGCACCACAATCACAGACTGCCCCAGCATCACAAGCAACGGTTAACGTTCAGAATAGTAATACTGCAGCTTCACAACAAACAACTGCTGTAACATCACAAACTCAACCGCAACAATCACAAGCGGTTGCTAGTCAACTTGCACAGCAAGCAGCAACTACTAATCAAGATTTACAACATGGTTCTGTAGTTAGCCTTGCCACTAAGATTGCTAACTCTAATAGTGTTCCATACGTATGGGGTGGTGAAAGTCTTAGTGGAATGGATTGTTCTGGATTAGTTAAGTATGTTTATGCTAATGCGGAAGGTAAGCAATTACCACACTATACAGGAGCACTTGAAAACTGTGTGGACCAACATCCAGTTAGTGAAGCTAAGCCAGGTGATCTCTTATTCTGGGGTAACCATGGTTCAACTTACCATACAGCTATTTATACAGGAAATAATCAATATGTAGCAGCTGCTCACCCTGGAACTAATGTATCGACTTACACGATTAGTCCATACTTTAACCCAAGTTTTGCCGGAACAGTTAAATAGTTCTGATAGATTATTAGAGCTTTTTCATTAGATAGTAACAAAGATGTAACCTAAAAAGGGTTAACATTCTTCTATGCTCGTGTTATCTTACTTATATTGCAATTCAAGTATTGCTCTAAAAATATTTCACATTTATTGGGGAGTGTTAAATATGAGTAACAAACATGAAATTGAAGAAGATTTATACCGTGCACAGTCCCGTTTGGATGATTTATGTAAACAAGAGGGACAGGAAAATACGGGTACTCAGACTGTTACTATTCAACCAAAGTACGGTGAAGAGATGCAATCTTTACGGGAAGAATGCAGTCAGTTACGGATTATTTTAGAAGCCATGGAAGCTTCTGAAGATTAATAAAATAAAAAGATTAACAAAAAAGCAGTAAGTGCTAGAAGAAAGAATTTTTCTTCTGTGCTTACTGCTTTTAACTTATTTTTCTATTGTTTGCCAAATTGGATATTGACTAATGTCTAAGGTGAGGTCGATAAAACGATTACCAATCTCTTCTCCATCAGTTTGACTAAATTCTAGTGAAGTAGTTCTGATGTGGAGATTATCACTTTGGAAGTGGTGGGCAAATTTTGATTGGTCTAACTTACCCCGGGCTAACTGTAGCAATTGCCAAATTGTCATAGGCCAACCTTTTCGTTCAGCAACGACTAATTCCAATGATGGTTTCTTTAATGAAGCATTTGGTGCGACCTTAAATCCGCCACCGATAAATGGATGATTGCTGGTAATTGCGATGTAAGCTTTAGGAAAAATAAAGCGTTCACGCCCAGATTGAATCATCAAGGTAAAGGGCTCTTGATCATAGATTACTCCAATTGCCTTTTGAAGATAGGTGAAACGCCCGATATGATTTTTCTTGTGATGAGCCTTGAATGTATTAGCACGACTAACAATTGCCGCGTCAAAACCAATTCCTAAATTATTAAGAAAATAGCCTTCTTCACCCCGAATCGCCTCATGATAATGACCAATGTTAATTTTTTGTGGTGCATCTGCAGTTAAAATTTGATTTAATGCCCTTTGTGGATGCATAGAAATCCCGTAACCGCGGGCAAAATCATTTCCTGTCCCGGCAGGAATATATCCAACCGCAAGTGGTTCTTTATTCAATCGCTTGGCCGTCTTCATAAGTCCATTAACAACTTGATGTAGCGTACCGTCACCACCAATCGCAATGACAATTATTGATCCCGCATTATGGGATTGGGCGATTTGGCTAGCAAGGTATTCTCCATGATTAGGATACTTAGTTGTTTCCATGTGATAATCAATTTGTTGTTGATCTAAGACCGGTTTGATTGACGACCATGCCTTTTCTGCATTGCCATTACCAGCATGACGGTTGAGGATGATTGAATAATTCATCAATATTCCTCCTTTGAATGGTGCCAAAAAGCAAAAATAATATAATTAATTTAGTATTTTTCTAATGTTCATAAGAAAGTTGGAGGCTGAGAAAAACAAGCGTTTTTCTCAGCCTCTGTTAATAATTAAAAGCTTAGAACGTCGTCAACTTAAAGTTAGGGTTTTGCTTTTCGTAAGCAAGAGCCCTTTCATCAAGTTGTTCCACAAATTCAATATTGTAGTCAGTGTTGTGTTCAACCATTAAAAGTGCTTCAGCTTCTGAATCAGCTTCAATATACAATGATTGAGTATTTTCACGAACTGGGCGTTTTGTCTTATCAGCTTGGTAGTATACTTTAAAAGTCATACTGTTAAAAACTCCTTAATTAAAGATATTATGCAGTAATTTACTTTATTATTCTATCACAGATGACCAAAAGTGTCTTAAATTTTCCTAACATGGTATTATTAAATAAAGGTAAAGGCCAACGAGGTGATAGTCATGGTTATATTCTTAATCTGTAATTTAGCAGCAATAATTGTTATTGCCCTTTATTTAACGATCCATCGCGTATTTCTTAAGCGAGCAACGATGATGGTACAGAAAAATGCTCAAGACGTTACTGATGCAGCGTTAAATACTAGTTTGAAAGAAATGTTACATTGGAATAAAAATCTGAATTCTCAAATTGTTGCCGATGTTTGGGGAAAAGGTGTGCTTGCTTTTGAATACCATTTTGATTATAAAAAAGAAAATATTAATCTTGATGATTTCACACGTCAAAAACTAGCAGCAAAACTTGATGAATATGCAAAACAACATCAGTTAAAGATGGCTCCCAAGGCCTCTCAGCCGTTTATTATAACCGATTGGTGGAAATATGAAGGAATTTTGCATATCGATATTGCTTATTTGATAAATGAAGCAACTGTTGAGTACATTGAAGATTTAAAAAAATTAAACCAGATTAGTTAAAATGGTCGGGAGAAAGTGTAGATTTCTCTCGACCATTTTTTATAAAAATTAACTAATCATCACTGTATCTGCAGGTGCCTCAAATGGTTGATCTTTGTTAATATGATCGTAAAATAGCACCCCATGTAAATGGTCAATTTCATGCTGACAAACAATTGCTGGATAATGCTTTAATCGTACCTTATGTGTTTCACCATTAACATCTTGATAACGTAGTGTAATCCGGTCATGTCGTGGTACATAGCCAGGCACGTCTTTATCAACTGAAAGACAACCTTCACCTTCAGTAAGAGCACCATATTGAACGGATTCACTGACGATTACTGGATTAATAATAACGTCCTTAAATAAGGGCTTTTCATTCTCATCAGGTGCAGGGACAAGAACAGCGGCCATTTGCTTTGAAACACCCACTTGAGGGGCAGCAAGGCCAACCCCAGCTCGCAATTTGTACTTTTCACATAATTCAGGGTCTTGACTTACTTCTAAGTATTGCATCATATCCTTAGCTAATTTTTGGTCTTCATCAGATAGGGGAAATGAGACCTTGGCAGCTCGTTTACGTAAAACGGGATTGCCATCACGGGTAATATCTTTCATTAAATACATTACTCACTATGCCTCCATATAAAAATTCAGTCATATTATAGTCTATCATAACTATTTAAAATTGCTAATGAATATGAGGGTAACAATAGTTAACTATAAATTTTGGGAAAAACGTATACTTTAATTGAATCATTTTAACAACTCTGTTTATTAAGTCCATGAAAGCGCTTGTATTATTTAGGCAATCGGTTATACTATAAATGTAGATAAGCAATCGCTTACATGATGTTAATTGGATTTGGAAAGGAATGTTGAATATGGCCAATACCAAAGCTGTCAATTTTGCTGAGATTAAAGCCAATGAAGGGGTACCTTATGCAAAACCCGTACAAATTCTTGATAACTACGGAAATGTTGTTAACAAAGAATTAATGGCTAATTTCAGTGATGAATTATTAGTTGACTTAATGAAAAAAATGGTTTGGGAACGTGCCTTGCATGAACAAACAATGAGTTTCTCAAAGCAAGGTCGGTTAGGTTTTTATGCTCCAACTTGGGGTGAAGAAGCTTCTGAAATGGGAACCGCTGCTGCATTTAAGAAGCAAGACTTCCTATTTCCGGCATACCGTGATTTGCCACAATTAATTCAACATGGAGCAACCGTTGCTCAAATGTACTTATGGTCAAAGGGACACATCAAAGGTAATCTTTTTGATGCTCGTGCTCTCCGACCACAAATCATTATTGGTGCTCAGATGGTCGAAATGGCTGGTGGCGCTCTTGGAATTAAGAAGAATGGCGAAAAGGACACTGTTGCCTATGCTTACACTGGTGAAGGTGGAAGCTCACAAGGGGATACTTATGAAGGAATGAATTTTGCTGGTGCGTTCCAAGCTCCTGGTGTGTTTATTATTCAAAATAATGGCTGGGCTATCTCATTCCCACGAAAACTCCAAACTGAAGCGCAAACAATTGCCCAAAAAGCTGTTGCTGCTGGTATTCCTGGCGTTCAAGTTGATGGGATGGATGTTCTTGCATGTTATGAAGTTGCAAAGGAAGCTCGTGAATTTGCTGCTGCTGGTAATGGACCAGTACTAATTGAAACATTAACATACCGGTTCGGTGCGCACAGTTCTGCTGGTGATGATCCTAGTCGTTACCGGACTGAGGATGAAACAAAGCCATGGTTTGATAAAGATCCATTGATTCGTCTCCGCAAGTACTTAACAAAGAAAGGGCTTTGGTCTGAAGAAGAAGAACAAAAGTACGCTGATGAATGTAAACAAAGCTTTAAAGAAGCAATGAAAGAAGCCGACTCAGTAGAGCCAGAAAAAGTTAGCGATATGTTGAAGCGGACGTTTGAAGTACCAACTCCAGATATTAAAGAACAAATTAAGAAGTACGAAGAAAAGGAGTCGAAGTAATCATGGCTAAAAAGACTTATATCAAAGCAATTACTGAAGGTATTGACATCGCTTTAGCCGAAGATCCTAAGACTTTAGTATTCGGTGAAGATGTTGGTAAAAACGGTGGTGTTTTCCGTGCCACTAATGGTCTTCAAGAAAAATATGGTGTTGATCGAGTATTTAGTACTCCGCTTGCCGAATCAGGTATTTTAGGAATGTCAATTGGTTTAGCAGCAACCGGCTGGCGTCCAGTCCCAGAAATTCAATTCATGGGTTTCACCTTTGAAGCAATGGATTCTATCGCTGCCCAAATGTCACGGATGCGTTTCCAATATAATGGAACTAAGCATGCGCCAATTACCATTCGGACTCCTTATGGTGGTGGTACTCATACCGCTGAATTGCACGGGGATGATCTTGAAAACTTCTTCGTTGGTATTCCAGGATTACGGGTTGTTGCACCAAGCTCTGCCTATGATGCTAAGGGATTAATTATTTCTGCAATTGAAAATAACGATCCAGTTCTTTTCCTTGAAAACCTTCGTCTCTATCGTTCAGTCAAAGGTGAAGTTCCTGATGACAAGTATACTGTTCCGTTGGATAAAGCAAATGTTGTTCAAGAAGGTACTGATGTTACAATTATCGCTTATGGTGGTGAAGTATCAGAAGCGCAAAAAGCTGCTAAGAAATTAGCTAAGGATAATATTTCTGCTGAGATTATCGACTTACGTTCTCTTTACCCGCTTGATACTGACACGATCTTTGAATCACTTAAGAAAACGCACCGAGTAGTTATTGTTCAAGAAGCGCAAAAGATGGCTGGTGTTGGTGCCCAAGTTGCATCAGCTATTTCAGAAGGCGCAATTATGTACCTTGATGCTCCTGTTACCCGGGTTGCTGCTCCTAACTCAGTATATCCATTCCCACAAGCTGAAAATGTTTGGCTTCCAGGTGCACGTGATATTGAGGACGCCGTACGAGAAGTAATTAATTACTAAAGTGTGGAATAGAAAGGGTGTTAATACGATATGGCATACATTTTTAGACTACCAGAAATGGGAGAAGGATTAACTGAAGGTGATGTTGCTTCTTGGCTCGTTAAAGAAGGAGAAGCAATTAAAGCTGATGATCCTTTAATTGAAATTCAAACTGACAAGTCAACTACGCAATTGGTATCTCCAGTTGATGGAACTATCAAAAAATTATTTGTAAAGGAAGACGACCACGTTGAAAAGGGCGACAAGCTCGCTGAAATTGATGATGGTAAGCCAGGTATTAGTACAAATGTCGAAAGTGACGACGATGATGAAACTGATACAGGTAGTGAGGAGGCTACTGAGAGTGAAGAATCCACTGCTCCAGCTACAGATTCCCCTTCAGAAGATAATTCTTCAAAGGGTGGAATGGCTCCCCTTGCAGAACCAAATAGGCTTGTAATGGCAATGCCTTCTGTTCGTCAATATGCCCGTGATAAAGGTGTTGATATCTCACTTGTCCAACCAAGTGGGAATCACGGTCAAGTTCTTAAAGAAGATATTGATAACTTTAATGGGTCAGCTGCTCCAGCTAAGGAAGAAAAGAGTACATCTATGTCAGCTAAGACTGCTCCTGTTGCGGCTAAGACAGTTGGTAATACCATCAAGCCATGGAATGCTGACCTTGAAGAACGTGAACCAATGTCTAATATGCGGAAGATCATCGCTAAGACTACTCGTGAATCAAAGGATATCTCACCACATGTTACGTCATTTGATGAAGTTGAAGTATCTGCTCTAATGGCTAGTCGCAAGAAGTACAAGGCAGTTGCTGCAGAACAAGATATTCATTTAACTTTCTTGCCATACATTATTAAGGCTTTAGTTGCCACATGTAAGAAGTTCCCAGAATTAAATGCTTCAATTGATGATTCTACTCAAGAAATTGTTTACAAGCACTACTACAATGTTGGAATCCTTACTAACACTGACCACGGCCTCTATAATCCAAATATTAAGAATGCAGATTCTAAGAGTATGTTTGAGATTGCTAAGGAAATTACCGAAAATACTCAAGCAGCCTTTGATAACAAGCTAAGTCCAGAATCAATGGCTGGTCGGACTATCAGCATCAGTAATATTGGTTCAATTGGCGGTGGCTGGTTCACCCCTGTTATCAACCAACCAGATGTTGCAATTCTTGGTGTTGGTCGAATTGACAAGGAACCATACGTTAACGAAGATGGTGAAATTGTTGTTGGCCGAATGATGAAGTTATCATTGACTTACGATCACCGTTTAATTGATGGTGGACTTGCACAACATGCATTGAACTACATGAACAAGTTATTACATGATCCAGAATTATTGATGATGGAGGGTTAGATAATGGCTGATGCTGAACAAAAGGATACAGTAATTGTTGGTGGAGGTCCTGGTGGTTATGTAGCCGCTATTCGAGCTTCAGAATTAGGTCAAAAGGTTACCTTAATTGATAAGGGTGAACCAGGTTTAGGTGGTGTTTGTCTAAATATTGGATGTGTACCATCTAAAGCATTAATTGCTGCTGGCCACCGTTACCAAGAAACTTTAGATTCATCTATTTATGGTATTTCTAAGACTGATGCAAAGCTAGACTTTACTAAGACTCAAGAATGGAAGGACCATAAAGTTGTTGACCGGATGATTCGTGGAGTTAAGATACTTTTAAAGAAGCATAAAGTTGAAGTTATTGATGGCGAGGCAATTCTCGATAATGACCATCAACTTCGTGTAATTAAACCCGGTCCAAAGCAATTCATGGATAATGATAATGGTCGGACTATCGCGTGGAAGAATTTGATTCTTGCAACAGGAAGTCGTCCAGTAGAAATTCCTCATTTTAAGTTTGAAGGCCGCGTTATTGATTCAACCGGTGGCTTAAACCTCAAGGAAGTACCAGAAGAATTAGTTGTGATTGGTGGTGGCTACATTGGTACAGAATTAGCTGGTGCTTATGCTGATCTTGGTGCTCATGTGACGATTATTGAAGGTACTGATTCAATTCTTGGTGGATTTGACCACGATATGGTTGATATTGTTGTCAAGAATCTTGAAAAGAAGGGCGTAGACATTGTAACTAAGGCAATGGCTAAAGATTCTCAGCAAGATGAAAATAGTGTTACTGTCACTTATGAAGTTGATGGCAGTGAAAAGAGCATTAAAGCAGACTGCTGCATGGTATCTGTTGGCCGTAAACCAAATACTGATGATTTTGGGCTTGATATGACAAATGTTAAGTTAAACGACCGTCATCAAGTAATTGTTGATAAACAAGGTCGGACGAATGTACCTGGTATTTGGGCTATTGGAGATATTGTTCCTGGTCCTGCTCTTGCTCACAAGGCATTCTTTGAAGCTAAGACTGCCGCTGGTGCAATTGCTGGTAAAAATACTGCTAACGATTGGGTTGGAGTACCGATGGTTTGCTTTGCTGATCCGGAATTAGCTCAAGTTGGTATGACGGTTGAAGAAGCTAAAGATAAAGGAATTGATGTATCTACTGCTCAATTCCCATTTGCTGGTAATGCTCGTGCCGTTTCTCTTGATGCTGCGGAAGGATTTATTCGCTTAATCTATACTAAAGATAAGAAGAATGTTATTGGTGCTCAAGGTGTTGGTCCTGGTGTTAGTGACCTTGCTGGTGAACTTTCATTGATTGTCAACTGTGGAATGAATGTTGAAGACGTTGCTTTAACAATTCATCCACACCCAACATTGAATGAACCTGTTCAAGAAGCTGCAGACATTGCGCTTGGCTTCCCAACACATATTTAAATTCGCCGTTTGTAAAATTAAGTTAGAAAAATAGAAAGGCCATTTGTGGTAGACTTTTGAATACCCCTAAACAAAAGAAAGAAAACCACAAATGACTTACACCCATCTTACCACAAACGAGCTGACAATCATCGCCCATTCTTTCGTGCAAAAGCTTAAAGCGTACCGAGTGGCCCAAATGATCAACCGTTGCGCCGAAACCGTTTATCGCGTTTATCGTTACCTGGAAACCGGTGCCTCAATTGCTGATTATCAAGATCACTATATGCGCAATAAGCAACGTTGTGGCCGAAAACGTACTCAGTTGTCACTGGCTGAACTTACTTATATCAACGACAAAATTGCCCAGGGGTGGACGCCTGATACCATTATTGGGCGCGCTGAGCGCCCAATTAGTTGTAACCGGCGAACTCTTTACCGGATGTTTGAACGTGGCCAGTTCGGCTTCGATGTCCGTTCCAGGTAAGCGGCACCCGAATGGCTATGTCGAGCGCCGCGGGAAGGCTGGCCAATTGGGGCGAAGTATTCACGAGCGTGCCAAGGACTTTCCGCACTATGCCACTGAATTTGGGCACCTTGAAGCTGATACCGTCCAAGGCAAAAAGCACCAAGGGGCGGTAATGACCCTGACCGAACGCCAATCGAAGGTCGAAATTGTACTCAATGTGCACGAAAAGACGGCTGATGCGATTAACCAACACTTAAGTCAGTGGCTTCAGAAATTCCCGCGGCACTTCTTCAAATCGATTACCTTTGACAACGGAAAAGAATTCGCCGGCTGGCGCGAGATTGCCAATCAATTTGACCTTCACACTTACTTTGCCGAGGTTGATGCTCCCAATCAACGAGGGCTGAACGAAAATAACAACGGTCTTTTACGCCGGGATGGCTTAACGAAACAGCTAGATTTCCGCAATCTTCCTGATGAATTGGTAACCCAACTGATGAGTAAGCGAAATAACCTGCCCCATAAATCACTAGGCTATCGAACTCCATGTGAAGTATTCATGTCTTACGTCACTGATGAGCAACTATTTTCTTTCTAACTTAAATTGACATTTCGGGATTTTAATAAATTAGAAAAGTTCTTAGTGATGAATGACTCAATTTTGAGAGCACTAAGAACTTTTTCTATTTGGATTATTTTAGGCCTTTTATTCCTAAATTTCCGTTTGGATTGTATAATACAAGTAGGAAATGAATGGAGGGACAAGAAATGAATTCACAAAACTATAGTTATCCGCTTGATCCATCATGGACAACTAAAGAGATGGAAACAGTAATTGCTATGTTTAGGGCAGTTGAAGATGCTTATGAAGTTGGGATTGACAGGGATGAAATCCTAGATTGTTATCGTACTTTTAAGCAAGTCGTTCCCTCGAAGGCTGAAGAGAAACAATTAGGTCGCGAATTTGAAAAGAATTCTGGTTATGTTCTCTACCGTGTTGTCAAAGCAGCACAAGAATCAACAGATAAGAGAATTAAGATGGTTGGGTAAAAATGATTAGTATTGAAGAGTTAGATCAAAAAGCACAACAAATAATTCGTCAAGCAGGTCAAAATGCATACCAGAAAATGGAAAATGATTACCAAATCGATACTAAGACGAATTATACTGACCTTGTAACGACGATTGATCGGGAGAATGAACAATTAATAAATGATCAACTGCGCAAAATTGATCCTGATAGTCAAATCTTAAGTGAAGAAGGATTTGGCGACCAGCAAATAAGCAATATGCAAGGACATGTTTGGATTGTTGATCCGATTGATGGAACGATAAATTTTGTTAAGCAGCATAATAATTTTGCTGTTATGTTGGCATTATACGTTGATGGTCAACCAACACTTGGTTATATTTTAGATGTAATTAATAATCATCTTTATCATGGTCGAAGAAACGCTGGTGTTTATGTTAACAACCAAAAAATTATTCAACCTGCTGATTTAGGCTTACGAGAAAGTTTATTAGCGATGAATCGGACATTAACTTTAAGTGGCGATTCAGCATTAAAGGAAATCGTTCAAGACGCAATTGGCTTACGGATGTATGGAAGTGCTGGTATTGAGATGATTGGTGTGATCACTGGTCAATTAGGCGGATATATCTCGAATTTAAAGCCATGGGACCTTGCTGCTGGGCGAATGTTAGCAGAAGAATTAGGCTTAGTTGTGAAATCAATTGACGGTAGTTCTATTAATGTGTTATCATCTAATCTTGTATTAGTAGCAACGAGGCAGGTTAGTCGAGATATTCGACAAATCATCAATTAGTTGTCGAGGCTGTGACCGCGATGTCACAGTTTTTTTATGAAATTGGCTATTGATAGGCCGCTGCTGTTCGACTTAAAAATGATATGACGAAAGGGAGAATCAAGTTTTGAAAACTCGTGACGACATTCGTAACATTGCGATTATTGCCCACGTTGACCACGGTAAGACTACCTTAGTTAACGAAATGTTGAAGCAATCAGATACTTTACCAGAACACTTCTCAATTGAAGATCGTGCGATGGATACTAACGCTATTGAGCGTGAACGTGGTATTACTATTCTTTCAAAAAATACTGCTGTTAAATATGACAATCACCAAATTAACATCTTGGATACACCAGGACACGCGGACTTCGGTGGTGAAGTTGAACGTGTTATGAAGATGGTTGATGGTGTATTGCTTGTTGTGGATGCTTTCGAAGGGACGATGCCTCAGACACGGTTTGTTCTTAAGAAGGCTCTTGAACAACACTTAACACCAATTGTTGTGATTAACAAGGTTGACCGTAAAGGTGCTCGTCCTGAAGAAGTTGTTGATGAAGTTCTTGACCTCTTTATTGAATTGGGTGCTGATGAAGATCAACTTGACTTCCCAGTTGTTTACACTTCAGCAATGAACGGTACTTCAAGTTACGATTCAGATGTTTCTACTCAAGAACACACAATGAAGCCATTGTTTGATACTATTATCAAGACAATTCCTGCTCCAGTAGATAATGCTGATGAACCACTCCAATTCCAAGTTGCTATCTTGGATTATAATGACTTCGTTGGTCGTATTGGTATTGGTCGTGTCTTCCGTGGTAAGATTAAGGTCGGCGATAATGTTACCTTAATGAAGCTTGATGGCTCAAAGAAGAATTTCCGGGTTACTAAGCTTTTTGGTTTCTTCGGTTTGAAGCGATTGGAAATTAATGAAGCTAAAGCTGGTGACTTGATTGCGGTTTCTGGAATGGAAGATATTAATGTTGGGGAAACTGTAACAGATCCAGAACACCCCGAAGCAATCACTCCATTACGGATTGATCCACCTACATTGCAGATGACTTTCCGGACCAATGATTCTCCATTTGCTGGTCGTGAAGGTAAATTTGTTACTGCCCGTCAGCTTGAAGATCGTTTGAAGCGTGAAATGCAAACTGATGTGTCCTTAAAGGTTGAAGATACTGATGATCCAGGTGCATGGACCGTTTCAGGCCGTGGGGAATTACACCTTTCTATCTTGATCGAAACTTTACGTCGTGAAGGATATGAATTATCTGTATCACGTCCACAAGTTATTTACCGTGAAATTGATGGAGTAATGAGTGAACCATTTGAAGAAGTTCAAATTGATACTCCAGATGAATATACTGGGGCAGTTATTGATAGCCTTTCTAAACGTAAGGGTGAAATGAAGAACATGGAACCAGGCGAAAATGGTCAAACTCGCCTTATCTTCTTGGCACCATCACGTGGTCTGATTGGATACTCAACTGAATTTATGACTATGACTCGTGGTTATGGAATTATGAGTCATACCTTTGAAAAGTACGCTCCAGTTATCAAGAACTGGAATCCTGGTCGTCAAAAGGGTACTCTTGTGTCAATGAATGCTGGTAAGGCTACTACTTACGCAATGATGGGTATCGAAAGTCGTGGTCAATTATTGATTGATCCAGGTACGGAAGTTTACGAAGGTATGATCGTGGGTGAGAACAGTCGTGAAAATGATATTACTGTTAACATCACCAAGGGTAAGAACTTAACCAACGTTCGTGCTGCTGGTTCTGATGAAATGGCTCACATTAAGACACCTACCCACTTCTCCCTTGAAGAATCACTCGAATTCTTAAATGAAGATGAATACTGTGAAGTAACTCCAGAAAACATCCGTTTACGGAAGAAGACTCTTAACACAAATGCTCGTGAAAAGGAAGCTAAGCGTCGTCGTGCTGCTTCACGGAAGTAAATATTTAAAAAAGCTTGGGAGGCTAACTGGCTTTCCGAGCTTTTTTTTTGTTGTATAATAATGATTGTATTTTGTTTTTAGGTAGGTGCACTTTGTGAAGAAAAAGAAATTAAGATTCCGTAAGATTCGTTCTGTATGGAATAACGTCCGCTACCTTGATTATTATATTTTAGTTCCTTATCTTGCTTTATGCTTAGTAGGAATTGTAATGGTCTATTCAGCGAGTGCTTCAATTGAAATGCAAAATGGTGGAACCCCATTAGGTTATTTAATAAAACAAACAATCTATGTTGTAATGGGAGTTGCAGTAATGGCATTTATGGCAAATTATCCTTTGCGGCATTATCGAACGCCAAGGTTTTTGCGGGATTCAACATTGGTGGTTGGTGCTTTACTTGTCATTGTTTTAGTCTTTGGCCGAGCTGTTAACGGCGCTAAAGGTTGGATATCTTTAGGTTTCTTTAATATTCAACCGGTGGAAATTTGTAAGCTATATTTTATCTTATATTTAGCTGATCGAATGGCTAAAATTAGGCAACGGGGACAACATTTTACCACTGATGCTAAAGGCCCTTGGCTCATAATTGTAGTTTTTCTCGGATTGATTATGATTCAACCAGATATTGGAGGAATGGCGATTAACGGAGCAATTATTGCAATTATGCTGTTAGCGGCTGACTATAAATGGGGCGTTAGTTTGGGGATAATTCTTGTTTTACCAGTGCTTGGCTATCTTGGGTTGGAACGACTTGTTGAAAGTGGTTTGCTCCAAGGCGGTGGTTACCAAGTTGCGCGTTTTGTTGCTTTTCTAAATCCTTTTGGAAATGCTAGTGGTTCAGGAAGCCAACTGGTTAATTCCTATTACGCAATTAGTAATGGCGGTGTATTTGGGGTAGGACTTGGAAATAGTATCCAGAAAATGGGGTATTTGCCAGAACCCAATACCGACTTCATTATGTCAATTACTAGTGAAGAGTTGGGTCTAGTTGGGGTAACGGCAATTTTAGTTACTTTACTCTTTTTGATTTGTCGTATTATTCAAGTTGGGGTTCGTGCAGATAGTTTATATCAAACGCTAATCTGTTATGGCTCAGCAACATTCTTTACAATTGAAACACTCTTTAATATTGGTGGTGTTCTAGGACTCTTACCGATTACGGGAGTTACCTTCCCATTTATTAGTTATGGGGGATCGAGTATGTTGATTCTTTCTGCGACGGTAGGCATTATAATGAATATTAGTATGCAGCAAAATCGGAATCGCTTAGTTATGGGAAAACCGTTTGTTCCTGAAGCAGGAGGCGTAAAGAATGTTTAAACTAATTCCACGCCGTTCCCTGATAATTTACATTAATAACAATCGAGTGATTCGAGCTCTTCGTCATTATGGTCAGATTGATTACATTTCCCGACGAATGCATTATGTGGTAATGTATGTAGACCAAAGTGATGTCGAAAAAGTAAAAGAGAAGATAAGTCGATTACGCGCAGTAAAAAAGGTTGAATTATCAGCTCGGCCAGATTTAGATCCGACGTTAGCTGATCTTGAATTAACGGGGGTCTATCAATTACATGATGAGGATGATAAAAAATGAGAATTGTTGCAGGTGATTTTGGTGGGCGAAAACTTAGTGCTGTTCCAGGAATGGCGACTCGTCCTACAACTGATAAAGTTAAAGAAGCGTTATTTAATATAATTGGTCCTTACTTTAATGGCGGTACTAGTCTAGATCTATTTGCGGGAAGCGGTGGATTAAGTATTGAAGCTGTATCACGCGGCATCAGTCAGGCGGTTTTAGTTGATCGTCAATATCAAGCAATCAAAACAATTAAGAAGAATATTGATGTTACAAAACATAGCGAACAATTTAAGGTTTATAAAATGGACGCTCACAAAGCATTGAATTTGTTCGCGAAAGATAAAATGAAATTTAACTTGGTCTTTTTAGATCCGCCCTATGCTAAACAGCAAATTGTTAATGATGTTGAGCAAATGGTTAAAAATAATTTGCTAGCTAAAGATGCAATAATTGTGGCAGAAACAGATCACAATGCAAAATTACCAACAGATTTAGCTGATTTTAACTTTATTCGCCGTCAAGAATATGGAATTACGGTTTTAACAATTTATCAATATGAAGGAGAATCAAAATAATGAAAGTTGCAGTTTTTCCTGGATCATTTGACCCATTAACACTTGGACATTTAGATTTAATTAAACGAGGAAGTGCATTATTTGACCAATTAGCAGTAGCGGTAATGACTAATGAAAGTAAAAATCCGCTGTTTACTGTTGAAGAAAGAGTAGCGCAAATTAAAGAGGCGGTGAGCGGGCTAGATAATGTTTCAGTTATTACAACAGAGGGTTTAACTGTTGATCTAATGAACCGCATTGGGGCAGATTACTTAATGCGTGGTTTGCGCAATACTACTGATTTTCAATATGAACGCGATATTGCGGCAATGAATAATTTCTTGGATGATCAGTGCGAGACCGTCTTTTTCCTTGCTAAGCCTGAATATCAGCACTTATCTAGTAGTTTGCTGAAAGAAGTAACATCGGCTGGGGGAGATATCTCAGCTTATCTTCCTGCTAATATTAATGAAGCACTAAAAAAGCGTTTAATGGAACGAGAAATGTTACGGGTTAAGAAAGATAATGAAAAAGCAAGATAATGTAATATTAAGGCGAATAGGGATTGTTTTAGGGCTTGTCCTTTTACTAGGCTGCTTTTTGTTCTGGCCCCTAAATTCCTATATCGAAAGTCCGGGAACGGCTGCTGATTTACAGTCTTTTGTTAAAATAAAGGGACACCCTGATCGATATAAGGGGAGTTTTATGTTGACGTCGGTGGCGATTCAACGCGCCCATCCTGCAACATATTTATATGCCAAAATGATGCCCTATATGTCAATTGAGAGTGCAGAGGATGTAACTGGTGGTCAAAATAGTGCAACTTATGATCGTATCCAAAAATTTTATATGGATAGCTCGATTAACGAGGCAATTGCAGTTGCTTATAATGCTGCTCACCAAAAAGTGACGCGACGCTATCTAGGAATTTATGTATTGCAAGTTCAGCCTAATTCTAAATTTAAACATGATATTCATGTTGGGGATACAATTACAAAAGTAGATGGTTATCACTTTAATACCGCTCAAGGCTTTCAAAAATATATTGGTGCTAAAAAAGTTGGCACTCCGTTAGCGGTTACTTATACTCGAGATGGGAAAACTAAAACTGTAACTCATCCGCTTGTTAAAATTGCTAATACTAATAAGCCGGGAATTGGGATCATCCTTACTAACAATATGCAAGTTAAGACTAAGATCCCAGTAAAGATTGATGCTGGTCAATACGGTGGACCATCCGGTGGCTTAATGTTCAGTTTGCAAATATATCAACAAATTAGTGGAAAAGATTTGCAACGGGGACGTAAAATTGCCGGAACTGGAACGATAAATTCAGACGGGACCGTTGGAGAAATTGGTGGAATTGACAAGAAAGTAATCGCCGCGCACCGTGCAGGATCCACTATTTTCTTTGCCCCTTATATAAAACCAACGAAAGAGATTCTTAAGTATGAAGAAGGCCATCTGACTAATTATCAAATGGCTAAAAAAGCAGCTAAAAAATATGCACCGGGAATGAAGGTTGTCCCAGTCACTTCCTTTGACGAAGCGGTGAAATATTTACAAACGCATAAGTAAATTAAAAAAGCAAGAGGCAGCATTGAAGGTCTCTTGCTTTTTTTAATGCAAAATTGATTTTTTTACGTATTTATATTTATAGGGAGGTGAGAAACATGCAGCAATTATCAGAATTATGGATAAAATATCGAGTACAAGTGCTGATGATAGTGATTGCTGCAGTGGTTGGGGGATATTGGATGCTTAATAAAAACAATAACGATGCTTTAATTTCAAATACTAATGCTGTTTTAACAAGTAGCGAAACAGGAAGCAGTTTAACTTCTACCACTACGATGAAGGGGACCGTTGCTATTGACATAAAGGGTGCCGTAAAAATGCCCGGCGTTTATGAATTGAAAGCAGATGATCGTGTGAACGAAGCCTTGAAAGCGGCAGGTGGACCACTACCCAATGCAGACTTGCGCCAAGTGAATCTTGCTAAACAATTAACAGACCAGCAAATGATCTATATTCCGCTTCAAGGCGAAACGCCGGTAGCTTCCAGCAGTACAGAACCATCAGCAGCTAATAATGAAAATGGTAGCGATAATTCTGCAAAGATAAATCTAAATACGGCAACCAAAGAACAACTATGTCAAATAACGGGAATTGGCGATAAAAAAGCAGACTTGATATTACAATACCGACAAGAACACGGTCAGTTTAAGAGTGTTGACGAACTTAAAGAAATAAATGGCTTTGGCGAAAAAACTGTTGCTAAACTAAAAGATCACCTATCTATCTAGTTTTTATTTTTTTGATGAAGATATTTGCTATACTATATTTCAAATATAGAGGAGTGAAATAATATGAAACCGAGAATTGATTGGGACCAGTATTTTATGATTCAAGCAGCTTTATTGGCGTCGCGCAGTACCTGCAACCGCCTTTCAGTAGGTGCAGTTTTAGTTCGTGATAAGCGGATAATTGCGGGTGGGTACAATGGCTCAGTCGCTGGTGATGCACATTGCATTGATGAAGGCTGCTATTTACGTGATGGACATTGTGTGCGAACTATTCATGCAGAAATGAATGCTCTGTTGCAGTGTGCTAAGTTTGGTATTTCTGCTGATGGGGCAAGCATTTATGTAACGGATTTCCCTTGCTTACAATGTACCAAAAGCTTATTGCAGACTGGGATTAAGGAGATAAATTATATTCGTAATTATCACAATGATGATTACGCAATGAGATTACTTAAACTCAAAAACGTTGCGCTTCATCAGATTAAATTAGATAGTGATATTTTAGAAGAGGTTGATCTGGATCAGTATATCAACCCAGATCAAAAATAGATTATTCAACACTTTTGGTTTTTTCCCGCGCTAATTGCAAGTTTAGTAGCAGTTAGTTTCTTTAGTTCATATTGGTTAATTTTTCTTTTAATTGCTATATTTTACCGAATTGCCGTATTAAAAAGGCCAATAGTATTTGGAATTGGAGTGCTGACATGTTTATTGATGGCAATTTTGTGTTACAGTCTACAAAAAAATTGGGCAACTATTACGGCAGATAAGCAAATGTAAGTTACTCAAAGAATATTAGTTTACCCTGATGAATTAAAATTCAATGGAAATTTTATGACAGGAACTGCGATCGACATTCAAACTGGACAACGTGAAGCAATAATGATGTCGTTTAAGTCACCCCAGATGTTAAAAAATATTGATAAGCTTACAATACCCTCGATATGGCTTATTAATGGGCAGTTAAAACCGATTATTCCCCGTACAAATGAAAATCAATTTGATAACTTAACTTATAACCACCATCGCCGGATCTGTAATCAAGTTCAAATTAACCGGGTAGAGCAAATGGTTAGGCAAAAAAGAGGAATAGTTGGCTGGTGTCATATATTAAGGAAGCGACTCAGCCTCTACTTTGAAACTTTACCGCCTCCTCTTAGTGCGTATTGTCAACAATTAATAATTGGTAGTAGTAATGACGATTCCGGCGAATTAATGGTGAGTATCAAAAGGCTTGGTCTGCTTCATCTTTTTTGTATTTCAGGAATGCATATTGTCCTTTTTACTGATTTATTCCGGCAATTGTTAGTTTATTTGTGGTGGCGCAAAGAATCAATTGAATTATTTTTAATTATCATTTTACCGTTTTATCTTATTATTGGTGGTGGAGCAACAAGCTTAATAAGAGCAACCATTATGGCTGAACTTGGTCTTCTTCATCGATATTTAAATTTAGACCGTCTTGATGGGTGGGCACTGAGCTTATTAATTGGATTAGTTATTGACCCGTTGCTATTGCTTACATTAGGCGGTCAATTAAGCTATTTACTTTCTTTTATTCTTCAAGTTCTTCCAGAATCAGTACGCGGTTTTAAGCAGTCTTTATTATCGAATTTAATTAGTTTACCTTCCTTATTGAGCTATGTATATGAGGTTCATCTTCTGAGCTTTGGGGTTAGTTATTTAATAATTCCGCTGTTTTCTACGGTTGTTTTTCCGGCGGTCTTGGTTGGAGCGCTTAGTTTTAGGCTTATTGCGCCACTAACCTATCTAATTAATACTGGGTTAAAATGCTTTCAATATATTTTAAATTGGTTATCTGATTTTCCCGGAATGATTCATTTTGGGAAGCCACCATTAATTTTGGCCTTTCTATTATTTGCAGCATCGTTACTTGTCATTTCTCAAGATACATCTTTAAAATCATGGAAAATATTAGCCCTATTGTATGTAATTACTGGGGGGATAATTCATTTTCCGTTTAATGGTGAGGTTACTTTTGTTGATATTGGGCAGGGAGATTCAATAATTATTAGAGAACCTTTTAATCGACGAGTAACAATGATTGACACAGGAGGGAAATTAAATTTTAAAAAGCCAAATTGGGCGATTTCAAAGCACTCTCAAGATGATGCCCAACGAATAACCATTAATTATTTGAAAAGTAAAGGTATTAGGCGGATTGATAATATTTGTTTAACTCATCATGATGCAGATCATATCGGCTATTTAACAACCGTTTTGGATAATATAGCGGTGAAAAGACTGATTTTACCGGCAGGGATGGAAAAACAATCAGCACTTCTTAATAAAGTAAGGACTGCTGAAAAGTCATCGCCAGCGATAGTTCCGGTGACTGATGATGTTAGGTTGCCGTCATTTCCATTACAAATTTTACATCCTTTTGTTCCAGGAGAAGGGAAAAATGAAGATTCTTTAGTGTTAGCTGGGACATTTGGCGGAAAAAGATTTCTGTTTACTGGAGATTTAGATCAGGAAAATGAAGAAAAGATTGTTCGAAAGTATTCACAACTAAAAATAGATATCTTAAAAGCTGGGCATCATGGCAGTAAAACTGCTAGTAGTTATTCATTTTTACAGACAATTGCTCCTAAGTATGCGATAATTTCAGCTGGAAGATTTAATAGGTACCATCATCCTGATGAAATAACGATAAGAAATTTTCAAAAATTAAATATTAATTACTTATCAACGCAACAATTTGGGATGATACAATATGTATACTATGGTCAAAATGGAAAAATAAAAACAACCTTGAGGGGAGATGAAACAAGTTGGACATTGCCCAATTATCTACACAATTAAAAACTAAAACCCCAGCAATGGTATATTTAATTTTAGGAAAACAACAGGTTCTTCAACAACAGGCAATTGATGCCTTTACAAGCCTTATTCCAGAAAATGAACAGGTCATGAATGTTGGTCGATATGATATGGAAGCCACACCATTGGCAGTTGCTTTGGATGATGCGATGGCGACTCCATTTTTTGGTGAGCGACGATTAGTTATTATCAATAAACCGGTTTTCTTAACTGGTGAAAAAAAGCATTCAAAAGTTGAGCATGATTTGGACAGCTTAAAAAAGTACCTTGAACACCCAGAACCGTCTACAATTTTAGTTTTTGCGGCCCCTTATGAAAAGCTTGATGGACGAAAAGGGATTGTAAAACAATTAAAGAAGACAGCGGTTTTAGTTGATGCTAGTCCACTTGATGAACCAGCAGCTCGTCAAAGAGTGAGAACTCAACTGTCAACTGCTGGTTTTGAAATATCAGAAGCCGCTTTGGATGAGTTGGTTCAACGAACTAATGCGGATTATGGGATGATGGATGCAAGCTTAACTAAATTAAAGATTTTAGCTTATCATGAAAAAAAGATTGATCAAAACATGGTAGCCGCTCTAGTTCCACAATCGTTAGATGAAAATGTCTTTGATTTAGTCACTGCGGTTCTTAAGCATAATCAAATAAAAGCCTTAGATCTCTATCAACAGCTACTAGCAGGCCAACAGCCACCGTTAAGGATTAATGCGGTGCTAGTAGGTCAGTTTCGGCTGCTGATTCAAATAAAAGTATTAAGCAAACGCGGCCTTACGCAAGGGAGTCTTGCAAGTCAGCTTAATGTCCATCCTTATCGGATTAAATTAGGATTAAAAACTGTGCGTGATTTTTCAATGCAAGCGTTGGAGAATGCCTATTTGGGGTTGATTCGTATTGAACAATCTTTGAAAACAACTCAACGCGATCCATCACTTTTGTTTCAGTTATTTATGTTGCAGTATTCTCAGCAGAGCAAAAAAGCAGGAGCATGAGATACAAAAAAGGGGGCTCTGACATAAGTCCCTAAATTAAGAAGATCCATTCGGAAATTGAAAAGGGCTATAATGCCCTCTGAGTATACAGATGAAATAGAAAATTCATCTTATACTCGGAGGGCTTTTTCTATGGGAAGAAAATCTAAATACTCAGCAGAGGAAAAACTCTTAATCCTCAATGAAGTTTTACGAAATGGAATCCATAAGGTAATAACTAAGTACAAGATTAGCCAAAAAACTATCAGGCGGTGGAGTCTTCTATACAAGTATCAGGGAATGCCAGGACTTCAAACAAGTCATCATAATCAAAGCTACTCTAAAGAATTTAAAAACTCATTGGTTGAACAATATCAACAAACAGATGAGGCATTAGATTTATTTGCGATAAAACACGGTTTACGATCTCAAAGGCAACTAGAACAATGGATTATCCGGTATAATGAATCTAACTTAAAGGCCTATACGCCAAGAAAGCGAGATTCAAAAATGAGTGGACGAAAGACTGACTTTGAAGAACGACTTACTATCATTGAAGAGTTGATTAAGCATGATGTGAACTACAATTGGGCAGTTGAAAAGTACCATATTAGTTACCAACAAGTTTATGGCTGGTATCAAAAGTATCGCAAAAGCGGTAATGACCCAGAATCACTTCGTGATCGCCGAGGCAAAGCTAAGCCAGAAGAGAAGTGGACGGAAGTTGACCGACTCAAGGCAGAAAATCGCTTATTAAGGGCTCAGCTAGAAAAGCAAGAGATGGAGATTGCGTTCGCAAAAAAATTAACAGAAATACGCAATCGGGAGGTGGAAAAGGACTCCGGTACCAAGCCATCAAAGAACTAAATCAAGAAAATGGATGGTCAATTAGCCAGTTGTGTAAAATAGCTGATTCTTCGCGAGATGGTTATTACAAATGGCTCAATCGAAAGCCAAGTCGATATCATAATGAGCAAGCAGAGTTACTTGAAGCGATTGTAGAGTTAGAAGAAGAACATAATTGGACGCTGGGATATTTAGCGATGACTACACAGTTAAGCTTTGAAAACCGTTTAAGCTTTACCGCTGGATTAAAACGAATAACTAATTGCATGCGTAAGCATGGAATTAGAGCAAATATTAGGAAGAAGAAGCGCAATCGAATTCAACGCCATGAAGAATACATCAATGACAACTTATTGCAGGGACAATTCGACCGTGAAACTAAAAATGAAGTGTGGGTTACCGACACAACGGAAGTTGCCTACGGCGAACACACACTTCATAAAGTACGAGTACACGTTATTTTAGATTTATATGGTCGTTACGCTTTAAGCTACAATATTTCAGACACAGAAACTTCATCAGCAGTAATTGAAACCTTTAATCGTGCTTTTACGGTTGAACCTGATGCGCAACCAATGGTCCATACTGACCGCGGATCAGCTTACTGCTCAAGTATGTTCAACGACTACTTAGCCTCTAAAAATTGTATTCATAGTATGTCACACCCCGGTCATCCTTAGGAAAACTCCCCCATAGAGCGTTGGTGGAATGACTTCAAGCTAATCTGGATTAACAAACATAATCGTCCTAAGACGCTAGCAGAGCTAGAACAGCTCGTCAAAGGAGCCATTGAATACTTTAATACCAAACGCGCTTACACAAGCAAAAACGGCTTGACCGCGGAAAAATTCCGCAATCAAGCCGCCTAAAATTTTTATCTATTTGATCTGTATACTTGACGGGACATAGTGCCGTCCTATGCCACGACTAAATTTTGAATTTGAGTTTGATACTCATCTTCAAGTTGCTTTGGTGATTTGAATCCACAGTGACTGTGAATTCTAACTGTGTTGTAAAACGTTTCAATGTACTGAAAAACTAGTCGTTTAGCTTCGGAGTATGAATGGATTTTAAACCGATTTATCCATTCACGCTTAATCAAGGCATGAAACGACTCAATGCAGGCATTATCCCAAGGATAAGCTTTCTTTGAATAGCTTAATGTCATATTAGCTGTAACTTGATTGTAAGCTTCAGACGTAAACTGGCTACCACGATCACTGTGCATGATTAATGGCTTGCTAATATGGCGACTGTGCTTAGTCTTTTCAATAAGTGGGATGACATTCGATACCTCCAAGGTTTCAGATAAGTCCCAACCAATGATCCGTCGGGAGTACAAGTCCATAATACTGGTTAAATAAACGAATCCGTCATGAACTGGAATATAAGTGGTGTCAATGCACCAAACGGCGTTTGGTCGCAATGGATTGAACTGCTCGTCTAAAATATTTATTAGCTGTTTATCAAACTTAGAATTGCGAGTGGTAGTCGTCCAAGGGGTTAGGTAAACGGCGTGAATGCCAAGTTCACGCATATACTTACCAACAGTTCGTTCAGCGATCTTATATCCTTTTGAGCGAAGTTCTTGGGTGATTTTGCCGGCACCGTAAATACAAAGGCTTTTGAGCCAAATTGCTTTAATTTCACCTTGAATAAACTTCTTCCGAAGCTTTCGCGGTGATTGGTGATTATGACGCTTTTCTCGTTGATAGTAACCACTTCTTGAGATTCCAACATAATCACACATACCATTGATGGAAGGGTGGGATTCCAAAGCGTGCTGAACGTCCATTTCTTGGTATACCTTTTCGGTAGTTACTTGCTCAGAATCCCGATTGATTTTTTTAATACTTCGATCGCTCCTTCAGCGTCACGAAGTTGACGCTTTAGTCGTGCAATCTCCTTGTCCTTATCGCTAGCAAAATTACCAGAGCCACGGCCAAACTCCCCAGTCTCAGTAAACAGCTTAATCCATTTATGTAATGTACTAGCCCCAATACCTAGATTCTTACTTATTTCATTCATGGTCATGTGATCCTTGTTATCTAAGTAATACTGAACGGCCTGTTCCTTAAATTCCTTGTCATAACTGTGCTTCGTCATTATTTGATCCTCCAATTTACTTCCTTAATTATACTAAATCAGAGTCTCTATTTAACTTGTATACTTTTTATTCTAGGCCCAAGGAAAACGGAGCTGAATGAAATCCGAAGATTTCATCCAACTCCGTTTATTATTAGGGACTTATGTCACAGCCCCCTCTTTTTGTGAAAAGTTAAAAATAAAAAAGCAACTAAATTAATAGTTGCTTTTTTATTACTTAGCGTAACGTGCTGAGAGACGTGACTTGTCACGTGCAGCCTTGTTAGCCTTGATAAGGCCCTTAGAGTGGGCACGGTCAATTGCTGAGATAGCAACCTTGTATAAGTCGTCAAGGTTATCTGCGCCAGCAAGCTTTGCCTTATCGAACTTCTTAATAGCAGTCCGCATTTGGCTTAATTGTGAAGCGTTACGTGCTTCAGCTTTTTCACTAGTACGAACACGTTCAATTGCTGATTTGATAATTGGCATGAGTTTCACCTCCGTTACCCGATTTTCAGTTGACCAGAATTTTCAACATTTGTCATTATACAAAAGACTAGCGAGCAATGCAATAGCTAACGACGATCAAGTCAAAATTTCATAGAAATAGTTGCAACATTGATAAATTTTATGTATATTTGTATAGGTTACTTCAAGCGAGTAATTTAATTGCCTCTTCTCAGTTTAGCGATCCTCACCGACGTTATACTTAGATCTTAGGCGCATTAATATTGAAAGGTGGGAAAATAGCATGGCTATTTCAAAAGAACGTAAAGATCAAATTATTAAGGAATTCGCAACTCACGAAGGAGATACTGGTTCTACTCAAGTTCAAGTTGCTGTTTTAACTGCTGACATCAACGAATTGAACGATCACCTTCGTACACACAAGCACGATTACCATTCACAACGTGGTTTAATGAAGAAGATTGGTCACCGTCGTAACTTATTAGCTTACTTACGTCGGACTGATTTACCTGCTTACCGTGAACTTATCCAAAAGTTAGGTTTACGTCGGTAATATTTTACTATCAAAGCACTTTGCCTTTTATATGAAGGTAAGGTGTTTTTTGTTTTTACTCCATTATTTCCACTGATTGTGGTAAGATATTTATAACTATAATGAACGATATAAAATTCTTATCGCTACACATTGTAATCGATAAGGGGTTCAAAACTAAATATTAAAGGAGCCAAATCAATGGATAATAATATTAAAATTATTCCTTTTGGTGGTGTACGCGAAAATGGTAAAAATATGTACGCCGTTGAGATTGAAGATCAAATCTTCATTTTGGATACTGGGTTAAAGTATCCTGAGAATGAATTAATGGGAATTGATGTTGTCATTCCTGACTGGGAATATCTTCGTGAACATAAGGACAAGATAGTCGGAGTATTCTTAACACATGGACATGCAGATTCGATTGGGGCACTCCCATATTTCTTGATGGACTTTAATGTCCCGGTATTTGGAAGCGAGATGACGATTGCTTTAGCAAAGTTGGCAGTTAAAAACCATAAGGAAGTTAAGAAGTTTAGTGATTTCCATGTTGTGGACGCTTCAACAGCAATTGATTTTAATGATGTTACAGTTTCGTTCTTTCAGACAACCCATACTATTCCTGAAACTTTAGGGGTTGTTTTAGAAACCAAAGCAGGAAATATTGTTTATACCGGTGATTTTAAATTCGATCAAACAGCTAAAAAAGGCTATCAAACAGACCTTGCTCGTTTAGCAGAGATTGGATCACAAGGTGTATTAGCGCTTTTAAGTGATTCTGCTAGTGCTGGAATTACAGGTGCGTCTGCTCGTGAGCAAGATATTGGAGATTACATTAAAGAAACCTTTAAATACCAAAACGGTCGGATTATTGTTGCTAGTGTAGCTTCAAATATTATGCGTGTACAGCAGATTATCAATGCTGCTGTTGCTGTTGGTCGTAAGATTGTTTTATCTGGTAAAGATATTGAACAAATTATTGATACAGCGATGTCTTTGGGGAAGCTGCATTTGCCGGATGACTTATTTATTAGTCGTAAGGAAGCAGAAAAACTCGAACCAAACCAAGTTGTTATTCTGGAAACTGGTAAAATGGGTGAACCGATTAAGTCATTACAGCAAATCGCAAACGGTGATAATCCTAATTTACAGTTAACAAGTACTGATCTTGTCTTTGTTACTACTACTCCTTCTTATGCGCAGGAGACAGAGGTACAAAAGACAAAGGATATGATTTATCGTACGGGAGCAGAGGTTAAGTTTATTTCTGATGATTTGAATCCTTCTGGGCATGCTAATCAAAATGATGAACAGTTAATGTTGAACTTTATGAAGCCTAAGTTCTTTATTCCGATTCAAGGTGAATATCGTTTGTTAGATCGTCACGCGGAATTAGCAGAAGAAGTAGGGGTTCCAAAAGAAAATATCTTCCTCGTTAATAAGGGGGATGTTCTAACTTACAAAAATGGTAAATTCCATGTTGGTGAACATATTGATGTAAGTAATACTATGATTGACGGTACAGGTGTCGGTGATATCGGCAATATTGTTTTACGGGATCGACGTGTCCTGTCAGAGGATGGGATTTTTGTTGTGGTGGCAACTATCGATCGGAAAAAGAAAAAGATCGTTGCTCGACCACAAATTACGTCACGAGGATTCGTATTTGTAAAGACTAACCGTCAACTAATGCAACAGAGTGCTGACTTAGTTGAAAAGATTGTTCAAGAAAACCTAGATCAAAAAGAATTTGATTGGACTCACTTGAAACAAGATGTTCGTGATAAATTAAACCGTTTCTTGTTTGATCAAACTAAACGGCATCCAGTTATTTTGCCAGTTATTATGGAGATTAATCAGCATCAAAAGAAGATTAAAAACAATGCTGAGAAAAAAGAAGGAAAATCTGCAAAAACACGTTCGACTAAAGAACATCATCGTGGTCGTGGCAAAAAATGAATGACAAAAGAAAAAAAGTAGCTGTTTAATATAGGTAATGTGAAGGGGAGGCTGGGAGAAAACTTTCGTTTTTCTCCCAGCCTCTGTTGTTTAACGAATAATTGGATAAGGTAATGAAATAAAAGGGTGATAATAATGAATGAAACCCAACAAGATCAATATCTCCAGGCCCAAAAATTAATTGCTGAAAAAAAGTGGCAAGAAGCTAGTGATATTCTGGAAGATCTTATAAGCGAGATTGATGATTCAGAAATTGGTCGATTGACGATTGTTGCTTTGTATCATTCTCAACAATATACAAGGGCATGTACTTACTTGTTTGAATATTTAGAAGTAATGTTCGACAGCTTATCGGATGCTCAAATTGCCATTAAAATTCTGTGTCAAAACGAATTATTTGTTTTAGCAAGACAGGTAATTAGTAGTCTTTCGCAATGGCAGGAAGATTTGCTAACAATTGTTACAATAGGTGAGGAAAAATCTCGTCAAGAGTACCAAGAGACATTACAAACACGGTTGCGAGACTTTTACCATTTAGGAGATTACCCTCTTGAAGAGCAGCAAAGTAGGCTGCAAGCAGCTTTTAAGCTTCCTTTAAATGAATTTATTACAGGCGCTAAATTCTTGCTTCGTGACCCTTACACTCATCCGTTAGTCAAGTCTAGTTTGGTTGAACTGCTTAGTAAGTTACAAGTTGCAGAGCCAGTTACTGTTTATTGGCTAGATAAGAAAGAATATATAGTTGTACCAGCTGATATTCAGCCTTTAAATTCATTGCCAATCGTTAGCGAAGGTAAGAGATTAATTACAGAAAAGTGTGGAAATCAAAACCCACAGACCGAAAAAATGGCAATTCAAGAATTTCAATTACAGGTAATGTTTTTGTATCCGCGAATTAATCAGATTATTAAAGATGTTGATGAGTGGACAGATGTCTTAATCACTAGAATAGAAGGAAAGAAAGTCGCAATAGATACAGTTTCTAGTATGTGGCAGGAACGACTAGGTAAACAGATTGACGAATTAATAGAAAAACATTAGTCAAATACATTTACAAATGAACAGATAGTTGATATTATATTTAAGAATTCTTCTTCAGAGCCTAAGATTAAAGCTTTCAATTGGCGAAAAGAAGTTGTACAATATGTATAAGGGTATGTCAGTCGTCGAATTAGATGATCTGGCATTATACTTGTAAATTATCAGGAGGTTTTCATTAATGGCTGAAAAAGAACATTATGAACGTACAAAACCCCACGTTAACATTGGTACTATTGGCCATGTTGACCACGGGAAGACTACTTTAACTGCTGCTATTACAAAGGTATTGGCAGCCAAAGGTTTAGCAAAGGCAGAAGATTACGCTGATATCGATGCTGCTCCAGAAGAAAAGGAACGTGGTATCACTATCAACACTGCCCACGTTGAATACGAAACTGAAAAGCGTCACTACGCACACATTGATGCCCCTGGACACGCTGACTACGTTAAGAACATGATCACTGGTGCTGCACAAATGGATGGTGCTATCCTTGTTGTTGCTGCTACTGATGGTCCTATGCCACAAACTCGTGAACACATTCTTCTTGCTCGTCAGGTTGGTGTTCAATACATCGTTGTCTTCTTAAACAAGACTGACTTAGTTGACGATGACGAATTAGTTGACTTAGTTGAAATGGAAGTTCGTGACTTACTTAGCGAATACGATTTCCCTGGTGACGATATTCCAGTTGTTCGTGGATCTGCTCTTAAGGCACTTGAAGGTGACCCAGAACAAGAAAAAGTTATCCTTCACTTAATGGATGTTATTGATGATTACATCCCAACTCCAAAGCGTCCTACTGACAAGCCATTCATGATGCCTGTCGAAGACGTATTTACTATCACTGGTCGTGGTACTGTTGCTTCTGGTCGTATTGACCGTGGTACTGTTAAGGTCGGTGACGAAGTTGAAATCGTTGGTTTAACTGAAGACGTTCTTAAGTCAACTGTTACTGGTTTGGAAATGTTCCACAAGACTCTTGATCTTGGTGAAGCTGGGGATAACGTTGGTGTACTTCTTCGTGGTATTTCACACGACCAAATCCAACGTGGTCAAGTTTTGGCTGAACCAGGTTCAATCCAAACTCACAAGAACTTTAAGGGTGAAGTTTACGTTATGACTAAGGAAGAAGGGGGACGTCACACTCCATTCTTCTCAAACTACCGTCCACAATTTTACTTCCACACAACTGATGTTACTGGTACTATCGAATTACCAGATGGTGTAGAAATGGTTATGCCTGGTGATAACGTTACATTCACTGTTAACCTACAAAAGCCAGTTGCTCTTGAAAAGGGTCTTAAGTTCACTATTCGTGAAGGTGGACACACTGTTGGTGCCGGTGTTGTATCCGACATCTTAGACTAATTTTTGGGTACAGATGTGCTAAAAGACTTGGTTTTCCCCAAGTCTTTTTTCTTGGCTCTTCGTCAAGAAGTACTGATGAGAAAATAAAATAATTTTACTAAGCAGCTTGTGCCTGGACTTTGGCATGAGCTGTTTGTTTATTTCGCCAAGTTATTGCGATATAGGTATTTGGTAATGCAAGAAGAATTCTAATCCGGAAATTAAAGAAATTACGAAAGCCATAAGCAGTTCGTTTAATAACTTTAATTTTATTATTAGTTCCTTCAACAGGACCGTTTGTATAGGTGTCATATTTGAAACTATTATAGATTTCTTGTTTATGACTACGAAGGGTACGCTGAACTTTCTGTAGTGCTTGTGGAAGCTGTGTCCATTTAATTACGAGTAAGTTTTTTAATTCTTTCTTACTACGATGAGCAATCGCCATAATTAAGTCTTGATAGTATTCATAAGCTTTTTTTAATTCATTATCAAAACTTAGGAGACGGTGAATAACTTCAACATCGGTTAATTGAGCGTAACTAAAGTTACGTCTTGGCCAATAATTATTATATTTAAGCTCATTAGCAGGTGTTAAGAGTAATTTCCAAAAATGCTTAAGTGCACGCCACTCATGAGTGGCAGCACCAGCGCGATTCATTACTTGAATCCTGATTTTATTTAATGCACGATACGCTTGAGCAACGATGTGAAAATGATCAGCGATAATTATAGCGTGAGGGAAGAGTTCATGAATTAAGTGACGATATGGAGTGTATAAGTCAACTGTTACTGTTTGAACTGCTAGGCGTGCTGAACGGTCATATCGAAGAAAGTAGTTCCGCAAATAACTATTTTTTCGTGACAGGATAATGTCAAGTGTCCGTTTATTTTCAATGTTCATTAGAATCATACTCATTCCACTGGGCGCAAAGCGACCAGATTTAAAATCATCAAAAGCAATATGGCGAGGCAACCAATGATAGTTAGGCTTGAAAAATTGATCAAGGTTTGTAATGACTCGTCTAATTGTCCAGTCAGAGACATTTAGTTCTTTGGCTAAATCACTTTGTGATTCATTTTTCGTCAGAAGCATCATGGCTCGTTGTTTTATCGCTAAAGAAATAAGATCATGATAATTAATATCTCTAACAGCCGCTAATTTAGTAATTACTTCAGGACAAGAAGAGGAAGCTTTACAGATATATTTTTGCTTTTTAATCGACCAGATTGTTGGTTTAAAGTGAAGCTCTGGTCCCAAGCAATTAACTGTTTTATAGCCATTCTTACACATTAGCTGTCCACATCGTGGGCAATGCATAGGATAAGTTTGGATGAGATGGACAATGATTTGATTAGGTTGATCTTCAATTGGATTATCAAAGTTCTTTTCATCTAGTTTGAGATGTTAGTGTAAGATTTTCATAGGTTGGATGAATAATTCATCTGGTCGTGGAAATCTTTTTTGTAGACCAATTTACTTATTTACAAAAAAAGAAAAGACCAGTAGCCTTTAGTGTGTCGGCTATAATGCCCTCTGAGTATACAGATGAAATAGAAAATTCATCTTATACTCGGAGGGCTTTTTCTATGGGAAGAAAATCTAAATACTCAGCAGAGGAAAAACTCTTAATCCTCAATGAAGTTTTACGAAATGGAATCCATAAGGTAATAACTAAGTACAAGATTAGCCAAAAAACTATCAGGCGGTGGAGTCTTCTATACAAGTATCAGGGAATGCCAGGACTTCAAACAAGTCATCATAATCAAAGCTACTCTAAAGAATTTAAAAACTCATTGGTTGAACAATATCAACAAACAGATGAGGCATTAGATTTATTTGCGATAAAACACGGTTTACGATCTCAAAGGCAACTAGAACAATGGATTATCCGGTATAATGAATCTAACTTAAAGGCCTATACGCCAAGAAAGCGAGATTCAAAAATGAGTGGACGAAAGACTGACTTTGAAGAACGACTTACTATCATTGAAGAGTTGATTAAGCATGATGTGAACTACAATTGGGCAGTTGAAAAGTACCATATTAGTTACCAACAAGTTTATGGCTGGTATCAAAAGTATCGCAAAAGCGGTAATGACCCAGAATCACTTCGTGATCGCCGAGGCAAAGCTAAGCCAGAAGAGAAGTGGACGGAAGTTGACCGACTCAAGGCAGAAAATCGCTTATTAAGGGCTCAGCTAGAAAAGCAAGAGATGGAGATTGCGTTCGCAAAAAAATTAACAGAAATACGCAATCGGGAGGTGGAAAAGGACTCCGGTACCAAGCCATCAAAGAACTAAATCAAGAAAATGGATGGTCAATTAGCCAGTTGTGTAAAATAGCTGATTCTTCGCGAGATGGTTATTACAAATGGCTCAATCGAAAGCCAAGTCGATATCATAATGAGCAAGCAGAGTTACTTGAAGCGATTGTAGAGTTAGAAGAAGAACATAATTGGACGCTGGGATATTTAGCGATGACTACACAGTTAAGCTTTGAAAACCGTTTAAGCTTTACCGCTGGATTAAAACGAATAACTAATTGCATGCGTAAGCATGGAATTAGAGCAAATATTAGGAAGAAGAAGCGCAATCGAATTCAACGCCATGAAGAATACATCAATGACAACTTATTGCAGGGACAATTCGACCGTGAAACTAAAAATGAAGTGTGGGTTACCGACACAACGGAAGTTGCCTACGGCGAACACACACTTCATAAAGTACGAGTACACGTTATTTTAGATTTATATGGTCGTTACGCTTTAAGCTACAATATTTCAGACACAGAAACTTCATCAGCAGTAATTGAAACCTTTAATCGTGCTTTTACGGTTGAACCTGATGCGCAACCAATGGTCCATACTGACCGCGGATCAGCTTACTGCTCAAGTATGTTCAACGACTACTTAGCCTCTAAAAATTGTATTCATAGTATGTCACACCCCGGTCATCCTTGGGAAAACTCCCCCATAGAGCGTTGGTGGAATGACTTCAAGCTAATCTGGATTAACAAACATAATCGTCCTAAGACGCTAGCAGAGCTAGAACAGTTCGTCAAAGGAGCCATTGAATACTTTAATACCAAACGCGCTTACACAAGCAAAAACGGCTTGACCGCGGAACAATTCCGCAATCAAGCCTCCTAAAATTTTTATCTATTTGATCTGTATACTTGACGGGACATAGTGCCCCTTTAGTGTGTCGAATACTAAGCAAAGGCAGGTCTTTCCTCATGGATATTTTAACAGAAATCTAGCAGAATTTGGTGAAATCAGGCAGTTTATTTGAAGCTGAACAGATTATTTTAAAAGGTGTATTGGAGTTAGGACAAGTAATCATGCAAAACTTTTTGGAAAGCTTAGATCGAAGCTTAAAGTCCCAAGCTCCAGCGAACTATCAAGTAATCAATAAACAGCCACGGACGCTTAATTTTATCTTTGGCCCGGTGACTTTTCAACGACGGTATTATCAGGCAGGGACAAAGAAACGTGAATTTTACTTAGACCAACAATTAAAAATTAAACCACGTCGTCGTTTATCGCCACACTACTTAATGATGATGGCTAAGATTGCCCAAACAACTACAATGCGCAATACTGCCGACATTTTGAACCTTGTATTTGACAGCGGAATTACTGCCGATTCGGTAATGCACGCCGTGCATGAGTTAGGAAATCAGGTAGCTAAACAAACTCAAGCAAAAGAACACCAAGCTACTCCTCGCCATATGCCTAAAAATTTAACTATTGAGGGTGATGCCTTTATGATTAAAGGTAAAAAAGAAGCAGGTCAGCTGACTCTTGTGCACCATTATCGGGTTTATGAGCGAGTAGCTAATCAAATCATTAATCGGCATGACTTTCTCAGTGTTGGGCACCAAGGACGGCTTGAAGCACGACTAAGTGATTATTTAGACCGCCATTATAAGCTTGCCGGTCAAACGATCTTTTTGGCCAGTGACGCTGGCCAGGTTACGAACCAGCTAAGCTATTAAGTCTAGTTCCTCAAGGTGCACATGGTGAATACTTTCTCGACCGCTATCATTGTTTACAGAAAATTGAACATACTTTAGGCCGGCACAACGAATTAGCCATGCGAGCAATTAAAGCCGTTCGTCATCATGATCAAGCAGAGCTAACAATAATTTTAGATACTTATGAATCACAAAACCTAACGGAAAAACAAGCAGACGACCTAATGCGTTTAAGAAAGTATCTACAGCGAAATTGGCGGTATATCCTCTCACCACAAATGCGTGGATTTAAGGATATTCATTTAATTGGTTCAGTCGAAAGTTCTCACCGGGCTTTTACTTACCGGATGAAGAAACAGGGCAAGTCATGGACTAAGCAGGGGGCTAAAGCCATGATTGGTTTAATTGAAGCCCGAATGAATGGTGAACTGCAAGCTAGTTTAAATACAATCCTAGAACAATTAACAGTTCTTCCTCGAGTGGCTCAAACCAGCCTATTACAGGAAATGCATATTCGAACTGGAGAGTTTCTAAGAAAGGCACCGACAAAGCCGTCAATTGGAGCAGTACAAGGAATAATTCCGATTAACACGGTCACAAGTAGACCAATGGGACAACTTTTTAAGGCACTAACCCACTAAAACTGTATATTTAAAGGCTACCTATGAAAACTTGACAGATACGTTTGAGATAGGGATCTTTAACTCCTAAGATAGTTCTGATAGAATTGTTCATGAAAGATGGTCCTTTCTTAACGAAGACGGGGTCCAACCATCTTTCGCTTTTTTATTTTAAATTTTAAACAAATAAAGCACTGATGTTAAATCCATCAGTACTTAAAATTGTAGAGTCTTTTTCTTTAACGAAAATATTTGAAAATAACTTAGGGATCAGTCGTCAATAAGTTGCAATTACTGGTCTCCTACGGTAAACTAATATAGTATGTAAAGATTAATTATAATATTTAATTAGTCAAATTGATTTGTTATTGGAGGAAATAAAATGTCAGCAAAATGGGAACGCGATAGCGATGCCAGCAAAGGTACATTGACATTTGAAATTGATGTCGACACTATTAACAAGGGAATTGACGAAGCTTTCGTTGAGACTCGTAAAAAGATCACTGTTCCGGGCTTCCGGAAGGGTCGTATCCCTCGTCAAATCTTTAACCAAATGTACGGTGAAGAATCATTATATCAAGATGCCTTAAACAAGGTATTACCTGACGCATATAATGAAGCAGTAAAGGAAACTAATATTCAACCTGTAGATCAACCTAAGATTGATATCAAGAGTATGGAAAAGGGTCAACCATGGGTATTAACTGCTGAAGTTGACGTTATGCCAGAAGTTAAATTAGGTGAATACAAGGGTATGGAAGTTCCTGCTCAAGACACCACTGTTACTGATGCTGATGTTGATGATGCACTTGAAACTAAGCGTCAACAACAAGCTGAACTTGTATTAAAAGAAGATAAGCCAGCCGAAAAGGGTGACACTGTTGTTATTGATTACAGGGGTAGCGTTGACGGTGAAGAATTTGATGGCGGTTCAGCTGAAAACTACTCACTAGAATTAGGCTCAGGATCATTTATTCCAGGCTTTGAAGATCAATTAATCGGTCACAACGCTGATGAAGATGTTGATGTAAATGTTACCTTCCCAGAAGACTACCATGCTAAGAATCTTGCTGGCAAGGATGCACTTTTCAAGGTTAAGATTCACGAAATCAAGGAAAAACAATTACCAGAACTTGATGATGATTTCGCTAAGGATGTTGACGAAGACGTTGATACTTTAGCTGAATTAAAGGAAAAGACTAAGAAGCAGCTTCAAGAAGAAAAGGATAACCAAGCTAAGGCTGCTATTGAAGATGCTGCTATCAATAAGGCTGTTGCTAATGCAGAAATCCAAGATATTCCACAAGCAATGTTGGATGATGACACTAACCGTCAAATGCAACAATACTTAGCAGGAATGCAACAACAAGGTATCAGTCCTCAAATGTACTTCCAGATTACTGGTACAAAGGAAGAAGATTTGAAGAAGCAATTTGCTAATGATGCTGCTCAACGTGTAAAGACTAACCTTGTCTTAGAAGCAATTGTTGACGATGCTAACTTAGATGCTACTGATGAAGAAATTGCTAAAGAAATTTCTGACCTTGCAAAGCAATACGGTATGGAAGAAGATGCTGTTAAGAAGGCATTATCTAAAGACATGTTAATGCATGATATTAAGATCCGTAAGGCTGTTGACTTAGTTGCTGATTCAGCAAAGCAAGTTAAGGATGACAAAAAGTCTGACAAGTAATTTGTTAAATAATTACTAATCAATGAGGCTGGGAGAAAACAGTGGTTTTCTTCCAGCCTCGCCATTTTAACCAAATATTAGTAAGAAAAAGTAGAAAATAATTTACTGAGTAATTTAGTCGAAATTAAACAGTAATTTTATTATTATGTTCTAATAAGTCTTAGAGGAGGTTCATTTATGTTTGAAGATACCACTGGTATGGATTCAGTTCACTGTTCATTTTGTGGAAAGTCCCAAGATGAAGTGAAAAAAATTGTTGCTGGTCCTGGCGTCTATATTTGTAACGAATGTGTTGACCTTTGTAAACAAATTATTGATCAGGAATTAGCAGAAGATGAAGCTAAAAAAGCTTTCCGTGTGCCAACTCCAGGAGAGATTGTTAATGAACTGGATGACTATGTAATTGGTCAGGGTGACGCTAAAAAAACATTAGCAGTTGCTGTTTATAACCACTATAAGCGGGTTAATGCAATGATGAGTGGTGATAATAATGATACAGAGCTTCAGAAGAGTAATATTGCCGTAATTGGTCCAACTGGTTCTGGGAAGACCTACCTTGCCCAGTCTCTTGCTCGCATTCTAAATGTTCCATTTGCAATTGCGGATGCTACAACTTTGACTGAAGCTGGATATGTTGGTGAAGATGTTGAGAATATTATCCTTAAACTACTTCAGGCTGCTGACTTTGATGTAGAGCGTGCTGAAAAAGGAATCATTTACATTGACGAAATCGATAAGATCGCAAAGAAGAGTGAAAACGTATCAATTACGCGTGATGTTTCTGGAGAAGGTGTCCAACAAGCCCTTTTGAAGATTCTTGAAGGAACAATTGCTAATGTACCGCCTCAGGGAGGACGTAAGCATCCACAACAAGAGTTTATCCAAGTCGATACAAAGAATATCCTCTTTATTGTTGGGGGAGCCTTTGATGGAATCGAAACAATTGTTAAGGAACGACTAGGTGATAAGACAATTGGATTTGGAACAGACTCACGAGAAGCTGAAGAGGTTACTGATAAAAATATTTTGCAACATGTTATTCCAGAAGATCTTCTTAAGTTTGGTCTAATTCCAGAATTTATTGGACGATTACCTGTAATGACTGCTCTTGAAAAACTTGACGAAGATGACCTTGTTCGAATCCTTACTGAACCAAAAAATGCATTAGTTAAGCAATATCAAGAGCTAATCCGCCTTGATGGAAGTAAGCTGACTTTTACGGATGGTGCATTGCGAGCAATGGCACAACTAGCAATCAAGCGGAATACAGGTGCTCGCGGTTTACGTTCGATTATTGAAGATGTAATGCGGGATGTAATGTTTGACTTGCCGAGTCGTAAAGATGTAGAAAAGGTAATTATTGAGAAACAATGTGTAACACAACATACAGAACCTCGTTACGTTTTAAAGGATGAAAAAGCTTCTTAATGAAATGAGGTAAGCAAATGGAAGTTCACAATGTAGATTTAACAATCAGTGCCGTAAGTGATGAACAATATCCTAAAACAAATATTCCAGAAATTGCTTTAGTTGGTCGTTCAAATGTTGGGAAGTCATCGTTGACAAACGTTCTAATCAATCGTCGCAATTTTGCTCATACGTCTAGTCAACCAGGTAAAACGCAGACGTTAAATTTCTATGACGTTGAGGATAAAGTATATTTTGTCGACGTTCCAGGGTATGGGTATGCCAAAGTCTCGAAAAAAGAGCGAGAACGATTTGGAAAAATGATTGAACAATACTTAACCCAACGTGAACAACTACGCGGAGTTATTCAATTAGTTGATGCACGGCATGAACCAACCCCTGATGATGTAAATATGTATAATTGGTTACAATATTATAATATTCCAACATTAATCGTCGGAACGAAGATTGATAAGGTAAAACGGAGTGCATGGAATCGACAACTAAGTCTTATCAAAAAGACCCTTGATGTTGAAAATTCAACACCAATTATTCTATTTTCAGCAACAGAGAAAAAGGGTAAAGATGATGTTTGGCAGTGGATTGAAGAGCGAATGGGGAAGAACTAAGTTGGATTTTAATGAATACCAAAATGCAGCAAAACGAACCTTATATGGGAACGAACAAGTTTTAACAAATTGTGCATTAGGATTAGCTGGTGAGTCAGGACAAGTCGTTGATTTAGTAAAAAACTATACTTTTCGTAGTCGAAAATTAGATCGTAAGGAACTAATCCACGAAATGGGTGATGTCTTATGGTATTTATCTCAAATTGCAGAATGGGCTGATATTCCATTTGACGAGGTTGCCGAGGCAAATATTGAAGAATTAAATCAGCGCTATCCGACTGGTTTTAAAAAACAAGATTAAAAATAGAGAGTGGGAAATAACCTCTTCGACAAGGCAGTTGGCTAAGCTAGGACGATGATTAGCACGGCACGGGCTGATTATCGTTCGTACTTAGACTCGAGCCTTGTGGCGACGCGAAGCTAGTTCCACGTTATCTTACTACTGTTCATAAAAGTAGTGGAGGCTGAGAGAAAACAAAAGTTTTCTCTCAGCCTCCTTGCATTATTTTTTTTCTTTATCCTTGTTATCTTTTTCTTTTTTGTCGTCGTTTTTTTTAGTTGCTTTTGGTTTTTTAGGGTCAACCGCAAATTGATCAAATAATTTATCAAGCTGTTCGCTTCTTCTAGTAACTAATCCCATTTTTTTAGCTCCTTTTTTATATTCCCGAAATGTCAATTTAAGTTAGAAAGAAAATAGTTGCTCATCAGTGACGTAAGACATGAATACTTCATATGGAGTTCGATAGCCTAGTGATTTACGGGGCAGGTTATTTCGCTTACTCATCAGTTGGGTTACCAATTCATCAGGAAGATTGCGGAAATCTAGCTGTTTCGTTAAGCCATCCCGGCGTAAAAGACCGTTGTTGTTTTCGTTCAGCCCTCGTTGATTGGGAGCACCAACCTCGGCAAAGTAAGTGTGAAGGTCAAATTGATTGGCAATCTCGCGCCAGCCGGCGAATTCTTTTCCGTTGTCAAAGGTAATCGATTTGAAGAAGTACCGCGGGAATTTCCGAAGCCACTGACTTAAGTGTTGGTTAATCGCATCAGCCGTCTTTTCGTGCACATTGAGTATAATTTCGACCTTCGATTGGCGTTCGGTCAGGGTCATTACCGCCCCTTGGTGCTTTTTGCCTTGGACGGTATCAGCTTCAAGGTGCCCAAATTCAGTGGCATAGTGCGGAAAGTCCTTGGCACGCTCGTGAATACTTCGCCCCAATTGGCCAGCCTTCCCGCGGCGCTCGACATAGCCATTCGGGTGCCGCTTACCTCGCATCGGCAAGGAACGGACATCGAAGCCGAACTGGCCACGTTCAAACATCCGGTAAAGAGTTCGCCGGTTACAACTAATTGGGCGCTCAGCGCGCCCAATAATGGTATCAGGCGTCCACCCCTGGGCAATTTTGTCGTTGATATAAGTGAGTTCAGCCAGTGACAACTGAGTACGTTTTCGGCCACAACGTTGCTTATTGCGCATATAGTGATCTTGATAATCAGCAATTGAGGCACCGGTTTCCAGGTAACGATAAACGCGATAAACGGTTTCGGCGCAACGGTTGATCATTTGGGCCACTCGGTACGCTTTAAGCTTTTGCACGAAAGAATGGGCGATGATTGTCAGCTCGTTTGTGGTAAGATGGGTGTAAGTCATTTGTGGTTTCCTTTCTTTTGTTTAGGGGTATTCAAAAGTCTACCACAAATGGCTTTTCTATTTTTCTAACTTATTTTCTAACTTAATTTTACAAACGGCGATTTGACAAAATGCTAGCATAAATTTTACTAAATGTACAATTATTTCTAAACACTTTCTTTGCCTTAATGATGATTTTTCAGATATAATATATTGTTAGATAATTTTTCGGAGGGATTTTGCGATGGCCAGTGAACACTTGGAGCATAAACTAGCATTGTTACCTGATAAGCCAGGTTGCTACCTGATGAAAAACATTAATGATCAGATAATTTATGTTGGTAAAGCTAAAAATTTAAAGAATCGGGTTCGCTCTTACTTTAAGAGTAGTCATACCGGTAAAGTAGCTAAAATGGTTTCGGAAGTTGCAGATTTTGAAACTATTGTGACTTCGACTAATAAGGAGTCATTTTTGCTTGAAATAACGTTGATTCAAAAACATCAACCTTATTTCAATATCAAATTAAAAAAGGGAACCGGTTACCCCTATATAAAAATAACGAATGAGCGGGATCCACAAATTAAAATTGTTAGTAAAATAAAAAAAGACGGGGGATATTATTTTGGCCCCTATCCTAATGTCTATGCAGCAGAAGAGACAATGCATTTCATTCAAAAGGTCTACCCATTACGACGGTGTAATGGATATCAAGGACGTCCTTGCTTGTATTATCATATGGGACAATGTTTAGGTGCTTGTTTTGAAGAAGTTTCTACAAGTGAGTATAAAGAGCAAATTAAGAAAATTAAGTCATTTTTGAATGGGAACACAGCAACAGTTAAGCAACAGTTAACTAAAGAGATGCAACGAGCAGCAGAAAATATGGAATTTGAACGAGCAGCTGAAATTCGAGATCAGATTCACTATATTGAAGTGACAGTTGAAAAACAAAAGATTATTTCAAATGATAAGACCCCTCGTGATTTATTCAATTTCTATATGGATAAAGGGTGGCTTTCTATTCAAATTTTCTTTATTCGGCAGGCACGGTTAATGAAACGAGAAAAACGCCTATTTCCAATTGTTGATACGGCAGTTGAAGAAATGACTAGCTTTATTCTCCAGTTTTATAATCGTCGTAATAATATTTTGCCTCACGAAATTCTCCTTCCCAAGGGCCTTCCCAATAAGGAAATAAGCGAAATATTAGGAGTGCCGGTTCGGACACCGATTCGTGGTGAAAAGCGAGATCTTTTAGCAATGGCACATGAAAATGCTCAGTTGTCTTTAGATGAAAAATTTCGGCTGCTTGAGATGGACCAAAGTAAAACTACTGGTGCGATGAAAGAGATTACGGATGCTCTTGGACTTCCTGAAGGTCACCGGATTGAAGCATTTGATCATTCTCATATTCAAGGAGCTGATCCTGTTAGTGCAATGGTTGTATTTATTAATGGAGAGCCAGCTAAAAACTTTTACCGGAAGTATAAATTGAAAACGGTGATTAATCATGCTGACGAAGCTGCCAGTACCCGGGAAGTTATTCGGCGGAGGTATTCGCGTCTCTTAAAAGAAAACAAGCCAATGCCTGATATGATTTTTATGGATGGTGGGGAAATTCAGATGGACGCGGCTAAAGATATTTTAGAGAATGAACTTGGTCTCGATATTCCTGTAATAGGGATGGTAAAGAATGATAAACACCAAACGGCTGACTTATTATTCGGGGATGATGACCACCATATTAATTTAAATCCACGTAGCCAAGGCTTTTACTTAGTTCAGCGCATTCAAGATGAGGTTCACCGGTTTGCGATTACTTTCCACCGGCGGGTTCATACCAAACATTCTTTGAGTTCGCGGTTGGATGAAATTAAAGGAGTAGGGCCGCGGACTCGGACGAAATTACTAAAAAAATATGGATCAATTACCAAAATTGCTCAAGCATCAGTTGATGAAATCCATTCACTAGGGATTAATCGACCTACCGCCCAGTTAATCAGGGTTTCATTGCAGAAAAATGCTGAGGTGGCGAAGGGTAGTAGTCATGATTGAGTTTTGACAGGCTTATGAATTTTAAATATACTAAATAATAGACTAAAGAACGGAGACAGTCATTATGAATATGTTTGTTGATCAAATAAAAATTGAAGTACATGCAGGTAAGGGTGGCGATGGAATGGTAGCATTTCGTCGTGAAAAATATGTTCCTAACGGTGGCCCAGCTGGTGGCGATGGTGGCCGTGGCGGCAGTATCATTTTAAAAGTTGATGAAGGATTACGGACATTAATGGATTTCCGTTATCACCGAATTTTTAAAGCTAAAAACGGTGGCAATGGGATGAGTAAACAGATGACTGGGCCAAGTGCAGAAGATACAATTATTGCTGTTCCCCAAGGTACCACTGTTAGGGATCTTGATACTGGCGAGATTATTGGTGATCTCGTTGAAAAGGATCAAGAATTAGTAGTTGCCAGAGGTGGTCGTGGTGGCCGCGGCAACATTCACTTTGCCAGTGCTAAAAATCCTGCTCCTGAAATTGCGGAAAATGGTGAACCAGGAGAAGATCATTACTTGGAATTAGAATTAAAGATGCTTGCTGATGTCGGATTAATTGGTTTTCCTTCTGTTGGAAAGTCAACTTTATTATCAGTAGTAACCGGTGCTAAACCTAAAATTGCTGCATATGAATTTACGACGTTAACCCCTAATCTTGGAATGGTAATGTTACCGGATGGTCGTGACTTTGCAATGGCCGATATGCCTGGTTTAATTGAAGGGGCATCTAAGGGTGTCGGCCTTGGTTTGAAGTTCTTACGACATATTGAACGTACGCGCGTTCTTCTTCACTTAGTTGATATGGGCAGTGAAGAGCCTCATCAAGCAATTGAACGTTACCGGCAAATTAATAAAGAGCTTGCTAATTACGATCCTGAGTTATTAAAGCGACCACAAATTGTAGTTGCGACGAAGATGGATTTGCCAAATTCTGCCGATAACTTAGCCGCTTTTAAAGCTGATTTGGCAGCAGATAAGACTTTAGAAAAGCAGCCAGAGATTTTCCCTATTTCAGCGGTTACTCATCAAGGTGCTCAACAATTAATGCAATTAACTGCTGATCTCTTAGATAAGACGCCCGCATTTGATAGTGAGAGTCATGATAAAGAATTGGTCGCTGAATATCGTGCTGCTGCTCCTGACAAGAAAGATGAAGCAGACTTTACCATTACCAAGGATGAAGACGGCACCTGGGTATTGGGCGGTGAAAAACTTATTCGGTTATTTAAGATGACTGATTTAACTCATGAAGAAAGTCAATTACGCTTTGCTCGTCAACTTCGCCATATGGGGGTTGATGACGCGTTAAGAGCTAAAGGTGTGCAAGATGGCGATCTTGTAAGAATTGAAAAATTTGTTTTTGAATTTATTCAATAAAATTATACGTAGCAAAGGTAGGAAAAATATAAATGCAACTTGAATTTTTGGGAACAGGCGCTGGTTCCCCAAGTAAGCAACGTAATGTAGCAAGTGTTGCATTGCGGTTGTTAGAAGAACGAAACGCAATTTGGCTATTTGATGTGGGAGAAGCTACTCAACATCAAATTCTCAATACGACAATTAGGCCACGAAAGATAGAAAAAATCTTTATTACTCACTTGCATGGTGATCATATCTTTGGTTTACCTGGTTTACTAAGTTCCCGCTCTTTTCAAGGAGGAATCGAACCATTGACGATCTATGGACCAGTAGGAATAAAGCGGTATGTTCAGACTTCTTTGCAAGTAAGTGAGTCACGCCTCGGTTATCCTTTGCACTTTGTTGAAATAACAGATGACGGGGAACTATTTAATGATCATGGTTTTAGAGTGATTGCACGAAAGTTGGATCATAAAATCGCTTGTTTTGGATATCGGATTGAAGAAGCGGATCATCCAGGAGAATTACAAGTTGAGAAATTACGAGAACAAAAAGTACCATCAGGACCAATTTACGGCCAATTAAAAGCTGGAAAAAAGGTTACCCTTCCAGATGGTCGAGTATTAGATGGTCATGACTTTATTGGTACCCCCCAACCTGGACGTATTGTTGCAATTCTAGGTGATACTAGACAAACGAAGAATGCAATTCTGTTGGCGCAAAATGCAGATGTATTAGTGCATGAAAGTACTTTTGCTAAAGATGAGACAAAGATGGCACACAATTATTACCATTCAACCAGTAAACAAGCAGCTGAAATTGCGAAAAAAGCTGGTGTTAAAAAATTATTGTTAAATCATATTTCAGCACGATACACTGGTAAAGCAGCCTATCAATTGGCATATCAAGTTCGTAATATTATTCCTGACACTCGAGTTGTTAATGATTTTGATGTAATTGATATTCCGTTCAAAAAATGAAAAGAGATGGCAAAAGATGCTGAGAAGAGTAAAGACGTTACGTTTTCTGCGAAATGAAGTTGTATTAATTACTGGTGGTTCAAGTGGAATCGGCAAAGAGTTGGCTTTTGAGGCAGCTCGTCGCGGCGCAATTGTTGTTGTTGCTTCTCGTAATCTTGAGAAGTTGCAAGAGGTAGCTAAAAAATGTCTGATTTTATCAGGTCGGCCAGCATTTGCTTATCAATTAGATGTCACCGACCCTGATCAGATTGATGATGTGCTCTCAAAGGTTCAGCATGAAGTAGGAGGAATCGATGTATTAATTAATTCTGCTGGGCTTGGTGACTTTATTCATGTAGTTAAGGAATCTTACAGCTCGATGGAAAAAATGGTCCATACAAATCTTTTAGCTTTAATGTATATTAGCCGGTGTGTTGCTAAACAAATGATGGATCAAGGGTATGGTGCCATTATTAATATGGGTTCGTTAGCTGGTAAACTGCCTACACCAAATAGCGCTGTATATTCAGCAACAAAAGCTGGAGTGATTCAGTTTGATAATGTTTTGCGAATGGAAGTTGCTGATTATGGTGTCCAAGTGTTGACAGTTAATCCTGGTCCAATTGATACACCTTTCTTTGATAAAGCAGACAATGACTATACTTATCGGGCTCATTTACCAAAGTGGATGTTTATCTCTCCTGAAGACTTAGCTCGACGAATTTGGAATAATGTTGGGTACAAAACAAGGGAAATTAATGTTCCAGGATATGTGGCTTATCTTGGTTGGGCTTATCAAGTTATTCCCGGTTTAGGTGACTGGGCAATTAAGAAATTTTTTGATTTCCAACAAGATAAGAAGAACTTATAATATGCTTCTCTGGGGATTACAGAATTTAGAAACTCCTTTCAAAAAAGGGAAAATAAAAGAGACTGAGTTTATCCCAGCCTCTTGTTTAATTTTGGCGTTGAAATGGTGGTTAATTTTAAATGATTGATGCAAAGTTTAAGTGGAGAATTGCCGATAATGCTTCCTCAGCAATTGTTGATAATCTTGAAAAAGAGTTAGGAATTTCTAGAATATTAGCAACCTTATTAGCTCAGCAAGGAATCGATTCAACCGAACAGGCAAAAAAATTCTTTGAACCATCGCTGGAAGAGATCTATGATCCAAACTTATTGCATGATATGGATAAAGCAGTTGAGCGAATTGAGCAAGCAGTCGAAAAGCAAGAACAAATTACTATTTATGGTGATTATGATGCAGATGGAATTACTAGTACATCCTTAATGTATGAAACGTTATTATCCATCGGCGCTAATGTTAATTATTATGTGCCAAATCGCTTTACAGATGGATACGGGCCCAACATGGATGCTTATCAACGTCTTATTGATAAGGGTACCCAGCTTTTTATTACAGTAGATAATGGCGTTAGTGGAAAAAATGTTATTGATAAGGTAATGCAAGCAGGAATAGATGTTGTAATTACTGACCACCATGAGTTACCAGCTGACTTGCCTAATGCTGTTGCGATCGTTCACCCTCGCTATCCGGGGAGTAATTATCCTTTTCCTGATTTGTCAGGAGTTGGTGTTGCATTTAAGGTAGCTTGGGCTTTAACTGGTGAGTTTCCTATTGAAGAACTAGACTTAGTTGCAATTGGTGAAATAGCTGATGTAGTAAATGTTACGGACGAAAATCACGTGTTAATTTCCTATGGTATTCAGCAATTACGGCAGGGGATGCGTCCCGGGTTAGCAGCTTTAATGAAATTGGCCGATATTAAAGCTAACAATCTAACTGATCAGGATATTGGCTTTGGCATTGCACCACGGTTAAATGCACTTGGCCGAATTGCTGATGCTAATGATGGAGTTAAGTTGCTGACGAGTTTAGATGAGGATGAGACACAAAAATTAGCTAAAGAGGTAGATCAGGCAAATAAAGAACGGCAGAACCTAGTTGCTGATATTATGAAAGAGGCAGAAAAGCAAGTCAAGAGTTCAGCTAACCAGCAGAAAAGAACCCTATTAATTATTGGAAAAAGTTGGCATCAAGGCGTATTAGGAATTGTTGCTAGTCGGATTATGAATGAGACCGGAAAGCCAACAATTATCGCATCAACTGATCAAAGTAATCCGACCTTAATAAAAGGATCTGGTAGAAGCATTGACAGTTTTAACCTGTTTAATGCCTTAGAGGCTCATCGTGAACTATTTACGACATTTGGCGGACACCCTGCTGCTTGTGGCCTTTCTTTTGATCAGAAAAATATTGTACCTCTGCAAATAGCCTTGGAAGAAGAAGCAGTTAAACAAAAATTTGATCCAACGGTAAAGCAACCTCTTCCAATCGCAATGAAACTTGCGCCAACTGATGTTACCCAACAGTTATATAACGATATTCAACGGGGTGCTCCATTTGGTCCAGGAAATATGGAACCGGTTTTTGAATTAAATAACGTTAAAGTTGTCGATGTCAAAACAATGGGCCAGGAACACCAGCATTTAAAATTTTCAATTGTAAGTGATAAAGAAAATCTAACAGTCGTCGCTTTTGGTCAAGGAAATTTGGCAACACTATTATCTGCGCCGACCGGACAAATTAATTTAGCCGTTAAAGTTAGTCTTAATGAGTGGCGTGGTAAAAAAAGTGTCCAACTGATGTTAGAAGATCTCCAAATTAATGGAACGGTAATTATTGATGAACGAACGAATAAACTAACTCCTCAGCTTTTTAGTTCTTCAGATTATTACATTGTAAGAGAGCCAAGATTGCGAGAAAATATTGCTCCCCATGTGACTCCTGGCTATACTTTATCGATCGAAGAAGCAATTAAGACTGATTTTTCTGGGCAACAAGTAACGCTGGTTGACTGTCCGTCGAGTGAAGAAATGTTAAAACAGATTTTTGCACAGGATGAAGGAGAGCCGGCAACTATTCGCTTATTACTTTATCAGCGAAAAAGTGCCTATTTAGCTGGACTTCCAACACGGAATGATTTTGCACAGCTTTATCGATTTATTTATAAGCAAAAAGAATTAAAATGGCCAATGCAAGCTAAAGCAGTTAGCAATCATTTAAAGATTAATATGGATCGATTAAATCTAATGATTCAAGTGTTTTCTGAAGCAGGATTTGTTACAATAAAGGATGACGTGTTAAAGTTTAATGAGCCAACTAATAAGACTGATTTAACGCAAACTAAACGTTATCAAAAACAATTAGCACAATACAAAGTTGAACAACAGTTGCTTTTTAATGATGTGGCAACGGTTGCTAAATGGCTATTGGAATATATAAATTTAGAGTAAGGAGACTATTTATCTCATGGCTTTAGACCTTTATAAATACGTAGCTAGTGTTCCTGATTATCCAGAAAAGGGTGTTATTTTTCGGGATATTTTACCCTTAATGGCTGACGGAGCTGCATTTAAGCAAGCTACTGACGAATTAGTTGATTATGCTAAGGATAAAAAGGTAGATATGGTAGTAGGACCAGAAGCGCGAGGCTTTATTGTTGGATGTCCTATTGCTCGTGAATTGGGTGTTGGATTTGCTCCGGCACGGAAAAAAGGTAAGTTGCCAAGAAAAGCAATTAGTGCATCTTATGACTTAGAATATGGAACAGCTACCTTGCAAATGGAAGCCGATGCAATTAAACCAGGACAACGAGTTCTTGTTGTGGATGATCTTTTAGCTACAGGTGGAACAATCTCCGCAACAATTGATATGGTTGAACAAATGGGTGGTATTGTTGTTGGCTGTGCGTTCTTAATCGAATTAAAAGATCTTCATGGTCGTGATAAACTTAAAGATTACGATATGAAGGCATTAATGGAATTTTAATTAGGAGGAGGCTGGGGATACTAGCCTTTTTTCTTTCCTGAAATGTCAATTTAAATTAGAAAAAAGGTGAAAGTTGTTCTTCTGTGACATGACTCAAGAATACTTCTAATGGTGTACGATAATTAAGAGATTTTCGTGGGATATTGTTGCGACGATGCATTAGCTGAGTGACTAGTTCGTCTGGTAAATCGCGAAAATCTAGCTTTTTACTAAGACCATCACGACGCAAGAGGCCGTTATTATTTTCGTTTAGCCCTCGTTGATTGGGAGCACCGACTTCCGCAAAATAGGTGTGAAGATCATACTTATTGGCTATTTCTCGCCATCCAGCAAATTCTTTCCCGTTATCAAAAGTAATTGATTTAACAAAGTGACGTGGCAGTTTAGCGAGCCATTGATCAAGCTGGCAATTCACTGCTTCGTCTGTTTTATGATGAATATTAAGGACAATCATTACTTTGGATTGTCGCTCTACTAGCGTCATTACCGCTCCGCGGTGAGCTTTACCTTGAACTGTATCAGCTTCAAAGTGCCCAAATTCATGTTGGTAATGCGGAAAATCACGATATCGTTGATAGATACTGCGTCCTAATTGGCCAGCTTTACCACGACGTTCCACATAGCCATTGGGATGGCGTTTTCCTTTCATCGGTAGCTGTTTAACGGGAAAGCCATACTGATTGCGGGCAAACATGCGATAAAGGGTGCGTATACTGCAGCTAATTGGGTGTTCATGACGACCAATAATAGTATCAGGAGTCCAACCCGCCTTGATTTGCGCATGGATATAGTTAACTTCGATAGTTGGCAGTTGGGTCTGCTTCCGACCACAACGACGCTTATGACGCTGATAAGTCTGAAGATATTGGTCGATGGTTTTACCGTCATTGAGGAAACGATAAACACGATAGATGGTTTCTTGACTACGCTGAAGTAATTTAGCAGCCCGATAAGCTTTAGTACCTTGATACCAAAAATCAGCTATGAGAGTTAATTCACGTGTGGTAAGATGTTTATAGGTCATTTGTGATTGCCTTTCTTTTGATTAGGGATATTCAAAAGTCTATCACAAATGGCTTTTTATTTTTTCTAACTTAATTTTACAAACGACGTTTTTAAATTATAGTTGTATATATACAATGAATGCGGGACAATAACATTACTTTGATAAAAAGGAGCCAGTTAATTTATGATTTTCTTAGTAATAATGGGAGCCCTATTTTTAATTTTGGGTGGTTTTTATCTTGCTAATTCATGGCAACAGTACCGTGAATGGAAAAGTGGGACAATCATTGTTGTATTGAGTATTATCGCAATTGTTTATGGTGTGATTAATTTACCTTATTTTCATCATAATAATTCTGCTAGCTCAAGCCAAAGTACTTCATCTTCACAGGTTGCGCGGTCCAGTAGCTTTTCATCATTTTCAAATGGATTGACAATTGGCAATTCATTTGAAAATGAAGCACAACAAGAAAGTAAGACAATGGCTGTTTTGCGTCAAATGCAAAAGGGTTATTCAAAATTAGGTTCAGTTGACTATAACGAAGATAGTAAGACATTCCAGATCACGCCAACTGATGATAATACGGTTGAAGCGTTGGAAGCTTTAGCGCAAGATCCAAGTCAGGCTGAACAAATGGGCTGGCCTAACTTAACTAAGTCGATTAAAAGCAATTCAGGGCAAGTAGAAAAAGCATTAGGTGAAGGATATTCAATTAGCATTATGAATCCAAGTGATTCTAGTAAGGCGTTGTATACTGCCAAAGACGGCAAAACCACATACGATATTGCTAATCAATAAAACTAAATAACCTAAGATTAGTTCAAGACAGATTAGGGCACTTAATAGGTGTCCTTTTTTGTGTAATAAAAAAGCTGATATACCAACGTTTTAACAACTATTGAATATCAGCAAAACTTTAGATAAAGGAGACAAGGGGATTTGAACCCCTGCACGCTTTTACACGCCTAACGGTTTTCGAAACCGTCCTCTTCAGCCACTTGAGTATGTCTCCATTTCAACTTTATTATTGTAACAAAAAAATTGTAAAGCGTAAAGAGAATATCAATCAAGGAAATAGCTATTTAATAATTTTGCAGAAATGATTTCTTGCTGATATGATATTCTAATATATGATGTAATTTGAAATTTGATTAGGGGATTTTTATGGTAAAAAAATATTATGCAGTCAAAAAAGGTCGTCATCCGGGAATATATAAAACTTGGACTGAATGTCAGAAGGAAGTTAATGGCTATACGAATGCTAAGTTTAAAAGCTTCTTAACGCTTGAGGGTGCTAATGAGTGGCTTCAGACTACGGGAAATACCGTAACATCGACTAAAGCAGTTAATTATTCTGATGATATCCTTGTTTATACTGATGGAGGCTCCCGCAATCATGGTAATAAGTTAGGACAGCACGTTAAGGCAGATGATAAAGCGGCCTGGGCTTATTTTATTCAAACTAAGGATCAAGCTTATACAGGAACTGCTGGCGAATTTGGAGCTACTAATAATAAAATGGAGATTACAGCTTTAATTAAAGCACTAACTAAACTATTAGAACTCGGCTTTCAAGCTCAACCAATTACAGCGATTTTGGATTCACATTACGTACTAGACCCAATTATGAAAGGCTGGTTAACTAATTGGCAGCGGCGGGGATGGTTAACCGCTGGTGGCAAGCCAGTAGCAAATAAAGAACTATGGGAAGAAATTGTTGCCCTTTTACCTCAGTTCCCTAATTTACATTTTGATTGGACTAAGGGTCATGCAACGAATGCTGGAAATAATAAGGTCGATGAATTACTAAATAAAACGATGGATCAGTTATAATTATTTAACAAGAGGATGATAAGAAATGAGAATTGGTATTGATAAAATGGCTTTTGCAACAACAAATGATTATTTAGACCTTGTTGAATTAGCAAAAAAACGCGACGTAGATCCCAATAAATTTACCATTGGAATTGGCCAAGATCTACAGGCAGTTGTCCCACCTACGCAAGATATTGTAACTTTAGGGGCTACAGCAGCGAAAAAATTGCTTACCCCTGAATTAGAAAAAAATATTTCAACAGTAATTGTGGCAACTGAGTCAGGAATTGACAATTCAAAAGCAAGTGCAATCTACATTAAACACTTATTAGGGCTTAGCGACTTTACCCGAACGGTAGAAATGAAAGAGGCTTGTTATTCTGCGACAGCTGCTATCCAATTTGCAAAGGGAGTAGTGGCGCTTAATCCCCAAGAAATTGTATTGGTGATCGCTGCTGATATTGCTCGTTATGGATTAAATACTCCGGGAGAGGTGACTCAAGGAGCTGGAGCAGTTGCAATGCTGATTTCGCGGAATCCTCACATTCTAACCCTTGAAGATACAACTGTTGCTTACAGTAAGAATATAATGGATTTTTGGCGACCGCTATATGCAACAGAAGCACTAGTAGATGGAAAATACTCTACTAATGTTTATATTGAATTTTTCCTGCAAACTTTTACCCGTTATCAGCAATTAACTGGGCGAGAATTAGCGGATTTTGCTGCTCTTACATTTCATATGCCATTTACTAAAATGGGGAAGAAAGGATTAGAAGGGTTGCTCAAAGATCGTAATGACGAAGTAGCTCAACGATTACGAACACAATTAACCGCAAGTCAGCTATTTTCGCGCCAAATTGGTAACCTTTACACTGGCTCCCTATATTTATCATTAATGTCATTGTTACAAAATAGTGACTTAAGAGCCGGAAGTCGAATTGGGTTATTTAGCTATGGTTCTGGTGCAGAAGGAGAGTTCTACACAGGAATCCTAGAAGATGGCTACGAGCACTATATGAATAATATTCAAGAAGAACTAAAGCATCGTCACCAGGTTTCGGTGGCAGAATACGAAAAGCTATTTAGTAGTCAATTAGGAATGAATGACCAGGATATCGAGTTTGATGTTGCTAATGATCCATTACCTTTCGTTCTTAAAGGGCAAAAGGATCATCAACGGATTTATGAAGCTAAATAAAAAATGGAGCCCTAAAATGGACTCCTTTTTTATTAGGCTTAGAAAATATGATCACGAAATAGTCCCACCACTTTACCAAGAATTTTCACATTGTCTAAAAAGATTGGCTCCATCGTATCATTTTCTGGCTGTAAACGAAAACGTGTTTTTTCTTTATAGAATCGTTTACAAGTAGCTTCATTATCATCATTCATTGCAATAACGATATCACCATTTTTAGCGGTGGATTGTTTACGCACAATTACTTGGTCGCCATTAAAAATCCCTGCTTTAATCATACTGGTTCCACGAATGGTAAGCATAAACAAATCATTATTATCTTGAATAGAAGGAGGTATCGGGAAAAACTCAGTAGCATTTTCGACTGCTAAAATTGGTTGTCCAGCCGTAACAACGCCAAGCATTGGAATTTCTTTTTGAATCGGTTTTACACCTAAAATATCAAGTCCCTTGGGTGTAATCTCAAGTGCTCGAGGCTTAGAAGGGTCTTTTTGTAAGAATCCTTGTTCAATTAAGCGGGAGATGTGTCCATGGACTGTTGAAGTTGAAGACAGGCCAACAGCACTACAAATTTCACGAACAGTCGGTGGATAGCCATGATCTTCAACTTGTTTGTGAATATAATTTAGGACGGCCATTTGTTTATTTTTTGCTACCTTTGCCATATTGACACCTCATTATCATTAATTGTGTTAAGCTTATCATAGATAGATGCATATTTCAAACGTACGTTCGCAATTTGCATTAATTTTATAAAATAAGTAAAATCGACTTTGCTAAGGAGATGATTATAATGGCTGAATCTAAAGAACAAGAAGCTTTATTGAAGCGAATTAATGAACTTGCTCATAAAAATAAAGAAGAAGGCTTAACTGAAGAAGAAACAAAAGAACGAGATCGTTTGAGAAAGGAATATCTTAAAAACTTTAGGGAAGCAATGCGCAGTAATATTGAAATGATGCGGATCTTTGATAAAGAAGGGAAAGAAGTTACTCCTGAAAAAGTTCGTGAAATCCAACGTAAAAAAGGACTTCGTGACGATTAACAGTGATTTGCTCTTTTCAAAAATTGCTCTTTCGTGTAAGATGGATAGGTAACGAGCAAAGGAGGAAGTAATTGTGGGTATGACGATCATGCTAATGATTCTTGCATTATTAGTCGGTTTGGTTATCGGCTTCTTTGGTGCACGTAAATACATGGAAAACTACCTCCGCAATAATCCACCGATTTCGGAAGAGATGCTGCGGACAATGATGCTTCAAATGGGACAAAAACCATCAAGTCGTAAATTACATCAAATGATGCAAGCGATGAAAGCACAAGCTAAAAAATCAAATCGTAAATAATATAAAAGGATGTGATATTTATCACATCCTTTTATATTGGAAATTAAAATTCGTCATTCTTCGGCTTTGGAGGAACAATATATTTATAATTAGGATCAATTTGTCGATCTAATTGGTCAAAAGCATCTTGCATTTGCTTTTCTAAATCAGTCTGTACTTCAGGAGTAAGTCGTTGCTTTCGGTCAATATAAATAGGCTTTCCAAATGCAATTTGGCGAGGTTTACGGGTAAATAGCTGGCTAAATTTTAGGGGGCCTTGATAAACAGCAGGAACTAAGGGAACATTTGCCATTTTAGCGATCACGGTGGCCCCACCTTTTAATTTAGATGAGTAGCGTGATCCGCTAGGAAAAATAATGGTCGATAAATCAGTTTTCTTTAAAATTGTAACCGGCTTTTTGATAGCAGACGGTCCAGGATTTTTCCGATCAACTGGATAGGCATTCAACGCTTTTAAGAATTTGCTAGCAATTGGATTCTTAAAAAGTTCTTTTTTAGCCATGAAGCTAAATTTTTTGGGCCATACGGCAAGCGCTAGTAAGACAGGATCCATCCAAGTGCGATGAGGTGCAATAATAATATAATTGCCTTCAGGGATGTTTTCCCGATTGTATATTTTAGGTCGCCCGTTAATCAAATTTAAAAATGGATTAACGATTTTAACGAGGAAAGGGTACAACATATCAATCTTCCAATCTATAACAAAATTAAGTTTTCGTTCCTCAGTATGACGAAAAAAAGTGGATCTTGCAAGTACAAAAAATAATGGAGGACATAATGGAAAATAAAAAGATTCTAAAAAAGGATGAAAGAATTGATCAGTTATATAGTCAGGATGTACAGATAATCCAAAATCCCCATTATTTTGCGTTTTCATTAGATGCTGTCTTATTAGCAAATTTCGTGCGTCCCAATCATCGACAGAAATTGAAAATTGTTGATTTATGCGCTGGAAATGGGGCAATCGGCATTTTTCTCCACGATAAGCTTGGCGGAACATTTACTGAAGTTGAATTACAACCACAGATTGCTGATATGGCTGAACGGACAATTTTGCTAAATGATTTACAAGATCGTTATACCGTCATTAATGATGATATTGCTAATATTAATGATTATATTTCTAAGGATTCAATTGATATTGTCCTTTGTAATCCTCCTTATTTCCCAGTTACAGCCCAAAGCCAGAAGAATCCAAATAAAGCTTTAGCGATTGCTCGTCATGAAATAGCAACTGATTTAGTGACAGTTATTCAAAAGATGAGTGGTTTATTAAAAATGAATGGTCATGGGTATCTTGTGCATCGTCCAGATCGTTTAGGTGAGATTTTACAAGTATGTCAGGAAAACAGATTAGCGCCTAAAAGAATTCAGTTTATTCACCCTAAACCTGATCGTGATGCGAATATTTTGCTGCTTGAAGTGATTAAGGATGGCCGGCGGGGGGGAGTAAAAGTAGTACCACCATTGATTGTTCATGGAGAAGATAACGAGTATACTCCAGCGGTTCAGGAGCTATTATATGGCAAGTGAGAAATACTATATTTATGTATTGTATTGCGCGGATAATAGCCTTTATTGTGGCTTTACCAACAATGTTAAACGGCGCTTTCATACTCATCAAACTTGTCAAGGGGCAAAATATACTCGTGTGAAAAAGCGTCATCCGTTAAAACTTATTTATTCAGAAGAATTTGAATCAAAGCATGATGCCTTGAGTGCGGAGTATTATTTTAAACATCAAACCCGCCGCCAAAAAGAAAAATTTTTATTAGACCATGGTGTCGATTTATTGAAACTACGGAGGAATTAAGATGAAGATTTATATGTATGGTGTTTATCAGAATGAAGTTCCTTACATTAAGGAATGGCAAGAAGAACATCTTGAAGTAACTGTAAACTCAACAACGAAACTTTTAGATGAAAACACAGTCAATTTATCTAAAGGAAGCGATGGAGTAGTAGTGTTCCAGCAAAAGTCTTATTCAGATGAGACTTTACGTCAACTAGCGCTTAATGGTATTACAAAGATGTCATTGCGAAATGTTGGGGTTGATAATCTTAACCATGAATTAGCACAAAAACTTGGTTTCCAAATTACTAATGTGCCGGTTTATTCTCCAGCTGCGATTGCCGAATTTTCAGTTACTCAAGCCCTTAATCTTTTGCGGCGAACAAAAGAATTTTATTTAAAATTAGCGAAAGGGGATTATAACTGGGCACCGCATCTTGCTAAGGAAATGAATAAGCAGGTTGTCGGGATAGTTGGAACAGGAAACATTGGCTCCACAGCAGCTAAAATTTTTGCTGGTTTTGGTGCAAAAGTGATTGCGTATAGCCGTCATCAAAATAAGAAACTAGAAGGAATTGTTGAATACGTTAGCCTTGATGAATTATATAAACGAGCAACAATTATTTCACTTTATTTGCCCCATGTTTCAGCGACAGATAAAATGCTTAATGAAAAAACATTTGCAATGATGCAGGACGGGGTCTTACTGGTTAACACTGCCCGTGGACCATTAATCGATGAAAAGGCATTGATTGAAGCGTTGAATAGCGGTAAAGTCGGAGGAGCTGCTCTAGACGTAATGACTGGTGAAACCAAGATTTTTAACCAGCAAATTAATTTCCAAAAAGTCGATTATGATGAATTTAAAGATTTAGTTGATCGGCCAAATGTTTTAATCACGCCACATATTGCTTTCTATACTGATCAAGCAATCAAAAACATGGTTAAGATGAGTTTATCTGCCAATCTAGATTTGATTAAAACTGGCACCTCAGATAAACTAGTTAAATTTTAAAATAAGTTAAGTGAAAAACCTTGTCAGTTTGCAAGGTTTTTTGTATACTATATTTCGGTGTTACGCGCCAATTTCACACCCAGAATGATGGTGGTGAGGGTGCTTAAATAGTCCCATTGCCAGAAGAAGACTGGGGAGGAAAAACAATTTGGAGGTATATTTATGTCTGTTGTATCTATGAAGCAATTGCTTGAAGCCGGTGTCCACTTCGGTCACCAAACTCGTCGTTGGAACCCAAAGATGGAAGAATACATCTTTACTGAACGTAACGGTATTTACATCATTGACTTACAAAAGACTGTTAAGTTAATTGATACTGCTTACAACTACATGAAGGATGTTGCTGCTAACGATGGTGTTGCTTTATTTGTTGGTACAAAGAAGCAAGCTCAAGATGCTATTGAAGAAGAAGCTACTCGTGCAGGTCAATACTACGTTAACCACCGTTGGTTAGGTGGTACTTTGACCAACTGGAAGACTATCCAATCACGGATCGCTCGTTTGAAGGAACTTAAGAAGATGAGCGAAGACGGTACATTTGATGTTCTTCCTAAGAAGGAAGTTGCTGTCTTAACTAAGCAACGTGAAAAGCTTGAACGTTTCCTTGGTGGTATTGAAGATATGCCACGGATCCCAGATGTTATGTTCATCGTTGATCCTCACAAGGAACAAATCGCTGTTAAGGAAGCTCAAAAGTTACACATTCCAATCGTAGCTATGGTTGATACTAACACTGACCCAGACGACATTGATTACGTTATCCCATCAAACGATGATGCTATCCGTGCCGTCCGCTTAATCACTTCAAAGATGGCTGATGCTTTTGTTGAAGGTAAGCAAGGTCAAGACGATGCTCAACAAGAAACTGCTGATGATAACGCTGCTAACGAAACTGTTAGCGAAGATTCATTAAAGAACTTGAAGAACAGCGTTGAAGGTAAAGAAGACTAAAAACATTAAATTCTTGGGCTGTTTTGTACGGACCATTCTGGCCTAAGTACTAAACAGCCCTTTTTTCAAAAAAAGATTATAAAAGGAGAGATTTCGTCATGGCTGAAATTAAAGCTGCTCAAGTTATGCAATTACGTAAAAAGTCCGGTGCCGGTATCATGGATGCTAAGAAGGCATTAGTTGCTAGTGATGGTGACATGGACAAAGCAATGGACTACCTTCGTGAAAAGGGTATTGCTAAGGCAGCCAAGAAGAGTGACCGTGTTGCAGCTGAAGGATTAGCTGATATTGCTGTTAATGGTAATACAGCTGCAATCGTTGAATTGAATTCAGAAACTGATTTCGTTGCTGCTAGTGAACCATTTAAGGACTTATTGAAGAAGGTTACTAAGTTAATTAGTGAAAACAAGCCTGCTAATGTTGAAGAAGCATTAGAAATCAAGACTGAAAATGGTACATTAAATGATGATATTATCAGTACTACACAAAAGACTGGTGAAAAGGTTAGCCTTCGTCGGTTCACTGTTGTAGAAAAGGATGACGGTGATAGCTTTGGTGCATACTTACACCAAGGTGGTCAAATTGCTGCATTAGTTGTCTTAGAAGGTGCTGATGGTGCTACTGCTAAGGATGTTGCAATGCACGTTGCAGCTATCAATCCTGAATTCATGACTCGTGATGATGTTTCTCAAGAACGTCTTGACCATGAACGCGCTATCTTCAAGGAAGAAACTTTGAACGAAGGAAAGCCTGAAAAGATCGTTGACAAGATTGTTGAAGGTCGTTTAAACAAGTTCCTTTCACAAATTTGTTTAGCAGATCAAGACTTTGTTAAGGATTCTGACCAAACTGTTGAACAATATGTTTCAAGTAAGAATGGTAAATTGAAGTCCTTCATTCGTTACGAAGTCGGTGAAGGAATCGAAAAAAAGCAAGATGACTTTGCTCAAGAAGTTAAGGACCAAATGAACTAAGCGTTCGGTTAAAAGGAGGACGTACTCAATGTAGTGCGTCCTTTTTTTAAAATTAACTTGCAAATTCAAGGAGGATATCATATGGCAGATATTAAATATAAGCGAGTAATTTTAAAGCTCAGTGGAGAAGCATTAGCTGGCGACAAAGGTTTTGGGATTAACCCTCCCGTTTTAAAAGATGTAGCTAAGGAATTAAAAGAAGTTCATGATTTGGGTGTTCAAATTGCCATTGTTGTTGGTGGTGGTAACATGTGGCGTGGTGTTACTGGTGCTGAATTAGGGATGGAACGTGCACAAGCTGACTATATTGGAATGTTAGCAACCATTATGAATGCCCTGTCACTTCAGGATGCGCTTGAATCAATTGGTGTTCCTACCCGAGTACAAACTTCAATTGAAATGCGTCAAATTGCTGAACCATATATTCGACGGAAAGCTATTCGTCATCTAGGGAAAGATCGAATCGTTATTTTTGCTGGGGGAACAGGAAGTCCTTACTTCTCAACTGATACTACTGCCGCATTACGAGCAGCAGAAATCAACGCTGATGCCATTTTAATGGGTAAAAATGGGGTTGACGGTGTTTACTCAGCTGATCCAAATAAAGTTAAGGATGCTACTAAGTTTGATCATTTAACCCATATGGATATCATTGAAAAGAATTTACATGTAATGGATACTACTGCTAGTTCACTATCGATGGACAATCATATTCCATTGGTAGTCTTCAACTTGAACACATCAGGCAATATTATGAAAGTAGTAACTGGTCAAGAAGTTGGTACAACAATTGAAGGAGACTGATAATATGGCTACAGGAAAAGAAATTTTAAATGATGCCAAACAAAAAATGGCAAAATCAGGTGATGCACTTCAACGGACACTTGCTGATATTCGTGCGGGTCAAGCCAATGCAAGTTTATTAAATTCTGTTAAAGTTGAATATTACGGAGCACCAACTCCATTAAATCAAGTTGCATCAATTACAATTCCAGAAGCACGACAATTATTAATTACTCCTTATGATGAGAGCGTGCTTGAAGAAATTGAAAAAGCAATCTATGCATCTAATTTAGGATTAACTCCTCAAAACGATGGAAGTTCAATTCGCTTAATCATCCCACAATTAACGGAAGATCGGCGGAAAGAATTAGTAAAAGACGTTAAGGCTGAATTAGAAAAGGCTAAAGTTGCAGTTCGAAACGTTCGTCGTGAAGCGATGGATGACTTAAAGAAGGGTAACAAGAACGGCGACTTTAATGATGATGAATTCCATGATCTTGAAAAGAAAGTTCAAAACGAAACAGATGCTGGAATTAAGAACCTTGAAGATATTGCAAGTGCAAAAGAAAGGGAATTAATGGAAGGCTAGTTTTCAGAATTAAAAAGGTTGTGAACTTTGCGTAAGTCCACAACCTTTTTCTTTTGGCCGAAATTGAATTGTTATGATAAAACTATGTAACAATTTATTACGGATTGACAAATCGAAATTTGCCTCTGGTATAATAAAAGCTATAATTAATTGGCAGACGTGAACTTTTAATAAATGTCTGTAATTAATCCTAAGTACATGATAAAAATGGAGGAACAATTAGTGTTTTCCAAAAGTAAACATGATGAAATAAATCAGCAACTTGATATGGATCGTATTCCTAAACATATTGCAATTATTATGGATGGTAATGGCCGGTGGGCGCAGAAACGGCACCTTCCACGTGTCGCTGGCCATAAGCAGGGAATGCAAACGGTAAAAAAGATTACAATTGCTGCCAGTGAATTAGGTGTAAAAGTCTTATCATTATATGCTTTTTCAACCGAAAACTGGAAACGTCCTTCTTCAGAGGTAAGTTATTTAATGCAATTGCCTGTCCGTTTCTTCTCAACATTTGTTCCAGACCTTGTCAAACATAATGTTAAGGTAACAGTGATGGGAGATATTACGCAGTTACCTGAAGCTACGCAAAAAGCTGTTAAAGATGCAATGGCTGATACAGCCCACTGTACAGGAATGATTCTCAACTTTGCTTTGAACTATGGGAGTCGAGATGAGATCACTCAGGCTGCTAAAAAGATTGCAGAAGACGTTCAAAATGGGAACTTGGCAATCGCGGATATTGATGAAGCAGCATTTGGTAAGTACTTAATGTCAGCACAACTAGGTCAATTTGCAGACCCTGATCTGTTAATCAGAACAAGTGGCGAAGAGCGAATTAGTAACTTTATGTTGTGGCAAATTGCTTACAGTGAATTGGAGTTTGTTCCAGAGCACTGGCCAGACTTTGATGAAGATTCATTGCGATCAGCAATAATTACCTATCAAGGACGTCATCGGCGGTTCGGTGGATTAAAAAATCAATAAATAATAAGGGGATTTTGTTTTGAAAACAAGAATAACGACCGCGGTAATTGCACTTGCAATCTTTATACCGCTTATTATATATGGTCATTGGCCATTAACAATTGCAGCAGTTGCATTAGGAATCGTTGCAATGTCAGAAGTATTGGTAATGAAAAAAATGTTTGTAATTTCATTTGAAGCTTTGATTAGTTATCTGGGGGTTACTTTATTAATATTACCGGATAGTTGGCTTGACTTCTTACCTAGCGTTGCAACTCGATGGTTCGGCTTCTATATTTTAGTTGTTTTACTTCTATTACATACAGTTATTCGAAAACAACGCTTTACTTTCGACGACGCCGGGGTTTTAACATTAGCAATGCTCTATATCGGAATGGGATTTCGCTATTTTATTGCTGCTCGGGCAATCAATTTTCAAACGCTATTATATGGAATGCTAATCGTTTGGATTACAGATAGTGGAGCATATTTAATTGGCCGAAAACTCGGTAAAAATAAACTTGCTCCTAAGATTAGTCCTAATAAAACTTGGGAAGGTTCAATTGGCGGTACATTAGCTGCTGTTATTATTTTGGCTATTTATTGCTACTTTATCCCTGTTGGTGCAGGTTGGGTAACAATGATATTCGTTACATTGATTCTTTCAATCTTCGGTCAATTTGGTGATTTAATTGAATCATCATTAAAACGCTACTATGGTGTGAAGGATTCAGGAAAAATTCTTCCAGGCCATGGTGGGATTTTAGATCGGTTTGATAGCATGTTAATTGTTATGCCAATGCTTCATTTATTAGGGATCATTTAATCAAACGTAAGGAAGAGATTTTTTGATAATAACAATTATTACATTTATTATTGTTTTTGGAATCCTTGTCCTTGTTCATGAATATGGTCATTATTATTTTGCTAAACGAGCAGGAATTCTGGTTCGTGAATTTTCAATAGGAATGGGTCCAAAAATTTGGTGGAAACGAAAAAATGGTACTACCTATACTATTCGAATTTTGCCCCTCGGTGGATATGTTCGATTAGCAGGGGCTGATGATGAGGACCAAGATGAGCTAAAGCCAGGTACCCCCCTAACAATTCAACTAAATGATCAAGATAAAGTTATTAGCATTAATGCTAGTGATAAAACAACCTTATTTCAGGGGATACCTCTTCAGTTAGTTGCTTGTGATTTAGAAGATGGCTTATGGATAAAAGGATATGTCAATGGGGACGAAGATCAGCTAAAGGTATATAGTGTTGACCATGATGCAATGATTATTGAACGAGACGGAACCGAGGTACATATTGCCCCACGTGATGTCCAATTTTGTTCAGCAAGTCTTCCTGCCCGAATGATGACCAATTTTGCTGGTCCAATGAATAATTTTATTTTGTCCTTAGTAGTATTTATTATCCTTGGTTTCACCTTAACGGGCGTACCAACTAATAGCAATCAGTTAGGGCAAGTTAATACAGGTTCCGTAGCTGCCAAAGCGGGCTTAAAAGTAAACGATCGGATTATTAAGGTTAACAACCAAAAGATCAATAATTGGACTGACCTTTCAACTAACATTTCAAATAAGCCTAATAAGACAGTGTCAATAACGTATGAGCGTGGTAACAAGACATATCATACTAAGTTAACACCAAAAGCAGTTGAACGAGGTCATCAAAAAGTTGGGCAAATTGGAATTGTTGAAAAGCAAGAAAAGAGTTTAGCTGCTCGATTGAAGTTTGGCTGGCAGCAATTTATCCAAGCGGGAACATTAATTTTCAGTGTTCTTGGGCACATGGTTACTCATGGATTTAGCTTAAATGACCTTGGTGGACCGGTAGCAATTTATGCTGGAACATCACAAGCCACCTCATTGGGAATCAATGGAGTTTTAAATTTCTTAGCCCTCTTATCAATTAATTTAGGAATTGTTAACTTATTACCAATTCCAGCATTGGATGGTGGGAAATTATTATTGAATATTGTTGAAGCGATCATTCGGCGACCAATTCCTGAAAAAGCTGAAGGAATTATCACAATGATTGGTTTCCTAATCTTACTAACACTTATGGTTCTAGTAACATGGAACGATATTCAAAGATATTTTATTCGGTAATTTAATAAAATAAAGGAGTATATTTTTTAATGAAACAGTCAAAGGTATTAATTCCAACAAAAAAAGAGGCCCCAAGTGATGCGGAAGCCTTAAGTCACAAAATGATGATTCGTGCCGGATACATTTACCAAGTATCTGCGGGGGTGTGGTCATATTTGCCATTAGCTTACCGGGTTATTCGAAAAGTAGAAAATATTATTCGTGATGAAATGGACAAGGCGGGAGCAGTTGAAATGCTTATGCCGGGTCTTCTTCCAGCTGATTTATGGAAGGAATCAGGTCGTTACGAAAGCTATGGTGATAATCTTTTCAAACTTAAAGATCGGCGTGACCGTGACTTTATTTTAGGCCCAACTCATGAAGAAACGTTTACTGAAGTTTTGCGCGATAGTATTAAGTCTTACAAGAAGCTTCCGTTAGTAGTTTATCAATTACAAGATAAGTTCCGTGATGAAGATCGCCCTCGTTATGGAATTCTTCGTGGGAAAGAATTTGAAATGCTTGACGGTTACTCTTTCTCAGCGGACCAAGAAGGATTAGATGAAGCCTACAATAATCAAGCAAAGGCCTACCGGAATATTTTTGATCGGATTGGTTTAAACTATAAAGTTATTCTCGCAGATTCGGGAACAATGGGTGGTAAGAACTCACAAGAATTTTCTGCACCTGCTGAAGTAGGGGAAGACATAATCGCTTATACTGATGGTGATTATGCTGCCAATATTGAGAAAGCTGAAAGCAAATTTGTTGGTGTACAACAAACAGCTGCTCCTGCACCAATTGAGAAAAAGGCTACTCCAGGTGCTCATACGGTGGATGAAGCTGCGGAAAGTTTAGATCTTGATCCTAATCAAGTTATCAAATCCATGCTTTACATTGCTAAAATGAGTGAAGATGAATACCAACCAGTCTTAATATTGATGCGTGGTGACGATGAAGTTAATGAAGCAAAGGTAACGAATGCTATTGATTGTGAAGAACTTGAATTAGCTACAGAAGAAGATGCCGAAAAGTACCTCAATGCTCATCCAGGATCACTTGGACCTGTAGGAGTAGGTGAAGAAGTTAAGATTCTTGCTGATAATTACGTTAAGGTCTTAGTTAATATGGCATGTGGTGCCAATGAAGATGGTTATCACTATGTTAATGCCAATATTGATTGTGACTTCCGAGTTGACCAATTTGGTGATTTCCGGAACGTTAAAGAAGGAGAAATTGCTCCTGATGGTAAACCACTTAAATTTACTCCCGGAATTGAAATTGGTCATATCTTTAAGTTGGGTACTCATTACTCAAGTAAACTTGGTGCCCAAGTTCTTGATAGCAATGGTCGTTTGACAGACGTAATCATGGGAAGCTACGGTATTGGTGTAACTCGTTTATTATCAGCTGTTGCAGAACAAAATGCTGATGAAAATGGTCTTGTCTGGCCTGATAGCATCGCTCCATTTGATGTTCACGTAATTCCGGTTAATGCCAAGAAAGAAGACCAAATGGCCATGGCTGATAAGATTGATCAACAATTAACTGAAGCTGGTTATGAGGTATTGGTAGATGACCGGAAAGAACGAGCAGGGGTTAAATTTGCTGATTCAGACTTGGTTGGTATTCCAATTCGAGTTACTGTGGGTAAGAAAGCTCAAGATGGTATTGTTGAAATTAAGATCCGTAAAACTGGTGAAACTGTTGAAGTTAAACAGGAAGAATTAGTAAATACAGTGGGGATTTTACTCAAGCAATTGAACGAAGAAAAAAACAAATAATTTAAACTAATGTGGCTGCGATGTTAAGATAGGTAACGTTACTCGCACCACATTTTTAAGTAGGAGGATTAGAACGTGGGATTAAGTCGCCAAGAATTATTTGGAAAACTATTAGAACAAATTCACTTTCCGGAAAAAGACAATTCTGCATTCAGAAATGCCGCAGTTCAATCAGTTATTGTTCATAAAAAGTCTCGGCAGTGGGAGTTTCACTTAATCTTTAATAAAGCTTTGCCGTATGACCTATTTACACAGTTCAATCAGAGCTTACAACTCGGGTTCAAAGATATTGCTAAAGTTAGTTTAAAGATTAGTACTCCCATGACAGAACTTAATGAATCACAGATAACTAATTATTGGCAGTTCATCATTAATAAAGCAATTAGTGATACACCAATGCTCCAACAAGCTTGCTTACAAACAGCTCCCGAAGTTAAGGATGGCCGTGTAACGCTGGTTGTCGAAAATGAGGTAATTAAAGACTTACTAGCGCAGAAAGCATTAGATAAGATTGAAAAATCATACCAAGAGCTAGGTTTTCCTAAATTTAGGATTCATCCGTTTGTTGACCAGTCAGCTTCGCAAACAAAAATTGAAGAATTAAAGGCTAAACACGAGAAGGCGGATGCTGCGCTTGCTGCCAAGGCGGCTGCCCGTATCAAGAAAAATGAGGCCGCAAAGAAGACAGCAAAGAAAAGTGCACCAGTTGCACCTGCCGATGGTCCAGTCCAACTTGGCCGAATGATTGATAGTAAGCAGAATGTTATTCAAATGAAAGACATTGAGGGTGAAGAACGGTCCGTAGTTGTTGAAGGATATGTATTTAATGCAGAAATTCGCGAACTACGCTCAGGTCGTCAATTATTAACGTTTGAAATTACGGACTATACTTCTTCTTTTGCTGTCAAGAAATTCTCACGTAACAGTGATGAAGAAGCACAATTTGCCAATATCAAAGCAGGAATGTGGTTGAAAGTTCGTGGACCTGTACAAGAAGATACCTGGATGCGAGACTTAGTAATCACGGCTTATGATGTTAATGAAGTAACTCATACAGCGCGTCAGGATAAAGCTCCTCAAGATGATAAACGAGTTGAACTTCATACGCATACAACAATGAGTCAGATGGATGCCACTAATTCGATTACTGAGCTTGCAACTCGTGCTCATAAGTGGGGACATCCAGCAATTGCGGTAACCGATCATGGAAATGTCCAGGCGTTCCCAGAAGCATTTAGCGTGGCCCAAAAAACGGGCATTAAAATGCTATATGGAATGGAAGCTAATGTTGTTGATGATGGAATTCCATTGGTATATAACGAGAATCATGAAGAACTTGCTCATCAGACCTATGTCATTTTTGACGTGGAAACGACAGGGTTATCAGCAATTTACGATAAGGTAATTGAATTATCTGCAGTTAAAATGCAAGATGGGAATGTCTTAGAACGTTTTGATGAATTCATCGATCCTGGTTTCCCATTATCAGAACAAACAACTAATTTAACTAGTATCACCACTGAAATGGTTCAAGGTTCTAAAACTGAAGAAGAAGTTTTTCAGATGTTCAAGGACTTTTGTAAGGGCTGTATTATTGCTGGTCATAACGTTTCATTTGATATGGGCTTTATGAATACTGGCTATGAACGTCATCAAATGGGAAAAATCGCGGAACCGGTAATCGATACATTACCACTGGCGCGATTCTTATATCCTGACATGCGAGGTTATCGATTAAACACACTTAGTAAAAAGTTCAAAGTTGCGTTGGAACACCACCACCGTGCTAATTATGATTCGGAAGCTACAGGACACTTACTTTATAAGTTCCTAAAAGATGCTGAAGCCCGTTATGATGTGAAGTATGTGGATGATTTAAACAAGCATATGGAAGAAAATAATGCTTATCGTCATGCTCGACCTTTTCATGTAACGATTTTTGCTCAGACCCAGGCAGGCTTGAAAAACTTATTTAAGTTAGTATCGCTATCAAACGTTGAATATTTTTACCGGGTACCCCGGATCCCGCGGACAGTGTTAACGAAATATCGTGAAGGACTGCTTTTGGGAACTGCTTGTTCATCGGGGGAAGTATTTACCGCGATGATGGAGAAGGGTTACGATCAAGCATTAGAAAAGGCTCGTTATTATGATTTTATTGAGGTTCAGCCCAAGCCAAACTATGCACCGTTGCTTGAACAACACGTGATTGCAGATGAAGAGCATCTTGAAGATATCCTCAAAAATATGGTCAAATTAGGGGATGAGCTGGAAAAAACAGTGGTTGCTACTGGGGATGTTCATTACCTTGATCCACATGATGGCATTTACCGTAAGATCCTGATTAATTCGCAAGGTGGCGCAAACCCGTTAAATCGAACTGAGCGTCCAGAAGTTCACTTTAGAACGACTGATGAAATGTTAAATGAATTTGCTTTTCTCGGTGAAGAAAAGGCTCATGAATTAGTTGTGGAGAATAGTAATAAGATTGCCACCGAGATCGATGACAATATTCGGCCAGTAAAAGATAAACTTTATCCGCCACATATGAAGGGGGCCGAACAGGAAATTCAAGATCGGACATGGAATACCGCTAGAAAATGGTATGGTGATCCTTTGCCACAACTAGTGCAAGACCGGATTGAATTAGAGTTAAACAGTATTGTTAAGAACGGTTTCTCTGTTCACTATTTAATTGCTCAACGACTAGTAGCTAAGTCTAACAAAGATGGATACTTAGTAGGTTCACGGGGATCAGTTGGCTCAAGTGTAGTTGCAACTCTTTCGGGAATTACAGAAGTTAACCCCTTGCCACCACATTATCGTTGCCCAAACTGTCAATTTACCCACTTCTATACGCAAGGGGAATATAGTTCAGGTTTCGATTTACCAGATAAAAAATGTCCAAAGTGTGGCACGTTAATGGTAAAAGACGGTCATGATATTCCATTCCAAACCTTCCTTGGGTTTAAGGGTAATAAGGTGCCGGATATTGATTTAAACTTCTCTGGTGACTACCAGCCAATTGCCCATAACTATATGAAAGTCTTGTTCGGTGAAAAGAACGTATTCCGTGCCGGGACGATTGGTACGGTTGCCGATAAGACGGCATATGGGTATGTGAAGGCTTACGAACGAGATACAGAAAAGGAATTTAGAAAGGCAGAAGAGGATCGCTTAGCAAAGGGAGCTACTGGTGTTAAGCGAACTACTGGTCAGCACCCAGCAGGGATTATTATCGTCCCTGATGATATGGACATTTATGACTTTACACCCGTTCAGTATCCTGCTGATGACCAAACAGCTGCCTGGGAAACAACCCACTTTGATTTCCACTCGATTCACGATAATATTCTTAAAATGGATATTTTGGGACATGATGACCCAACGATGATTCGTGCCTTGCAAGATTTATCAGGAATTGATCCTCAGTCGATTCCAATGGATGATCCAGGGGTGATGGCCTTATTCTCTAGTCCTAAGGTATTAGGAGTAACTGAAGAACAAATTCAAAGTAAAACTGGTACGCTAGGATTACCGGAATTCGGGACGCGGTTTGTTCGGGGGATGTTGGAGGATACTCATCCGAAAAACTACTCGCAATTATTACAAATTTCTGGTCTTTCACATGGGACTGGTGTGTGGTTAGATAATGCCCAGGAACTAATCAAAAAGGGAATTGCTACTATCGCTAATGTGATTGGTTGCCGTGATAACATCATGACCGACTTAATCCACTATGGGATGGATTCAGAAATTTCTTTCCAAATTATGGAACACGTACGGAAAGGACGCGGAATTCCAGACGAGTGGCAGGAAAAAATGCATGAAGCTAATGTTCCCCAATGGTACATGGACTCATGTTTGAAGATTAAGTACATGTTCCCACGGGCGCACGCGGCTGCTTATGTTTTGATGGCCCTACGAATTGCTTACTTTAAGGTTTACTTCCCGTTAGTTTATTATTGTGCATTCTTCTCTGTGCGAGCAGATGACTTTGATGTAGTAGCGATGTCTCATGGTAAAGATGCGGTTAAACAACGGATGAAAGAAATCAATGATAAGGGAAATGATGCTAGTGCAAAAGAGAAGAATCTCTTAACCATTCTTGAACTAGCTAATGAGATGCTGGAACGGGGCTTTAAATTTAAGATGGTTGATATTGAAAAATCAGATGCCTCCGATTGGTTAATTGATGGTGATTCATTAATTGCACCATTCCGAGCAGTTCCTGGATTAGGACTAAACGTTGCTAAGCAAATTGTTGCTGCACGTGAAGAACGACCATTCCTTTCTAAAGAAGATTTAGCAGAGCGCGGAAAGGTTTCACAAACGCTAATTGACTTCTTAACGGATAATCACGTATTAGATAAGTTACCTGATGAAAATCAGCTTAGCTTGTTTTAACGAAAACATGCTTCATCGCTTGCAAGTGGCCATGTTACATGCTACAATAGATTATGGTAAATAACTCGTGGGAGTGAGCAGAGATGCTCGCTCTTTTTATTGCAAATAATGGAGGTGACACGTTTGAGCAGTGTTGTAGAAACTGTAACAGATCTTGTAACGCCGATTTTACAGGACCATGATTTTTACTTATATGATTTAGAATTTGTAAAAGAAGGTAAAAGCTGGTACCTCCGCGTTTATATTGATAAAGACGGTGGGATTACGCTAGAGGATTGCGCACTTGTCAGTGACGAATTAAGTGAAGCATTAGATAATGTTGAACCTGATCCAATTCCACAGGCTTACTTTTTAGAGGTTTCCTCACCAGGCGCTGAACGCCCACTAAAGAAAGAGGAAGATTATCAACGAGCAATTGACCATTACATTCACATCTCTCTTTACCAACAGATTAATGGTCAAAAGATTTATGAGGGTACATTAACGCAATTATCTGATAAGGAAATTACATTGGATTATTTAGATAAGACTCGTCATCGGCAAATTACGATTGATCGTCAGAAAATTGCCCAAGCACGATTAGCAATTAAATTCTAGTATTAAAGGAGTGTCGAAAGGTGAGTAAGCCAAAAATTAACACTGAAATGATTGGCGCCCTTGATTATCTTGAAAAAGAAAAGGGTATCAAGAAAGAGATTGTTATTGAAGCGTTAGAACAAGCACTTGAATCAGCCTACAAGCAAAACTATGGCGATAAGAATGGTGAAGTAGAATTCAATTCATTAACTGGTAATATTAAAGTCTACGCTGTAAAAACAATTACTGATGATGAAGAAGCAGTCGAAGCAGATAGCAACGAATTTATGAGCTTAGCAGATGCTCGCAAGCTTCCTCATGGTCAAGGTTATGATATTGGCGATGAAATTCGCGAAGAAGTTACTCCACGTGATTTTGGTCGGATTGCTGCCCAAACTGCTAAACAAGTGGTAATGCAACGTCTCCGTGAAGAAGAACGGAAAATTATTTGCGATAAGTACAAGACTTATGAAAATGAGATTATCACTGGTGAAGTTTCACGAGAAGATAAGCGTTTCACATACGTTGATTTAGGAGATGGTGTAGAAGGTGCTATGGGCTTTAGAGATAAGATGCCTAATGAGCACTACCACGTCCATGATCGGATTCAAGTATATGTAACGAAAGTAAATGACGATCGCCGGGGCCCACAAATTTTTGTTAGCCGGACTGCTCCAGAACTTTTGAAGCGATTATTTGAACGAGAAGTGCCTGAAATCAAAGATGGAACTGTCTTAATCGAAAATATTGCTCGTGAAGCAGGCGATCGTGCTAAGGTTGCAGTATACTCAAATGATCCTAATGTTGACCCAGTTGGTACTTGTGTTGGTCCACGAGGTTCTCGTGTCCAAGCAATCGTTAATGAACTTGATGGCGAGAATATGGATATTATAGAGTACGTTAAGGATCCCGCTAAGTTTATCGCTAATGCCTTGAACCCAGCAGAAGTACTTGATGTAATCTTTAACGAAGACAAGCCAGCAAGCGAAACTGAGGAGAGTGAAGGTGAAGGAACGACTGAAGGACAAACAGAACGTTTATGTACTGTCGTTGTTCCAGATAATCAATTATCTTTAGCCATCGGTAAGCGGGGACAAAATGCTCGTCTCGCTGCTCGTTTGACTAAGTACAAGATTGATATCAAGTCTGAATCTGAAATGGCTAAAAATGATCAAGAATCTGAAGAAGCAGCTGATTCAGAAGAAAATATTGACAATAACGAAGAATAACTAAAAATTAAGCAGCGGGGTGAAAATAATGAAAAAGAGAAAAATACCGATGCGTAAAGACATTGTTACCGGTGAAATGATGCCCAAACGGCAATTAATTCGGGTAGTTAAGAATAAGGAAAATGAAGTATCCTTAGACCCAACTGGTAAGAAGCCTGGTCGTGGAGCATATGTTGCAGTAGATGTGGATATTGCAAAGCGGGCCAAGAAAGAAAAAACTTTTGAAAAGGCTTTTCATGTTCAACTTGATGAATCATTTTATGATGAATTAATCGAGTATGCAGACCACCTACAGGCACGACAAGAGTTATTTGGTAATGATCAAAAATAAAGAACAGGTCTTAAACCTCCTTGGAATCGCTCGGCGCGCCCGGCAACTTCAAAGTGGGGAAGAGATTGTCTTAAAAAATATTCAAACTAAAAAGGCAAAGTTTGTATTCCTAGCTTCAGATGCTGGAAAAGCTAGTGCAAAAAAGATTACTGATAAATGTAAATTTTATGGCATTCCTTTTTCAACCGATTTCACTAGAGAACAGCTTAGCCAGGCAACAGGGCAAGCACGAACAGTTTTTTGTGTAATGCAATCAGGTTTTGCAAGAAAGTTTGAGGAACTACTAACTATGAGATAAGGAGTGTGAGCATATGTCCAAAGAACGAATTTATGAATTAGCTAAGGAATTAAAAATGCCTAGCAAAGACTTAGTTAATATGGCCAATCGGCAAGGAATGGGAGTCAAAAGTCACATGTCTTCTGTTACCCCAGATCAAGCGCAACAATTACGTCAACTTGCAAAGGGTGGACAAAAAACAACTAATAATCAACACCAACCAGTAAAGAAAAATGATGGTCATAATAAACAAAATAACCATCAAGCACAAAATCATAATCAACACCACGATCATGATAAAGCACAAAATGAACGTCCACAAAAGAAAAATAATAACCGGCAAAATAATGGACAAAGAGATCATAATCAACACCAACCAGTAAAGAAAAATGATGGTCATAATAAACAAAATAACCATCAAGCACAAAATCATAATCAACACCACGATCATGATAAAGCACAAAATGAACGTCCACAAAAGAAAAATAATAACCGGCAAAATAATGGACAAAAAGATCATAATCAACACCAAAACAACGGTGGTCGGTTTGGCGGCAGCTTGAGTAACGATCAAGGTCGGAATGGCAAACGCTTTAATAAGAAAAACAAGAAGAATAAGAAACATAATAAGAATAAGCGGTTACGTGAGGTAGCTCATAAGCAACCAACTCAACGAAAAGATAAGCCGCTTCCAGAAGTATTAGAATATACTGATGGAATGAATGCCCAAGACTTAGGAAAGATCTTACACCGCTCACCAGCAGAAATCGTTAAAAAATTATTTATGCTTGGTGTAATGATCAACCAAAATCAGTCACTTGATAAGGATACAATTGAATTATTAGCAACTGATTACGGGATTGAGGCTAAGGAAAGGGTTCAAGTTGACGTTTCAGACATTGATAAGATGTTTGAAGATGAACAAAATAATACTGAACATCAAGTAACGCGGCCTGCTGTTGTTACCGTTATGGGACACGTTGATCATGGTAAGACAACCTTACTTGATAAGTTACGTCACTCTCATGTTACTGAACATGAAGCGGGAGGAATTACTCAGGAAATTGGTGCTTACCAAGTTCATTATAATGATCAATTAATTACGTTCCTTGATACGCCAGGACACGCTGCCTTTACTGAAATGCGTGCCCGAGGAGCTAATATTACTGATATCACGGTTCTCGTTGTTGCAGCTGATGATGGGGTTATGCCTCAGACAGTTGAAGCTATTCACCACGCGCAAGCTGCCCAGACACCAATCATTGTTGCAGTTAACAAGATTGATAAACCAGGTGCAAATCCAGATCGTGTAACTGAAGAATTAGCAAAGTACAATTTAATTCCTGAAGACTGGGGTGGAGATACAATCTTTGTTAAGATTTCTGCCAAATTTGGTAAGAATCTTGATGAATTACTTGATATGATTCTACTTCAAGCTGAAATGCTAGAATTGAAGGCTAATCCAGAACAAAATGCGGCTGGGTCAGTTGTTGAAGCTCGTCTTGACCAAGGTCGCGGATCAGTTGCTACTGTTTTAGTGCAACAAGGAACTCTTCATGTGGGGGACCCAATTGTTGTTGGTAACACGTTTGGTCGTGTACGAACAATGACCAATGAAAATGGGTGTCGGATTAAAGAAGCCACCCCATCTACTCCTGTTGAGATTACTGGGTTAAATGAAGTACCAGAAGCCGGGGACCGGTTTGTTGTCTTTGATGATGAAAAGACTGCTCGTGCAGCAGGTGAAGAACGGGCTAAACGTGCAATGGACAAGGAACGTCAAAAGACTTCTCACGTTACATTAGACAATCTTTTTGCTACTATGAAGAAAGGGCAAATGAAGACCTTACCAATTATCATTAAAGCCGATGTTCAAGGATCAGTTGAAGCTTTAAGTCAAAGTCTTCAAAAGATTAAAGTTGACGGTGTTCGTGTTGATATTATTCACCAAGCCGTTGGTGCCATTAATCAAAGTGATGTTACCTTAGCTGAAGCATCTAATGCGGTTATCATTGGCTTTAATGTCCGTCCAACTGCCGTAGCTAAGACATTGGCTGATTCTAATAGTATTGATATCCGTCTTTACCGTGTCATTTACAATGTAATTGAAGAAGTTGAAGATGCGATGAAGGGGATGCTTGAACCGGTATACAAGGAAGAAACAATTGGTCAAGTAGAAGTTCGTCAAATCTATAAGGCATCAAAGGTTGGTACAATTGCCGGGGGAATGGTTACATCTGGTAAGATCACTCGTGATGCAAAGGTTCGCTTAGTTCGTGATGGCGTTGTTATTTACGAAGGTGAACTAGGTAGTCTTAAGCGCTTCAAAGATGATGTTAAAGAAGTTAAGCAGGGTTACGAATGTGGTTTGACAATCGAAAACTACAATGACATTAAAGAAATGGATGTTATTGAAGCCTACAAGATGAAAGAAGTTCCAGTTAAGTAAAAGCTGAGGAGAGATAAAGATGCCAAGTAAACAATATCGAGTAGATCGTTTAGCTCAAGAAATTCAAAAAGATGTTGATGAAATCTTGTTAAAACGTGTTCGTGATCCACGTGTACAAAACGTTACAATTACAGGTGTGGATGTTACTGGTGATCTCCAGCAAGCAACTATCTATTACAGTATCTTGTCAGATCTTGCTTCTGATGCGGAGAAGGCACAGGCTGGATTAGATAAGGCGACTGGGTTAATTCGGAGTGAATTAGGCGCACGTCTTAATATTTTTAAGACTCCAGAAATCAAATTTGTAAGAGACCAATCAGTTGCTTACGGTAGTCGAATTGATCAACTCATTAACGACTTACACAAAAAAGAAAAATAATTAGCAAAAGGGAGCGAGACAGAAGCCACTTGTGACTTCGTTTTTCGACGCGAAGCTAGCCTCTGGGAGCCCCCGCAAGCAACAATATAGGCCTCCAACGTTCGGTTCGAGCGATGGAGGCCATTGTTGTACTGCACTATTTGTCTTTTGTGAAAGTAACTTGACTTATATCATAGCCCCTTGGAGGAATAACGATGGATGGAATAATACCCTTATATAAAGAACGTGGGATGACTAGTTTTGCCTGTGTTAGTCGACTACGACAAATTTTAAAAACTAAAAAGATTGGTCATTCAGGAACACTTGATCCAGGTGTAGCGGGTGTTCTGCCAATTTGTGTTGGAAATGCTACCAAGGTTGTTGATTATTTGATGCAATCAGGAAAACAATATCAAGGTGAGCTTTTAATTGGGTTTGCGACTACTACCCAAGACCTTGATGGAGACAAAATTGAAGAAAAAGTAGTTACAGATGAAATTCCCACTAGTGAAATATTAGCAACTATGAATTCATTAACGGGGACAATAGTACAAATCCCACCGATGTACTCGGCGGTAAAAGTAAATGGAAAAAAGCTTTATGAATATGCAAGAGCTGGTGAAACTGTTGAACGGCCCAAACGGCAAGTGACTATTAGTAAATTTGAATTACTGAGCTCAAAGTATGATGAGAAAAATAAACAACAACGAATCCGCTTTAATGTTGAATGTAGTAAGGGTACTTATATTCGGACGCTTGTTGTTGACCTTGCACGTAAACTAGGGTATCCAGGAGTAATGAGTTTGTTAACGCGGTTGAAGAGTGGAGGTTTTACGCTTGATCAGACTCTAAGTTTAGACGACGTTCGCGATGCGGTAGCGACCCAAACCCTCCAGCAATACTTGTATCCCTTAGATTATGCTTTAAAGGACTATCCGCAATTAACGATTCAAGAGGCTCAATGGAAAAAGGTTCAAAATGGGGGATGGCTTTCTCCAAGTGAACTTAATACTAGCGAGAAGGAAATTGTGTTATCATTTGACGGACAAGTAAAAGCACTGTATCATTTTGATCCGAAAAATAAAATGTATAAGCCAACTAAAATGTTTGCAGTTAATTGAGGAGTGTAGGAGTTGCAAGTTATAAAAATTCACCATCCTTTGGAAAAAAGACTAATTCCTGCGGGGCCAATTGTACTTGCAATGGGTTTCTTTGATGGTGTTCATCGGGGACATCAAGCAGTAATCAAATGTGCCCGTGAAATTGCCCGTAAAAAAGGATTGCCGTTAGTAGTTTTAACGTATGATCATGCTCCTGGAATTGTTTATCGTCAATATAAGGGTGGCTTTAAATATTTATCAACGGTCGATAGGAAACTCGAATTACTTAATGACCTTGATGTCGATCGGGTTTACCTAATAAGTTTTACATCGTCATTTGCAAGCCTTTCTCCTCAGCAATTTGTTGATGATTATTTGGTAGGTTTTCATGCTCAAACGGTCGTAGCAGGGTTTGATCATACTTATGGAAAAGAAGATATTGCATCCATGAAGTTGCTTCCTAAGTATGCAGCGGGACGGTTTGAAGTTGTAACTGTGCCCAAATTTACTGAGAATGGAAGTCAAGAAAAGGTCAGTTCTCGAGAAATTCGGAAATTAATCGATACTGGTAATGTGGAAGCAGCCAACCAGGCGTTAGGGTATCCTTATCAAACAACTGGCTTAGTAGTTCATGGCTTAGCTCGTGGACGAACGCTTGGTTTTCCTACGATCAATGTTGAGCATCCGGAAGAGGAGCGAATTCCTGGGATTGGGGTCTATGCTGTCAAAGTTAAGCTCGGTAAGAAGTGGTATGACGGGATGGCAAGTGTTGGCCACAACATAACATTTGGGGATGCTAATCAATTAACGGTTGAAATTAACTTATTTGATTTTCAACAAATGGTGTATGGCGAGGAAGTAGTTGTTCGTTGGTATCAGTACCTTCGTGGCGAAGAAAAGTTCACGGGAGCGGATGCATTAGTTGCGCAGATGAAACAAGATGAACAAAATTCCCGTCGTATTTTAGAAAAATATAAATAAAAGAGGTTTGGATTGATCTTTTGTGCCGGTAATTGCGCCATCAAGATTCATCAAACCTCTTTTTTAATGCCGACTTCCCCGATGACTGGTAGTCTGGTTAATCTTATGAATATTTCGTTCAAATTTGAATCCGCCATCAGTTACTAATTTGAAATGCCGCATTTTCCCATTAAAAGGCTGACCGTTTAATCGCACTGTTGTCCAGTTACGCATAATTTCGGTCATGGAAGCAAGTGCCTTAAGTTGATTAGGATTATTCTCCTTAATGGCTTCGTCTTTAATATCTGACTGCAAGCGATAGATTAGGTTGTTATGGTATTCTAATAGTTTATTCGTTAGGGGTGCATTACGGTATTTATTAAATAACTTCTGAATTAATAACATTGCTTCTTGAGTATTCTGGGGTTGAATATAGCGATGTTCTTTATGTTTCATGAATAAAGCTCCTTTAAAAAATTATTTGACGTTTCTTGACTTTTAGGGTAGTAATTGGTATATTGTACAGTGTGTTTAGCACTTGACCCTAATGAGTGCTAAAAGGGGAAGTGATATACGATGCTAACACAACGACAGAAAAAGATTCTGCAAGCGATTGTACGTCAATACACATCAACTGGTCAACCGGTTGGATCAAAACATTTAGCAGAAAAGTTGCCTTTTAAGGTCAGTTCAGCAACTGTCCGTAATGAGATGGCGGTTTTAGAGGACAATGATTTGATCTTAAAAGAGCACTCTTCATCAGGCCGGGTTCCATCGAAACGAGGTTACCGTTATTATGTTGATAATTTGCTTGATCCACAAGCGGTTACTGATAATGACTTGGTAGTGATTCAAAATTCACTTGGATCCGGTTTTCAAAAGATTGACGAGATTATTTCACACTCTGCAGATATCTTATCAAACTTAACTTCATATACTGCTTTTACATTAAAGCCTGAGCAAGAAAGTGTTCGTTTGAGTGGCTTTCGAGTTGTACCGCTAGGAAATCATAAGGTTATTGCGATCTTGGTTACCGATAGCGGTGAGGTTGAAAATCAGTCGTTCACTTTGCCACCTGACATTGACACAGATGCAATGCAGGTAGTAATTAGAATGATTAATGATCAATTAGTTGGCTTGCCACTATCAGAGGTGGTAAAGCGACTGAAGGATGATATTCCACTTCAGGTTCTGCATTATATGCATAGTCCCGATGGCTTCCTTGATATTTTTGATAATGTCTTATCTCAAGCAGCCCGTGAGCGGTTTTTCATTGGTGGTCGATTGAACTTACTAGATTTTTCAAGTACTCATGATCCCCACGCAATCCAATCATTATATGGCTTGTTAGATAAGAATGACAACTTATCGAATATCTTGGATTCGACACTTACCTCAGATAATGGAGTTAATGTTAAAATCGGTCAAGAAATCTCTAAGAATAAGCTTCTTGATGATTATAGCTTGATTACTGCAAGTTATAATGTTGAACAATATGGACGAGGAATTATTGCAGTTCTTGGTCCAACAAGGATGCCTTATTCACGGACGATTGGAATTGTAAATGCCTTTCGCCAAGAATTAGCAAAACGACTATTAGATTTCTACCGTCACTATTATGATTCATAGGAGGCGAGTTAATTGGCCAAGGAAAAACAAGAAGATCAACAAAAACAAACTGCGCCTGAAAATGAAAAGGCACCTAAAAAAGATATAAAAAAAGAGGCTTCAGATAAGAAAGATGATCAAATTTCTAAATTAAAAGAAGAGATCGCTGACTTAAAGAAGCAGCTCGCAGACAAAGATGACAAATATTTGCGAGCAGAAGCAGAAATACAAAATATGACTAATCGTTTTAATAAAGAACGGGCTCAAATCCTCAAATATGATGGTCAGGATTTAGCAAAGTCAATTTTACCCGTGCTTGACAACCTTAAGCGGGCATTAGCAATTGAGGTTGTAGACGATAATGGTAAACAACTTAAAAAGGGTATTCAAATGGTCCATGATCACCTTGTCAAGGCATTAAATGACCATGGCATCACTGAAATCAAAGCTGATGGTGAAACATTTGATCCTACTCTTCACCAGGCAGTTCAAACTGTTCCGGTCGAAGAAGGTCAGAAACCTGAAACTGTTGTTAATGTTCTTCAAGCAGGATATCAACTCAAAGACCGGGTATTACGCCCAGCAATGGTTGTTGTAGCTCAATAAATTTGTGAGAGAAGGAAATAAATTATGGCAAGTAATAAGATTATTGGTATTGATTTAGGTACTACTAACTCTGCGGTTGCTGTTATGGAAGGTAATGAACCTAAAATTATCACCAACCCAGAAGGAAGTCGGACAACACCATCTGTTGTTTCATTTAAGAATGGTGAAACTCAAGTTGGGGAAGTAGCAAAGCGTCAAGCAATTACTAATCCTAACACTATTTCATCAATTAAGAGTCACATGGGTGAAGCAGGATACACTGTTGAAGTTGATGGCAAGAAATATACTCCACAAGAAATTTCAGCAATGATTTTGCAATACCTTAAGAAATATGCTGAAGACTACATTGGTGATACTGTTACTCAAGCGGTTATTACTGTTCCTGCATACTTCAATGATGCTCAACGTCAAGCTACTAAGGATGCCGGTAAAATTGCGGGCCTTGATGTTAAGCGGATTATTAACGAACCTACTGCTTCATCACTAGCGTACGGTCTTGACAAGAAGGACAAAGATGAAAAGATCCTTGTTTATGACCTTGGTGGTGGTACATTCGATGTTTCCATCCTTGAATTAGGTGACGGTGTCTTCCAAGTTCTCTCTACTAATGGTGATACTCATTTAGGTGGGGATGACTTTGACCAAAAGATTATGGATTGGTTAATTGATGGCTTTAAGGAAGAACATGGTGTTGATCTTTCTCAAGATAAGATGGCTCTTCAACGTTTGAAGGATGCTGCTGAAAAGGCTAAGAAAGACTTGTCAGGTATTCAAGAAGCTCAAATCAGCTTACCATTTATTTCAGCCGGCGAAAATGGCCCATTACACTTGGAAAAGACATTAAGTCGGGCACAATTTAACCAATTAACTAATGACTTAGTTGAACGGACAAAGCAACCAGTATTGAATGCTTTGAAAGATGCTGATCTTACTTTTGATGACATTGATGAAGTTATCTTAAATGGTGGATCTACTCGTATTCCTGCCGTTCAAGAAATGGTTAAGGAATTAACTGGTAAGGAACCTAACCACTCAATTAATCCTGATGAAGCCGTTGCTCTTGGTGCAGCTATTCAAGGTGGAGTTCTTACTGGTGATGTTAAGGATGTCGTATTACTTGATGTTACTCCACTTTCACTTGGTATTGAAACCATGGGTGGTGTTTTCACTAAGTTGATTGACCGGAACACAACTATTCCTACTTCAAAGAGCCAAATCTTCTCAACTGCTGCTGATAACCAACCAGCTGTTGACATTCACGTTCTTCAAGGTGAACGTCCAATGGCAGCAGATAATAAGACTTTAGGTAACTTCCAACTAACTGATATTCCTGCTGCTCCTCGTGGTGTTCCTCAAATCAAAGTTACATTTGATATCGATAAGAACGGTATTGTTAATGTTTCTGCTGAAGATCAAGGAACTCACAAGAAGCAAAACATCACTATCAAGTCTAACTCCGGCTTAAGCGATGAAGAAATTGAACGGATGAAGAAGGATGCTGAAGAGCATGCTGAAGCCGACAAGAAGAAGAAGGAAGAAGTTGACTTAAAGAATGAAGTTGACCAAGAACTCTTCCAAGTTGATAAGACTTTGAAGGAAGTTAAGGGTAAAGTTCCTGAAGATGATATCAAGAAGGCTGAAAGTGCTCGTGACGAATTAAAGAAGGCTAAAGAAAGCGGCAACCTTGATGAAATGAAAGCTAAGAAGGATGCTTTGAATAAAGTTATTCAAGACCTTAGCGTAAAGCTTTACCAACAAGCTCAAGGTGCACAAAGTGGCGCTGCTAATGGTCAACCTGGTGATAACCAACAAAATGGTAATGACAACGGTAATGATGACAATACTGTTGATGGTGATTTTAAGGACGTTACACCAGACGACAAGAAATAGCCTACGGTAAACAGTCTTAAAATGTTAGTGTAAAAGCCAAAGGCCAGAAAAAGGGACTTTGGCTTTTACTTTCGTTTGCTGGCTGTGGTATAACTAAACAAGCAATAAAGTAATGAGGTATTTATTATATGGCAGAACAAGATTATTATGACATTTTAGGTGTCTCTAAGGATGCATCCGAAAAAGACATCAAGCGTGCATATCGTCGGCTTGCGGCAAAATACCACCCAGATGTTAACCACGAGCCTGGTGCAGAAGAAAAGTTTAAGAAGATTAATGAAGCATATGAGACATTAAGTGATAGTCAAAAACGTGCTCAATATGATCAATTTGGTTCGGCTGGTCCACAAGGTGCTGGTGGTCAAGGCTTCGGCGGCTTTGGTGGTGGTCAAGCTTATTCTAACTTTGGTGGCGGCTTTGACGACATCTTTAGTCAATTTTTTGGTGGCGGCGGTCGTACTCGTCGGGACCCAACAGCCCCGCGTCAAGGGCGTGATTTGCAATATGCAATGACTCTTGATTTTATGGATGCGGTCTTTGGTAAAACAACTACTATCAAGTATGACCGTGATGCAGAATGTAAGACTTGTCATGGAACTGGAGCAAAGCCTGGTAAATCGCCAATAACTTGTCCACGGTGTCATGGTGCCGGAGTGATTACGAGTGTTCGTCAAACACCACTAGGCAATATGCAAACTCAAACCACTTGTCCAGAATGTAATGGAACTGGAAAGATTATTAATCCAGAGGATCGTTGTGATACTTGCCATGGGGCAGGACATGTTCACGAACGTCATGAGCTAGAAGTGAAGGTACCTGCTGGTGTTGATGATGGTCAACAAATGCGACTCCAACATCAAGGGGACGCTGGTGAGAACGGTGGCCCAGCCGGAGATTTGTATATTGTCTTCCGAGTAACACCAAGTCGAGAATTCCGTCGTGACGGTTCAACAATTTACGTTGATCGTGATATTTCGTTCGCTCAAGCAGCCTTGGGAGACGAAGTAAAAGTTAAAACGGTTCATGGTGATGTCAACCTTAAAATTCCTGCTGGAACACAATCAGAAACTAATTTCCGCTTGCGTGGCAAGGGTGTTCCACACCTTAACGGTAATGGTAACGGTGACGAGCATGTTACTGTCCATGTTAAGACGCCTAAGAGCCTTAACAAACGTCAGCGTGAAGCAATGTTAGCTTTTGCGGCTGCTAGCGGTGAAGATGTTAAGGGTGTTAAGAAGACGGTTCTTGATAAGTTACGGGATGCCTTTGAGGATAAGTAATAGTTTTTATAAAGCAGGAAAAGCTTAATATTTTTTCCTGCTTTTTGTATATCTAGTAGAAGGTTTCCCATTCTAAACGATGATTTGGTATACTAGATAAAGAATATTCGTTGAAAGTGAGTCTTTTTAAATGAACCTAGAAGAAATGAAAGAGCGGCAAAAACACATTCGGAATTTCTCGATTGTTGCCCACATTGACCATGGAAAATCAACGCTTGCTGATCGTATCTTAGAAATGACTGATTCAATTAGCAAACGTGAAATGAAAAACCAGATTCTTGATGATATGCCTCTAGAACGAGAACGAGGCATTACAATCAAATTAAATGCTGTTGCCTTGACATATCATGCTAAAGACGGTGAAGATTACATTTTCCATTTAATCGATACACCAGGCCACGTCGATTTTTCTTATGAAGTATCACGGTCTCTTGCTGCCTGTGAAGGTGCCGTCTTAGTAGTCGATGCAACGCAAGGAGTAGAAGCACAGACCCTTGCTAACGTCTTTTTAGCGCTTGACAATGACCTTGAAATTTTACCTGTTATCAATAAGATCGATTTACCTTCTGCTGATCCTGAGGGTACTAAGAAGCAGATTGAAGATGAAATTGGTTTAGATACTGATGAAGCAGTTGATATTAGTGCGAAAACTGGAATGGGCGTTGATGAAGTCCTAGAAAAAATCGTTAAAGATGTTCCAGCACCAACAGGAGATTTAACTGCGCCTTTGAAAGCTCTTATCTTTGATTCAAAATATGATGATTATCGGGGAGTGGTTCTTAGTGTCCGGGTTGTTGAAGGTACGGTTAAAAAAGGTGACCGAATTAAATTAATGAACGGTGGTACCGAATATGAAGTTGCTGAAGTAGGGATTAACTCTCCTAAACCATTGGCACGTGATGTATTAATGGCCGGGGATGTAGGTTACATCACCGCGGCAATTAAAGATATTAAAGATACCCGGGTCGGTGATACGGTTACGAGTGCGGATAATCCTACAGATAAGCCACTAGAAGGTTATCGGCAAATGACGCCAATGGTATATGCCGGACTCTATCCAACCGATAATGCTAAGTTTAATGATTTACGTGATGCGTTGGAAAAGCTTCAACTTAATGATGCAGCATTAACTTTTGAACCGGAATCATCGCAAGCATTGGGATTTGGATTCCGTTGTGGTTTCTTAGGATTACTTCACATGGATGTTATTCAAGAACGACTTGAACGTGAATTTAATCTTGATTTAATCACGACTGCACCATCTGTTACTTACCATGTTGAATTAGCAGATGGGACAACAAAGGAAGTGGAAAATCCGGCTGAAATGCCAGACGCTTCTTCCATTAAAGCGATTAAGGAACCATATGTCCGCGCCTCAATCATGGTACCTAATGATTATGTTGGCCCAGTAATGGAACTTTGCCAACGGAAACGGGGAGACTTTGATACGATGGAATATCTAAGCGATACCCGGGTAAACGTTATTTATCATATTCCGTTGTCAGAAATTATTTTTGACTTCTTTGATAAGTTAAAGAGTTCAACACGGGGATACGCTTCCTTAGATTATGAAATTGATGGCTACCGGCCAAGTAATTTGGTTAAGATTGACATCTTGCTTAATGGCGATAAGGTGGATGCATTAAGCTTTATTGCTCACCGTGATTTTGCAGCAGAACGTGGTCGGGAAATTACTGCTAAATTAAAGAAGATCATTCCGCGGCAAAACTTTGAAATTCCAATTCAAGCTGCAATCGGCTCAAAGATTATTGCACGGACTAATATTAAAGCCTACCGGAAAGATGTTACTGCCCGTATTCATACTGGGGATCCAGACCGGCGTGCTAAATTATTAGATAAGCAGAAACGCGGAAAGAAACGGATGAAGGCTGTCGGAAAAGTTGATATTCCTCAGGCCGCCTTTATGGCCGTTTTGAAGACCGATGAGCAATTGGACGAGAAGTAAATGTTGATGTAAAGGCGTTTATTGGCTTTGTATAAAACAAAAAATATACAAAACTAGTAATTTTTACCACATTTTTACCACGCGAGCTTAAAATGTGGTAAAAATTAAGGATCAGTATTCTTTAAAAATAGAGGTACTGATCCCTTTTTGTTATGATAAATTTTGAAATACTTGGTCAAAAAGATTAGCTGTTTCTTTCTTGGACTCGGTTGAAAGATAGTCGTAAGTATTTGGTGTTGATATAGAAATATCACTTTCTATACCAATATCAGATTTTTGTTTTTAAACTAAAAAGAGGCTCGCCCTCTAATACAATGAAATCGCCAAATCACATAGAAAAGAAGGTAACCTCCATAAATAATAATACAAGAACTATCCTCAATTTAATAGACCCTCATTCAAATTTCCTTTGTCATTGATTAAATCTTGTTAGTGTAAGATTTTCATAGGTTGGATGAATAATTCATCTGGTCGTGGAAATCTTTTTTGTAGACCAATTTACTTATTTACAAAAAAAGAAAAGACCAGTAGCCTTTAGTGTGTCGAATACTAAGCAAAGGCAGGTCTTTCCTCATGGATATTTTAACAGAAATCGAGCAGAATTTGGTGAAATCAGGCAGTTTATTTGAAGCTGAACAGATTATTTTAAAAGGTGTATTGGAGTTAGGACAAGTAATCATGCAAAACTTTTTGGAAAGCTTAGATCGAAGCTTAAAGTCCCAAGCTCCAGCGAACTATCAAGTAATCAATAAACAGCCACGGACGCTTAATTTTATCTTTGGCCCGGTGACTTTTCAACGACGGTATTATCAGGCTGGGACAAAGAAACGTGAATTTTACTTAGACCAACAATTAAAAATTAAACCACGTCGTCGTTTATCGCCACACTACTTAATGATGATGGCTAAGATTGCCCAAACAACTACAATGCGCAATACTGCCGACATTTTGAACCTTGTATTTGACAGCGGAATTACTGCCGATTCGGTAATGCACGCCGTGCATGAGTTAGGAAATCAGGTAGCTAAACAAACTCAAGCAAAAGAACACCAAGCTACTCCTCGCCATATGCCTAAAAATTTAACTATTGAGGGTGATGCCTTTATGATTAAAGGTAAAAAAGAAGCAGGTCAGCTGACTCTTGTGCACCATTATCGGGTTTATGAGCGAGTAGCTAATCAAATCATTAATCGGCATGACTTTCTCAGTGTTGGGCACCAAGGACGGCTTGAAGCACGACTAAGTGATTATTTAGACCGCCATTATAAGCTTGCCGGTCAAACGATCTTTTTGGCCAGTGACGCTGGCCCAGGTTACGAACCAGCTAAGCTATTAAGTCTAGTTCCTCAAGGTGCACATGGTGAATACTTTCTCGACCGCTATCATTGTTTACAGAAAATTGAACATACTTTAGGCCGGCACAACGAATTAGCCATGCGAGCAATTAAAGCCGTTCGTCATCATGATCAAGCAGAGCTAACAATAATTTTAGATACTTATGAATCACAAAACCTAACGGAAAAACAAGCAGACGACCTAATGCGTTTAAGAAAGTATCTACAGCGAAATTGGCGGTATATCCTCTCACCACAAATGCGTGGATTTAAGGATATTCATTTAATTGGTTCAGTCGAAAGTTCTCACCGGGCTTTTACTTACCGGATGAAGAAACAGGGCAAGTCATGGACTAAGCAGGGGGCTAAAGCCATGATTGGTTTAATTGAAGCCCGAATGAATGGTGAACTGCAAGCTAGTTTAAATACAATCCTAGAACAATTAACAGTTCTTCCTCGAGTGGCTCAAACCAGCCTATTACAGGAAATGCATATTCGAACTGGAGAGTTTCTAAGAAAGGCACCGACAAAGCCGTCAATTGGAGCAGTACAAGGAATAATTCCGATTAACACGGTCACAAGTAGACCAATGGGACAACTTTTTAAGGCACTAACCCACTAAAACTGTATATTTAAAGGCTACCTATGAAAACTTGACAGATACTTAAATCTTTCTTCTACTGCAACCCTCACCAAATTAGCGTATCATAGATAATGTAATTGCTATTATTTGAGGAGAAAATAAATATGCAAAATAAAGATGCTTGTACATCAATCATGGTCGGTAAAAAGGCTTCTCTCGACGGTGCTAATTATATTGCTCGTAATGAAGATCGTGTAAAAGCAATTGAACCCAAGCGATTTTTAGTAAAACCGGCAGTAAAAGGACGCCACGAAACCTACGTATCACCTTACAATAAAGTAACTGTAGCCTTGCCGGAAGAGGGAATGCGTTATACTTCTACGCCTACCCTTGATCAAACAGCAGGACCTAATGAAGAAGATGGAATTAATGAAGCAAATGTGGCAGCTTCCTTTACTGAGAGTGTTTATGCAAATGATCGGGTGTTAGCATATGATCCATACGTAAAAAATGGCCTGGCAGAAGACTCACTTTGTACTTTAGTATTACCGTATATTCATTCTGCCCGTGAAGGAGTTGAATATACTGGAAAATTAATTGCTGAATTAGGTTCTGCTGAGGGAAACGGAATGCAATTTGCAGATGCAGACGATATTTGGTATATGGAAGTAGTAACTGGTCACCAATGGGGTGCTGTTCGTATTCCCGATGATTGTTATGCTGTTACTCCTAACCAGGTAGCAATTGAAGATATTGATTTTGACGATCCTGATAATTATATGTGGGCCGATGGAATTCAAGAGTTTGTTGAAGAACACCAATTAAACCCTGATCATGATCGGTGGGATTTCCGCCACATTTTTGGTACCAGTACACAAAAAGACCGTCACTACAACACACCGCGGACTTGGTTTGCTCAACGTTACCTTAGTCCTAACGCTTCATTAGGCCAACGTCCCGAAGATTCTGAAATGCCATTTATCCGTAAGGCTGAATTTAAGATTGCTAATGAAGATATCCAATATGTTCTAAAATCGCATTTTAATGAGACACCTTACGATCCAATGGGGGATGCTCCTGAACGTAAGACTTACCGGGCTATCTCTTTATCACGGACGGCCCAATCACATATTTTACAAGTGCGCAATCTGAATAAATATAAAACAAGTATTCATTGGATTGAATTAGGGGTCCCAGCCTTTAACCCTTATGTTCCATTTTTGGCTAATGCTGACGATACTGATGAATCATATCGAAACGTACCGGAAAAAATGAACTTAGAGTCTGCATTCTGGTTAAATGAAGCCTTAGCAGAGGTCGTTGAAAGTCATTATCAAGAATTTATGGAAAAGGATGAAGACTACCAAAAGGAGCTAAATGAATGGGCACGCCGTAAAATTGCGCAGGTTGATAAAGAAGCAGCTAGTCTTGAAGGGCAGATACTAACTGATTATCTAACTGGACAAAATCATGAAATAGCTACCCATTATAATGAACGGACAAAGGCTCTCTTCTTTGAACTATTAACTGAAGGCTGTGAGCTTTCAAAGATGTCATTTAAGATGGATCCTAACCTTTAAGATATTTTGAATATTGACATTTCTCACTTTATTATTAAAATATAATTAATATAAAATGAGAGAAGGATAAAAATGAGAATTCAAGCAACCGATGAACGGCATTATCTAGTAGAAGTTTTTACAAAATTGGGATTTAACCAAGATGACAGTCAATTATTAGCAGACACTCTAGTTGATGCGGATTTGCGCGGGATCTCATCTCATGGGATTCAACGATTAGCATGGTATCGTCGGATGATTAAAGAAGGAACGATTATTCCTCAAAATAAGGCCAAAATTATTCGTGAGTTACCAGGATCCGTCCTTGTTGACGCTAACCAAAATATGGGACAGCTCGCAACTGTTTTAGCGACTCAAAAAATAATTGAAAAGGCTAAGAAAACAGGGGTGGCAATTGCTGTTATTCGCAATTCGAATCACTTCGGTACTGCTGGTTACTATACAAGATTAGCGTTAGAAGCGGGATTAGTAGGAGTTGCCCTTACTAATACTCGTCCCCTGGTAGTCCCAACTAATGCCACTCAGGCTTTTCTTGGGTCTAATGCTTTTGCGTTTGGCTTTCCTGCTTCTCCACATCCATTTATGTTTGATGGTGCTACTTGTGTTGTTTCCGGTGGAAAAATTCAAGTTCATGCTAAAAAAGGCGAACCGCTACCAGGTGAATGGGCAGTTGATAAAAATCGGCAGGTAGTAACTGATGCGCAAGAGGCAGAAGATATTCTTGCAACCGCGGCCTTTACTGAGGGGGAACAAAAGGGTGGGGGAGTTCTCACTCTTGGCGGAAGCAATGAGGAAAATTCTAATTATAAGGGGATGGGAAACTCTATCGTAATTGAATTATTGACGGGAATATTGGCACAAGGCTCTATTTCTGCTGATACTGTTAGTGGTAAACATGACTTTAGCCAATTTGTAATTGTTCTTAATCCAGCATTCTTTGGTGATCCAGAGGTATTGAAGAAAGATGCCACGTCAATGTTAGATCGAATTCGCCAGCTTGAACATATTCCTGGTAAAGAAATTTGGGTACCCGGTGATCGTGAGTACCGTTTATTAGCAGAAAATAAAGAAAAAGGTGTCACGATTGATGAAAAGACCTATCAAGAAATGAAAGAAATAGGAACTAAACTTGGTATTGATGTTCCTTAATAATTGATAAACTCCTTCAAATTCTGATAAGCGAAAATGGTACACTGAACATATTAGGAAAAAGGAGCATCTTAAATGGAAGATCAAGAATTAGTAATGTTTTGGCTCGCAGGTGATCATAAGTTAGCAATTCGCAAAGGCCTTACTTCAACAATTTTAGCGAATGAACTTAGAAAAAAGGGTTATAAGGATAAATTAATAGAAGACTTTCTTAATGATTTTGCACGTGACTTGAAAAATGATCAAAAATAGGTATAAAAAAACTCCCAACGTTTATTAAACGCTGAGAGTTTTTTTAGGGTCGCCGTTTGTAAAATTAAGTTAGAAAAATAGAAAAGCCATTTGTGGTAGACTTTTGAATACCCCTAAACAAAAGAAAGGAAACCACAAATGACTTACACCCATCTTACCACAAACGAGCTGACAATCATCGCCCATTCTTTCGTGCAAAAGCTTAAAGCGTACCGAGTGGCCCAAATGATCAACCGTTGTGCCGAAACCGTTTATCGTTACCTGGAAACTGGTGCCTCAATTGCTGATTATCAAGATCACTATATGCGCAATAAGCAACGTTGTGGCCGAAAACGTACTCAGTTGTCACTGGCTGAACTTACTTATATCAACGACAAAATTGCCCAGGGGTGGACGCCTGATACCATTATTGGGCGCGCTGAGCGCCCAATTAGTTGTAACCGGCGAACTCTTTACCGGATGTTTGAACGTGGCCAGTTCGGCTTCGATGTCCGTTCCAGGTAAGCGGCACCCGAATGGCTATGTCGAGCGCCGCGGGAAGGCTGGCCAATTGGGGCGAAGTATTCACGAGCGTGCCAAGGACTTTCCGCACTATGCCACTGAATTCGGGCACCTTGAAGCTGATACCGTCCAAGGCAAAAAGCACCAAGGGGCGGTAATGACCCTGACCGAACGCCAATCAAAGGTCGAAATTGTACTCAATGTGCACGAAAAGACGGCTGATGCGATTAACCAACACTTAAGTCAGTGGCTTCAGAAATTCCCGCGGCACTTCTTCAAATCGATTACCTTTGACAACGGAAAAGAATTCGCCGGCTGGCGCGAGATTGCCAATCAATTTGACCTTCACACTTACTTTGCCGAGGTTGGTGCTCCCAATCAACGAGGGCTGAACGAAAACAACAACGGTCTTTTACGCCGGGATGGCTTAACGAAACAGCTAGATTTCCGCAATCTTCCTGATGAATTGGTAACCCAACTGATGAGTAAGCGAAATAACCTGCCCCGTAAATCACTAGGCTATCGAACTCCATATGAAGTATTCATGTCTTACGTCACTGATGAGCAACTATTTTCTTTCTAACTTAAATTGACATTTCGGGAATTAAAAAAGTTCGGGTGGCACAAATATCCTGTACCCTTTCTTATACACCACGGGCTTGTCCAAATTGTGGAGTCATTAATCGTGGTCAAATCTTAAAATATGGCTTTTATCAAGCTAAACACAAATATGGACAATTTAGAGCTCAACCATTAATGCTGCTTGTTAAGATTCAACGTTTTCAATGTCCTGATTGTCATACAACATTTAACGCAACTAGTTATCTCTTTGAGCATCAACGGACAATTAGTCGAGATTTAAAGCATGAAATCATTCTTCGATTAACGCGGATTCAAACAATTAAAGATATTGCCCATGACTTATTCATCAGTGAAGCTTCAGTCCAGCAGGTCCTTTTGGACCTCGCCGATCAATATAAACCAAATTTAAATTATCTACCGGAAACATTATGTATTGATGAATTTAAATCAATGCGGAGCGCTAAAGGCAAGATGAGTTTTATCGCCGTTGATGGTGATCGAAGTTGCTTATTTGAGCTCCTTGAAGATCGTCGATTACGTAGCTTATTTAAACATTATCAACAGTTTACGCGTCGTGCTCGTTGCCGAGTGAAATATCTGGTGATGGATATGAACGCTGCTTATGACCAACTAGTTAAAACAGTTTTTCCTTGTGCTCAAATTATTTATGATCGCTTTCACATTGCCAAACACCTTAATGACACGATGAATCATGTGCGAATTCATGTCTTTAACCGTTTGCGAAAAGGTGATTCAGCGGAGCAGAAACAAGCTCGTCGTCTTAAACATTGTTGGCGGCTATTTCTTCAAGATCGAGAAAATTTAAGTACAAAATTGTATTACGAAGGACGTTATTTTAATCGCGTTGTTAATTCCATGATAATCTTAGACTTAATGTTAGGGTATGACCAAGAGTTAAGAGCCACCTATAATTTTATCCAATCCTTGAAGCATGCTTATAATCAACGTGATTTTACAACTTTCTTTCAATTACTTAAACTTCGGCCAGACAGTGTTAGCCATTATACAATCAATCCACCGTTGCCAGGTTTTAGCGCGTTATAAAGAGGGGATTAAGTGTGGCTTTGAGACTAAGTTCTCAAATGGTCGAACCGAAGGGATTAATAATCGAATTAAGACTATCAAACGAGTTGCCTGTGGTTATCGTTACTTTACGGCATTTAAAACTCGGATTTATTTAATTATTGGCCACCAAATTCAAACTAACTAAAAAGAACCGTCACGAATGACAGTTCTAACTAGACCAATTTAATTGGCGATGATTCATATTTGCGTATCAACACTACTTGACGTAGAGCCAAAAAAATACCCCCTACATTTTTGTAGGAAGTATTTTAGTCAACCATACCAGTTGACAGATATCCGTTTTTTAGTGGTACGATAATCTATCGTTTATTTATGAAGACGGCTTAGTTGTTACCCTGTAACTTTGCCATACCGTTCTTAGTAACTTCTTCTAATTGCTTAGCAGAATCGGCCATAGCCTTCTTTTCACGGTCGTTAAGTGGAACTTCGATAACCTTTGCAACACCAGAAGCGTTAACAACAGCTGGAGTACCGATGTAAAGGTCGTTAAGTCCGTATTCACCGTTCATTGGGGCACCGATAGGGAGAACAGAATTTTCATCACGAAGAATAGCCTTTGAAATCCGCATTAAAGCAGTGGCAACACCATAGAAGGTAGCACCTTTGCGGTTAATGATTTCGTATGCCTTGTTACGAACATCATCTTCAATCTTAAGTAATTCATCTTCTGAAATGCCTTCATCCTTAGCAATGTCAAGTAATGGCTTGCCACCAACAGTAGCACTTGAGTAAGCAGCAAATTCGGAATCACCGTGTTCACCCATAATGTTAGCAATAACATCGCGAGGGTCAACATGAAGCTTCTTGCCAAGAGCAACTCGAAGACGTGCGGAATCAAGTGAAGTACCTGAACCAACAACCTTGTTCTTAGGGAAGCCAGAAAACTTTTGAACAGCATAGGTAAGGATGTCAACTGGGTTAGCTGCAACTAAGAAGATTCCGTCAAAACCAGACTTAACGATTGGTTCTACAACGGACTTAATGATCTTCAAGTTCTTATCAACTAATTGAAGACGAGTTTCACCAGGCTTTTGTGGAGCACCGGCAGTAATAACAACTAAATCAGCATCCTTGCAAGTGTCGTAATCTGCTGAGTAGATGTTCTTAGGAGCAGTGAAGGCAGTAGCGTCTTCGAGGTCCATTGCGTCCCCTTCAGTCCGTTCCTTAATAATATCAACAATAGCAAATTCTTCAGCAATTCCTTGTTGAGCCATTGCGAAGGCGTAACTTGAACCTACAGCGCCGTCACCAACAAGAACAACTTTTTGATGATTCTTAGACATAATAAACAGTCTCCCTTTCATCTTATGTATACATTATTTGAGAATTCCTCTCACAATAATGATTATAACATTCCACAGAAAAATTACTATAAGATTTTATAGATAAATTAGTTAGTAAATAAGCCTGCCCCTAAGATAATGACTGCTAAAAGGATCGCTGGCCAAAGTAAAACATGGATTAATGTCCCAATTAATAGGATAAGCAGAATTAGGCCGATAAATTTAACCGTTAAGACACCGATCTTCCATAGTAACCAGCAGATAATAATAGCAATTAAGAGACTCACTATTGTAATCACCTTTCTTTAAAGTATTTTGAACATAGTATAGCATTTTTTGAAAATTAAAGTTTAAACATAGATTAAACTTTGGAACGTTGGTGACCTGTGCTAAAATATATCTATCTAGGGAGATTAATTTAAAATTGATCAGGAATAATAATAGAGGAGGTGGTTACCATTCTGAATCGAACTAAGCAGTTTATGCGCGATAATGATTTAATGTATAAAAAAGAGTACATTCGGCCAATGATGACACCCCAACACGTATATGTGTTCCGCTTCGGTAAACACAGATTAAATAATCGGGTAATTGTTCGTTATTCCCATACTTGGACCGGACGATTAAAAATTAACGAGATTGATGTTCGGCTGCATCACCAACATCATCCCCGTATTTTCTTAACTGAGTCCGACTTAATCGATTACTTAAGTCATCATTTAGAAAAAGAAAAGAAACGCGAACAAGAACGACCACATATTAGTAAAGTTGATAATAAAAATGATTAAACTTTATCTAAGTTGGTATTTATCGTGACCATTTACTTTTATTGTGGTCACGATTTTATTATTTAAGGAGGTCATTAAATGGATTGGACAGCAATAAAGGTAGTAACTTCTAGTGAGGCTGTTGAAGCAGTTAGCTATATTTTGACAGATATGGGCGCACAAGGCGTTCAAATTGAGGATGCCGCTGATTTTGAAAACTTGCATGAGGGAAAGTATGGGGATCACGGTGAATTTATCGATCCATCATCAATTCCGCGCCGAAAAAGTGGTGCAGCAGTGTCTGGATACTTCCCACAAAACGTATTTGTTCCTGAACTATTGCCAACTATCCATCAACGAGTAGCAAAATTAAAAGATTTCGGCCTCAATCCAGGAGCAAATGATGTCTCAGCAGCGACTGTCGATAATCAACAATGGGCAACAGTTTGGCAAAAGTATTATCACCCATTAAGAGTAACTAATCAGTTAACAATTGTTCCACAATGGGAAGAATATCAGCCGGCAGATCCTAAAGAAAAATTAATCTTTCTTGATCCAGGAATGACTTTTGGTACCGGAACTCACCCAACTACCCGTTTAATGCTTGAGGCCCTTGAAAAAACAATTGTTGGTAGTGAATATGTCATCGATATTGGTACTGGTTCTGGCGTTTTGAGTATTGCTGCTAAGCACTTAGGCGCAGGAAAAGTTGATGCTTATGATATTGACGAAGTAGCGGTTAATTCAGCAAAAAAGAATCTTGCACTAAACCCAGTTGCCAAAGATGTTAAGGTTGGTATAAACAGTTTGTTGGACGGAATCCATACCCAGGCAGACCTAATTATTGCTAATATTCTTGCAGAAATTATCGTGCCTCTTATTCCACAAGCATATGAAAACCTTAAGCTTGGTGGTAAATTCCTTGTTTCCGGAATTATCGATGATAAGGCTTCGTTAATTCGTCAAAAGTTACAAGAACAAGGATTTGTGATTGATGATGAGCAACAGATGAAGGACTGGCACGGAATGATTGCTCACAAGCCAACCGAGGTGAAATAAATGCAACGATATTTTGTAAATGCAACTCCAGCTGATGAAGTAACCCTGCCACCTGAAGCCGGTCACCACTTGTTAAAGGTGATACGCGCAGAAATTGGAACAACTGTTGAACTGGTGTTAGCTGATCACTGTGTTTACCTTGCAACTCTTAGTGCTACCGAACCAACGGCGACATTAAAAATCGATCAAAAATTAGATGCTGATAGTGAATTACCAGTTTCGGTAACGCTTGCCTGCGGACTTCCAAAAACTAAAGAGAAACCAGAGTTAATTGTTCAAAAGGCAACCGAATTGGGGGCAGACAAAATTGTCTTCTTTGATGCTGCTCGTTCCATTAGTCACTGGCAGGGGAATAAGCAGAAACGCAAGATCGAACGTCTGCAAAAGATAGCTGAATCAGCAGCAGAACAATCCCATCGAAATAAAATTCCACAGGTTGAATACAGTGCTAATCTAGCTCAATTGCTAGCTAATTATCCTGCTACCAAACGGATTGTTGCTTGGGAAGAATCAGCTAAACAGGGTGAAGCAAGTGTTTTGGCGCAGCAATTTAATGCCCTTAAGCCAGGAGATTCGGTCCTTGCCGTTTTTGGTCCAGAAGGTGGATTGACGGAAAATGAAATTGTCAAAATGAATGAAGCTGGAATGATAGCAGCAGGGTTAGGACCACGAATTCTACGGACTGAAACAGCACCTTTATATTTCATGGCAGCTATTTCATATGCAATGGAATTGTCATAATGTAGCCGGCTCACTTATGGTAAAATAAAGAACAGCTTTAATCGGTGATTTAAAACTGAATATAGGTGTTGAGAGAGAATGAATTTTATGAAAAAAGCATGGGAACATTTAGACAAGCCATTATGGCTAGCTAGTATTTTAATTGGGCTTGTATTGACGCTCGTTGTCGATAAGCTTCCACTTGTTACGCGGGTAGTAATGGTAGAGATTGTCTTAATCCTTATTAATGGTATTTTTAGTATTTGGTCAGGTTATTGGATTTATAAGCACCAGCGAAAATGGGGCGAGTTATTCATTTTTCCAATCCTTTACTTGATAACTGCGTATTTCTTTATGCCCCGATATACTTATTATTTTGCCCTTGCTTACTTAGCGCTTGCGTACTTATCCTGGGCAATGCGTCAACAAAAGTAATTGAAAGGAGGTCGTTCGATGTCAAAAGAAGAGGAATTGACACATGAAGATGTTCAAAAGATGGTTAGTTCTTATATGAATGAAGAACACGTTGCTTTAGTTGAAAAGGCATATCATTTTGCCGAGGTAGCTCACCATGACCAACGACGTAAATCTGGAGAACCGTATATTATTCATCCTATCCAAGTTGCGGGGATCCTTGCTAATCTTCATATGGATCCCGAAACAGTTTGTGCAGGATATTTACATGATATTGTAGAAGATACTGGCGCAACCTTAGATGATATTAAAGAACTCTTTGGAGCAACCATTGCAATGATCGTTGATGGTGATACAAAGCTTGGTAAGATTCGTTACAAATCAAATAAAGAACAAATGGCTGCCACTCATCGTAAATTATTACTTGCAATGTCAAAGGATATTCGGGTAATGATTGTCAAGCTTGCGGATCGTCTTCATAATATGCGCACTCTTAAGCATTTACGTCCTGATAAGCAGCGCCGCATCTCAAATGAAACCCTTGAAATTTATGCCCCAATTGCGGACCGCTTGGGTATCAGTACGATTAAGTGGGAATTAGAAGACCTGTCATTGCGGTACTTAAATCCGCAACAATATTACCGGATTGTCCATTTGATGAATTCACGGCGCGATCAGCGGGTTGACTATATTGATGAGTCAATTAAGTTGATAAAAAAGGCGATTGCAGATTTGGACTTAGGACCGAATGTTGAAATTTATGGCCGGCCTAAACATATTTATTCTGTCTACCGTAAAATGGTTACTCAGCATAAGCAATTTAGCCAAATCTATGACCTTCTTGCAGTTCGAATTGTCGTTGACTCAATCCGGGACTGCTATGCTGCTCTTGGAGCGATTCATACTAATTGGAAACCAATGCCTGGACGGTTTAAGGATTATATTGCAATGCCTAAGACTAACGGGTACCAATCCTTGCATACAACAATTATTGGACCAGAAGGACGGCCATTAGAAGTACAGATTCGAACTCACAAGATGCATGAAATTGCTGAATATGGGGTTGCTGCTCACTGGGCATATAAAGAAGGAAAGACTAATGGAATCCAACAAACTCAGGATAGTCAAAAGCTAAATGTCGTCAAAGAAATCCTTGAATTACGAAGTGAAAGTCAAGGCACAGATGAATTTATGCAGGGGATTCAGAGTGATATATTTACTGATAAGGTCTATGCATTTACCCCTAAAGGTGACGTAATTGAAATGCCTAAGGGATCTGGACCACTTGATATGGCTTACCAAATTCATACTGAAGTTGGTAATCATACAACTGGAGCTAAAGTAGATGGACGGATTGTACCCCTTGATTATGAGATCAAAAATGGTGACATTGTTGATATTTTGACTTCATCATCATCAGCTGGTCCGAGTCGTGATTGGTTTGATTTGGTTTCAACGCGGCGGGCTCGTAATAAGATTCGCCAGTTCTTCCGGGCACATGATCGAGAAAAGAACATTGAAGAAGGAAAACAACTTCTTGAAAACGGACTCCGTGAAGCAGGATATTCGCCAGCAGAGTTAATGACTGATGAAAAATGTGAGAAAGTTGCTCAAGAGACTCATTACAATAGTAGTGATGATATGTTTGCGGCCTTAGGATTTGGTGACTTGGCTCCCGTTGGTATTAGGAATCGTTTTACTGCTGATATCCGTCAGCAAGTTGAAAGCGACCGTCAACAAGCAGCAGAAAAAGCTGTACTAGAAGACCACCAGACTCTTGAGAAGCCAAATGAACGTGAAAAACAAAAGCGGGCTAAAGCATCTAGTGAGGGCGTAGTTGTTGAAGGAGTTGACAATCTCCTTGTCCGCTTAAGCCATTGTTGTAGTCCAATCCCAGGAGATGCTATTACTGGCTACATTACAAAGGGACGGGGAGTATCGGTTCACCGGGATGATTGTCCGAACATTAAAGCTGCCCGTAAGAATGGCGAACGAATTGTCAGTGTATATTGGGCAAATCCTAATGGCGACAAAACAAACTACAATGCTGACTTGGAAGTTCAGGGATACAATCGAAATGGCTTATTAAATGATGTTTTACGTTCAGTAAATAACAGTACTCGCTTCTTAAATTCAGTTAACGGAAAAGTTGACCATAACAAGATGGTAACAATTAGTTTGATTATCGGAGTGCGTAATTTACGACAGTTACAATTAATCATGGATGGTTTAAAGAACATTCCAGATGTTTACGTTGTCAAAAGAATTATTCGATAGGAGGATGCTTGTGCGAGTTGTTTTACAAAAAGTAAATCATGCAGCAGTTTCAATTGATGATGAAGTTGTTGGTAAAATTGGCCTTGGCTATTTTCTCTTAGTCGGTTTTGCTCCAGATGATACCGAAGAAAAATTAGACTACTTAGTACATAAAATTACTAATCTTCGTGTTTTTGAGGATGAAAACGGTAAGATGAATAAGGGGCTACGGGATGTTAATGGTGCAATTTTATCAGTCTCCCAATTTACCCTTTATGCTGACACTAAGCATGGGAATCGTCCTGGATTTTCACAGGCTGCTCGTCCTGAGATTGCTGAACCGTTATATGATCTTTTTAATCAAAAACTAGCTGCTACTGGTATTCCTGTTGAAACCGGACATTTTGGAGCCATGATGAAAATTGACCTGGAAAATGATGGTCCCACGACAATTATTTATGAACGCTAAAAAGTAAAGAGACATTGAGAGTGGGAAATAACCTCCTCGACAAGGCGGTTGGTTAAGCTAGGACGATGATTAGCACGGCACGGGCTGATTATCGTTCGTACTTAGACTCGAGCTTTGTGGCGACGCGAAGCTAGTTCCACGTTATCTTTCTGTTGTTCATAGAAGCAGTTGAGGCTGAGAGAAAACAAAAGTTTTCTCCCAGCCTCATTTTAGTATTGACTTAAAATTTGATCGACTGCGCCACCATAGCTCTCGCCGAATAAGATTAAATGCATGCATAGGTAATAGAAACGATACCACGAAAGGCGTCCCTCTAAATGATCATCAAATGGAAAGACGCTGCTATATGCCTGATAAAAACTATTATCGAAACCGCCAAAAACAGTTGTCATGGCTAAATCAAATTCACGATCCCCAAATAATGCATCTGGATCGATTAAGTATGGTTTATGATCGCCAGCAAATAAGAAGTTGCCGGCCCATAAATCACCATGAAGAAGACTAGGGATGACTTCATGGTGTTGGTAGTAATCAGTAAATTTATTAACCATTTGTTGGTAATGTTCTTGCCGCCATTTATTCCATCGGCCACGTTGACTTGCCACTTGTACTTCTGGTTCTAGGCGCTGATTAATATAAAAATCAAGCCAGCTTGAATTCCAAGAATTGTCTTTTACGAGGGCCTTGGTTTGATGATTATCCATAAAGCCGAATTCATCATTATGCTGTTGGTGCATTTTGGCAACTGCTAATCCCAGGTCGGCTTGATTACCCCAAGTTTCATCAAGCCAGTTTAAAATTAAATAGGCATTCCCATCGATTTCACCATGGTAAAGTGGGGTCGGGGTATTAATGACCTTACCGATAGCTTTGAGACCATTAATTTCATGACTGAAATAATCTTGTGAATGGTTAGGTTGGACCTTTATAAAGTACCTATTTTCATCAGTAGTTGTGGCTTGATATGCTAAATTAATATCACCACCACTGACTGGTTTAACAGAAGTGAGATTTTTTAATGGAAGGCGCTTAAACCATGCTGTATTTGGACTTTCCAATTGATGTTCCTCCTTTACTAAATTACTTTATTTATACCATTTTTAGGCAAGTGTTGTTAAATAAAGTTGATTTATAAGGCACTAATTAACGTTAGTGTAAGATTTTCATAGGTTGGATGAATAATTCATCTGGTCGTGGAAATCTTTTTTGTAGACCAATTTACTTATTTACAAAAAAAGAAAAGACCAGTAGCCTTTAGTGTGTCGAATACTAAGCAAAGGCAGGTCTTTCCTCATGGATATTTTAACAGAAATCGAGCAGAATTTGGTGAAATCAGGCAGTTTATTTGAAGCTGAACAGATTATTTTAAAAGGTGTATTGGAGTTAGGACAAGTAATCATGCAAAACTTTTTGGAAAGCTTAGATCGAAGCTTAAAGTCCCAAGCTCCAGCGAACTATCAAGTAATCAATAAACAGCCACGGACGCTTAATTTTATCTTTGGCCCGGTGACTTTTCAACGACGGTATTATCAGGCTGGGACAAAGAAACGTGAATTTTACTTAGACCAACAATTAAAAATTAAACCACGTCGTCGTTTATCGCCACACTACTTAATGATGATGGCTAAGATTGCCCAAACAACTACAATGCGCAATACTGCCGACATTTTGAACCTTGTATTTGACAGCGGAATTACTGCCGATTCGGTAATGCACGCCGTGCATGAGTTAGGAAATCAGGTAGCTAAACAAACTCAAGCAAAAGAACACCAAGCTACTCCTCGCCATATGCCTAAAAATTTAACTATTGAGGGTGATGCCTTTATGATTAAAGGTAAAAAAGAAGCAGGTCAGCTGACTCTTGTGCACCATTATCGGGTTTATGAGCGAGTAGCTAATCAAATCATTAATCGGCATGACTTTCTCAGTGTTGGGCACCAAGGACGGCTTGAAGCACGACTAAGTGATTATTTAGACCGCCATTATAAGCTTGCCGGTCAAACGATCTTTTTGGCCAGTGACGCTGGCCCAGGTTACGAACCAGCTAAGCTATTAAGTCTAGTTCCTCAAGGTGCACATGGTGAATACTTTCTCGACCGCTATCATTGTTTACAGAAAATTGAACATACTTTAGGCCGGCACAACGAATTAGCCATGCGAGCAATTAAAGCCGTTCGTCATCATGATCAAGCAGAGCTAACAATAATTTTAGATACTTATGAATCACAAAACCTAACGGAAAAACAAGCAGACGACCTAATGCGTTTAAGAAAGTATCTACAGCGAAATTGGCGGTATATCCTCTCACCACAAATGCGTGGATTTAAGGATATTCATTTAATTGGTTCAGTCGAAAGTTCTCACCGGGCTTTTACTTACCGGATGAAGAAACAGGGCAAGTCATGGACTAAGCAGGGGGCTAAAGCCATGATTGGTTTAATTGAAGCCCGAATGAATGGTGAACTGCAAGCTAGTTTAAATACAATCCTAGAACAATTAACAGTTCTTCCTCGAGTGGCTCAAACCAGCCTATTACAGGAAATGCATATTCGAACTGGAGAGTTTCTAAGAAAGGCACCGACAAAGCCGTCAATTGGAGCAGTACAAGGAATAATTCCGATCAACACGGTCACAAGTAGACCAATGGGACAACTTTTTAAGGCACTAACCCACTAAAACTGTATATTTAAAGGCTACCTATGAAAACTTGACAGATACCTAATTAACCTTAGTATTGACATTTATGAGGGGATCGAGTAAGGTAAAAATGTAAATTGAAGATATTAATAGCTGTTGATAAAGAATGCTCGGGTACTTGAAATTATCAGCGATTGGAGAAAGGTGAGAGCTCCAAATATTTCGGCCTCGATTGACACTTTTGAAGCTGGGCAATATGCTCCGTCGTTTAGACGTTATTTTTGAGTGATACCAAGGTGGTACCGTGCATTTGCACCCTTGTAATTTCAAGGGTGCTTTTTATTTAAACTGTTATTAAAAATTGAAAGAGGTAAACGGAGAATGAAGAGAACAAATTATGCTGGGGATACAAATGAACAGCAAGTTGGACAAGAAGTTGTCTTAAAGGGTTGGGTAGCTAAGCGTCGTAACCTAGGTGGACTTATCTTTATTGATTTATGGGATCGGGAAGGAATTGTTCAACTAGTATTCAACGAAAAAGAAAATCCAGAAGCATTTGAAATCGCAAATGCGGTTCGTAACCAATATGTTCTTGAGGTTCAAGGAAAAGTTCAATTACGGGCAGAAAAAGAAATTAATCCAGATATGAAGACTGGAAAAGTTGAAGTAGCCGTTGATAAGGTTAAGGTATTAGCAAAATCAGAAACAACGCCATTTGATATTACTGATGGTGTTGATGCTTCTGAAGACTTACGGATGAAGTACCGTTACCTTGATTTACGGCGCCCAGAAATGATGCGTAATTTGAAGTTGCGGAGTAAGGTTGCTTCGATCGTGCACAATTACTATGATAATGAAGGCTTTATGGATGTTGAAACCCCTGATTTAACACGGTCAACACCAGAAGGGGCACGTGACTACATTGTTCCATCACGTGTTTACCCCGGTCATTTCTATGCTTTACCACAATCACCCCAATTATTTAAGCAATTGTTAATGGCAGCCGGAGTTGATAAGTACTATCAATTAGCACGTTGTTTCCGGGATGAAGACCTTCGTGGTGACCGTCAACCAGAATTTACGCAAATCGATACTGAAATGAGTTTTGCAACTCCTGAAGATATCCAAACAGTTACAGAAGGCTTAATTAAGCGGGTAATGAAGGAAATCGTGGGGGTAGATGTTAAGACTCCATTCCCACGGATGGAATGGCAAGAAGCCATGGACAAGTACGGTTCCGATAAGCCTGATACTCGTTTTGGGATGTTGATTCATGATCTTTCTGATATTGTAAAGGACAGTTCATTTAAGGTTTTTGCTAATACTGTTGCTGATGGTAACTATGTTCGTGCAATTCGCGTTCCTGGTGGAGCAGATAAGTACTCTCGGAAAGATATTTCTAAGTATGAAGAATACATTAAGCGTTTTGGTGCAAAGGGACTTGCATGGGTTAAGGTAACTGCTGATGGTTACAATGGTCCAGTTGCTAAGTTCTTAAATGATCAAGTTGCCCAAATCAATGAAGAAATGGATGCCAAAGAAGGGGACTTAATCCTCTTTGTTGCTGGTAGTTTTCACGTTGTATCAGATTCACTTGGCTACCTTCGTCGGGCAATCGCTGAAGAGCTAGATATGATTAAGCCTGACCAATGGAACTACTTATGGGTTGTTAATTGGCCAATGTTTGAATATGATGAAGGCTTTGGAAAGTGGATTGCCGCTCACCACCCATTCACAATGCTAAATGAAGAAGACTTACATTATCTTGAAGATGAGGAAGATCCTCATAAGGCTCATGCTCAAAGTTACGACATTATCTTGAATGGTAACGAGATCGGTGGTGGATCAATTCGTATCCACGATCCAAAGATTCAAGAAAAAGTTCTCAAAGCTCTTGGATATACGAAGGAACGTGCAGAAGCGCGCTTCGGATTTTTGCTTAAGGCCTTAACAATGGGGATGCCACCTGAGGGAGGACTTGCCTTTGGTTTAGACCGCTGGGTTATGTTACTAGCTCAAGCTGATAGTATTCGGGATGTTATTCCATTCCCTAAGAACTCGAAGGCAGTTGAACCATTGACGGCAGCTCCAGGCAAAGTTAGTGAACAACAACTTGATGATCTTAAAATTGAATTTGATGAAAAAATTGATTACAAGCTCGATCAAGATCCAGATGAACAATAAGTAAAACAAAAATAATCCTCGTGAAAAGGTACTTGAAGTGTACTGTTCACGAGGATTATTTTATTTCAAAATCTTCTTCAGAAAGTCTTGTGCCCGGGGGCTAGTAGGGTGGGCAAAAAATTCCTCTGGATCTCCAGTTTCCTGAATATACCCATCTGCCATGAACCAGATTTGGTCTGCTACTTCACGAGCAAACCCCATCTCATGAGTAACAACCACCATTGTCATTCCCGATTCAGCTAAATCGCGCATTACTTTTAGTACCTCATCAACCATTTCAGGATCAAGGGCACTAGTTGGTTCGTCAAAGAGCATTACTGCTGGACTCATCGCAAGAGCCCGGACAATTGCAACCCGTTGTTTTTGCCCTCCTGATAGTTGATCCGGATATTGTTGAGCCTTATCGCTTAAACCAACTTTTTCTAGTAGTTCCATTGCAGTTTTAGTTGCTTCTTTTTCATTGATATTTTTAACTTTAACTGGTGCAATGGTGATATTTTTAAGGACTGTCATATTAGGAAAAAGATTGAAACTTTGAAAAACCATTCCCATCTTTTCTCGCAACTGATCGAGTTTTTTATCACTTAAGCCAATCAGATTCTGTCCTTCAAAAAGAACTTGTCCGCTTGTTGGTTGTTCGAGTGCATTTAAGCAACGGAGAAAAGTACTTTTACCTGCTCCTGAAGGGCCGATCACACAAATTACTTGGCCCTTATCAACATGTTCGGAAATATCTTTTAAGACAATATTATTTTTGAATTTTTTCTGTAAGTTTTTAATTTCAATCATTTTAGTGGGCATGTTTCATTCTCCCTTCAAAGTAAAGCAAAATCCTGGATAGCGTAAATGTGAGGATAAAGTAGATGATCATTGTGATGAATAGAGGTAAAACTCCTTTATAAGTTGCTGATTGCACTAATTGTGTTTGATACATCAATTCGGAAACACCAATCACAGAAACTAATGAACTATCTTTTAATAAAGTAATAAGCTCATTTCCTAATGCTGGCCAAATATTTTTAAGTGCTTGGGGCATAATCACATATCTGAATGTTTCGCTTTTACTCATCCCCAAGCTTCGAGCAGCTTCTGTTTGTCCAAGTGGAATGGATTGGATCCCAGAACGAATAATTTCAGCAACGTAGGCACCGGAATTTAGTGAAACGGCAATAATCCCAGCGAGGAGAGCCGGAAGTGATTGAATAATTGCGCCAATCCCAAAGTAAACAAACATGATTTGAACCATCATTGGCGTACCCCGAAGAAATTCAATGTAGCAAACAGCAATTGAATGTAAGAATTTGTTCTTTGAAAGCCGCATTAGCGCAAAGAGAGTTCCTAATAGGAAACCAAAAATAACAGAGACAACTGTAATGATTAATGTATATTTAATCCCTTTAGCAAAGTAACGCCAATAGCTAAGAACAGTATTTTGTTTTTTATAGCTCTTCATGTATTGCGAGGCTTCAGGAATCCATTTTTTATTAATTAGTTGTTCTTTATTAACTTTTTTAATTGTCTGGTTGGCGGCATTGACTAACGAGGTATCACCTTTAGGAAAGGCCATGGCAATTCCGCCAGCAGTATTTGGCAATTTCGAATTAAAGGCATAAAGATTTGAATTATTGGCAGCGTAGGCTTTAGCAGTTGCAGCATCCATTAAAATCCCATCGTATTTATGAGATTGAAGCCCAATGACTAAGGAAGAAAGTTTAGCAAGCCCTTTGCCGTTTGCTTTAGGCATTTCCTTTGAAATTAGGGTTGATTGGAGCGTACCGTTTTGTGCTCCCACATTTTTCCCATTAAAGCTTTTGACATTAACTAGCTTATCTTTGTCTCCTTTGTTAATTAAGAAGTAACTATCGCCAGAATAATATGTATTTGAGAAGTCAACGCTCTTTTTTCGTTCCGCCGTAACGTTCATTCCCGAAATAATAGCATCAATTTTACCTGTTTCTAGCGCAACTAGAAGTGAGTCAAAGTCCATGTTTTTAATAACTAGTTTTACTCCCAAGTCTTTAGCAAATTGTTTAGCAAGGGAAACTTCAAAACCGACATATTTAGTTTTTCCATTTTCTTTGGTTGTGAATTCGTAGGGTGGGTAATCAGCACTCATTCCCACAACTAATGTTCCTTTTTGTTTAATCTTTTGCACTGAATCATTGCTAGCGACTTGCGATGAATTATTGGCTGATGAAGAGCTAATTGAACTGCTCCCGTTAGCAGCCAATGCAGTAATAGGTGTACATAATATCGGAAACGCAATTACCATTAGCAGTAATAAATGTTTAAAACCTTTCATAGTTAATAACTCCTTTGAGAATAGTAAGATTAAATTATTACTAAATATACACTTAAATGTTTATTTATGCAATATAAAATCTATAAAAAGAATAAATATTCATATATTCGCATAACAATTAAAAGCGGTTACTTAGTTTATGGAGTAGTCAAAGAATAGGTGGATAAGAAATTTAAATTTTTATTTAAAAGTAATGTTGACAGGGTAGGCCATGTTGGGTAAAATAATTTCTGTAGTGAAAAGGAAGCAGTATGCCTGCTACCTCGATACGTAACTTTAAGCTCGGAGGGAGGGATCAACATGTCAAAAACAGTCGTTCGTAAGAATGAATCTTTAGACGATGCTCTTCGACGCTTTAAACGTTCAGTTTCACGTAACGGAACATTGCAAGAATATCGTAAACGTGAATTTTACGAAAAGCCAAGTGTAAAACGCAAGTTGAAATCTGAAGCGGCACGGAAACGTAAGAATAAGCGCGGTCGTCGTTACTAAAAATGTGTGCTCTCACCTGTTGCCTGGTGAGAGCTTTTTTATATGAAAGAAGGATAAATAATGAGCTTACTACAACAATTAACGTCAGATATGGTATCAGCAATGAAGAATCGTGATAAGGAAACATTAAACGTTGTCCGGATGCTTAAAGCAGCAGTTCAAAATGAACAAATTGAGCTTGGCCACGATTTGAGCGCTAATGAAGAAATTGCGGTAATGGCACGTGAATATAAACAGCGTAAAGAATCGCTTGAAGAATTTGAAAAAGCTGGACGAGAAGATCTAATCAACCAAGCTAAAAATGAATTAGCAATTGTTGAAAAGTATATGCCAAAGCAGTTATCAAAAGATGAAGTTACTAAGATTGTTAAGGAAGTAATTGACGAGCTTAATGCTTCTAGTATGAAGAACTTCGGACAAGTAATGGGGTCAGTTATGCCCAAAGTTCAAGGTCAAGCAGATGGAAAATTAGTTAACCAGGTTGTAAAAGAACAATTGAGTAAGTAATATCAGCTGTAAAAAAGAAAGTATAAGGAGAAAGTTTCTTCATACTTTCTTTTTTACTGTACATTTTTCCTTTCGTCGTTTGTAAAATTAAGTTAGAAAAAATAAAAAGCCATTTGTGATAGACTTTTGAATATCCCTAATCAAAAGAAAGGCAATCACAAATGACCTATAAACATCTTACCACACGTGAATTAACTCTCATAGCTGATTTTTGGTATCAAGGTCCTAAAGCTTATCGGGCTGCTAAATTACTTCAGCGTAGTCAAGAAACCATCTATCGTGTTTATCGTTTCCTCAACGACGGTAAAACCATCGACCAATATCTTCAGACTTATCAGCGACATAAGCGTCGTTGTGGTCGGAAGCAGACCCAACTGCCAACTATCGAAGTTAACTATATCCATGCGCAAATCAAGGCAGGTTGGACTCCTGATACTATTATTGGTCGTCATGAACACCCAATTAGCTGCAGTATGCGCACCCTTTATCGCATGTTTGCCCGCAATCAGTATGGCTTTTCCGTTAAACAGCTACCGATGAAAGGGAAACGCCATCCCAATGGCTATGTGGAACGTCGTGGTAAAGCTGGCCAATCAGGACGCAGTATCTATCAACGATATCGTGATTTTCCGCATTACCAACATGAATTTGGGCACTTTGAAGCTGATACAGTTCAAGGTAAAGCTCACCGCGGAGCGGTAATGACGCTAGTAGAGCGACAATCCAAAGTAATGATTGTCCTTAATATTCATCATAAAACAGACGAAGCAGTGAATTGCCAGCTTGATCAATGGCTCGCTAAACTGCCACGTCACTTTGTTAAATCAATTACTTTTGATAACGGGAAAGAATTTGCTGGATGGCGAGAAATAGCCAATAAGTATGATCTTCACACCTATTTTGCGGAAGTCGGTGCTCCCAATCAACGAGGGCTAAACGAAAATAATAACGGCCTCTTGCGTCGTGATGGTCTTAGTAAAAAGCTAGATTTTCGCGATTTACCAGACGAACTAGTCACTCAGCTAATGCATCGTCGCAACAATATCCCACAAAAATCTCTTAATTATCGTACACCATTAGAAGTATTCTTGAGTCATGTCACAGAGGAACAACTTTCACCTTTTTTCTAATTTAAATTGACATTTCAGGTTTTTAAACTAGAATTAAGGTATTTTCAAAAGAAAAGGGGCCTTTATATGTGCACATCAGTAATTTATACAGCAGGTGATTATTACTTTGGTCGTAATCTTGATTTGGAAGCAAATCTTGGTCAAGAAGTAGTGATTACCCCACGTAATAAGACTTTAGAATTCCGGGAAATGCCCAATCTTGAACACCATTATGCAATTATTGGAATGTCAATTGTTCGTGATGATTATCCATTATACTTTGATGGGGTAAATGAAAAGGGTGTTGGAATGGCAGGCCTTAATTTTGATGGTCCGGCTCATTATTTCCCAGTTCAAGAAGGAAAAGATAATATTACATCATTTGAATTAGTTCCTTATATTCTTGCGGCTGCTTCCTCGGTTGCTGAAGCGAAGAAGTTACTTTCAAATGCAAACATTGCTAATATCAATTTTTCTGATAAACTCCAAGCTGCACCGCTGCACTGGATTATTGCTGATAAAACGGGTGCTTCTGTGACTGTTGAATCCACCGCAAAAGGATTGAATGTTTATGATAACCCAGTTGGTGTCTTGACAAATAATCCGGAGTTTCCTCGTCAATTATTAAATCTTAGTAACTATCGTAGTGTTGCACCTGCTAATCCGGCTAACGTATTTGCGCCTGATGTCGACCTACCAGTTTATAGCCGGGGTTTAGGGACCCATTTTCTCCCGGGAGGAATGGATTCTGAAAGTCGTTTTGTTAAGGCTACTTTCACTAAGATGCATGCCCCAGTTGGTAATTCTGAAGTTGAGAATATTACCAATTATTTCCACATTCTTCAATCCGTCGAACAACAAAAGGGTTTGGATGAAGTAGCACCGGATACTTTTGAATATACGATCTACTCTGATGGTTCAAACCTAAAGAAGGGCATTTTTTACTACAAGACTTACGAAAACAGTCAAATTAATGCAGTTGATATGCATAAGGAAGACCTTGAAGCGTCAGAATTAATTACCTATCCAGTTCAAAATAAACAAATTATTAACCAACAAAATTAAATAATTATTATTCTATCTCTAAACTCTTTTTATGCATGAATAACTTATATTTTATGCACAAAAAGAGTTTTTTTGAAAAAATATGCTAAAACTATTGATTTTTATTCATAATACTCGTATATTTATAAACAACAAATTTCAAATGAGATGGAGGACGAGATTATGTCAAAAGAAAAAATTGTTTTAGCTTATTCTGGTGGTTTAGATACTTCGGTTGCAATTGCCTGGCTCAAAAATAAGGGGTATGACGTGATTGCATGTTGTATTGATGTGGGTGAAGGAAAAGACCTTGAAGCGATTAAAGAAAAGGGCCTCCAAGTTGGAGCGTGGAAATCAGTAGTAATTGATGCTAAACGCGACTTTGCTGAACAATTTGTATTACCAGCTCTTCAAGCCCATGCAATGTATGAGCAAAAGTACCCATTAGTTTCAGCACTTTCTCGTCCATTAATTGTTCAAAAACTTGTAGCAGTTGCTAATCAATATGGTGCGACTGCTATTGCCCATGGGTGTACTGGTAAAGGAAATGACCAAGTACGATTTGAAGCAGGAATTCATGCTTTGGCTCCTGATATGAAAATTGAAGATCCAATTCGGGATTGGCACTGGTCACGGGAAGAAGAAATTCAATACGCTAAGGATAATGGCATTCCCGTTCCAATCACAAAGGCTAGTCCCTATTCCATTGATGAAAACTTATGGGGCCGGGCAAATGAATGTGGAATTCTTGAAGATCCGTGGGCTACGGCACCTGCTGATGCATATGATCGGACAGTTTCAATTGAAGAAGCCCCTGACACCCCAACCACAATTGAAATCACCTTTAATGAAGGAGTTCCGACCGCAATTGATGGCGAAGAAATGCCGCTTGACCAGTTAATTATAAAACTTGACAAATTAGCTGGTAGTCATGGGATTGGTCGGATTGATCACGTTGAAAACCGGCTTGTTGGTATTAAGTCACGGGAAATTTATGAGTGCCCAGCTGCAACTGTTTTATTGGCAGCCCATAAAGACTTGGAAGACCTGACCCAAGAACGGGAAGTAGCTCACTTTAAACCATTAATTGAACAAAAAATGAGTGAAATTATTTATAATGGGCTTTGGTATTCACCATTAATGAAATCTTTAGTTGCTTTTATTGATGAATCACAAGCTGTTGTTAATGGTGTAGTAAGGGTAAAGTTATTTAAAGGAAATGTAATCTGTGAAGGTCGGAAATCACCAAATTCGCTTTATGATAAGAACTTGGCAACTTACACCTCCGCTGATGAATTTGACCAAGAAGCTGCTACTGGCTTTATTAAACTTTGGGAATTACCAGATAAGGTCTATGCTCAAGTACAAAACAAAAATAAAAAGAAAGTAAAGGAGAATACAAGCGATGCCTATTAAGAGAATGTGGGGTGGCCGGTTTGAAGAAGCTGGCGACCAACTAGTTAACCAATTTAATGCGTCGATCAGTTTTGATCAAGAAATGGCTCAAGAAGACATTGAAGGCTCATTAGCCCATGTAAAAATGCTGAAAGAAACACAAATTTTGTCAGCAGATGATGCTGATAAGATTATTGCTGGACTCAAGAAATTACGTGAGCGATTAACTAGTGAAGGACTCCCATTTTCGATTGACAATGAAGACATTCATATGAATATTGAGGCATTGCTGACAGAAGAAATTGGTTCCGTTGCCGGTAAACTTCATACTGGGCGGAGCAGAAATGATCAAGTTGCAACTGACCTTCACCTATATGTAAAGAAGCGGTTGCATGTTATCATTAATGAATTGAAAAAATTACAGGCAGAATTAGTAGATAAAGCAGCAGAAAATGTTGAAACGATTATGCCAGGGTACACTCATATGCAACATGCTCAGCCAATTTCGTATGGGCACTATCTCATGGCTTATTTCCAAATGTTTCAGCGAGATGTTGAACGGTTTGAATTTAACCAGCAGCACACGGATTTATCCCCCCTAGGAGCGGCTGCTTTAGCTGGGACCACTTTTCCAATTGATCGACAATTAAGTGCAAAGTATTTAGGTTTTGCTGAACCATATCATAATTCCCTGGACGCTGTTTCTGATCGGGATTTTGCCCTTGAATTTTTAAGCAACGCAAGTATTTTGATGATGCACCTGTCACGGCTATGTGAAGAACTGATTTATTGGTGTAGTTATGAATTTGGCTATTTAGAATTGGCAGATTCCTATTCTACCGGTAGCTCGATCATGCCCCAAAAGAAGAACCCTGATATGGCAGAATTGATTCGTGGTAAAGCTGGGCGAGTTTATGGTGATCTTTTTGGCTTATTAACGACAATGAAGGGGCTCCCGTTTGCTTATAACAAAGATATGCAAGAAGATAAGGAAGGCTTATTCGACGCAGTAAAGACGATTCTCCCAAGCATCAAGATCATGACTGGGATGATTACCACCCTTCAGGTAAAGAAAGAGGCCATGGAACATGCAACTCATCATGACTTTTCCAACGCCACTGAATTAGCAGATTATCTTGCTGCTAAAGGTATTCCGTTTAGAGAAGCGCATGAAATTGTCGGTGAGTTAGTATTAAAGGGCCTTAAAACAGGGATAAATCTTGTTGATATTCCATTGGACGAATATAAAAAGATTTCGCCAAAAATTGAAGAAGATGTTTATAACTGCTTACAACCTAAAGTAGCGGTTGAACGGCGGAATTCTTATGGCGGAACTGGGTTTGATCAAGTTCGTCAACAAATTAGAGATGCTAAGAAAATTTTGAAAGATAATTAATTTAGAAATTGAGATTGAGAAAGCAAATTTTTTCTCACCCTCAATTTTTTGCTTTATAGTAACCCATATATTGAATTAAAGGTTATAATTAATACAAAAATAAAGGATTTACGATGATGATTAGAGAAAAGATAAGTTTGTCAATTCATGAAATGACTGTCGTTGCCATGATGATTGCAATTATTGCTGTTTTAGGAGCAGTCCCTGGAATTCCGTTGGGGTTTATTCCGGTGCCAATTGTTTTGCAAAATATGGGAATAATAATTGTTGGGGAACTCCTTGGACCAAGATTAGGGACAATTACTGTATGGCTCTTTTTGTTTTTAGTTGCACTTGGGTTGCCACTACTTTCTGGTGGACGTGGCGGAATTATGACCGTCTTAGGCCCAACTGGCGGATATATTTTCGCCTGGTTATTTGTCCCGTTATTGATTGGTCTTAGTCTAAAATTCAGTTGTTTTTATGGGATGACGCAAGAAATAACTGAATTCCTGATTGTTTGGCTATGGGGAGTAATCTTTGTGGAAGGAGTGGGAGCAATATGGTTAGCAAATCAATTGCATACCACCTTTATTTCTGCTTTGGCGTCAAATATTTTATTTGTTTTTGGCGATACAATCAAAGCGCTTATTGCTGTCTCAATTACTCGTCGTTTACGTCACATTAAGGTTGTTTCGTTCAGGAGATGATTAGAAATGGTTCATTCAACTGCACAGAAAATTTTATGGCAATTACTTTCAGTGCCGGGTTCATGGGTTTCTGGAAATGACTTAGCACAGCGGTTCAATATTAGTCGTGAATCCGTTTGGAAGGCCATCAACAGTTTACGAAAAAACGGAAATAATATTGAGAGTCGCAGAAACCTTGGATACCGTTTTACCGGAAATTCACGGTTGAATGCTGATATTATTGATTTTTATACTCATAATCACTTTACTAATCGTCTTTACGTTGAAGACCAAGTTAGCTCAACCCAAAGCATTGCAAAAGCTTTTTTGAGTCACCACCTAGTTACTGCGCCAACGGTATTTATTGCTGATCATCAAACTGCTGGTTATGGAAGACGGGGACGGTCCTTTTACTCTCCGGCAGCAACTGGATTGTATTTTAGTATGATTCTGCCTAGCCCAACGGACAGACCACTACAAGCTGGGTTAATGACAACAACTTTTGCAGTTTTAATTGTGGAAGTTCTTAAACAATTTTTCCCTGCTCAAGATTTCCAATATAAATGGGTCAACGATGTTTATTTAGACTATAAAAAAGTCGGCGGAATTTTGACCGAGGCAGTAATAGACCTTGAATCAAGGACAACGGCTTCCTTAGTGGTAGGAATTGGTTTGAACATTACTACAAAGAAATTTCCCCTAGCCCTTAAAGAGAAAGCGACGGGAATAGCACCAGCAGATCGTAATCTTTTAGTCAGTCGGCTTATTGAGGCGATTGCTAATAATTATTCGGACTATGATAATCCACAGTATCTTGAGCAATATCGCCAGGCCTCAATGATTTTAGGACAAAAAGTGGAAGTGTTAGTAAATGGTGAGGTTATTGCTGGAACTGCTAAGAAGATAGAAAATGATGGGGCTTTAACAATTAGCCTGGCAGACGGAAAAACGAAAACTTTTAATAGTGGCGAAGTAGTTAAAGTTAATTTTGAAAAATAACTTCGATCTCTTACGAAAGCTTGCAGTGATGAGGTTAAAGGTGATCTATGATATAATTATCATTAAATAAAGTCTGCTAAATTAAAGGAGATTGTATAGGTGGGAGAACAAAAAACGATTGAACAAACTTTTCAAATTGAAAGTCCAGAAATAGAAGTTGGCTTACTAGGAACTCAGGATAAGTATGTGAGCTTGATTGAACAGGGAATGGATGTCGAAATTCGACCATTTGGTGAAAACCTTAAAGTAAGTGGACAGGAAGAAGACGTTAAGCTTACGGTCGATGTATTTCGGGCCCTTATCTCATTGTTAAATCAAGGGATCCGCATCCACAGTACAGATATTGTTAGTGCGATGAAGATGGCACATCGAGGGACCTTGGAATATTTTGCTGACTTATATAGCGAAACGATTATTAAGGATCGTCGTGGTAGAGCTATCCGAGTAAAAAATTTTGGTCAACGGCAGTATGTTAACGCAATGAAACATAATGATATTACGTTTGGGATTGGACCTGCCGGAACAGGAAAAACTTACCTAGCAGTAGCGATGGCAGTGGCGTCTTTAAAGCGTGGCGAAGTGGAACAAATTATTTTGACGCGGCCGGCAGTTGAAGCGGGTGAAAGTTTAGGGTTCTTACCAGGTGACCTTCGTGAAAAAGTAGATCCTTATTTACGACCAATTTATGATGCATTAAATGATATTTTTGGTGCTGATCATACTCAACGGCTAATTGATCGAGGAATTATCGAAATTGCGCCACTTGCTTATATGCGAGGGCGAACTCTTGATGGAGCATTTGTAATTTTAGATGAAGCTCAAAATACAACTAATGCTCAGATGAAGATGTTCCTTACCCGTTTGGGATTTGGATCAAAAATGGTGATTAATGGGGATGTTTCCCAAATTGATCTTCCTCATGGGACTCGCAGTGGTCTTGTCAACGCGCAACGAATTTTGAATAATATTAAATCAATTAAGTTTGTTAAATTTAGTGCGGAAGATGTTGTTCGTCACCCGGTTGTAGCACGGATTATTACTGCTTATGAAGACCAAACATCAAAGCGATTAGCAGAAAAAGATAAAGAGAAAAAAGAGGAAAAATGATGGACCTGGAAATTTTCGATCAAACAACAGTACAGCTTCCCAATGAGCAAGTGAAGATGGTAAGGGACTTATTACAGTATGCTGCTAAAAAACTTTCCTTATCAGATAATACTGAAATGTCTTTAACATTTGTAAATAATCCGGAGATAAAAAAATTAAATGCCCAGTATCGGAATGTTGACCGAGCAACTGATGTTTTAAGTTTTGCTGCAGAAGAAGCAGGAGAAGAAACACCAATTATTATGGATCCCGAACTGGCTACCGAAATTACTGATAACCTGGGTGATCTTTTTATTTCTATCGATAAAGTAGCTGAGCAAGCAAAGTTCTTGGGTCATTCAGTTGATCGAGAGTTAGGATTTTTAGCTGTTCATGGCTTTCTTCACTTAAACGGGTACGATCATGAAGAGCCGGCAGATGAAGAAAAAATGTTTAAATTACAACGGGAGATACTAGACGGCTATGGACTCACGCGATAAACATCAAACTGAGAAAAATCATCACTTAATTCAAGCAATGTGTCATGCAATTGATGGCATTATCCAGGTATTACGTGAAGAACGTAATATGCGGTACCATCTTTTAGCTGCCTGCTTAGCCATTATTATGTCGGCTGTATTGCATATTTCAGCAATGGAATGGTTATGGATTTTATTAGCAATCTTTGTTGTTTTTACATCTGAATTTCTTAACACAGTTACCGAAGCTGTTACAGATTTGATTGTTGACCACCATTATGAATTAAATGTAAAAAAAGCTAAAGATGTTGCGGCTGGTGGTGTACTGATTTCAGCGATATTTTCGGTCTTGGTGGGTCTAATTATTTTTATTCCCCGTATATTATCAATTGTTAGATAGGAAGTTTTAGTATGGATAATCCAAATTATAAGTCTGGCTTTGTGGCAATTATTGGGCGCCCAAATGTTGGAAAATCAACTTTATTGAATTATGTTGTCGGTCAAAAGGTAGCAATTATGAGTAATGTTGCCCAGACAACGCGTAATAAGATTCAAGGAATTTATACAAGCCCAGAAGCACAGATTATTTTTATTGATACGCCAGGAATTCATAAACCATCTACTAAGTTAGGTGATTTTATGGAAAAATCAGCAATGTCAGCATTAGATGAAGTGGATGCTGTCTTATTTGTTGTGAGTGCAACTGAGAAGCGCGGCCCTGGTGATGACTTTATTATTGAACGCTTAAAGAAAGTTAAGCAGCCAATCTTTTTAGTTGTTAATAAGATCGATCAAATTAATCCTAATGATCTGCCTAAAATTGTTGACCAATATAAAGATACCCTTCCATTTAAGGATATTGTGCCAATTTCAGCTTTGCAGGGAAATAATGTGAACAACTTAATCAATGATCTTATTAAGATTCTTCCCAATGGCCCACAATACTACCCTGCCGATCAAGTGAGTGACCACCCTGAACGCTTTGTGATTGCAGAAATGATCCGTGAAAAGGTCTTTTTGCTAACGAGACAAGAAGTGCCACATTCAGTAGCTGTTGATGTGACATCGATAAAGCGTGAGGATGAAAATCATATTCATATCTCGGCTAATATTATTGTTGAACGTCCGGGCCAAAAAGGAATTATTATTGGTAAGGGCGGAAAAATGCTGAAAAAGATTGGGACAATGGCACGACAAGATATTGAAAGATTACTTGGTGACAAAGTCTTTCTTCAACTATGGGTAAAGGTTGTTCCAGATTGGCGTGATAAGTCTGCAATGCTAAAAGACTATGGTTATCGGAATAAAGACTATTAAAAGGATGATGGTTACATGGCGCGCGTAACCACACAATTTACTGGGATCATTATGTACCGACAGGATTATCGTGAACGTGATCTATTAATAAAAATGCTCACTGATAAGATTGGGCCAGCAATGTTTTTTGTGAAAAATGCTAAGAAACGTGGATTTCGAATGACTGCTGATATCCTCCCATTCACCCATGGTACATACATTGGCTCCCTTGATGAAAATGGCTTAAGCTTTATTAATACCGCTAGCGATACTAGCCAATACAAGAATATTGCAAGTGATATTAGCAAAAATGCATACGTTACGTATATTTTGGCATTGGTTGACAGTGCGTTTAATGATGGCCGAAGTATTGGTGGGTGGTTTAATCAAGTTGCTGCAGCGTTAGACTTAATCGAAAAAGGATTAGATGAGCAAATAATTACAAATGTTATTGAAACGCAGCTGTTAGTTGCTTTTGGGGTAGCACCAATTTGGGATCGGTGTGTTGTTTGTGGTCGCAATGATCTGGCTTTAGACTTCTCTGAACAATATGGGGGGATGCTTTGCCAAAATCATTGGTCACTTGATGAGCGCCGTCTTCATCTTGACCGCAAAACTATTTATTACCTTCAACAATTTGCCACAATTAACTTGCAAAAATTGAATTCTATTCGAATTAATCCAGTTACTAAACTACGCCTTCAAAAAGTCTTAGATACTCTTTATGATAACGAGGTCGGGCTAAACTTGAAAGCAAAGCGGTTCATTAGACAAATGAATAAGTGGGAACAAAATATCGGAAAGTTATCAATGAACGATTGACATTTGTAAAATATTTTTCTATTATAAGAGCGTGTTTAATTGAATATTGGCAATGACAGAGATTATGGATAAACCAAATCAGCGAGCAGGGGGTAGTGCAAGCCTTGTAATTTATTTATCCTTGGCACTCTAACAGCCGCTTAAACTAAGCTGTTTTACAGAGATGTAAAAAAGTAGGGTGGAACCGCGATTAACTTCGTCCCTACAGTATCGATTACTTGATACTGTAGGGACTTTTTCATTGAAAGGAGAAGTAAAGTATGACGAAAAAACTAACCGTGCAAGATATTATATTTACATTAGAACAATATTGGGCAGATCAAGGTTGTATGTTAATGCAGGCTTATGATAACGAAAAAGGTGCAGGGACAATGAGTCCTTACACTTTCTTGCGGGCAATTGGTCCTGAACCATGGAATGTGGCTTATGTCGAACCCTCACGGCGGCCTGCTGATGGTCGTTATGGTGAAAACCCAAACCGGCTTTACCAACACCACCAATTCCAGGTATTAATGAAACCTTCTCCTGATAATATCCAAGAATTATATTTAGGTAGTTTGAAAAAGTTAGGAATAGATCCTTTAGAACATGATATCCGGTTTGTTGAAGATAACTGGGAAAACCCTTCAATGGGCTGTGCCGGTGTTGGTTGGGAAGTTTGGCTTGACGGAATGGAAGTTACTCAATTTACCTATTTCCAAGTCGTTGGGGAATTACCTATGAGTCCTGTAGCCGCCGAAGTTACTTATGGACTTGAACGGTTAGCTGAATATATTCAAAACGTTGACTCAGTTTATGACTTAGAGTGGGCAGATGGTGTTCTGTATGGTGATATCTTCCAAGAACCTGAATATGAACATTCTAAGTATGCGTTTGAAGAAAGTAACCAAGATATGCTTCTTCAAGACTTTAATGATTACGAAAAAGAAGCTAAACGCTTAATTAAGCTTGGATTAGTTCACCCCGCTTATGATTATGTTTTAAAGTGTAGTCATACCTTTAACTTGTTAGATGCGCGTGGTGCTGTCTCAGTTACTGAGCGTGCTGGGTACCTTCACCGTATTCGAATTATGGCAAAATCAATTGCCAAGGCCTTTGTTGAAGAGCGACGTAAACGTGGCTTCCCATTGATTCATGATGAAGCAGTTCGCCAAAAGACAGTTGAAGAATATACAAAAAAAGCGGAAAAGGCAAAGGAACAGGCTGCAAAGCAAGCGGCTAAGAAAGCACAAAAGGGGGAAAAGTAAGATGGCAAATACATACTTATTAGAAGTCGGTGTTGAAGAAATGCCTGCTCACGTTGTAACACCAAGTATTAAGCAGTTACACGCACGAGTAGAAGAGTACCTTAAAGAACAACGGATCACTTTTGATGATATTCAAGAATTCGCTACTCCACGACGGATGGCATTGTTAATCCATGGCTTAAGTGATAAGCAACCTGATATTGATGAATCAGTTAAGGGTCCTGCGAAGAAGATTGCGCAAGATGCCGATGGTAATTGGACAAAGGCTGCGATTGGCTTTACCCGGGGTCAGGGTGCCTCTGTGGAAGATATTGAATTCAAGGAAGTAAAGGGCGTTGAATATGTCTTTGTTGAAAAGCATATTGCCGGAAAGACTGTTGCTGAAGTTCTTCAAGGATTGCCAGCAGTTATTACTTCGATGACATTCCCAACCTTGATGAAATGGGGCTACAATAACTTACAATTTATTCGTCCGATTCGGTGGCTAGTTTCATTATTAAATGATGAAGTCGTTCCATTTAATATTTTGGACGTTGAAACTGGTCGAGAAACACAAGGTCATCGGTTCTTAGGCCATCCAGTTGAAATTGCTAAGGCTGATGATTATGAAGAAAGCTTAAATAATGATTTCGTTATTGCTGATCAAACAAAGCGAAAGAATTTAATTAAGGATCAAATTACTACGATTATTAATAAGAACAACTGGCAAGTTGATTGGGATGAGGACTTACTAGAGGAAGTTAATAACTTAGTTGAATGGCCAACTGCCTTTGCTGGATCTTTTGATGAGAAGTACTTAGCATTACCTGATCCAGTCTTAATTACCTCCATGAAGGATAATCAGCGTTTCTTCTGTGTACGGGATAAAGATGGTAACCTCTTATCGCACTTTATTTCCGTTCGTAACGGTAATACAGACTACCTTGACAATGTCATTAAAGGAAATGAACGGGTTCTTGTTCCTCGTCTTGAAGATGCTCAATTCTTCTATCAAGAAGACCAGAAGTTGACAATTGGTGAGTATGTGGAACGACTTAAGAAAGTTAGCTTCCATGATAAGATTAGTTCAATGTATGATAAAATGCAGCGGGTCGCAGTGATTGCAAATGTTCTTGGTAAGCAACTAAACCTTTCAGCTGAAGAACTGGCAGACCTTGATCGAGCAGCACATATTTATAAATTTGACCTTACTACGCAAATGGTCGGTGAATTCGCTGAATTACAAGGAATCATGGGCGAAATCTATGCTAAGTTATTCGGTGAAAAAGATGATGTTGCCACAGCCATCCGCGAACACTACATGCCAATCTCGGCAGAAGGAGAATTACCACAAACTAAGATTGGCGCGATCTTAGCAATTGCCGATAAACTTGACAGTATCATGAGCTTCTTTGCGGTTGATATGATTCCAAGCGGTTCGAATGACCCTTATGCTTTACGTCGGCAGGCATTTGGAATTGTCCGGATCATCGCCGATCGTGGTTGGAACCTTCCATTGTTAAATATTCAATCAGAAATTATCACAGCCTTTGAAAACGCTGAAGTCAATGTTTCTTTTGATTTGAATAAGAATAGTGATGAAGTCCGTTCATTCTTCTTAGATCGGATTAAGCAGTTATTCCATGGTCAAAAGGTTCGTCACGATATTATTGATGCAGCTACCGATACTCGTCAAAATGATATTGCCAATGTTCTTGCAGCCATTCAAACTATTGATGAGCATAAGGACGATGCTAACTTTAAGGAAGATATCGAAGCCCTTACCCGGGTATTACGGATTGCAAAGAAGGATAATCGTCCAGTTAGTGAGCTTTCGGTAGATCCTAATTTATTTGAAAATCCATCTGAGGCTAAGATGCATACTGCTGTTTCGGAATTGATTAAAGAAGATCAACAAACAGTAAGTGAACACTTTGCAGCCTTACGGACTTTAACACCAATAATTAGTGAATACTTTGATGAAAATATGATTATGGATAAGAATGAAGATATTCGTAATAATCGTTTGGCTCAATTAAGTATTTTGGCTAATCAAGCATCATTAATTGGTAACTTGGATAACTTGATTGTAAAATAAGACGTTTTAATTGTATTGCTGCTAACTTGTGGTATTATAAATACTAGTTAAATGCAAAAATAGGTGGAGGTCGCATTCCGTTAGGTTGCGACCTTTCATTTCGTTGCTGTTCGCTTACTAAGTGAGGTGGATCAATGGCAAAGATACCGCGTAATGTAATTGATGAAATACGAAATTCAGTTGATGTTGGTGATGTAATTGGGCGCTATGTCCAATTGCATCAAGCTGGAAAAAATCTAATTGGGTTATGTCCCTTTCATGATGAAAAAACACCATCTTTTTCGGTGAATGAGGAAAAACAATTTTTCTATTGTTTTGGATGTCACCGGAGCGGGAACGTATTTCAATTTTTAATGGAATTAAAGCATATCGATTTTATCGATGCGGTTAAGGAGATCGCTAATGATAGCAATATCAAAATTCCAGAACAATATGTTAGCGTTCCGGCTAAACCATTAAATAACGAGAATCGACAGCTGTTTGATCTTCATGATAAAGCAGCTAAACTTTATCACCATATATTGGTAAATACACCGGCTGGGCAAGTTGCACTTAATTATTTAAAAAAACGGGGAATGAGTGAAGAACTGATTGAACAATTTGGCTTAGGCTATGCTCCTGATCAGCGAATCTTGAAGCCGTTCTTCCAGCAGCAAAAAGTTGATTACCAATTGCTAAGAAAAAGTGGGCTTTTTAGTGAAGACCAACAGGGAGAGCTGCGAGATCGGTTCATTGAACGGATAATGTATCCGATAAAAAATGGTCAAGGGCAGGTAATTGCTTTTTCTGGTCGATTAATCGATACTAGTAAAACAAATTTACCTAAATATTTAAATAGTCCTGAGACACCGATTTTCAACAAACGACGGACATTATTTAATTTTGACGTTGCACGAAAAGCAGCTCGTAAAGAGGGTCGATTATACTTATTTGAAGGATTTATGGATGTGATCTCTGCTTTTGCCGCAGGAATCGAAAATGGAATTGCTTCAATGGGAACCAGTTTTACTGAAGAGCAAGTAGCAATTATTGGTCGTGCTACAAAGCAATTAGATATTTGCTATGATGGAGATCAACCGGGACAAAATGCAATTGATCGTGCAATTAGCCTCGTTAATGATCATCGACCTAATCAGTTGCAGGTAAAGGTTGTCCAATTACCAGCTGGAATTGATCCAGATGAATATGTTCAAAAGTATGGTCCACAGCAATTTAACGCCTATCTTACTAATAAGGAAGAAACAACAACGGAATTTTACCTGCGCTTTTTAAGAAATGGGAAGAATTTAGATAATCAGAATGAACTGATGCAATATCTTAACCAAGCACTGAAGGTAATTGCTCAAGTTCAAGCTCCCTTAGAAGAAGATATGTACTTGCAACGGTTAGCAAGTGAGTTCAATTTAGATCGGCAAACCTTAAAGACGCAGTTAGATCAATTGCGAGAGCAACTAGGAATTCATCATCAACCATGGATTAAGCAACAGCCTTCACTAGTGCGTCATCAACAGTTTCAACAAACTAGTGAAGAAGAACATCGAAAAGTTAAACTTAGTAGGACTGAATTAGCGGAACAGATCTTACTAAGGTATATGCTATATGATCGTGAAGTGTGGATGCATGTAACATCAGACCACAATTTTCATTTTGCACATGAAAAATATCAAACCTTGTATTTATTAGCAGCAAGTTATTTTTCTGAAAACGGATTGTATTCAACTGCTGACTTTCTTGATTATTTAGATGAAAGTAGTTTACAAGGTACTCTTGGACAAATTGAAAATTTAAATGTTGACCAAGAAGTTGATATGCGGGCAATTGATGATTGTATCCATATGATCGCAGAACAAACACCGTTAGCTGCGCAAATTGCAGATAAGCAAGCCCAGTTAAAAGAAGCTAATTCATTGCATAATACAGAATTAGCTACGCAATTAACAATTGAACTGGTAAAATTATTAAAGCAGCAGCAACGCTTAAAAACGGAGGAGACTAATTAATATGGCAAAAAGCAAGAAAAAAGATATTGTTATTTCTAACAGCGCCGATTTTGACCAACAAGAATATGACACCGCAGTTGGTAAGTTAATTCGTAATTACAAGAAGCAAAAGCAGATTGAATATGATGAATTAACTACTAAAATTGCTAAACCATTTGAATTGAACGCTGATGGAATTGATAATTTGCTTCAAAACATTGAAGATGCCGGAATTAGTGTTGTCGATGAAAATGGGGATCCAGATCCTCGTGCTTTAAAAGCTACTGAAAAATTATCACAATCTGCCATGAAGGATACATCGGCACCAACGGGGGTTAAAATTAATGATCCTGTGCGGATGTATTTGAAAGAAATTGGTCGTGTAAATCTTTTGACGGCTGATGAAGAAGTTCAGCTTGCTTTACGGATTGAAAAAGGTGATGAAGTAGCTAAACAAGAACTAGCTGAGGCAAACTTGCGGTTAGTTGTTTCAATTGCAAAGCGTTATGTTGGCCGTGGAATGCAGTTTCTTGATTTAATCCAGGAAGGTAACATGGGACTTATGAAAGCCGTTGAAAAATTCGATTACCAGCGAGGATTTAAGTTCTCTACTTATGCTACCTGGTGGATTCGTCAGGCTATTACGCGGGCAATTGCTGATCAAGCCCGGACAATTCGGATTCCGGTTCATATGGTTGAAACTATTAACAAATTAATCCGGATTCAACGGCAATTACTTCAAGATTTAGGTCGTGAACCGTTACCAGAAGAAATTGGTGCAGAAATGGATATGCCAACTGAGAAAGTGCGGAATATTCTTAAAATTGCTCAAGAACCAGTTTCACTTGAAACGCCTATTGGTGAAGAGGATGATTCTCATTTAGGGGACTTTATTGAAGACCAGGATGCAACGAGTCCAGCTGACCATGCTGCTTATGAAATGATGAAAAAGCAGCTTGAAAATGTTCTGGATACATTAACCGATCGTGAAGAGAACGTCCTTCGGCTTCGGTTTGGCTTAGATGATGGTCGAACACGGACCCTTGAAGAAGTCGGAAAAGTCTTTGGGGTAACGCGGGAACGGATTCGTCAGATTGAAGCTAAGGCGCTCCGAAAATTACGCCACCCATCACGTTCTAAGCAATTAAAAGATTTCTTAGAATAAAATATATATATACGTAAAAAGATGAATTTACACAAAAAGCAACTTGAGTTAATTAATTATCTTAAGCTGCTTTTTAATTTTATTTAAAATAAATGAGAGAAATCTTATTTTTATATTGAAAACATTCAATTGTTCGGGTAAAATTTTTATAAAGCGTTTTTTAAATCTATTATAAATAAAAATTGAGGAGAGATCGAACAATGCCAGAACTATCTGCTGATTTATATGGAACTGTTAGTCACAAGTTAGATGCGTTACAGCCATCGGGTATTCGTGAATTCAACAAAGAAGTTTCAAAGATCCCAGGAATTATTAAATTAACATTAGGAGAGCCAGACATGGCAACTCCTGAACACGTTAAGCAAGCAGCCATTAGAAGTATTGAGAAAGATGATTCTCACTATGCTCCTCAAATGGGAAAGCCAGAATTACTTGAAGCAATCAGTGATTATATTCAGAATACTCGTGATGTGCACTATGACCCGCAAGCGGAAATAATTGCGACTGTGGGAGCAACTGAGGCCCTCGATGCCACCTTATTTGCAATTCTTAATACTGGAGATAAAGTTGTGGTTCCTACCCCAATTTTTTCCTTGTACTTCCCGTTGATTGAAATGACAGGAGCAACGGTTGTTCAGGTTGATACTTCAGCAGATAATTTTGTTTTAACTCCAGAAAAGCTTGAAGAAGTTCTTGAAGAAGAGGGAAAAGGCGTTAAAGCCGTTATTCTTAACTATCCAAGCAACCCAACTGGTCGTGAATATCCGCAAGAAGTTCTAGCAGGATTAGCGGAAGTAATTAAGAAGCATCATTTATATGCGATTGCTGATGAAATCTATAGCGAACTTGTCTATGGGGTAGAGCACTATTCAATTGCTACCATGATTCCAGAGCGGACGATTTTCATCTCTGGACTTTCAAAATCTCACGCAATGACTGGTTACCGTTTAGGATATGTTGCCGCTCCAGCTAAGATCATGGCTAATATTTCAAAGATGCATGCCTTCTTAGTCACAACAGTAACTAATAACGTTCAAGTTGCCGCAGCAGAAGCACTGACAAATGGTTTGAATGACCCATTAAAATTTCGAAAGATTTACCAACATCGCCGTGATTTACTCGTTGCCGGTCTTAAGGAATTGGGCTTTGAAATGTTAACTCCTGAAGGGGCATTTTACCTTTTTTCTAAGATTCCAGCTCAATTTGGAACTGACGATGTTGCCTTTGCAAAGCAGCTTGCTAAAGAAGCAAAGGTTGGAGTAACACCAGGTAGCGCATTTGGTAAGGGTGGCGACGGCTATGTTCGTTTGTCGTATGCTTCCTCTGATGAAAACCTAACAGAAGCTATTAAACGAATTGGTGAATTTTTAGACCATCTTGCGTAAATTAGAAGGAAGTAAGAATAGGACTCCTAGTTAGTGTAAGATTTTCATAGGTTGGATGAATAATTCATCTGGTCGTGGAAATCTTTTTTGTAGACCAATTTACTTATTTACAAAAAAAGAAAAGACCAGTAGCCTTTAGTGTGTCGAATACTAAGCAAAGGCAGGTCTTTCCTCATGGATATTTTAACAGAAATCGAGCAGAATTTGGTGAAATCAGGCAGTTTATTTGAAGCTGAACAGATTATTTTAAAAGGTGTATTGGAGTTAGGACAAGTAATCATGCAAAACTTTTTGGAAAGCTTAGATCGAAGCTTAAAGTCCCAAGCTCCAGCGAACTATCAAGTAATCAATAAACAGCCACGGACGCTTAATTTTATCTTTGGCCCGGTGACTTTTCAACGACGGTATTATCAGGCTGGGACAAAGAAACGTGAATTTTACTTAGACCAACAATTAAAAATTAAACCACGTCGTCGTTTATCGCCACACTACTTAATGATGATGGCTAAGATTGCCCAAACAACTACAATGCGCAATACTGCCGACATTTTGAACCTTGTATTTGACAGCGGAATTACTGCCGATTCGGTAATGCACGCCGTGCATGAGTTAGGAAATCAGGTAGCTAAACAAACTCAAGCAAAAGAACACCAAGCTACTCCTCGCCATATGCCTAAAAATTTAACTATTGAGGGTGATGCCTTTATGATTAAAGGTAAAAAAGAAGCAGGTCAGCTGACTCTTGTGCACCATTATCGGGTTTATGAGCGAGTAGCTAATCAAATCATTAATCGGCATGACTTTCTCAGTGTTGGGCACCAAGGACGGCTTGAAGCACGACTAAGTGATTATTTAGACCGCCATTATAAGCTTGCCGGTCAAACGATCTTTTTGGCCAGTGACGCTGGCCCAGGTTACGAACCAGCTAAGCTATTAAGTCTAGTTCCTCAAGGTGCACATGGTGAATACTTTCTCGACCGCTATCATTGTTTACAGAAAATTGAACATACTTTAGGCCGGCACAACGAATTAGCCATGCGAGCAATTAAAGCCGTTCGTCATCATGATCAAGCAGAGCTAACAATAATTTTAGATACTTATGAATCACAAAACCTAACGGAAAAACAAGCAGACGACCTAATGCGTTTAAGAAAGTATCTACAGCGAAATTGGCGGTATATCCTCTCACCACAAATGCGTGGATTTAAGGATATTCATTTAATTGGTTCAGTCGAAAGTTCTCACCGGGCTTTTACTTACCGGATGAAGAAACAGGGCAAGTCATGGACTAAGCAGGGGGCTAAAGCCATGATTGGTTTAATTGAAGCCCGAATGAATGGTGAACTGCAAGCTAGTTTAAATACAATCCTAGAACAATTAACAGTTCTTCCTCGAGTGGCTCAAACCAGCCTATTACAGGAAATGCATATTCGAACTGGAGAGTTTCTAAGAAAGGCACCGACAAAGCCGTCAATTGGAGCAGTACAAGGAATAATTCCGATCAACACGGTCACAAGTAGACCAATGGGACAACTTTTTAAGGCACTAACCCACTAAAACTGTATATTTAAAGGCTACCTATGAAAACTTGACAGATACGGACTCCTAAGTGGGTGCTACCTTACTTCCTCTTTTTGTTATAATTAATTTATTAAATAGATAAAGGAATGATTTTTGTGGATGAAAAGCACTTATCAGCACGTCTAGCATGTGTTGCTTCCCTTGTTCCAGCAGGTGCACGGGTTGCCGATATTGGGTCTGACCATGCATATTTACCAGCCTCATTAGTGTTAGATGGTAAAATTGATTTTGCAATTGCTGGAGAAGTAGTAAAGGGTCCTTATGAAAATGCTGTTCATGAAATAAAAGACCACCAATTAGAAGGCCAGGTTATTCCGCGGTTCGCAGACGGCTTAGCAGCGATTGAACCAGCAGATAAAGTCGATGCAATTACGATTGCTGGAATGGGCGGGAGTTTGATTGCTTCTATTTTAGAGAAGGGTAAGGATAAGTTAACAGGAATTAAGCGACTTATCCTTCAGCCAAATGTAGGGGAAAGTCAATTACGGGAATGGTTAATGAATAATCATTACCAAATAATGACCGAAAAAATAATTGAAGAAGACAATCATATTTATGAGATTATCGTTGCTGAGCCATCGGTTGTCCCATTTAGATACAGTAAGTATGAGCTTGATTTTGGGCCACTTTTATTGGAAAACAAAGGACCTGTTTTTAAGAAAAAATGGCAAGAATATCTTCAACGTGAAGCCCATGTTATTGATCAGATGCAAAAGGCTCAACAGCCACCAGTAAAAAAGATTAATGAGATAAACCAGTTTTTATCACAAGTAAAGGAAGCGATCACCAATGACAACCGGTAACCAATTAATTGCGCGTTTTGAAAAATTTGCTAATCCGCAACTAGCAGAAAAATGGGACCATGTTGGCCTGCAAATTGGCAATCCAGATCTCCCAATCACTCGCCTAATGACAACTCTTGATGTTCGCCCAGAAGTGGTTAATGAAGCAATTGAGCAAAATGTTGACTTTATTTTTGCTCATCATCCCATTATGTTTCACCCAGCAAAGAATCTAGATACGCGGGATCCGCAAAATGCAATGTACGCTAAACTTTTGGCGAATAATATTACTGTTTATGCAGCTCATACGAATTTGGATACTGCTAATGGCGGAATGAATGACTGGTTAGCAGATCAGCTTCACCTAACTAATACTGTGCCTTTAGTGCCCGCAGGAAATGATCCAATAAGCGGTGAACCGGTTGGAATGGGGCGTGTTGGTGAGCTGGCTGAACCATTAAAACCGCAAAAATTTGCGAAATATTGTATGGATGTTTTTGGGATTCGTGGCTTACGGTTGATTGTCAACCCGTTCGATCAAGAGAGAGAGATTAAACGTGTTGCAGTACTTGGTGGTGCCGGTCAAGACTTTTATCAACAAGCTCTTGAAGCTGGAGCAGATGCTTATGTCACTGGGGATGTAAGTTACCACTTTGCGCACGATATGATTGCTAATTACCTTGTTGTTATTGATCCTGGACATCATATTGAAGTGATAGCTGCTCACCAGCTTGCTAACTTAATTACCCAGTGGAAGAATGAAAATAATTGGCAGTTTGAGGTGCTAGAGAGTATAGTTAATACAGAGCCGTTTACTTTTATTACTAAATAGGTTTTAGATAAGGAGATGCTAATCATGATTGAGAAAAAATATGAGGGGTTATTACCACGTTTTTTGAAGTATGTTAAAACTGAAACAAGGTCAAATCCAGATTCGAAAACAATTCCTTCTGATCCTAAAGAAACTGCATTTTTAAATGAATTAAAAGCTGAATTGATATCTTTAGGTTTGAGTGATGTTCATATTAATCCACAAAGTTCATATTTGGTCGCCACAATTCCAAGTAATATCGACAAGAATGTGCCAACGGTTGGTTTCATTGCCCATATCGACACTGCAGATTTTAATGCTCATAATGTTAATCCACAGATTGTTGAAGATTACGATGGCGAGTCAGATATTAAGCTCGATAAAGATGGCCAATATGTCTTAACTACTACTGAATTTCCATCATTGAAAAAATATCAGGGCAATACGTTAATTACTACTGACGGATCTACTTTACTTGGGGCTGATGATAAGTCAGGAGTGGCGGAGATTGTTACAATGGCTGCTTACCTGATGGCTCATCCTGAAATCAAGCACGGAACAATTAAGATTGGTTTAGGACCTGATGAGGAAATCGGCGCTGGAGCTGATCATTTTGATGTTAAAGACTTTGGGGCTGACTTTGCCTATACAGTTGATGGTGGGCCACTTGGTGAATTGGAATATGAAACATTTAATGCAGCTCAGGCTGAAATTGAGATTCAAGGAAAAGATGTTCACACTGGAGTTGCTAAGGGAACAATGATCAATGCTATTCAGGTTGCAATTGACTTGCAAAATAGTTTACCAGCACATGATCGCGCTGAACGAACAGATGGACGGCAAGGATTCTATCACTTATACAAATTTGATGGAACTGTTGATCATGCTTCAATGACTTATTTAATTCGTGATCATGATAAGCAAACGTTTATTGAACGGAAGCGTTTACTTGAACGGGTTGTTGCTGGCCTAAATGATGAACTTGGTGCAGACCTCGTAACGATGAATCTTTATGACCAATATTACAACTTAAAAGATGCGCTTAAAGACCACATGGAAGTTGTTGAAATTGCGAAGGAAGCTATGGAAAATTTGGACATTAAACCTGATATCTATCCAGTTCGTGGTGGAACGGATGGTTCAACAATTTCTTACAAGGGCTTACCAACGCCTAATCTTTTTGCTGGTGGAGAGAATATGCATTCCCGGTACGAATATGTATCACTGCAAACGATGGAGCGCGCATTGGACACCCTGCTTGAGATTGTGCGGTTGACTGCGGAAGAAGATAAATAAATTAAAAAGGATCGAGCCATTTTGGACTCAATCCTTTTTAATTAATCTTCTTTTTTACTAGGATTTGCATCTGCGGTAATTTTATCCACACAATTGATAACAATTAATCCCATAATTACAGAACACCAGCCGACAAGGGTATAGTCTGGTGTCATCGATTCTAGTTGACTTGTGATGTAAGCTAGGACCTCACCCAGAATAAGTGCCCAAATACCAGCCACAATATTCTTTGATAAAAAGTTCATGTTGGTCATCCCCTTTGAAGTCATACCATATTCTAGCATATTTATTAATATTTTTGAAAGGGATGGGTTAATTTCTCTATTTAGTCTGATTTGATATAATTTTATTGAGAGGTGAAATGAAGTGGATTTTACGCCCTTAGATGTTAAGAGTAGTTACAGTTTGCTAAAAAGTCCCACCCGGATTTCTGACCTTGTTACAACAGCCAAGGAACGAGGGTATAAGGCATTAGCGTTAACAGACGAAAATGTTTTATATGGGGCTGTCGAATTTTATAATGCAGCCAAAAAAGCAGGGATTAAACCAATTTTCGGCTTACGGCTGGTAGTTGCATTAAATGAGACGGATGGTACCAAGCTAGATTTGGTATTCCTAGCTAAGAATCAACGAGGGTACCAGCATCTGATGGACTTATCGACGCTTCAGCAAACACGAAAAGATAAAAAAGTACCTTTAACGGTTGCGCAAATTAGTCCTTTATTGGATGATTTATTTATAATTATTCCTCCTCAAAGTACGGTCTTTAGTGTGCTTGCTCAGCCAACATCAATTTTAACTGAGCTTGCTAATCTGGGGAATGATGATAGCGTCCTGTTAGGGGTCAATTCGCGGTTAGATGACGTTCAAATAGATACCTTGCAGCAATTATCAAAACAATTATCTTTACCATTAGTAGGAACGTCCCCTGTTGATTATTTAAACGCTAATGATCTTTTTGCTAGTCGTGTTTTACAAGCAATTGATGCCGGCGTTGAGTTAAAAGATCTGACAATAGAAGCAGGGCGAAGAGGACGACATTATCTCCATTCGAAAGAACAGGTTGTCCAAGATTACAAGGCAAAGGGGCTTAGTGCAGCCGCACAAAAGACAGTTGAAGTGGCAACACTGTGTAACGTTGAGCTTCAATTTAGGGCTCCGGTCCTTCCTCATCTTAAAAATCAAGCAGGGATATCATCGCAACAATATTTACGTTCTCTATGTATTCAAGGATTGAAAAAAAGGCGAGTTGCACCAGGAAAAACTATTCAACAGTACCAAGAACGTTTAGCAATGGAATTAAAAGTAATCCATGAAATGGGCTTTGATGATTATTTCTTAATTGTATGGGATGTAATGAATTTTGCTCACCAGCAAAAGATTACGACCGACCCTGGACGGGGATCAGCTGCAGGATCATTAGTTGCCTATGCTTTAGCAATTACAGAAGTCGATCCCTTACAATACGACTTACTATTTGAACGTTTTCTGAACCCTAAACGAGCTCAAATGCCAGATATTGACTTAGATATTCCTGATAATCGACGTGATGAAGTTTTGCAATATGTACATCAAAAATATGGTCACCAACGAGTAGCCCAAATTATTACTTTTGGGACATTAGCTGCTAAACAAGTCGTTCGTGATGTGAGTCGGGTCTTTAACTTACCCCGTTACGATATGCAAAGGTTAATCGATGCATTACCGCATGGCCTTCACGTGACACTCAAAGATGCATTAAATGAGTCGCAACAATTAAAAAACCTTCTTGACGATAATCCTAAATTTCGTTTGCTGATTCAAGTTGCACAGCAATTAGAGGGATTGCCGCGGCATTATTCAATTCACGCGGCAGGAATCGTCCTTTCTGAGCAGCCACTACATGAAGTTGTGCCATTGCAGGATGGTAGTGATGGATTGTTAATGACGCAGTTTGCCAAAGACACAGTAGAAGCCCTGGGGCTATTAAAAATGGATTTCTTGGGATTGAAGAACCTTTCAATCATGGATAATACCCTTCAAATAATTTGGCAAGAAGACCCTAATTTTGATTTACAAAGAATTAACTTTAATGATCCGTTGACTCTCCAATTATTCCAGCGGGGTAAAACTGAAGGGATTTTTCAGTTTGAATCAAGTGGGATTAGAAATGTCTTGGCTAACCTTCACCCAACAAATTTTGAAGATATTGTGGCAGTGAATGCACTTTATCGTCCGGGCCCAATGGAAAATATTCCTCATTTTACCGCCCGTAAAGCTGGAAAAGAGAAAATTACTTATCCTGCTCCTTCACTTGAAAAAATTCTGGGATCAACTTACGGTATTTTGGTCTATCAAGAGCAGGTAATGCAACTGGCCTCGGTAATGGCTGGTTTTACCTTAGGAGAGGCGGATCTTTTACGCCGGGCAATGAGTAAGAAGAAAAAGGCCACAATGGAAGATATGCGGACAAAATTCATTGCCGGTGCAACAGAACATGGCTATTCGCCACAAGTTGCTCACCAAGTATTTGAATATATCGATCGGTTTGCTAATTATGGTTTCAATCGCTCGCATGCGGTTGCTTATTCTATGATGGCATTTGAGATGGCATATTTGAAAGTTCATTATCCTGCAGCTTTCTTTACTGCCCTAATGAATGCAGAAACTAATATTGAGAAATTGAAGCGTCATGTGGGGGATTCAAAGCAATTTGGCGTTAAAATTAGTGGCCCGCGAATTAATATAAGTGAAAGTAGCTTTCTATTACATGATGGGATGGTTTACTTTGGGTTTTCTGCTATTAAAGGAGTACGTCGTGATTTTGTCGCCGCAATTCTTGAAGAACGGCAGGAAAATGGCAAGTTTATAGATCTTCGTAATTTTATTACCCGTATTCCAGAACGTTGGCAAAAACAAGAATTAATCGAACCGTTAATCTATAGTGGGGCCTTTGATAATATGGGATATAACCGAGCAGAGATGATTGATGCCCTTCCTAAATTAATTTCCGGGATTGAATTATTTGCCGGTTTTGCTAATTTTGACGATCCAGCGCTTCAAACGGCAATTGATCAACGAAATGAATTTCCTCTATTGACCCGTTTAACTAAGGAGAATGAATACTTAGGAGTGTATCTTTCAGGACACCCGGTTACTCAATATTACCAATTAGGACAGCAGCTTCACGCAACTAAAATTGATGAGTTATATCCGAATTCGGAAGCGACAATAATTGTCCTTACAAATCACGTTAAGACTATTTATACTAAACGTGAACATCGGGAAATGGCCTTTGTTAATGGAACAGATGAGACCGGAGCAGTTGATATTACCGTCTTTCCAAAACAATATCAGCAGTTTAGGGAGCAACTAGAAACAAATAAGATATTGGTTGTCAGAGGCCGTGTAGAGTATCGAGAGGGACGCGGTCTACAACTAGTTGCTGATCAATTGCAGGATGTTAAAAAAGTTCAACAGGATCGCCCTAGTCAACGATGGGTTTTACGAATCTTACCGTCATTAGACACTGAGATGGTACATCGAGAGTTAAATAAAATTTCTAATGAGTACCATGGTTCAATTCCTGTCTTGTTGTTTTATCCAGCAAACGATAAGAAGATCCTGCTTGACCAAAAACGATGGTTAAAAAATTCTCAGAAAGTAAAAAAAACGCTTATCGCCGTTCTTGGCCAAGAAAACGTTGTCTTACAACAGCTTAATAGTAATCACTGAAAGCTTTAAAATTAAATAACAGTTAGAAAAAATAACTAATTTTAGAATGATAGCGCTTTTTTAAAACCTTTTGCATAAAAAATAAAGACACGTTATTTGAAAAGTGCTATCATAACAGTGTGCAAATGAGGCATAAAATTACAGATCGTGATTGATGCTATAGATGCAAAAGGAGAGATTCATTTATGAAGAAAACCAAGATTGTAAGTACACTTGGTCCTGCAAGTACTGATGTTGATACGATCGTTAAGTTGATCAATGCGGGAGCTAACATTTTCCGTTTCAACTTCTCACACGGTGACCACCCAGAACACTTGGGTCGGATCGAAAACGTACACAAGGCTGAAGAAATTACTGGCAAGCACGTTGGTCTTATGCTTGATACTAAGGGTGCCGAAATTCGGACTACTGTTCAAAAAGAAGGTAAGATCAACTTTGAAATTGGCGACAAGGTTCGCATTTCAATGGATCCTTCAATTGAAGGTACTCATGACAAGATTGCTGTTACCTACCCAGGCTTATACGATGATACTCATGTTGGTGGCCATGTTCTTTTTGATGATGGTTTAATTGAAATGGTTATTGATGAAAAAGACGATGCAAACAAGGAACTTGTATGTCACGTCCTAAACCATGGTGTTCTTGGTTCTCGGAAGGGTGTTAACGCCCCTGGTGTATCAATCAACTTACCAGGTATTACTGAAAAGGACAGTAGTGATATTCGTTTTGGTTTGGAAAACAAGATCAACTACATTGCTGCATCCTTCGTTCGTAAGGCTCAAGATGTTCTTGACATTCGTGAATTACTTAAGGAAAAGAACATGGAAGATGTTCAAATTTTCCCTAAGATTGAATCTCAAGAAGGTATCGACAACTTTGAAGAAATCATTGCTGTTTCTGACGGTTTAATGGTACCTCGTGGTGACATGGGTGTTGAAATTCCTGCCCAAAATGTGCCAATTGTTCAAAAGCACATGATCAAGCGTTGTAACGAATTAGGTAAGCCAGTTATTACTGCTACCCAAATGCTTGACTCAATGCAAGAAAACCCACGCCCAACCCGTGCCGAAGTATCAGACGTTGCTAACGCCGTATTTGATGGTACTGATGCTACTATGCTTTCTGGTGAAAGTGCTAACGGTGACTACCCAGTTGAATCTGTTGCAATGATGAACGACATTGATATCAAGGCTGAAAACCACCTTTGGGAATTCGGTACTGAAAAGTTTGATTGGGACAAGTCTGACGTAACTGAAACTATCGGTTCTGCTGTTGCTAACGCAGCTAAAGACTTAGATATCCACACAATTGTTGCTTACACTGCTTCAGGCTACACTGCTAAGATGATTTCTAAGTACCGTCCTAATGCTGATATCGTTGCATTAACTCCAAACGAACGTGTAGAACGTGGACTTATGATCAACTGGGGTGTTCAACCATACGTTGTTGATGAAATGAAGAACACTGATACAATGTTCGACTTAGCTGCTAAGAAGGCTGTTGAACTTGGCTTTGCTAAGAAGGGCGACAAGATCATCATCGTTGCTGGTGTTCCTTTAGGTGTACCAGGTGCAACTAACATGATGCGTGTTAAGACTATCGACTAATATTTTATAATATTGTCTACAAAAAGATCGGTCATTAGTAACCGGTCTTTTTTTATACCAATGATAATCATTGATCTTACTAGCAAAATAAGCCTTTACCGTGTAAAATCGATATAGAATAAAAAAGGATAAGTGATAAAAATGAATTCAGCATTAGGAAAAGTTGTTACAGCGGTAATGATTGATGAAAATGATACCGATTATTTTGTTCAACCAGATCGTAATGGACAAACGTATCGATTACCGAAAAATGAAAGTCCCCAAGAATTACATATTGGTGGACAGGTACGAGGTTTTGTTTACGAGAATGAGGACCATCAACTACAGATGACCTGTAAATATATCCCAACGATCCAGGTTGACCATTATGATTATGGTACGGTAGTTAATGTGCGTCGTGATCTAGGAGTTTTTGTTGATATTGGTCTCCCCAATAAGGATATTGTTGTCTCTTTAGATGACTTACCAAGCTTAAAACACTTATGGCCACAACCAGGTGACCGTTTATTAATGGCGCTTCAAGTTGATGATAAGGACCGTTTATGGGGTAAACTAGCAGAAGATCAAATCTATCAAACTATTTCAGCAGCTCCAGATAAACGATTACTAAACCATGATACTTATGCCACAGTTTACCGTCTCAAGATGAGTGGAACCTTTGTGATTACTGATGACTACCGTTTAGGATTTATCCATCCAAGTGAACGAGACCAAGAACCGCGATTAGGTCAACGGGTTAAAGCGCGGGTTATTGGGATTTCATCACATGGTAGTCTTAATCTTTCCCTTAAGCCTCGTGCCTACCAAGCTATTGGTGAAGATGCACAAATGATTTTGACAATGTTAGAACATGATATAAATCATCGCTTGCCATATACTGATAAGACGGACCCATCAATCATCCGTGACGTCTTTGGAATAAGCAAGGGGCAGTTTAAGCGTGCTATTGGCCATTTGCTTAAAGAAAAATTAGTAAAACAAGAAAATGGTCAATTAATTCTAGTAAAAGAGAATCAAGATTAATGAATAATGAAGTGGCTGCGTTTTTAGCTTTTTTGAAAGATGAACGACAATTAAGTGATAATACCTTGATGAGTTATCAACGTGACTTGGAACAAACGGTGACTTATTTAGAAGATCGCGGAATTGCTGATTGGCAACAGGTGGATCACTATTTGCTAATTGACCTCCTTAATAGTCTTCGTCAGCAGGGAAAAGCTAATTCAACAATTAACCGTGTAATTTCAAGTTTACGGCAATTTTATAAATATATGATTCGTCACCGTAACCTAACCATGAATCCAATGGAAATGATTGATCACCAGTATACTTTCAACCAACCACCTGTACCGGTAATTTTAACTGAAAAAGAAATTGAACAATTGCTGGCAGTTCCTGATGTTTCAACCCCAATTGGTCTTCGCGATCGAGCGTTATTAGAGATTATGGATGCAACGGGAATGAGGGTTAGTGAAGTAATTGCTTTAGATCTGACAGCACTTCATCTCGACGTAAAGCTTTTACAACTAACAGGAAAGAATGAACGCGAACGGATGATTCCCTTAAGTCAACCAGCAGTTAAATGGCTTACCGACTACCTAGGTCATGGTCGACCACGTTTGCTCAGAGATGATCATGAAACGCGGGTGTTCTTAAATGCCCATGGATATCCTTTAACGCGGCAAGGAATTTGGAAAAAAATGAAAGAGTGGGTTGATGAGGCTAAAATCAAAAAAGAGGTTACTCCACAAACCATGCGTTATTCTTTTGCTGTTCATTTGATAGAAAATGGCGCCGATGTTCAATTAATTCAAGAAATTCTTGGCTATAACGCGATGAAGGCTCTCCAACCATATTTACAGGTATCGCCGCAACAGTTATCTGCTAACTATATGAAATATCATCCTCGCGCATAGAAAGGAAAAATACGATGTTAGTTCGTTATCGAAAAGATTACCAAAAAATCGCCCTTGGTTTATTATCCTTAGTAAAAGACCTTCGAAAAGATAATCGCTTTATGGAAGAGATGGACTGGGCACTTGCTAATGATTGGCCAATCTTTTTGTGGAAAGACATGGATGATAGCCACTTTATTGGAATTGTGATTCTAGAAATAGGGGATTGTTACGTGCTGGTTCGTCGCTTATCGTTTACGCCAAGCGAACGATCTGGACATAATATTTTTTCTTTATTAGATGGCGTTCACGACCAATATCCCCATAAACGCCTTATGGGAACCTTAGCAACCCAACCAATAATTAGCATGTGGGAGGGAAATAATGAATAAGCAAGCGCAACCACAAAATCCATTTCAGCCAGTTATAAAGGTTCATGACTTTGAAGGGCCACTAGATTTATTGCTTCATTTAATAAAGCAATCTGAAATGGACATTTATGATATTCAGATTTCACAAATAACTGGCCAATACCTAGATTACCTTCACCAGATGCAAAGTCACCAGTTAGAAGTGGCGGGTGAATATTTTGTGATGGCTGCCACTCTGATGGACATTAAAAGCCAAATGCTATTACCTTCGCCGCCAGTATTGGATGATGAGTTAGAAGTAGAAGAGATTGATCCCCGACAAGAATTAGTGGAACAGCTTTTGGAATACCAGCGTTATAAAAAAGCGGCAGACCGGTTAAAAGATAAAGAAAATCTACGACAACAGGAGTATACGCGGCCAGCAATGCAAGTTCCGCGTGAAATGGTGAAATCTCATGTGGAGCCAGGCATCGAGTTAACGGATTTGCAAGAAGCCTTTGCAGCAGTTCTTCGCCGCCACCAATTAGCTACTCCATTGGTTGAAACCGTTGCAGCTGAAAAAGTAAGCGTTGGCCAACAAATGAAGCACGTGATTGAAATTATTCATGATGGGCCGGTTAGGTTTGAAGACTTGTTTGAAGATTTACATACTCGCGATGGCTTAGTTACAACTTTTTTAGCAATTCTTGAACTGGCAAAGCATCAAGCAATTGTTATTAACCAAGATGGATTGTTTGAACCAATAATTTTAACGGAGGGACCTAAGAGTGACGAATACAAAACTAACCAACCAAGCGCAGATTGAAGGATTACTTTTTATTAGTGGGGATGAAGGAATTACCCTGGGTGATTTAGCGAAAATTTCTGGTTTTATGAAGCCAGCTATTCTAGCAATATTACAAGATCTAAAAAAGAAGTATGAAGATGATCCCGCGTCTGCTTTTATCTTACTCGAAAGTGATCAGACTTATCGTTTGGCAACCAAACCCCAGTTAGCAGAGGTCATTAAACATTATTTTGAAGTCCCATTAACGGTGCCATTGACTAAAGCATTACTGGAAGTGTTGGCAATTGTTGCTTATCGACAACCAATTACGCGACTAGAAATTGACGATATTCGGGGAGTGCAAAGTTCAGGATCATTACAAAAATTAATGGTTCGTGGTTTAGTTGGCACTCATGGACGCTTGGATGCACCTGGCCGTCCATTTTTATATTCAACAACCCCGGCTTTTTTAAATTATTTTGGGTTAAGCGATTTAGATGAACTTCCACCGTTACCTGATCAAGATGAATTAGAAATGAGCAATATTAATGGAGATATTTTCCTCGAAGCATTGCAAGCGCGAGAAGAACGAAAGGACGATAATTAATGGAACGATTACAAAAGGCGATGGCAGAAGCAGGAGTAGCTTCGCGTCGGGCATCGGAAAAACTTATCCTTCAGGGGAAAGTTGCAGTTAATGGCAAGATTGTGACGGAACTTGGCACTAAAGTTGGCGTTCACGATGAGATTGTAGTAAATGGCGTTCCAATTCATCATGAACAACATGTTTACTACTTACTAAATAAACCACGGGGAGTTATCTCAAGTGCTCATGATGATAAGGGACGGCGAACAGTCGTTGATATTATTCATGATGCTGATATTGATGAACGTATTTATCCAGTTGGCCGCTTAGACTATGACACAACAGGAATTCTTCTCCTAACAAATGATGGCGCTTTAGCAAATAAACTGATGCACCCTAAATATGAAGTTGAAAAAACTTACATTGCTAAGGTTGAAGAAATCGTCAAAAATGATGAATTGAAACAATTGCGTTTAGGGGTAGTTATTGATGGTCGAAAGACAGAGCCGGCTAAATCGAAACTCTTGAATGTTGACCGTGCCAAGAAGACAAGTCTTGTTCAATTAACAATTCATGAGGGACGAAACCACCAAGTTAAGAATATGTTTAAAGCAGTGGGACATCCAGTGACTAAACTTCATCGTGAAACATATGGACCATTAAATTTATATGGCCTTCAACCAGGGGAGTTTCGTGCATTAAAGCCTGAAGAAGTGCAAATATTAAAGAAAAAGTAAAATTGAATTTGTAAAATAACCCGAGAGGCACTGGGGGACAAGAAGTATCCAATTTTACAAAAGAACACGGAATAACACGGAAAAAGAGCCAAGCTATAAACGTTGACATGACAGTAAAAGCCTATTAGAATAGGAACTGTAAAATTATAAAACGTTTGTCTTCAAGGCGCGGTGAAATTCCCGACCGGCGGTGACAGCCCGCAACCCATTGTTAATGGTTGATCTGGTGTAATTCCAGAGCCGACAGTATAGTCTGGTATAAAGAAGATTTCTGTATTAAATAATCTTTAAATAGTTTATTTGCGTTGCTGACAAACAAATCGTAAGTCAGCAACGCTTTTTTATACAGGATGCCAAATGGAGGCAATCTCAGATGGAGGTTGTTATTAATGACAGTAACGCATCAACGTATTCAACGATTGGTGGGTATAGCATGTTTGGGCGCGCTAGCATTTATTTTAATGTTTTTTGAGTTTCCGGTTTTGCCGATGGCTCCCTACCTAAAACTTGACTTTTCTGATGTCCCCGTTTTACTAGGGGGCTATATCTATGGGCCAGTTGGCGGAATTGTTATCGCAGCAATTAAATGCTTAATTCATGGAATGATTCACGGTTTTTCTCCAGCTGAATTAATTGGGGTTGCCAGTGATTTTATTTCATCGCTTGCTCTTCTGCTTCCATTCTGCTGGGTGTGGCGTCATCATAACTGGAGTAAGAAAAAACAAGCTATTACCGGAATTGTTTTAGGAACAGTAACTTTGACTATTTTAATGTCTCTGCTTAATTTGTGGATCCTTACGCCTTTATATATGGCAGTTTGGAACTGGAAGTCGACATTACCAGTATCCCAGCTAGTGGCGATGGGTGTGTTGCCCTTTAACATTATTAAGGGTTTGGTTGTTACGATTGTATATGTAATTATTGCGGGTCGGCTACGTCCATGGCTAGACCAGCATAGAATGATTTAAAAAGATGAATTGAGAGAGGTGAAGTGCCCTACAATTGTTAGACAAGAAATCTAATGATTGTGGGGCACTTTTCATATGGTCAAATATAAATCAGAATTGAAGGCACAGATTGTCCATGAATACCTGTCAACTTCACAAAGTGCTTATGATTTAAGCAAAAAGTATCAGATTAATAGACGAGAAATAGCTAAGTGGGTTCAGCGATACCGTTTGAATGGGATTAATGGCCTTAAACGTCGTCGTCAGAAGCGAACCTTTACCACCGACTTCAAGTTAAATGTGATAGACTACTATCAAACTCATGAGGATTCAATGGCCGAAGTAGCGGCTCGTTTTGATATCTTAGCGGCACAGGTCTCTGCTTGGCGCACACAATTTAAACGAGACGGGATTACAGCTTTGAAGCCTCACCCGAAAGGTAGGCCGTCAAAAGTGAAACGTACTAAAAAACAAATCCGCCAGCTCGCCAATAAGAGTGAAGTGGAACAATTAAAGGAAGAATTAGCGAAGAAGAACCAAGAACTCTATAACACCAAGTTGGAGCGTGATCTCTTAAAAAAATCGCTGTCCCTGTTCGGACCCTCAAAGCCCGGAAGAAAACCCAAATAGTGGATCAGATCAGGGACGATCAATCATCACTACCCAAGAAGCAGCGTTATAAGATTGGTGACCTTCTTAAAGCCATTGAACTTCCCAAGGCTACTTATCACGATGAGCGGAAACGAATAGCTAACCACCATGATAAATATACTGAAGTTAAGCAAGTGATTCTTCAAATTGCTCAACAGTTTCAGATTCGTGGGCGTTGGACTGCGGGCTATCGCCGCATTCAAGCCGCTTTAGATAAACTTAACTTACACTTGTCGGGTGACACGATTCGGAAGTTAATGCGTGAATTGGACGTCCAGGTAGGCCTATATAACTGCCATCGGAATGGTAAATATTCATCTTATCATGGCACCGTTGGTAAGGTTTCAGATAATAAATTAAAGCAAGAATTCAATGAAAAACAACCTTATCGGGTTATTCATACTGACGTAACGCAGGTTCGCTTAGCTAACCATCAATGGGCTTACATCTCAGTGATGATTGACGAAGCGAGTCAAGAGATCCTGGCTTTCCAGATTAGTACTAGTCCCAATAAAGACTTAATTATGCGAACTATAAAAGAATTAGTTAACAATTTACCTGATGATGCGCAACCAATTATCCATTCAGATCAAGGTTGGCATTACCAGTTAGCTTACTATACCCAAAAACTAGCGGATCTTCAGTTTATTCAAAGCATGTCCCGCAAAGGGAATTGCTTAGATAACGCTCCCGTAGAAAGTTTCTTTCACTTATTTAAGACTGAATTACTAGCTGGCTTTCCACCATGCAAGGACATTATTGAGTTAACTAAACTTTCATACGATTATGTTCAATACTTTAATCATGTTAGGACAACCTTAAAAACGAAAGGCATGACCCCAATTGAATACCGAAATCATGCCTTAGCAGCTTAATAATTTAATTTTGTCTAACTTTTGTGTTGCACTTTAAGGCTGAGATTTTTCTTGGCCTTTTATTTTTTATGGTAGAATTTTTAAATAAATTACGTATATAAATATATAGGGAGGTGAAATCGGTGAATAAATTATTGCGCTTTTTTAGTTATCACCAGCCACGGAGAATTCGTGTAATCGAAAACACTCTTCGAAGTCGGCGTACAGTCGCAACCCTCTTTTGGGCTCGACAATATGGAATCTTAGAGTGGTTAGGGGCGGATCGAGCATTGAATCGTCAAGAATATGATCAGCTTATTAATCAACTTGTTGATGATAGATTATTAGTGATTGATGATCAATCCCAAGCAAGTCTTACAGAAGAAGGCGCGAAAATCTTAAAAAACGAAGAAGAGAGTTTTTACATCCCATCTTTTTATGACTGGTACTGGTTAGCTAATACCCAACGAGTAATTCAACGGCTTTTTTTGGCTATTCAAGTTGTATCAGAATTCTCTTATCATCAAAGAAATTATGTTCCATTGGCAATTCCATATGGTGAAATGATTGCCGTGAAGCAGTGGTTTCGACAAAATTATCATCACGATCTGGTTAGAAGTCTCTATAATGACCTCCATCGGTTTGGTAGCGCGTTAGAAAGTGAGGACCCACGAATGACAACTGACCTTTTTAATGTCATGATTGGTTATCAGCGATCAGGATGGACAATTAATCAAGCAGCCCAAGAATTGCAAATAAAAATCAATGATATCCATTACTTACGTCATGATGAGATGTTAGCAATTAGCGCTTATGCTCGTAATTTCCCTGGTCCACTGCAACAATTGCTTCTTCCATTGATCAATGAGAGTCCACTAAACCGGAGTGCCCAAGTAACATTTGACTTGTATACCCAAGGAAAACCAATTAAATTGATTGCTCAAGAGCGGCGTTTAAAAGAAAATACGATTAAGGAACATCTCTTAGAAGCAGCAATCCTTATTCCTGATAAGCTAGAATGGGATATCCTTTTGCCAAGAAGTAAGCGTGATGAACTTAGTCAATTCTATAAGGGAGAACCGACAGCGTGGAAATTTAACGAGCAAATTGCTAGTTTTTATGAATATCGCCTATATCAAATATTTCAAGGAATAACAAATGAAAAATAAGCAAGAAATTCTAGATGTTTTACAAAGTCATTTTGGCTTTGATAATTTTCGTCCAGGCCAAGAAGAGACAATTAATGCCTTACTGGAAGGAAAAGATACTTTATCGATTCTTCCTACTGGCGCCGGAAAATCGCTTTTGTATCAATTGCCAGCTTATTTATTATCAGGAACGATTCTCATTGTTTCGCCGCTGATTTCACTAATGCAGGATCAGGTTGACCGTCTTCATCGGCAGGGTGAAAAACGAGTCATTATGTTAAGTGGCCAGCTTGTTGGAAAAGAACGTGCAAGTGTCCTCCGCAATTTGAAATCATTTAAATTTGTATTTACTTCTCCGGAAATGCTTGATAACCAGCAAGTTTTAACCGCACTTAAGAAAAATAAGGTTGCGTTAATGGTTATTGACGAGGCTCATTGTATCTCACAGTGGGGCCCTGATTTTCGTCCTGAATATTTATTGCTAAAGGAAGTACGGCAACAATTAGGATCGCCGACAACATTGCTGTTGACAGCAACTGCTACTCCCCGTATTCGGCAGGATATTTTGAAAAAAATGGGGATGGCAACCGCTTATCAGGTAATTAAATCCGTTGACCGTCCTAATATTTTTTTAGCTGGTCAGTCTGTAGCTACGCAAAAGGAAAAAGATGGTGAACTACTGAAACTGATTCAAAAATTTACTGGTCCTGGGATTATTTACTTTGCGAGTCGCAAGCTGGCTTCTCAGATGGCAGAATGGCTTGAAAATCAAACTGACTTAAATGTAGCAGCTTACCATGCTGGCATTGCGCCGATTGAACGATTTCGGATTCAAAATCAATTTATGAATAATGAATTACAGGTAATTTGTGCAACAAGTGCCTTTGGGATGGGGATTGATAAAAATGATATTCGTTACGTCATTCATTATCATTTGCCGAGTAATTTAGAAAATTATTTACAGGAAATTGGTCGGGCTGGTCGTGATGGTAAGCAGAGTTTGGCAGTGCTTCTATATGCAAATGGCGATGAAATGATTCAACGACAATTAACAAGCGTTGATGTTCCACCCGTTACAATCCTAGAGCAGATTAAGAATGGTAAGCTGTCAGCAAATATATTGGGAGAGCAAGCATCTTTGTTTGAATTTTATCTTGAACATTCTTTTACACCTCAGCAAATAATTGCGATGTTTGAGCGACGTAAAATTCAAACAGAAAAAGAATTACAAGAAATGGTTTCTTATATCAAAGAGGGGGGGTGCAAACGAGAATATCTTTTAACATACTTTGGTGAGCAATTTGATGGTTCGAATGAGTTCTGTTGTGATAATGAGCTTTCAGATTGGTCAACCAAACTTGTTTTGCCGATTAGTCAGCCGATTTCTGAAAACAACAAAATGGGATGGGAAAACCGCTTAAAAGTCCTATTAAATGTTACCGAAAATTAAAGTTTAGCGTTGTTGCTAGACAATCGTCAAAAGTTTGCGATACAATCAGAATGTTAATTCTCAAAATAAGGAGGCATGATTACTTTGAGTGAGGAACGGAAAGAGAGCCGACAAGCTAATGATGAATTATGGGATAAAAAGTTTACAGATAAAGAAGACCTTGATAGTGACGGCCATTTATCACGAACGGAACACCGTAAGCAACGATCGCATAATTCAATGATTACTACGATCTTAATCGTGTTAATTATCGTTCTCGCCGCTACACCACTTATTTATTGGATTAATAATAAACAGTCCTTTAATCATCCGGCGAGAACCGAACAAGTAGCTACTAGTTCTGAAAATAGTAAAAAAAAAGAATCTCACAGTTCGAGTACCTCTAGTGAGCATTCAAAGAAAGAATCTAGTGTAAGCAGTAGTGAATCCTCTTCTTCAAGTATTGAGGAATCAAGTTCGACGCAAACTAGCCAAAGTTATAGTGCTCCACAAAGCAGTAGTAGCTATTATCGATATAGTAGTAGTTATCGTTACGGTAATGGGTATCAAAACCGGACTACTCCTAATCGTTATAGTAGTTATCAGCAACATTATAACAATAGCCAGACCTATAATCGCTACAATAATAATACAGAAAATACAAACCGTTATCGTTAAAAATAGAGCATTAGCAGCAATTTTCTGATAAAGTAGTGTATTGGATTGAAGATAGAGGAGTGAATAACTAATAATGTGTAAGGGATTGCAAGTAGCAATTGATGGTCCGGCCTCAGCAGGAAAGAGTACGGTCGCTAAATTAGTAGCAAAGAAGTTTAATTATGTCTATTGTGATACTGGTGCAATGTACCGAGCAGTTACATTAGAAGTGTTAAATAAGGGCATTGATCCTAAGGATGATAAAAGGGTTGCTGAAATTGCTCGGCAAATAAAAATAGATTTTGAACCGGGTGAAACTGAACAACGAGTTTTCTTAAATGGCAAAGAAGTTACTCATGATATCCGGTTGCCGAAAGTAGCCGCAAATGTATCTGCTGTGGCGGCAGTTCCGGCCGTTCGCGAAGAGATGACGAAGCAACAGCGACAAATTGCTGAAAATGGTGGAATCGTGATGGATGGACGGGATATTGGTACGACTGTTTTACCGCAAGCACCAGTAAAAATATTTATGGTAGCGAGTGCCTATGAACGGGCTCGACGTCGATATGTTGAAAATCAGGCAAAGGGAATTAATACCACGTCGCTTGAAGAATTACAAAAGGCAATTGAATTAAGGGATAAAAAAGACTCAACACGAAAAGTTTCACCTCTTACACAAGCACCTGATGCAATCAAATTGGATACAACAAATATGACAATTGATGAAGTTGTGAGTGAAATCAGTAAAATAATTAAAAAAACACAAGATGAATTAGCCTAAATACTGGAAATGTGAAACAAATTTTAGTAAAATATCTTTTAGAGCTGATTGTTGCAAGGAGGATTTTTTTTAATGGCTGAAAACAACGAAAATAAAAACGATATGTTAGAAGCGCTTGATAGCATTGAACAAGTTAAGGTGGGCGATGTTGTCAAGGGTGAAGTTTTGGCAATCGATGACGATCGTCAAGCTATCGTTGGTATTAAAGATGCAGGGGTTGAAGGTGTCGTCCCTGCTAAGGAATTATCAACCAAGCCAGTTGAAGACATCAATGATGCTGTAAAAGTAGGTGACGAATTAGACTTAGTTGTCATTTCTAAGATCGGTAACGATAAGGAAAATGGTAGCTATCTTCTTTCTCACCGTCGTCTTGAAGCCCGTAAGGTATGGGATGACATTCAAAAGAATTTTGATGAAGGTGAATACATTACCGCCAAAGTCACTCAAGCTGTTAAGGGTGGATTAGTCGTTGATGCTGGAGTTCGTGGCTTCGTCCCTGCTTCAATGATTACTGATCACTATGTTGAAGACCTTAATCAATTTAAGGGTCAAGAACTTGAATTCAAGATTGTTGAAATTGAACCAAGCGAAAACCGTTTGATTCTTTCACACAAAGAAATCATTCAAGCTCAACACAAAAAGGCTGCTGAAAAGGTATTTGCTGAATTACAACCAGGCGATGTTGTTGAAGGTAAAGTTGCACGGATGACTAAGTTCGGTGCATTTATTGACCTTGGCGGCGTTGATGGATTGGTTCACGTTTCTGAAATTTCATACGATCACGTTGACAAGCCTTCTGATGTATTGACATCTGGTCAAGATGTTAAGGTTAAGGTATTAAGCGTTGATCCTGAACGTGAACGGATTTCATTATCCATTAAGCAAACTTTACCAGGACCATGGGATGATATTGAAGAAAAGGCTCCAGTAGACAGCGTATTAACTGGTACTGTTAAGCGCTTGACTAGCTTTGGTGCTTTCGTTGAAGTATTCCCTGGTGTTGAAGGTTTAGTTCACATTTCACAAATTTCACACAAGCACATTGCTACACCTGCAGATGTTCTTAAGCCAGGTCAAGAAGTACAAGTTAAGGTAATCAATGTTGATCCTGAACACCAACGTCTTGGTTTATCAATGAAGGCTCTTGAAGAACGTCCAAAGGAAGACGAAAATAACAATAACAACGGTGAAAACTACCGTGGTCGTCGTCGTTCACGTCGTAACAATAACAACCGGAGCTTCATGAACAACGCTCCAGAAGAAGAAAGTGGCTTCTCAATGGGTGACTTAATTGGTGACAAGCTTAAGGACCTACGGAACTAGTTTCTTAAATTAATTATCTTTTAAGGGGAGGCTGGGAATTAACTCAGTCTCTTTACTTTTTTAAAGGTATTTATACAGTAGCGCGGTAGCTGGCTGGATTCCGAACGTTGATAAATCAACGTCCGGAACACCTAGCCATCCTCGCGGGGGTGGGAAGACGAAGTCGCAAGCGACTTCTTACCCACTCCCTCTTTAATCATTTAAAATAAAATGAAAGAAGGTGGAAAGATTGGCAAATCCAATCGTAGCAGTTGTTGGTCGTCCGAACGTTGGAAAATCAACATTATTCAATCGTATTGCAGGAGAACGGATTTCAATTGTTGAAGATACTCCTGGTGTTACTCGAGATCGTATTTATGCTCATGCTGAATGGTTAGGAAAACATTTTAGCATGATTGATACTGGTGGGATTGAAATATCAGATCAACCATTATTAACACAGATCCGTCAACAAGCAGAAATTGCTATTGATGAAGCAGATGTAATAATCTTTGTTGCCGATGTAGAAAACGGAGTGACTGATGCTGATGAGCAAGTAGCACGAATTTTATATCGCTCTAATAAACCAGTGGTCCTAGCTGTTAATAAAGTTGATAATCCAGAACGACGTAGTGATATTTATGATTATTATTCCCTTGGTTTAGGTGAACCTTATGCAGTGTCAAGTGTTCACGGGATCGGAATGGGTGACCTTTTGGATGCTGTTATTAAAGAGTTTCCTGATAACGCCGCTAATGATGAAGACGACTCCATTCATTTTAGCTTTATCGGTCGTCCTAATGTTGGAAAATCATCACTAGTTAACGCAATTTTAGGTGAGAACCGGGTAATTGTATCTAACGTTGCCGGAACTACCCATGATGCCATTAATACTCAATTTGAAACAGCAGATGGACAAAAATTTACAATGGTTGATACTGCTGGAATTCGCAAAAAAGGAAAAATTTATGAGAACACTGAGCGTTATTCATTAATGCGTTCCATGCGAGCAATTGATGATAGTGATGTTGTCCTTGTTGTCCTGAATGCAGAAGAAGGTATTCGCGAATTAGATAAGCATATTGCTGGATATGCCCACGAAGCAGGATGTGGGGTTATTATTGTTGTTAATAAGTGGGATACATTAAAAGAAAAAGACCACCGAACAATGACAGACTTCACTAATTTGATTCGGCAAGAATTCCAATACCTCAGTTATGCACCAATTGTTTTCGTTTCAGCAAAGACAAAGCAACGCTTAAATCAATTACCTGGATTAATCGAAGAAGTATATCAACATCATCGTCAACGGATTCAATCGGCCGTCTTGAACGATGTTTTAATGGATGCAATTGCTGCAAATCCTACTCCAACACAAAATGGTCGGCGTTTACGAGTATACTATGGAACACAGGTTGCAACCGAACCACCAACATTTGTTATCTTTGTCAATGATCCGGAGTTAATGCACTTTTCTTATGAGCGTTATTTGGAAAATCAAATTCGGAAAGCCTTTGACTTTTCTGGTACACCTATCCATTTAATCAAGCGTCAACGGCAGTAAAAGTTAAAGAATTCATTGTAAAATGAAAAAACATTAAAAATGCGGATAGAAGTTGAGAAAACCGCTTGTCAGCAGGCTTTCACTATGCTAATCTTAACAATGAAATGATACGAACTTCTCGTAGTTATTTCGTTAATTTTGGACCACTCAAAATTAACATTCACAGACGTGAGTTTAACACTCTCGTTATTTGTGGGAGGTGAAACAACATGGCAAACAAAGCAGAATTAGTAAGCAATGTTGCTACTGCAACTGGCTTAACCAAGAAGGATGCTACTGCAGCTGTAGATGCTGTTTTCAGTTCAATTCAAGCATCTTTAGCTAAGGGTGAAAAGGTTCAATTGATCGGCTTCGGTAACTTCGAAGTACGTCAACGTGCTGCACGTAAGGGCCGCAACCCACAAACTGGAGAAGAAATCAACATTCCTGCAAGCAAGGTACCAGCATTCAAGCCTGGTAAAGCTTTAAAGGACGCTGTTAAGTAATTAACAGTTAAATGTTAAAAAGAGACTAGGAAAGAATTTACTCTTCCCAGTCTCTTTTCCTTTTTCAATTAATTTTGTCCCTGCTTGAGCTATTAACTTTCCCAATTTTGTTAAATTCATAGCCATTAGTGTTAATCCGGTGTCATTTTCCACAGCTCGTTGCCCACGTAAATGTGTTCGATCCCTCTTCATGTGACCGAAAACGGGTTCAACGTCGTACTTACGTCGACGATAAATTGCCTTACCTTCGTCACTTGAGAGGGTTGCTTTAACTTTAGCTTTATAGTAATTCCAAGTTGGATTAACTTGCATATAGCGTTGACGTCCACTTGGTGTTTTCGCTAATTGATCTAATTGTACTGATAATTGATGTTTATCTGCCCGATAAAGTTTAAAATCACGTTTAAATCCATATTTATCAATTCTTCGACTGTAACGATAAAAACTAAAACGAACTCCTAGATGGTCAATGTAATAATCATCTTCGGCATTATATTGCCAGTTTTGTATTTTCGTTTCTGTTCCTTTTGGTAAGTCGTATATGGAATAACAGGCTGTTTTTCAAACTGATCAATAATTGTCGTGTAATTATATTCACTACCATACCCTGCATCAGCCACGATATGATCAAAGAAATCTAAAGAATGAAATTGAGCAAGAAATGGTACTAATGTTCTAGTATCTGTCGGATTAGAATATAAGGCATAATCAAGAACAAATTGATTGTGGGTAGCGATTTGTAAGTTGTATCCAGGTTTCAATTCTCGGTTTTTCATTGGATCTTCTTTCATACACATGAATGTGGCATCATGATCTGTTTTTGAAAAGCTATTGCGGCCCTTAAAAATATCTTCTGCTTCTTCATACTTATTAGCACGAGGTATAAAGTCTTCTTTTAATTGTCGACGAATCTTTTTTAAGAAACGGCGTCGTCGTTTCTTAACTGAACCACCCTTGATTACTTTAGGTTCTTGAGCTATTTCTTCATTCAATTCACTGATTTTATCATCAATATTTTCAGCCATAAGAGCCATTCCATTAGCGGTTTCCACTAGTTCTGTACTCATCGCTTTAACTACCCGTTTTTCGACTAAATCTTCGTAAAGTTTGATTGTTTTTTCTTTTAATTTTGCATGATATTTTTCAACAGCTCGACGCCAAGTAAATGAATACTTATTGGCATCTGCCTCAAGCTTTGTCCCATCAATAAAGAAAGCATCACTTTGAATTAGTCCGTGATCCTTTAATGCCATCGTAAAGTACACAAAAGAACGTTTGATTAAATTATTAGCGTGTTGACTTTGGCAAAAATTATTAATTGTATGGTAACTATAGGTATGATCACGTGCCAACCAACGCATTGGTAAATTCTCTTCAAGCATCAACTCAATTTTCCGACCAGAATAAGTTTGACGTGAATAGGCAAATAATAAAATTTTAAGCATAATCGCTGGATGAGAAAGTGGGCGACCGGTAGTCGCTACTTTGTCATCCAATAAAACTTCTTGCGGAATCGAATCTACAAAAGCATTAATCATACGTACAATATGTCTTGATGGAACATTATAATCATAATTTAGTACGAATTCTGTTTGCCCTGTGATATAATTTTGATACATGAAAATCGCTCCTCTTTGTTTGTTTTTAGGGGTAATTACATCATATCAGGAACGATTTCCTGTGTACATAAAAATCCGTACAATGAATCTTTGTAGAATTCATTGTACGGATTTTTATTTTCAACTAGGAGTTTTTTCCCAGCCTCATTTTTTTACGCCTGAAATGTCAATTTAAATTAGAAAAAAGGTGAAAGTTGTTCTTCTGTGACATGACTCAAGAATACTTCTAATGGTGTACGATAATTAAGAGATTTTCGTGGGATATTGTTGCGACGATGCATTAGCTGAGTGACTAGTTCGTCTGGTAAATCGCGAAAATCTAGCTTTTTACTAAGACCATCACGACGCAAGAGGCCGTTATTATTTTCGTTTAGCCCTCGTTGATTGGGAGCACCGACTTCCGCAAAATAGGTGTGAAGATCATACTTATTGGCTATTTCTCGCCATCCAGCAAATTCTTTCCCGTTATCAAAAGTAATTGATTTAACAAAGTGACGTGGCAATTTAGCGAGCCATTGATCAAGCTGGCAATTCACTGCTTCGTCTGTTTTATGATGAATATTAAGGACAATCATTACTTTGGATTGTCGCTCTACTAGCGTCATTACCGCTCCGCGGTGAGCTTTACCTTGAACTGTATCAGCTTCAAAGTGCCCAAATTCATGTTGGTAATGCGGAAAATCACGATATCGTTGATAGATACTGCGTCCTAATTGGCCAGCTTTACCACGACGTTCCACATAGCCATTGGGATGGCGTTTTCCTTTCATCGGTAGCTGTTTAACGGAAAAGCCATACTGATTGCGGGCAAACATGCGATAAAGGGTGCGCATACTGCAGCTAATTGGGTGTTCATGACGACCAATAATAGTATCAGGAGTCCAACCCGCCTTGATTTGCGCATGGATATAGTTAACTTCGATAGTTGGCAGTTGGGTCTGCTTCCGACCACAACGACGCTTATGATGCTGATAAGTCTGAAGATATTGGTCGATGGTTTTACCGTCATTGAGGAAACGATAAACACGATAGATGGTTTCTTGACTACGCTGAAGTAATTTAGCAGCCCGATAAGCTTTAGTACCTTGATACCAAAAATCAGCTATGAGAGTTAATTCACGTGTGGTAAGATGTTTAGAGGTCATTTGTGATTGCCTTTCTTTTGATTAGGGATATTCAAAAGTCTATCACAAATGGCTTTTTATTTTTTCTAACTTAATTTTACAAACGACGACAAAAAAATCTGGCATGGAATCTCCATCCATACCAGAAAGTGTATACCCTCTTTTTAAAGGCCTGTTCAATGCTTAAAATCATCGATTGTGATATATTTAAAAGTGATAGTAAAAGGAGGGCATAATATGACCTACTCAGAACAAATGCTTGATCAATTAGAAGCAGGAAAATTAAAAGAAGCCCAAAACTCATTTAAAATCGCACTAATTAATGATGATGATGATATGTTATTTAGCCTTGCGGAGGAATTATATGCATTGGGCTTTCTTCAACAGGCACGAACGATTTACTTAAAATTATTAGATCGTTATCCCGATGAAGATGAGTTAAAGACTAATTTAGCGACGATTGCAATTGATGAAGGACATAATGACGAAGCTTTATCATACTTAGCCCAGATTAAGCCGAACTCGCCAGCTTATGTTCAATCATTACTGGTTGCCGCTGATTTATATCAAACCGAAGAAGAATTTGAAGTGACGGAGGAAAAGTTAAAAGAAGCTTACGCATTAGCTCCCGATGAACCAGCTATTGAATTTGCGCTTGGTGAATTTTACTTTATAGTTGGCCAATATTCTGAAGCAATTCAATATTACTTCCAATTAATTAAAAATGGATATACTGACTTTGCAAAAGTTGATATTGCGGGACGTCTAGGAATTTGTTACGCTCAGAGCGGTCAGTTTAAGAAGGCTTTAGGCTATTTCAATCAGGTTAAACCGGAATACCAGACTAGTGATATTCGTTTCCAAAAGGGACTGACCCAACTTCAATTAGGGGATACTGAAAAGGCAATCAAAACTTTAGAGGATCTAATCAACGATGATAACCAATATGCATCTGCTTATCCTGAATTAGCAAAGGCGTATGAAAAAGAAAATAAATATCAGCAAGCATTACGGGTTGTCCAAGAAGGGCTTAGTGTTGATCAATACAATGAATACCTTTATTCGCTAGCGGCTGAAATTACCAGTCATCTTGGCGATCAAAAGTTAATGAAGAAATACTTGGTAAAGGCACATGAACTTGCTCCAGAGAATATGACGATTACTTTGCAATATAGTAATTTCTTGCTTCACCAACATGATGATGAGGCAAATATTAAGCTTCTGAGTCCGTTGGTAAAAGAAGATGAAACTGATCCACAATTATATTGGAATCTAGCGCGGTCATATCAGCGAACTGATCAACTTGAATTAGCCGGAAAATATTATGAAGCTGCTTTACCGGCGTATAGTGAAAATCCAACATTCTTAAAAGAATTAATTAATTACTACCGCGAGACTGGTGAAACTGATAAGCTAATGGATGAATTGGAACACTATCTTCGGTTAGTCCCAACAGACACTGAAATGCAAGATCTCTATGACCAATATGAAGATTATAAATAATTTTTAATTTAAATGAGATAGGAAACGTTAACGATTTTAGCCGTTCTTTACGTTTCCTGTCTCTTTTTAGTAGTAAATTAATTTGTTATAATCAACTTTGATTATCAAAATGAGGACATGATTAAATGAAAATAAAACAATTACCAGCTATATTTGAACCAGCACGCCCTGTTTTACAAAAAATAGAGGAGGCTGGCTACGAAGCATATTTTGTTGGCGGTTGTGTCCGTGACACTATCTTACATGACGAGATTCATGATATAGATATAGCAACGAGTGCTTACCCTAGTGAAATAAAGGCGATTTTTAACCATACTGTTGATACCGGAATTGAACATGGTACAGTTATGATTCTTGACCATGGAACGGGATATGAAACAACTACTTTTAGAACCGAGTCAGGTTACCAAGACTATCGCCGTCCTGATAAGGTGACTTTTGTTCGTTCATTAAGTGAAGATCTCCAACGTCGAGACTTCACAATTAACGCCCTCGCCTTACGTGAAGATGGGGAAGTTATTGACCTATTTGACGGACTAGAGGACATGCAAAAGCATCTTATTAAAGCGGTCGGTAACCCTAATGAACGTTTTCATGAAGATGCTTTACGGATGATGCGGGCTGTGCGTTTTGCAAGTAAGCTTGATTTTGTCATTGATACTGCAACGTTGAAAGGGATTAAAGAAAATGCACCATTATTAGAAAAAATTGCAGTTGAACGAATCCGGGTTGAGCTAGAAAAACTATTATTGGGCCAAAATCCAGTAGCGGGCTTAAAAGATTTTATTGCAACTGGTTTGTACCAATATTGTCCAGGATTGGAAAATGCGCAAGCTGCTTTGTCGGCTTTATTAATCCTTAACCAATGGCATTTGGAGAATGAGGCTCAATTGTGGTCAGTTCTAAGCTTACAACTCCAGCTTGATCAAAAAGAAATTGGTAAATTCTTAAAGAAGTGGAAGACAGCAAATGATTTAATTGCGCAGGTCAAAAAAGTAGTTCCAGCAGTCCAAGCAATTCGTCAACGTGCGCTTACACCAACACTAATGTTTAATACCGGTGAAACAGCCCTCCATGATGCTAACCAAGTAGCTAAGTTATATGGATGGGCAATTGATGATGAAGAATTGCAAAAAGCTTATCAAAAATTACCAATTAAAAACGCTAAAGAATTAGCAATTGATGGTCGAGTATTAATTACCAAAGCGGGGGTAAAACCGGGACCATTGATGGGAAAGATTCTTCAACAATTAACGCTGGCAGTGGTAAATGGTGGGATAGCTAACGATGCAACAGTCTTATTAGAAAAAGTAGAAGAGATAACGAAAGAGGGATAATATGCAAACAATGCGTGCAGAGGGTCTAACCAGCACATACGGTGAGAAGACCTTATTTGATGATATTTCGTTTATTATTAATGAAAATGATCGAATTGGACTGATTGGTGTTAATGGAAGTGGAAAAACCAGTCTTCTTAACGTAATTAGTGGGGAAGTAAATCCAGAAGGCGGCGGACAGATCACTAAGCCTAATGATTACACGATCGGTTATTTAAAACAGCAGCCTGAACTTGATGAAAACAAAACAATCATGGAAGCTGTTTTTGAAGGTAAACAACCAGTCTTTGAAACAATTCGTCAATATGAGCTGGCTCTTGAACGCTTTACAAAGCACCCAGAAGATCCACAAGCAATCGACCGTTACACAAAAATGCAGGCACGGATGGACCAAGAAGATGCATGGGAAGCAGATAGTCGGGTGAAGACGATTCTGACCCAGTTAAAGATAAAAGATGTAAGTCAAAAGATTGCTCAACTTTCTGGAGGACAAAAGAAACGGGTTGGGTTAGCGCAAGTCTTAATTCAACAGCCAGACCTCTTATTGCTCGATGAACCGACTAACCACTTAGACCTTGATTCGGTAGTTTGGCTCCAGGATTTCCTTCGCAGTTATAAGGGTGCTGTCCTCGTTGTTACCCATGATCGGTACTTCCTTGATCAAATTACAAATCATATCTGGGAGCTATCTTTTGGTAAACTTTATCACTACGAGGGAAATTATCAGGACTTTGTAGCAAAAAAGGCGGAACGAGTAGAGTTAGCTAAAGATACTGAGAAAAAGAATCAACAGCTATATAAAAAAGAATTAGCCTGGATGCGGACAGGTGCAAAAGCCCGTTCCACAAAACAAAAAGGGCGAATCAATCGGTTCCACGAATTAGAAGGGAAAATCGGTAATCTTAAAACTGATGAAGATATTGCCATTAATCTTGGATCACAACGTCTAGGGAAAGATGTTATTCAATTTAAGGCTGCCAACTTAAAATTTGATCATCATCAAATTCTTCATGACTTCAATTGGCTTGTTCAGGCCGGTGATCGAATTGGAATTACTGGTGAAAATGGAGCGGGGAAGACGAGTTTATTAAACGTGATTGCCCAACGTGTCCCATTAGATAATGGTGTCCTTAAGATTGGAGAAACCGTTAAGTTAGGATATTATACCCAGCAAACAGAAGGAATTGATAATGACAAGCGGATGATTAGTTTCTTATCTGAAATTGCAGATAATGTTACTGATAAGGATGGCAACAAGCTTAGCGTTACCCAGTTATTAGAACGTTTCTTATTCCCTCGTTTTATGCATGGTACTTTGATCAGAAAGCTTTCCGGGGGTGAAAAGCGACGATTATACCTCTTAAAGATTTTAATGCAGCAGCCCAATGTCCTATTGCTTGATGAACCAACCAATGACCTTGATATTGGTACGTTAACAGTCCTTGAAGATTATCTAGATAATTTTGCGGGAACAGTAATTACGGTTTCTCATGACCGCTATTTCCTAGATAAAGTGGCGGACAATTTACTAGTTTTCAATGGAAATGGAGATATCGAGCGTTATACGGGACGGTTTACAGATTATTTAACTGCTAAAAAGGAAGAAGCAGATAAGGACAAAGAACTTAAAAATGATCAAAAAGCCCTTGCTAAAAAGCAGGTAAGTGAGCAAAAACCAGCTAAGAAAGAAAAAACAAAACTTACTTATGCTGAACAACTCGAGTGGGATCATATTGATGAAGAATTAGATGCCCTTGATCAACAGCATCAGCAATTAGAAAATGAAATGGCCGAAGCAGCAAGTGATTATACGAAACTTGCTAAGTTACAAAAGCAACTAAATGAAGTCCAAGAAAAAATTGATGAGAAGACAGCTCGTTGGGAGTATTTAAGCACATACGTCGATGAGTAAGGGGAGGAAAAATAAGGATGACGACAAATGTAAATGAAGAGCAATATTTAGATTTAATTCGTTATGTATTAGCGAATGGACATCAAAAGGGTGATCGGACAGGGACAGGTACTAAATCTGTTTTCGGATATCAGATGCGATTTGACCTAAGTAAAGGTTTTCCTATTTTAACTACCAAGAAAGTTCCATTTGGCTTGATTAAGAGTGAATTACTATGGTTTTTACGAGGTGACACTAATATTCGCTTCTTACTTCAACACAAGAATCATATTTGGGATGAATGGGCATTTAAGAAGTGGGTGGAAAGTGATGAATATCAAGGTCCAGATATGACGGACTTTGGTCACCGTTGGCTTAAAGATCCAGAGTTTAAGAAACTCTATCTCCAAGAAAAGAAGGATTTTTGTCAGCGAATTCTTGAAGATGATGATTTTGCTCAAAAATATGGCGACTTAGGCCTTGTTTATGGAAGTCAGTGGCGAAAATGGAAGACGAGTCAAGGTGACACAATTGATCAAATCGCTAACGTTATCCATCAGATTAAAACTACTCCAGATTCACGACGGATGATTGTTTCAGCTTGGAATCCAGAAGATGTTCCTTCAATGGCTCTTCCTCCATGTCATACAATGTTCCAATTTTATGTTAATGATGGAAAACTTAGCTGTCAGCTCTATCAACGAAGTGCCGACATCTTTTTAGGTGTGCCATTCAATATCGCTAGTTATGCCTTATTGACGCATATGATTGCTCATCAATGTGGTCTAGAACCTGGCGAGTTTGTTCATACATTAGGGGATGCTCACATTTATCTGAACCATCTTGATCAAGTTAAAGAACAACTGACAAGAATGCCTCATGAAGCTCCTAAATTGATTTTACCTGCTGAACCAAAACCAATCGATCAATATGAAATGACTGAGATTAAGTTAGAAGGTTATACTCATGAGCCTGCAATTAAGGCTCCCGTAGCAGTTTAAAAGGAGTGGTTCAAGATGAGTGAGCTGAATTTAATTTGGGCGGAAGATTTGAATGGTTGGATTGGCAAAGATAATACAATTCCGTGGCATGTTTCTGCTGATATGAAGCATTTTAAGACAAAAACTACTGGTCACCCGATTATAATGGGACGAAAAACTTTTACCTCGCTTGGCAATAAACCGTTGCCTAAGCGGGAAAATATTGTGCTTACCAATCAGAACATAGATGTTGAAGGAGTTAAGGTCGTTCATTCTTTAGTTGCCTTTAAAGAATATCTTAAATCAAACCCAGATGAATATTTTGTAATTGGAGGGGCAACCATCTATCAACAATTACTCCCAATGGCGACAAAGTTAACACGCACGGTAATAAATAAGCAAATTGTTGGGGATACAAAAATGCCAACGATCGATTATGACCGTTGGCACTTAGTAAATTACAATAATTATGAAAAAGATGACCAGCTAATTTGTCGTTTTGAAGAGTGGGAACTAAACGTATAAAAGAATTGAGAAATACATTAATATTGTTCCAAGGAGGACAAAGATATGCCAAATTAAATGGGTATATGCAGTTGGCCGACTATAGAAGAGGGCACCAAGTGTAAAGGAGAGTCCTCCTAGTAGGAGCAAGCCGAAGCCAACTGGACCAAGTGCACGCCAGAGAGGCATGAAAGCGACTAGACATAGCCAGCCCATAAGAATGTAAATAATGGTTGAATATTTACTTTTATGTTTTAACCAAATACATTTATACACGATCCCAATAACGGAGAGACCCCAAATCACACCGAAAATTGTCCAGCCTAACCAGCCACGGATACTAACCAAGCAATAGGGGGTGTAAGTGGCTGCAATAAGCACAAAGATCATTGAATGGTCGAGAATTTGAAAGACCCGTTTAGCCCGTGTAAAGATTAAGGCGTGAAATAAGGTTGACGAAAGGTAAAAAAGAATTAAAGCACTTCCGTAAATAGTAAAGGTAACAATTCGCATGGGACTACCAGTATGAACGGCTCTGATAATTAATAAGATCAAGCCGGCAATTGATAATCCTGCTCCGATCCCATGAGTAATGGCATTACCGATTTCTATTAACAAAGTACGACGATCTCTTGTCTCTTTTTGTGAATTCATCAAAAAACCCCTTTCTAAAGACCAATGAATTTTTAAAATATTTTTGTTATACTTAAATAAATAGTAATTGATCCTACAAAATTAGATAAAATTGAGTATAATAGTACTTGAAATAAATTATCTAGTTCTCAATACTAGATAATTATAGCACAAATTGTTCAGGAAGAGTGGTAAGTTTCATGGCAAAGATAAAAATTGTTTGTGACTCATCAGCAGGATTAACTGATGAAGAAATTAAAAAATATGACATTACAATTATACCATTAAGTGTAATGATTGATGGGACGGTATACGTTGAGCGTGAAACAATTACAAACGAACAGTTCCCTGAAATGATGAAGAATGCTAAGTCACTACCAAAGACTTCCCAGCCACCAATTGGGAAGTTTGTAGATGCCTTTGATAAGCTAGGTGAAGATGGTAGCGAAGTATTATGCGTTACAATGATGGAATCAATTAGTGGGACCGTCCATGCGGCTGAACAAGCGGCTGGAATGACAAAGACAAAAGTTACAGTCTACGATTCCCAGTCAACCGACCAAGTAATGGGCTTCGAAATAATTGAAGCCGCCCAAGTGATTGAAGACGGTGGCAGCGTTGAGGATGCAATTGCTAAGATGAAAGAAGTACTTAGTAAATCTGAACTTTACTTGGCAATTGATAACCTTGATAATTTAGTTGCTGGTGGACGAATCAGTAAATTTGCTGGTGCTATTTCTAATCTATTAAACATTAAAGTTATGCTCCATGTGTATGATGGTCAGATTCATATTGAATCAAAAAGCCGGGGTATTAAATCAATGCATAAAGAATGGGATAAGATTTTAGATGAGATGGTACGAGGACCAAAAGTTAAGCGAATTGGAATTTCTCATGTCGATGCTGGCAAAGAAGTAGAACGCTTATTAGCAAAACTAAAAGAACTTTATCCAGAAATCGAGGTTACTGTTCGAGAAACAGTGCCAATTATTGCAACCCACACTGGAATGGGTGCTTGTTGTTTGCTATACTATACGGAATAATCTTTGATAAAAATAAGTGGAGAGAGTGGAAAATAACCGCTTTGTGGCGACGCGAAGCTAGTTCCACGTTATTACACTATTGTTCATAAAAGCGGTTGAGGCTGAGAGAAAGCAAAAAGTTTTCTCCCAGCCTCTATCTTCTTAAAATTTTAAAATAAGGGACTATAGAATAGATGAAAAAGTGGACTAAATGGCTATTATTATCGCTTTTGGCTATTATGATTATTGGTGGAGGATGGTATACTGCTAACCATTTTACAAATTTAACTAGTAATAGTTCAAAAGTTGTTAAACCAAAATATGTTGAAAAGAAAAATGTAAAGCTGGTGGCACTAGGTGATTCCCTTACTCACGGTCAAGGTGACGAGAGTAATAATGGTGGATATGTTGGGGTAATTAAGGAAAAAATCGAACACCGTTACCACCAAACTAAGGTGACAACAGTCAATTACGGGGTAACAGGGGACCGCTCCGACCAGATTCTTGACCGGTTAAATCAGCAGTCTCAATTACGTAGTGACTTACGGAGCGCGGATGTGATTACGATGACTGTTGGTGGGAACGACTTGATGCAGATCTTGGGAAAAAACGTAATGGGCTCTGGACGGCAAGTTACCAGTAGTGTTGAAAGTGGCGAAAAGACTTATCAAAAAAAATTAATTAAGCTATTTGATGCGGTTCGAAAGGAAAATCCTAAGGCTCCTATTTTTATGATGAGTATTTATAATCCCTTCTATACCTATTTCCCAGATGTAACAATTATTAACAAGTCAATTAATCAATGGAACCAAACTACGCAAGATGCAATGAATAATTATAAGTCAATGTATTTTGTGAACATTAACAAGTTGATGTCATACGGTCAATATCAGACTAAGAGTCAGCAACAACAGCTGGTCAAGGAAGAAGAAAAGGCTAATCAAGGGCAAGTCAGTCAAAAACAGGTCATTGAAATTATGAATCATAAGGATAAGAACCTTAATAAATATATTTCAACAGAAGATAATTTCCATCCTAATCATACGGGATACGTCAAGATTACTGACCAATTATTTAAGGTAATGCAAAAACATGATAGCTGGGAATTCACACAGAGGTAAAAATGAAAAATTCTGAAGAAAAAAAGATTAATTGGTGGAAATGGGCCTTTTTTTGCTTAGTAGCCTTGATTGTAATTAGCTGTGGGGTTGTGTTAAACAAGGCGACTGCATCGACTCCTGCTACTACAACTAGCAAAGCAGTAAAGTCAAGCGATTCATCAGTAACGGTTGAATTGAATAAAAAACAGGTGAATGCTTTAGCTGCTAACTACCTGAATCAGTTTCTAAAAGGGCAAAAGATCCGTTATGATTTTATTGTTGGCGATCAGTATGCTACCCTGACAGGAAATACTAAGTTTCTAGGGGCTAAGGTGCGATTTACCATTAACTTTATTCCTGAACGATTAAGTAACGGAAATGTCTTGTTGCGGGCTAAGGGACTTTCCGTTGGACGGTTAAATATCCCGATCAAATTTGTGATGGGTTATATTGCAAAGAATTATAATATTCCTAAGTGGGTAACAATTAATCCACAAAAGAAGACAGTTTTATTAGACCTTAACCGTTATAGCAAGCACCGTTCTCTTAAGTACTCGGCTCAGGAAATTAACATGCAAGAAGGACGGTTTAAGTTTTTAATCACGGTCCCAACAAGTAATGAATAAATATTGGAGGAAATTAAAATGAGAATGAGTTTTTATCAGTTTTTAATGACTCAACGAAACCCAAATAGTGCAGATGAAGTTCAACAGTTTGCAAACAACGCTTTTTTGGATACTGCTTTTCCTAAGCATTCAGAGGATTTTGATGAAATTTCGCATTATTTAGAAGAAAATGCTGACTATTTGTCATCAATGACAATTTTTGATGAAACTTGGCAACGATATATTGATGCAATGAATTAGAAAAGAAGGGAGAAAGTCAAATGGCAACAATTCAATGGTTCCCAGGACACATGGCAAAAGCATTACGCCAAATTCGTGAACAAATGCCACTAGTAGATATTTTATTTGAACTAGTAGATGCACGTGTCCCCTATTCGTCACAAAATCCAGAAGTGGCACTAGCTGCGGGAGAAAAGCCAAAACTTTTAATTATGACAAAGACGGACCTGGCAGACCAGAAACGATTAAATGAATGGATTAAATATTTTGAGCAGCATAATCAGACAGTTCTTGCTCTTGATTCACGGCAAAATAACGTGGCAAAAGTTGTAACGGCTAAAAGTAAAGAGATATTAAAAGATAAATTGGCAGAAGAAAAAGCCAAGGGAATGAAAAAGAGGCCGATTCGGGCAATGTGTGTTGGTGTTCCCAATGTAGGGAAATCAATCCTTTTAAATCACCTGGTAAAAAAGAACGTCGCGGCTACTGGAAATCGTCCAGGAGTCACTACCGGACAGCAATGGTTACGATCATCAGCAGAATTGGAATTACTCGATACTCCTGGTGTCCTTTGGCATAAATTTGCTACTCCTAAGCAAGGGATAATGCTGGCTTTAACAGGAGCAATTAAAGATAGCTTATACGCAAAGGATGATGTAGCGTTGTTTGCCCTTGATTACTTGCGACAACACCAACCAGAAGTGTTAAAGCAACGTTACCACTTAACTGATGCCGATCTGGATGAATCGGTTGCCAATCCGGATTTACTATTAACGATTACTGCTAAAATGGGCTTTCGTGATGATTATGATCGAGCTAGTGAACGCTTGATTTTTGACTTGCGGAAGGGGAAATTAGGACCAATCACTTTGGAAGTACCAGCTGACCTAAATGAGGATGGGCTAAATGAATAAGAAAACCATTAGTCAAATTAAGGCCCGCTTACAAACTATTACAGATGCAACTGATCCTTACTTGCAAACTATTCGTGATGATTCGCGCAAGGGTGTTCAAACGGCAATTCAGCAATTTGAACACCGGCTTGCACGGCAGAAGGAAGCTGAAGAGGCGTTCAAAAAGCGATTCAAATACGAAAAGTACTACTGGGAAAATGGATGTCAGTATATTGCAGGAATGGATGAAGTAGGAAGAGGACCATTGGCTGGGCCAGTGGTTACTTGTGCGGTAATCCTAAATGCAGATTTTGATCTGATAGGGGTAACAGATTCTAAACAATTAACTAAACATGAACGGGAAAATTTATATTTACGAATTGTTGATGAGGCAGTTGAGGTTAGCATTGCGGTCAATGATGCGCCAGTGATTGATCAAATGAATATTTATGCGGCTACCCAAGATGCAATGATTCGAGCAGTTAACCACCTTCACCATCGGCCAGATCATCTGATTGTTGATGCAGTCCCGTTAGCAATTGATATTCCCCAGACAACTTTAATTAAGGGAGATCAAAAGAGTATTAGTGTTGCTGCAGCAAGTATTGTCGCAAAAGAATACCGGGATCACTTAATGCGGGACTATGATTATGTTTATCCAAGGTATGGTTTTGCACAAAATATGGGTTATGGAACTAAAGAACATTTAGCCAGTTTAGAAAAAATGGGGGCCACTCCTATTCATCGGCGTTCTTTTAATCCCGTTCCAAAATATTTAAATTCGCCGTTTGTAAAATTAAGTTAGAAAATAAGTTAGAAAAATAGAAAAGCCATTTGTGGTAGACTTTTGAATACCCCTAAACAAAAGAAAGGAAACCACAAATGACTTACACCCATCTTACCACAAACGAGCTGACAATCATCGCCCATTCTTTCGTGCAAAAGCTTAAAGCGTACCGAGTGGCCCAAATGATCAACCGTTGCGCCGAAACCGTTTATCGCGTTTATCGTTACCTGGAAACCGGTGCCTCAATTGCTGATTATCAAGATCACTATATGCGCAATAAGCAACGTTGTGGCCGAAAACGTACTCAGTTGTCACTGGCTGAACTCACTTATATCAACGACAAAATTGCCCAGGGGTGGACGCCTGATACCATTATTGGGCGCGCTGAGCGCCCAATTAGTTGTAACCGGCCGGATGTTTGAACGTGGCCAGTTCGGCTTCGATGTCCGTTCCTTGCCGATGCGAGGTAAGCGGCACCCGAATGGCTATGTCGAGCGCCGCGGGAAGGCTGGCCAATTGGGGCGAAGTATTCACGAGCGTGCCAAGGACTTTCCGCACTATGCCACTGAATTTGGGCACCTTGAAGCTGATACCGTCCAAGGCAAAAAGCACCAAGGGGCGGTAATGACCCTGACCGAACGCCAATCGAAGGTCGAAATTATACTCAATGTGCACGAAAAGACGGCTGATGCGATTAACCAACACTTAAGTCAGTGGCTTCGGAAATTCCCGCGGTACTTCTTCAAATCGATTACCTTTGACAACGGAAAAGAATTCGCCGGCTGGCGCGAGATTGCCAATCAATTTGACCTTCACACTTACTTTGCCGAGGTTGGTGCTCCCAATCAACGAGGGCTGAACGAAAACAACAACGGTCTTTTACGCCGGGATGGCTTAACGAAACAGCTAGATTTCCGCAATCTTCCTGATGAATTGGTAACCCAACTGATGAGTAAGCGAAATAACCTGCCCCGTAAATCACTAGGCTATCGAACTCCATATGAAGTATTCATGTCTTACGTCACTGATGAGCAACTATTTTCTTTCTAACTTAAATTGACATTTCGGGATTAAAAAATGCATTTTCAAAAAGCTTTCGTATATAAATATAGGGAGGCTTTTTTATGTTACAAGTAAACGATTTTCTATTACGGTTAAGTTTATGTCGCGGAATTGGCTTAGTTTCAAAATATTGTCTATGGGAGTGTGCTCAACAGGCGCGATGCTTTAATAATATTGACTATTTGATTGACCATGCAAATGTTAGCTTACGAAGTGCATCTTCATTAAAAAATAACTGGACAAGTCCCGCGCTTGATCAAGCAGTGGATTTAAACAGTCAGGAAAAATTTATTACGATTGCGGATCCGTTATACCCGATAACCTTGAAAGAAACGTACTGTCCACCCTTGGTATTATTTTATCGTGGTAATCTAAGCTTACTCCATCAGCCTTCAATTGGTGTTGTTGGCACTAGGCAGATAACTAATTATGGTCAGAGCGCTTTACGAGGATTGTTGCCACCAGTAATTAAGCGGCAGATAGTAGTAGTCAGCGGATTAGCTCAAGGAGTAGATGGTTTTAGCCATGAACTTGCGCTAAAATATGGTGACCTTACTATCGGAGTGATTGGAACTGGTTTAGATCAAGCTTACCCCCGAAATCACCAAACCCTTCAAGATGAGGTGGCCAGACAAGGATTAGTAATTTCTGAGTATGGGCGGGGTGAACCACCTGTGGCTTATCACTTCCCAGAAAGAAATAGAATTATTGCAGGTTTAAGCGAAGTAGTTTTGGTTGTCGAGGCAAAGAAAAGGAGTGGGAGTTTAATCACGGCTAATATCGGCTTAGATGAAAATCGGTCTGTATGTGCTATTCCTGGCAAGATTGATGCACCCTTATCAGTAGGATGTAACAGTTTAATCGCAGCTGGCGCAAAACCAATTCTCAGCGCCTAAGATCTGCTAGATGAGTTTCGGCTGTATGATTCAAGGGCTTGATTTCTGGTGAGAAGTTGAGTCAACCACCACTGACTAAAGTTAGTGGCTTGTGAGCCGAAAATCCTCATGGATTTCAGACCACAATTTGCGTAGATAGGGACAACTTATTTGACCAACCGAAGTTATAATCAAACAGTGGTCGTCTAATTACCAACGCCTTTTATGTCCCCGGGTTGCCATAGGGACAGATAAGATAAGCTAAGCTAGTTTAACTATTCCCTTATCAAGAATATTTTTAGCTGCGTTCCAGTCACGAATATGGTGAGTATTATAGTTAGGATAAGTCCATTTTCGGTCAGTTAACGTTAGTTTGGCCGTGCCATTAGTGCCCATCACAAAGCCACAGTTGTGACATGTTTGGGTAGTATTTCTTGGGCTGATTGTGATAAATTGACGACCATACAGATCTGCTTTATAAGCTAACATGCCGAAAAAGGAACGCCAGCCAACGTCAGAAATACTAAGCGCTAAAGCATTATTCTTGAGCATGTTCTTACTACGCAACTCCTCAGCTACTACTAAATCGTGGTTCTTGATTAATGCAGTAGAGATTTGTTGGAGAAAATTATGTCTTTGGTTCATTACTTTGGCATGGAGTTTAGCAACTAACAAGCGTTGCTTTTGGTAATTTTTACTATCGCGTAAAGAACGATGTTCTTTTTTGGCACGCCGTTGCCGTCTAGATAAAATACGCTGTTCTTTGGCTAATTTGCCTTTAATAGTGCGATAATATCGTGGATTAGGAACTGTGTTACCGTCACTATCGGTTAAGAAATTATTAGTATTAAGATCAATTCCAATATGTCCGCGATTAGCTTTGGACACTTTAACAAAAGATTCATCTGAAGCTAGTTGCACTGATAGAAAGAAGCGATCCGCTGGATCTTTAGTCAACGTCACAGTACCAATTCTAGTCTCACACATTCTCTTCAAAAGACGTGCTTGAGAACCGACAACCCGTAACAGTCCGATTTTAGGGACTTTGACATGACTATTATCTAGAAAACAGACTGTACCGTTAGTTAGCAACGCAATCTTTTGCCCTGGGTATTGACAATTGGTTTGATAACGCCAGCGATAATTCTTTCGATGAAACTTAGGAACACCAACGGTGTGAACCTTCCGAAAAGCATTCCAAGCTTTCCGATAGTTCTGAATGGCATTAGCTTTCGCCAAACTGTCAATTCGTCTATCTTCTAAAAATTGATGGTGATTAGACATTTGTTTAGCGTTTTGGCGCATAGTTAGTTGCTTAATACGATCCTGAACTGTGTCAATCGGTAATTTAACTCTGCGAAGTTGCATTAGTTCCTTACCGATCGCAACCATTTCGTTATAGATAAAGCGACTAGCGTCACTCTTGATTTTAATCAGCTGCTTTTGTTGGTCACTAGGATAGCAACGCATTTTCAGGCCATAATGATATTGCATTTTCGCCATTGACTTCATTTAATTTCACCTCCTTTGTTGCTATAATGATGTTATATCATATGTCAATGATGATAAATATAGAGGTAAATAAAATGAGTAAAGATAAAATCAAAGATGCAGTATATACCAGACGATATATCTATAATTTCCATTTCCATCTAATTTGGGTTACTAAATATCGTCATAAAACTTTTACTACTGATGAGTTATCAAACGAAATGAAGGAGATACTATGGCAGGTAGCCGAGGATAACGAAATCGTAATCGAGAAAATGAAAGTTATGCCTGACCATGTTCATGTCTTAATTAGTTTTCCGCCTAGCAAGGCACCGACTAGCGCCATCAAAGCACTCAAAGGCAGAAGCGCCTTTATTTTCTTACGTCGACACCCGGAAATTCAGCAGTCCCAATACTGGAGTGGTCATTTATGGTCGCCTAGTTACTACATGAGCACGTTAGGTAATATGAGTAAAGAAGTAGTCGAGAAATATATAAACGATCCAAAATACAATGAGATGAAAAAAGCTCCTTATGGAGCCTGATAGGGCCTTTCATACCATGACTAAAGTCACGGGATTTCCGGCTGAATATCATTAAAATATTTTGTTCAGTTAGAGATTATATTTGACAGATGGTAGTCAAATGGATTAATAATATTATTGAATGAAATATTAAAAATGTTAGGAGCCTACCAGAATGGCAACCAAAACAACCAAATCAACGGCGAAAAAGACAACTCGTCGCCGTTCAAAAACTAAAAAAAATCTGGTGATCGTGGAGTCACCATCAAAGGCAAAAACAATCGGTAAATTTTTGGGCCGGTCCTATAAGGTTGTGGCTAGTTTAGGCCATATTCGGGACTTACCAAAAAGCCGGATGGGGGTAGATATTGAAAATGACTACACCCCTGATTACATTTCAATTCGGGGGAAGGGTGATGTAATTAAGGAACTACGGAAGGACGCTAAAAATGCGAAAGCCGTATATCTTGCATCTGACCCGGACCGTGAAGGGGAAGCAATTGCCTGGCACGTTTCAAATATTTTAAAGCTTGACAATGATCAAAAGAACCGGGTTACCTTTAACGAAATTACTAAGGATGCTGTTAAAGAAGCTTTTAAGGAACCCCGAGAGATTAATATGGATCTCGTAGATGCCCAACAGGCACGACGGGTATTGGATCGATTAGTTGGATATTCAATTAGCCCAATTTTATGGAAGAAAGTCAAAAAAGGCTTAAGTGCTGGTCGTGTTCAATCAGTTGCCCTTTATCTGATTATTCAACGTGAAAATGAAATTAAAAACTTTAAACCAGAGGAATACTGGACAATTGATGCTGATTTCAAGAAGGGCAAAGAAGAATTCAAGGCTAGTTTTTACGGCGAAAATGGTAAGAAGGTTTCCTTGAAGAATAATGATGACGTTCAGGCAATCCTTTCTAAAATCGATAAAAAGAAAGATTTCGATGTTACTAAGGTGACTAAAAAAGAACGTCGGCGGCAACCACAGCCACCATATACGACCTCGACCATGCAACAGGATGCTAACCGTCGTTTGAACTTCCGAACACGAAAGACAATGATGGCAGCACAAATGTTATATGAAGGGATTGACATTAAAGAAGGAGCACCAGTTGGGTTAATTACCTATATGCGGACGGACTCGACTCGAGTGGCGTCAATTGCTAAGCATGAAGCATCTAACTATATTCATGAAAACTATGGCGCGGAATATGCGGCAATAAAACCGGTTAAGGGTAAATTACCTGAGGGGGCACAAGATGCTCACGAAGCTATTCGGCCAACTTCAGTCTATCGGACACCAGCTAAAATGAAGCAATATTTAACCTCCGACCAGTATAAACTTTATAATTTGATTTGGTCGCGGTTTGTGGCTAGTCAAATGACTGCGGAAGTAATTGATACGATGAGCGTTAATCTCCAGCAAAATGGGGTCGATTTCCGTGCAAATGGATCAAAAGTTAAGTTCCCTGGGTTTACGAAAGTATATAAGCGAGGAACTGAAAAAGATAACTTGTTGCCAGAATTAACTGAAGGTGACAAGGCAAAAATGATAAAGGACGATCCAGCCCAGCACTTTACCCAGCCACCTGCCCGTTATACAGAAGCGACTCTTATTAAAACCTTGGAAGAAAATGGCGTCGGTCGGCCATCAACCTATGCGCCAACTCTTGATACAATCCAGCGACGGTACTATGTTCGCCTTGTATCACGCCACTTTGAGCCAACTGAACTGGGTGAAATTGTTAACCGAATTATCGAAAAGCAATTCCCTGATATTGTCAATGTCCAATTTACTGCCGATATTGAAGGCAAACTTGATGAGATTGAAGAGGGCAAGCAGAACTGGATTAATGTTGTTGATAAATTCTATCAGCCATTCTCAAAAGAAGTTGATGCAGCTGAAGAAGAGGTCGATAAGATTGAGATGAAAGATGAGCTTGCTGGCACAGATTGTGAAATTTGTGGAGCCCCCATGGTTATTAAAATGGGTCGTTATGGTAAGTTCTATGCATGTTCTCGCTTCCCAAATTGTCGGAATACCAAGGCAATTGTAAAAGATACCGGGATTACGTGTCCAAAGTGTGGGCAAGGGACGGTTGTCGAACGAAAATCAAAGAAGAACCGAACTTTCTATGGTTGTTCCCGTTATCCAGATTGTGACTTTGTTTCATGGGATAAACCAATTGGACGTAATTGTCCTAAGGATGGGCACTTCCTCGTTGAAAAGAAAGTCAAGGGTGGTAAGCAGGTTGTCTGTCCAAATGGAGACTACCAAGAAGAAGTTCAGAAGTAAAAATGTCACGCTTGTTTTTACTGAATTTTACGTAAATATTTATTGAAAAGGTTTCCAAAATCTGCTATTGTGCGTTTGGAACCTTTTTTATATACTTAATGTTAAACGATTATCAATTGAAGGGATCGATAACAATGATTACTTTACAAAACCAACAATTAACTGTGCAAATTGATGAATTAGGTGCTCAATTACATAGTATTAAACGGCAGGATAACGAAATTGAATACTTATGGCAGGGGGATCCCGCTTCATGGAATCGCCAAGCACCAATCCTCTTTCCGTTCGTTGGCCGCTTAAAAGATGATCAATATCAATATGGCAACCAAACTTATCATCAAACACAACATGGTTTTGCACGTGATCGAAAATTCCAAGTTATTGAGCAAACACCATCGATGGTTGTGATGGAACAGCATGATGATAGTGAAACTAAGAAGGCATTTCCTTTTTCATTTAGTCTTCAGGTAAAATTCGAATTAGTTGTTGAAAAGGTTGAAATCAGTTATGCGGTAAAAAACCCGAGCGGAGATGAAACCTTAATCTATGCTATTGGAGCACATCCTGGTTTTAATATGCCATTAACTGGTGTCGGGAGTTTTGAACAAACAGAATTAAGCATTAAACCGGCAACAGAATATTCACGGATCGTTTTAGATGGCGCCTATAACGATTCAGCTCATCCGCAATTGATTGATATGAAGGATTCGTTATCACTTAATCATGATCTTTTTAATAAGGATGCTATTATTTTCAAAACAGATGGCGGCCATTTTACAGCCAAATTAACAGATACTGTTGCTAATCATGGGGTCATAGTTGATACCTTTAATACGGAATACGTGGGAGTTTGGTCGCAATATCCAAGTACAGCTCCATTTGTATGTGTGGAACCATGGTGGGGAATAGCAGATAATGTCAATGCTGATGGGCTGCTCCTTCATAAGCAAGGGATGCACCGCCTTGCACCAAATGAAACAGATAATTATCACTTTAGTATTAAGCCATTTTAATGAAAAAATAGGAGACTGTGAAACTTTCCATTTCCAGTCTCCTATTTATTTTAATGTCTTTAGGCCTGGTTGAGTGTGCGAGCAGAGCGAGTGCACGAAACAAAAAACCATCTGCTATGAGGGTGGGCGATAAAAATTATATAAAAAAGGCCTCTTTTGCCTTAAGATGTAGGTGTTCAAGCCAAAGTCAATAAGGGAAAAGAGGTTATATAAATATGGCTAATAAATTAAATAGCTTAGCCCATACGAAGTGGTTATGTAAGTATCACATCGTATTCATACCAAAGTATAGACGTAAAGCGATTTTCAATCAATACCGAAGAGACCTAAGGGATTATATTCGTTTGTTGTGTAAATATAAGGGAGTAGAAATAATTGAAGGTCATATGATGCCAGATCATGAGCACTTGTTAGTAAGTATTCCGCCGAAGCTAAGTGTATCGCAGTTTATGGGATACTTAAAAGGAAAAAGTGCATTAATGATGTTTGATCGACATGCAAACTTAAAATACAAATATGGGAACCGATATTTTTGGGCTGAAGGCTACTATGTAAGTACAGTTGGATTGAATGAATCCACGATAAAGAAGTATATCCGAGATCAAGAGAAACATGATATAGCAATGGATAAGCTAACAAGTGTGGAATATTCGGACCCTTTTAAGGGTAAGTGAAGTAGTACAAACACCGCTTAAAGCGGTGGCAAAGTAGTCAGAGCATTTTGGCTTGAGCAAAGCGAAAGCCAGCGCCTTGAGACGCCGGCTTTTATTATCGGCTTATAGCCGATGTGCAAACCACCCGTTTGACGGGTGGTTATGATTGTTTCTTTTCTCGTAAATAATAGCCAAGGCCAAAACTTACCATCGATTCTTTTCCTGATAAAATTCGGTAAATATTTGATCGGTGGCGGTAAAAGACCACTCCGGTTAATATTCCTGCTACGATTGCTAAAATCCACGCATGAATGAAGAGGGCAATAATGAAAATTGCACTAATACCTACCATACTGGCGGCACTAACCATACTTGTTAAATACAAAACAAAAATAAAAATCAAACAGGCAACAACAAAGAGGAGGGGGTTATAAGCTAATAGAATCCCCGCACTAGTTGCCACAGCCTTCCCACCATGAAAATTATCGAATATTGATACAGTGTGACCAAGGCTAGCAAATAATCCGATCAGTAGTGGATTGACAGTTCCGGATATCCCTAAAAAGTAAGGCTGACTAGCAGCGAGTGTTCCCTTTAGAATATCGATAACCAAAACGACTACACCAGCCTTAAAGCCCAATGTCCGAAAGGTATTTGTTGTTCCAATATTCCCGCTGCCTAACTTACGAATATCCTTATGATAAATATACTTACCGATCCAGAGGCCAGTTGGGATTGAACCTAATAGGTAAGCGATAATAATCATCCCAATAATTTCAAAAATCATATAAATAGCTCCTTAATAATAGCTTATACAGCTTTTAAGCATAGCATGAATATTTGATTTTAACCACTAGGAAGACACAATTGTATCTGTCAAGTTTTCATAGGTAGCCTTTAAATATACAGTTTTAGTGGGTTAGTGCCTTAAAAAGTTGTCCCATTGGTCTACTTGTGACCGTGTTAATCGGAATTATTCCTTGTACTGCTCCAATTGACGGCTTTGTCGGTGCCTTTCTTAGAAACTCTCCAGTTCGAATATGCATTTCCTGTAATAGGCTGGTTTGAGCCACTCGAGGAAGAACTGTTAATTGTTCTAGGATTGTATTTAAACTAGCTTGCAGTTCACCATTCATTCGGGCTTCAATTAAACCAATCATGGCTTTAGCCCCCTGCTTAGTCCATGACTTGCCCTGTTTCTTCATCCGGTAAGTAAAAGCCCGGTGAGAACTTTCGACTGAACCAATTAAATGAATATCCTTAAATCCACGCATTTGTGGTGAGAGGATATACCGCCAATTTCGCTGTAGATACTTTCTTAAACGCATTAGGTCGTCTGCTTGTTTTTCCGTTAGGTTTTGTGATTCATAAGTATCTAAAATTATTGTTAGCTCTGCTTGATCATGATGACGAACGGCTTTAATTGCTCGCATGGCTAATTCGTTGTGCCGGCCTAAAGTATGTTCAATTTTCTGTAAACAATGATAGCGGTCGAGAAAGTATTCACCATGTGCACCTTGAGGAACTAGACTTAATAGCTTAGCTGGTTCGTAACCTGGGCCAGCGTCACTGGCCAAAAAGATCGTTTGACCGGCAAGCTTATAATGGCGGTCTAAATAATCACTTAGTCGTGCTTCAAGCCGTCCTTGGTGCCCAACACTGAGAAAGTCATGCCGATTAATGATTTGATTAGCTACTCGCTCATAAACCCGATAATGGTGCACAAGAGTCAGCTGACCTGCTTCTTTTTTACCTTTAATCATAAAGGCATCACCCTCAATAGTTAAATTTTTAGGCATATGGCGAGGAGTAGCTTGGTGTTCTTTTGCTTGAGTTTGTTTAGCTACCTGATTTCCTAACTCATGCACGGCGTGCATTACCGAATCGGCAGTAATTCCGCTGTCAAATACAAGGTTCAAAATGTCGGCAGTATTGCGCATTGTAGTTGTTTGGGCAATCTTAGCCATCATCATTAAGTAGTGTGGCGATAAACGACGACGTGGTTTAATTTTTAATTGTTGGTCTAAGTAAAATTCACGTTTCTTTGTCCCAGCCTGATAATACCGTCGTTGAAAAGTCACCGGGCCAAAGATAAAATTAAGCGTCCGTGGCTGTTTATTGATTAGGCTATAATGCCCTCTGAGTATACAGATGAAATAGAAAATTCATCTTATACTCGGAGGGCTTTTTCTATGGGAAGAAAATCTAAATACTCAGCAGAGGAAAAACTCTTAATCCTCAATGAAGTTTTACGAAATGGAATCCATAAGGTAATAACTAAGTACAAGATTAGCCAAAAAACTATCAGGCGGTGGAGTCTTCTATACAAGTATCAGGGAATGCCAGGACTTCAAACAAGTCATCATAATCAAAGCTACTCTAAAGAATTTAAAAACTCATTGGTTAAACAATATCAACAAACAGATGAGGCATTAGATTTATTTGCGATAAAACACGGTTTACGATCTCAAAGGCAACTAGAACAATGGATTATCCGGTATAATGAATCTAACTTAAAGGCCTATACGCCAAGAAAGCGAGATTCAAAAATGAGTGGACGAAAGACTGACTTTGAAGAACGACTTACTATCATTGAAGAGTTGATTAAGCATGATGTGAACTACAATTGGGCAGTTGAAAAGTACCATATTAGTTACCAACAAGTTTATGGCTGGTATCAAAAGTATCGCAAAAGCGGTAATGACCCAGAATCACTTCGTGATCGCCGAGGCAAAGCTAAGCCAGAAGAGAAGTGGACGGAAGTTGACCGACTCAAGGCAGAAAATCGCTTATTAAGGGCTCAGCTAGAAAAGCAAGAGATGGAGATTGCGTTCGCAAAAAAATTAACAGAAATACGCAATCGGGAGGTGGAAAAGGACTCCGGTACCAAGCCATCAAAGAACTAAATCAAGAAAATGGATGGTCAATTAGCCAGTTGTGTAAAATAGCTGATTCTTCGCGAGATGGTTATTACAAATGGCTCAATCGAAAGCCAAGTCGATATCATAATGAGCAAGCAGAGTTACTTGAAGCGATTGTAGAGTTAGAAGAAGAACATAATTGGACGCTGGGATATTTAGCGATGACTACACAGTTAAGCTTTGAAAACCGTTTAAGCTTTACCGCTGGATTAAAACGAATAACTAATTGCATGCGTAAGCATGGAATTAGAGCAAATATTAGGAAGAAGAAGCGCAATCGAATTCAACGCCATGAAGAATACATCAATGACAACTTATTGCAGGGACAATTCAACCGTGAAACTAAAAATGAAGTGTGGGTTACCGACACAACGGAAGTTGCCTACGGCGAACACACACTTCATAAAGTACGAGTACACGTTATTTTAGATTTATATGGTCGTTACGCTTTAAGCTACAATATTTCAGACACAGAAACTTCATCAGCAGTAATTGAAACCTTTAATCGTGCTTTTACGGTTGAACCTGATGCGCAACCAATGGTCCATACTGACCGCGGATCAGCTTACTGCTCAAGTATGTTCAACGACTACTTAGCCTCTAAAAATTGTATTCATAGTATGTCACACCCCGGTCATCCTTGGGAAAACTCCCCCATAGAGCGTTGGTGGAATGACTTCAAGCTAATCTGGATTAACAAACATAATCGTCCTAAGACGCTAGCAGAGCTAGAACAGCTCGTCAAAGGAGCCATTGAATACTTTAATACCAAACGCGCTTACACAAGCAAAAACGGCTTGACCGCGGAACAATTCCGCAATCAAGCCTCCTAAAATTTTTATCTATTTGATCTGTATACTTGACGGGACATAGTGCCTTACTTGATAGTTCGCTGGAGCTTGGGACTTTAAGCTTCGATCTAAGCTTTCCAAAAAGTTTTGCATGATTACTTGTCCTAACTCCAATACACCTTTTAAAATAATCTGTTCAGCTTCAAATAAACTGCCTGATTTCACCAAATTCTGCTCGATTTCTGTTAAAATATCCATGAGGAAAGACCTGCCTTTGCTTAGTATTTGACACACTAAAGGCTACTGGTCTTTTCTTTTTTTGTAAATAAGTAAATTGGTCTACAAAAAAGATTTCCACGACCAGATGAATTATTCATCCAACCTATGAAAATCTTACACTAACGACACAATTTGCCAATCTACCAAGTTTTCAGTATCATTTTAATTGTGAATTGAAATTGTAGCCAGTTTAGCTTTACAATTAACAAACATAAATGGTAAAATAATTTTTCGAACATACGTTTAGGTATAATATTGGCAATGGGAGGTCATTTTGTGGCCAAAGAAGAAGTAAAATATGATGCCTCATCCATACAAGTATTAAAAGGGCTTGAGGCGGTACGAAAAAGACCAGGGATGTATATTGGATCTACTGATTCTCGCGGATTGCATCACCTGGTATATGAAATAGTGGATAATGCCGTTGATGAAGCGTTATCCGGTTATGGTGATGAGATTAACGTCACTATTGAAGCAGACAATGCGATTACAGTTCAAGATCATGGTCGGGGGATGCCGGTGGGAATGCATGCTTCTGGCAAACCAACACCTGAAGTTATTATGACGGTTCTTCATGCTGGAGGAAAATTTGGTCAGTCAGATGGTTATAAGACTTCAGGGGGACTTCATGGTGTTGGAGCTTCCGTTGTAAATGCCTTATCATCACATTTGACCCTGACAATTGTCCGTGATCACGTCCGTTACCAAGAAATTTTTAAGGATGGCGGTCAACCAGTTGGAACATTGAAAAAATTAGGAAAAACCAAAGCGGAGAACGGAACGACCGTCTCATTTAAGCCGGACCCGAAGATTTTTTCAACTACTGTTTATGACTATAATACCTTAGCTAATCGGCTTCGTGAGTCGGCCTTTTTATTGAAAGGAATTAAGATTACCCTTACCGATAAGCGAGCTGGTCAAGAAAGACAAGATGTATTCCAGTTTGCCGATGGAATTCAAGAATTCATTTCTTATCTTAACGAGGGTAAGGATGTTTTAGGAAAGACGCTTTACTTTGATGGAAAACAAGACGGGGTCGAAGTTGAAGTGGCAGCTCAATATAATGATGGTTATTCTGAGAGCTTGTTATCATTTGTCAACAATGTCCGAACTCCAGATGGTGGTACTCATGAAGCCGGATTCCGGAGTGCCTGGACGAAGACTTTCAATGAATATGCAAAAAAGGTTGGCCTGTTAAAAGCTAATGATAAAAATTTAGAAGGTAGTGATGTTCGGGAAGGGTTAACAGCGGTTATCTCTGTTCGGATTCCAGAACGTCTACTTCAATTTGAAGGCCAGACAAAGGATAAACTGGGAACTCCTGAAGCACGGAAAATTGTTGATGCAATTGTCAGTGAGCAGCTTAACTATGCCCTAATGGAAAACGGTGACTTTGCCCAGATGTTAATTCGTAAGGCATTAAAAGCGCGTGAAGCCCGAGAAGCTGCCCGCAAAGCCCGTAACCAAGCCCGTGGTGGTAAACGAAAGGGTAAAAAGGAACGTAATCTTTCTGGAAAATTGACTCCTGCCCAATCAAAAAATGCTAAGAAAAATGAATTATTCCTAGTTGAAGGGGATTCGGCCGGTGGTTCAGCTAAGCAGGGGCGTGACCGTAAATTCCAAGCAATTTTACCATTACGCGGAAAAGTGCTAAATACAGAAAAGGCGAAGTTAGATGATGTATTAAAAAACGAAGAATTGAATACAATTATCTATACTGTTGGTGCTGGTGCTGGTTCTGAATTTAATGTTGAAGATTCAAACTACGATAAGATTATTATTATGACAGATGCCGATGATGATGGCGCTCATATTCAGATTCTTCTTCTTACCTTCTTCTACAAATATATGCGGCCAATGATCGAAGCGGGAAAGATCTATATTGCTCTTCCACCACTTTATCGTTTGCAACGGGGACGAGGAGCTAAGACTAATATCACGTATGCGTGGACTAATGAAGAATTAACAAAATTGACTAAAAAGATGGGCAAGGGAGCACAATTACAACGGTTCAAAGGGCTTGGTGAAATGAATGCTGATCAGTTGTGGGAAACGACGATGAATCCGGAAACCCGGACACTGATCCAAGTTCGTATTGAGGATGCTGAATTAGCTGAACGTCGTGTAACTACCTTGATGGGTAATAAGGTGGAACCACGGCGAGAATGGATTGAAGAAAATGTCCAATTCACGTTAGCCGATGATCAAGAATCTGATAAATTAGTTGAGAATAAAGGGCAATTACCTCAAACTAAAGAGCCTACAATTAGTACATGGAATAAATAGAGAAGGGAATCAAGTTTTGTGAGAAACGGAAAAATTGAACATATGACACTCGAACAGATCATGGGTGATCGTTTTGGGCGTTATTCAAAATCAATTATTCAAGAACGAGCTTTGCCTGATATTCGTGATGGATTAAAACCGGTTCAGCGCCGGATTTTATTTGCCATGAATAAAGATGGAAATACTTATGATAAAGGATTTCGTAAGTCTGCTAAATCAGTCGGGAATGTAATGGGTAACTTCCACCCCCACGGGGATAGTTCAATTTACGAAGCATTAGTCCGGTTAAGTCAGGATTGGAAATTACGTGAACCCCTGATTGAAATGCATGGTAATAATGGATCGATGGATGGTGATCCACCAGCTGCCATGCGTTATACTGAAGCCCGGCTTAGTAAAATAGCAGGTTTAATGCTTCAAGATATAGATAAAGATACAGTTGAGATGGCTTTAAACTTTGACGATACTGAAAAGGAACCGACAGTTTTACCAGCACGTATTCCGAACTTACTCGTTAATGGAGCAACTGGAATTTCTGCTGGATATGCTACTGAAATTCCAACGCATAATTTAAGTGAAGTTCTTGATGCACTGATTTATCTTATCAAGCATCCAACTGCTTCTTTGGATAAGCTAATGGAATTTATTCCTGGACCTGATTTCCCAACTGGTGGAATCATTCAGGGGATTGATGGCATTCGTAAGGCATACCAGACTGGTCGCGGTCGGGTTGTAGTGCGAGCAAAAACGGAGATTGAAACCTTACGGGGTGGTCGTCAACAAATTAATGTGACGGAGATTCCTTATGAAGTAAATAAGGCGCAACTGGTTAAGCGGATTAACGATCTGCGCCTTGCCAAAAAAGTTGAGGGAATTGCGGAAGCCCGCGATGAAACTGATCGTAGTGGCTTACGAATTGCAATCGAACTAAAGCGGGGAGCTAATGCGAACGGGATCCTTAATTATTTATTAAAGAATACTGATTTACAGATCAATTATAATTTCAATATGGTTGCGATTGATGACCAGCGACCACTGCGTGTTGGCTTGAAACGGATTTTGACTTCCTATCTCGAATTCCAGAAAGAGATTATTCGTCGACGGACCCAATATAACCTAACGAAGGCTCAACAACGTTTGCATATTGTCGAAGGGTTAATCAAAGCACTCTCAATTTTAGATAAGGTCATTAAAACGATTCGGGCAAGTAAGAATCGTAAGGATGCAAAGGTAAACTTAGTAAAAGAATACAGCTTTACACCTGAACAGGCTGAAGCAATTGTTACCTTGCAACTTTATCGCTTAACAAATACGGATGTAACTGAGCTAGAAAAAGAACAAGAGCAGCTAAATTCGCGGATTAATGAATATCAGTTAATCTTAACTAACGAAAATGAGTTAGCAAAAGTCCTTACTAAGGAAATTAGGGCTATCAAGAAGGAATTTGGTAATCCACGCCGGACCAAGATTGAAAATCATGTTGAAAAACTTGAGATTGATACGAAAGTTACGGTTGCAAACGAAGATGTGGTGGTCTTAGTTTCGCATGCGGGCTATATCAAACGAAGCAGCATTCGTTCCTTCAAGGCGTCGGAGGCAGAAGAAAACGGTCTTCGAGAAGACGATTATCCATTATTGGTTCAACAAACGAATACATTATCGCATTTATTTATGTTTACCAATCTTGGGCATATTATTTACCGACCAATTCATGAAATTGCAGATGCGCGGTGGAAGGATACCGGCGAACATATCTCCCAAACAATCGGTTTAGCGGATAATGAAGAGATCATTAAAGCAATGATTTTTGATAAACTAGATCAGCCAGGAACAATCATCATGGGAACTAGCGATGGTCAAGTAAAGCAAACAGCCTTTAATGACTATAAGCCCGGTTCTCGTTACAAGAGTCATGCAAGTGTTGCAATTAAGCTCAGGGATAATGCGCGAGTTGTAAACGTTGATTACTATGAACCAAGCAATGAGAATCGTTCACTACTAACAATTAGTCGTCAAGGATATGCAGTGCGGTATGATGTTGCGGATGTTCCTGTAACTGGGATCCGGACAGCTGGTGTACGGGCCATTAATCTGAAAGATGATGACCAAGTAGCAGATCAAATCTTGGTTAAAGATGGTCAAGATATTGCTGTAATTACTCAACGAGGAGCATTTAAGGAAATGTCCGTTGATGAGATTGAGGTTGGGGCACGAGCACGACGAGGAGAACTTGTCCTTCGGCGGTTAAAATCACATCCTCATGAAATTGCGGACTTCCTTGCTTATGACCCTGATTATCAGGGAGCTTTTGAGACTATTACTAACCGGCCGGCATTCCAAGATATAATGGCTACCGACCATCATCTAAGTTCGATCAAGTCAAACGGGACTTTTGTAATTGACACCGATACGCAGGGGGAACCAGTAAACCTTCGAATGAAACAAACTAATATCTTAACGGAAGAACCTGTTAGCCAAAATTAAAAGAAGGCGAAAAGTTTGGCGTATATTAAAGAAATTCGTGATCTGGTTGGGCACCGTCCCTTAATCATGACTAGTGCTTCTGGAGCGCTTTTAGACCAGCAAGGAGCTGTTTTGCTTCAAGAACGCGCAGATACTGGTGATTGGGGCTTCCCAGGCGGCTATATGGAATTTGGCGAATCTTTTGAGCAAACTGTAAAGCGCGAATTTAAAGAAGATGCGGGAATTGAAATTGTGCCTGTCAAACGACTAGCAATCTTTGATCAGGATTTTTATACTTATCCTAATGGTGACCGCGTTCAACCAATTAATGCTTTTTACTTGGTTGAAGAAACTAGCGCTAAACATTATCAGCCAAAAGTTACAGAAACGACAACCACTGAATATTTTTCATTAGATGAAGAACCGCCACGCTTTTTTAACAGTCAGCATGAACAAATGTGGCAGATCTTAAAAGATTTTACCCATAATTAGGAAAGATATTTAATAATTGTTCTTTAATCTATTAACTTCCATGATAGAATAGAAAATGTAGATTGTTTCACCTACTAGAAATAACTAAGATTAAAGTAGTGAACAAACAGGAGGAATTTATATGAGCAAAGAATTAGTATTTGGACACCAAAAGCCTGATACAGATGCGATTACCGCTGCAATGGCATTTTCATACTTCCAAAACCAATTGGGATACGAAACTGAAGCGGTTGCTTTGGGTGAACCAAATGATGAGACTAAGTTTGCATTAAAGACTTTCGGTATGGAAGCACCACGCGTAATCGAAACTGCCGCAAACGAAGTAGATAAGGTAATGCTTGTAGATCACAACGAACCACAACAAAGTGTTAGTGATATTGATAAGGTCACTGTAACGCACTTAGTTGACCACCACCGGATTGCCGGCTTTGAAACTGCCCAACCACTCTGGGCAACTGTTCGCCCTTACGGTTGTGTAAGCACAATCATTACAGAATTGTTCCAAGAAAAGCACATTAACATTCCTGCTAATTTAGCTGGGATGATGCTTTCTGCCATCATTTCTGATACTTTACTTTTGAAGTCACCAACTACAACTGACCACGATCGTGAAGCTGTTAAGTACTTAGCAAAGATTGCTGGTGTTGAAGATTACGAAAAGTACGGCATTGAAATGCTTAAGGCTGGTACTAACCTTGGTGCTAAGTCTGATGCTGATATCGTTGATGGTGATGCTAAGACCTTTGAACTTGGCGGTAAGAAGGTTCGTATTGGTCAAGTTAACACTGTTGATTTAGATGATGTTTTTGCTCGTCAAGCTGATCTTGAAAGCCAAATGCAAAGTATGATGGATGATAACGATTATGATTTATTCTTATTAATCGCTACTAACATCTTAAACAGTGACTCCGAATTATTAGTTATTGGTGATCCTGCTGAAAAGGTTGAAGCAGCCTTTGGTAAGAAGCTTAACGAAAACAAGCGGATGAATTTACCAGGTGTTGTATCACGGAAGAAACAAGTTGTTCCTCCTTTAACTGATGCATTCGAAGGTTAATAAATTAATAAAAAAAACTGAGAAAGATTTTGCGATTTTTCTCAGTTTTTTTTGAGCTTTAAATTTCAAAGCTTACTCGTAATTAGTTAAAATGTAAGTACTGATTTTAAGAAATGGGGTTGATATTAATGAATATCACATTTACTGACCAAGCTATTCAGCGTTTACAACGTTATGAATTATCATCCAAGAAGATGCTCCTAGACTTTGATGATGGGGTTGGCCCATTTTCTGCTGTTGGGAGCTGCAGTTTAGATGGTGATTATCGACTAATTCTTGTTAAAGAGGATTTAGAGACCCCAGATTATAATGAAAAAATTACCTCTAATTTAGGGGATGTTTTTATTAAAGACCATACAGCAGTTCAATTTGATGATGAAATGGAAGTAAGATTTAATACGCGATACTTTACAATGCCACTTGTCAGTCCTAAACGTGTTTTAACGGATAATCTTGAAATTCTGGATCTTAGTAATACAGACTTAAATTCTCAAATTGATCGAGCACATGATTGCTAGGAACATACTAAGGGAGCATGATAGAAGCCGAATGCGACTTCGCGATCACGCTCCCTTATTGCCTTTAAAGAATAATCCTGAAGATAAAAGTAATAATAATTGCAAAAATTCCAATAATCGTTGCATAAGAAAAATGTTTACGTTGAGCTGGTTTAATTAATGCTTGCCTCCCCATGAAAATTGTAAATAAAGCCCATAAAAAAGTAGCAATGAGCAAAATATATAATTTCCAGCTAATTGGGAGATGGTGGTAAAAGTCGCCATAAAATACCATCATGCCGATAAACATCACAATGGCATAGGCATAGTTATCGCGGTGAAAGTTAAAATTAAAAAGATAAGCAAACACGCAAAATAATAAAATGCTAATAATATCGTTTAAAATCATACCCTCTACACACTTCCTTATAATTTTCATTATAGTCATTAACGGGATAAAGATAAAATATTAAGAAGCAATCGCAAATAATATGATATGATGGTCTTGTTAGAATTAATAAAGGCGGTGCTTGCAGTGAAGAAAAAAGCTATGCGACGAGAAATAAAATTATTAACTGAAGAAAACCAACAATTGCGTCGATACACCTTATTAGCATCAATAGGAATTTTGTTAAGTATGATGATTGGGCTAGTTCGAATGGTTCAAAAAAATTAGTTTAGGAAATTTTTAGAGGGAAGTATAGTGGAGTTAGGATATCGAAAAGCGACCCTTAAAGATCTACCAAAAATTGTTGAAGTTTATAATCAAGTTATTCCATCACGGTTAGCTACTGCGGATCTTACTCCGATAACGGTTGACGAACGGAAAAGGTGGCTTGAGGCGTTTGACAAAAATCATCCCATCTGGGTAATTGAATATCAAAATGAGGTTCGCGGGTGGGTTGCCCTTGAGCATTTTTATGGTCGTCCAGCCTATGATCATACTAGTGAAATTGCTATTTACCTTGATCAACGGTTACGGAAACAAGGGGTAGGTACAAAAACTATGGAATTTATTATTCGTCAATTGCCTAAATTAACAGTTGATACAATCGTGGCTTATATTTTTGGTCATAATATTCCAAGTTTGAAATTGTTTAAATCATTTGGTTTTACTCAATGGGGGCTTTTACCACAAGTGGCAGAGCTTGATGGGATTAAACGTGATTTAGTTATTTTAGGACGTCATTTTAAATGATTATTAAAAAGAGTGTGGTATAAGTTCGAACACGTCCATAAGAATAAGAAGCAAGCAGAATAGGCCCCCAACGCCCGGTAAAGCCGAACGCTGGAGGCATATATTGTATATATGGGAGCTCTATGTTAAAAACGAAGGTGCCCGTGATACTTAGCTCGTTCCCTTATTTTGAATCTTTTTCTACTTCTTCTCTTGTTTTAACGTCATTGATATGTAACTCAAATTTAACTAAATTCAAGCCAGTCATTTTATTAATTGCATGCTGGACCTCAGAACAAACAGCCTTAAAAATTTCTGGAGCACTTTTGCCATATTCGATGGTAGCTTCCATTTTTAATGCAACTTGCTTTTCACCAACATCAGCATCGATTCCCTTTGTTGGATTGCTTCCGGAAGTTACTTTATCTGCTAATTCACTAAACATATTTCCGTCGAGGGAAAGGATCCCCGGGACTTTGCTAGCGGTAATTCCAGCAATTTTTTCAATTACCTGATCATCAAATGTTAATTGTTCATCAATTGTTTTATTATTTGTAGTGGTTGTCATATTAATTCCTCCTTGAATTAGTTGGCAAATTTATCTAACATTTTTATCGCGAGTTTATTTAATGAATAGCCTTTTGCATCAAGAACATAGCCAATTCCGCCTAAGATAGTGACAGCTAACAGAATGCCAATCATTGGGAAAAAGCCCCACATAATCCAACTAATGCTGATAAGCAGTCCTAAGATAACGCCAATTGTAGCAAGTTTCATATAGTACCTCCCTTTTAGACAATGTTGACTGATTCTTTGTTTGAGTAGGGACTTAGCTTAATGTGTAATTTATTAAGATCAATGTCGAAGTCTCGTTTAAGGTTTTCTTTAATTGTCTGGAGTAGTACTGTATGAATTAGTTTTGGATTGGTCCTCTTAGAGAGCATTCCATGAACGGTGACGTCTGCGTTGCGATTGTTACGGTGCATCTTGAGTTTAATTACGGGATTGTAAAGATCAAATTTAGCAATTGAAGTAGTTAAGCTATGTTCAACTGCATGTTGATCAATTTGAACTTTATTAGCACCATCCTTAGCGATTGTCATTTGTTTAGTCGTTGTTGGGCGAAAAACGGCAATTGCTATTACGGTTAAAGCAACGATGATTAAAAATACTGCGACTCCGGCTGAGAAACTTTGACCGATGGGGCTGTGAAGCCAATCGTTAACTGGAATCATCCAAGTTTGGTCACGATAAAACCATAATGATACGACAGCGATTCCAATAATTACCTGAAGCATCATCACAAATGAAACCCACCATTTTTTCCATGCGGCCATTAGTACCACTTTCTTTCTATAAATGTTTTTTTACTATGAATTAATAATAACATAGGAGAAAGCGCTTTACGTTGATTACAAAAATGCTAAAGGTAATATTAAGAAACTATTAACAGAATAGTCATAATTAAAAATCGATCTTACAATCATGTTCCGATGTAAGATCGATTTTTTGATTCTTTAATTGTTTTGTCGTTCTTGTAGTTTAGCGATTTCAGAATAAGCTGGAGCAAGCATATCTTCAATTTGTTGGAAGAGCGGAGTATAGCGTTGATATACTTTTACTGCGGCTGGATCTGGTTGGTAAGAACTAACCTTACCAATGAACTTCTGTGGTGTATCAAGACTATCGATCATTCCCAGGCTTTGCATAGCCATAACTACTGACCCGAGGCAGCCAGATTCAAATGAGTCAGGAACGTTAACCGGACAGTTTAAGATATCAGCAAGCATTTGGCACCATACTTTTGAGCGGGCAAAGCCACCTGTTGCAGTAACGCTCGCTGGTTCAACGACTAACGCTCGTACTGCTTGGAAGACTGTTGCAATATTCATGCTAATTCCTTCCATAACTGCTCGTAGCATATCAGCCCGTGTATGGATATGAGAAAGCCCAAAGAAACTACCACGCGCTTTAGCATTCCACAATGGTGCCCGTTCACCGCCCAGGAAGGGATGGAAGAGAAGTCCATGCGCGCCTGCTGGTACTCCTTCAATAACGTGATTTGCCAAAGTATAAGGATCAACCTGTTCATTTTTAACTGCGCTACTATCGACAAGGTGTTTTACTGCCCATTCATAGACATCGCCACCGTTATTAAGCGGACCACCAACGACCCACAATCCTTTATTAATAGCATAGCAGAAGAGGCGACGTTCTGGGTCAATAACAGGATGATCAGTTACGACTCGTACAGCTGCGGAAGTACCGATTGTAATTGCTACTGTATTTTGCTTGGTTGCACCAACACCAATATTTGAAAGGGCACCATCATAAGCACCATAGACAAATGGCGTATCAGCGGGTACTCCTAGTTTTTCTTGGGCTTCGGGCACTAAACCAGTTGCTTGAGTTGTTCCATCGACAATTTCAGGCAATTGATCTTTGGTTACCCTTGCAACCCGAAGAGCCTGGTCATCCCAATCACAAGTTTTAAGGTTCATCAAGCCGGTTGAGGAAGCGATTGACATATCAACCTTAAATTCATTAAATAACCGATAGAAAAGGTAAGCTTTAATATCAGCAAAATATGCTGTACGGCTAAATAAATCTGGTTCGTCTTCCCTTAACGAAAGGAGCTTTGTCAATGTTGACATGGGATGAACAGGAACCCCCGTCTTCATATATAATTGTTGTCCTTCAGTCATCATCCTGAGGTTATCTGCCGCGCGCTGAGCTCGACTATCAGCCCAGGTGATTAACCGTGAAAGGGGCTTCTTATCTTTATCTAATAAGAGGAGGCTTTGGTTTGCACTTGAGATTGAAACTGCTAGTAGTTTCCCCGTACTAAGGTCAGCTGCCGTAGCCACATCATGGATAGCTTGTTCAGCAGCATTGATTACTTCTTCTGGCTCTTGTTCTGCCATTCCCGCGGCATTGCGGTGCAACTCGTAGCCATAGTTAGCTTGTGTGATCACCTGTGCATCTTGATCATATAAAACGGCCTTTGTGCTAGAGGTTCCAACGTCAACACCAATTAAGTAGTTCATTTATTGTTCTCCTTTAAAACTCAATTTAATTCTCTTTGTAACATTATATGCTAAAGTGACTGGCGTGCAATGATTTCAACTGGTAAAAGGGTAGTGGAACTGATGGTACTTTGTTGATTAATTTGCGTTAAAAGCTTATTAGCTGCTAAATTACCCATTAGCTCCATATCTTGCTTCAACAGAAAAATTCCATTAGCGACATATTGCGACCATTCCCAATCATCAAAGCTAACTAAGCCAAGATCGTCAGGGAAGGAAAGGTTTAGTTCCTTAAAAATTGCTAAAAGGTCAAATAAAATGGGTCCCATTAATGAAACGACAGCAGTTTTGCCTTTAAGCTCATTTAACTGTTGCAGAAACGTCTTAGCAAGCCACTGCCGATCATGTCCCCGGGTTTCAATATTGTGATAGCTTAGCCCGTTATCAGCAGCAGCAACCTTTAAACCGGCAATTCGAGGAATCTGACCAGATGCCTCCGCAAAGTGCGCGCTGACAGTTAAAATATTCTGATAACCATTTTGATACAGAATCTTACCGAGGCTATAACAAGCATCACGATTAGCAGAAGTGACCTTGCCAACTGTAGAAGGCTGGTCATCAACTTCACGGTCGACAATCACGAGGGGAATGTCGTTATGAATAGCAGGGGCGAATTGACTAAAGTGGCGGGAATTAGGCTGGACAATAATTCCGTCAACTCGTTGTTGGTATAGTCGCTGAAGAGCACGACTTTCATTTTCCCGTGAGTTGTTCGTATTCATGAGGATGATATCATAGCCCGCTTGTTGCAAAACATCATCGATCCCTTTAGCAAGTAAAGATGAAAAGGGGTTAGAAATATCTCCAACGAGGATTCCGACAACGTGACTATGAGTTTGGCGAAGCTGTCGTGCGGAAGCGGTTGGAACAAAGTGAAGGTCTTTAATTGCTTTTTCTACCCGTTTCCGCGTTGCTGGGCGCATTTTATCATAACGACCATTGATAATACGCGAAACGGTAGTCGCTGAAACACCAGCTGCTTTAGCAACGTCAGCGATAGTAGTATGTTGCGTCATTTGTTTATTCATCATCCTTAGTAGTTCTACTATTAAGAATACCAAACCAATCGAGTAGGAGATAATTGATTAGTTCAATTATCGACCTCTCACACCACCGTACGTACGGTTCCGTATACGGCGGTTCGACAACTTAATCACATTGAATTGACTGGAGCGTCTTGGACATATTCATAAGTCCGAGTTGTTCCAGTTTTCTATTAGTTAGAGAATAGCTCAAGGTCTTACTATGTGCAGTTCGCCAGTAGCCCTTTCGGGTACTAGCGAAGACATATGCATCATGCTGGGACAGCCCCAACTTCTGTAAGTTAGTTACCTTAGTTTTAAACTTTTTCCATTGCTTCCAAATATACTGCCTTATTCGGACCCTCAACCACTTGTCAAGGCGTTGAATAAAGTTAGTTAGTTTCCCAATTGAGTAGTACTGAAGCCGCCCACGCATTTTTCGATGAATTTCTTCAAACATTCTTGTCAGAGATATTCCACGATTACGTTTAGTTAATAACTTCAGTGCTTTCTTTACTCGTTGTTGCGATTGTTTAGCTGGACGGGCGTAGGCCCCATTGTGGTCTACACCCAACGAAAAGCCAAGGAACTTCAACCGTAGCGGGCTACCGACTTTGGTTTTATCTGGGTTCACTTTAACTTTCAAGCGCTTTTCTAGAAACTGGGTAATGCTTCGCATTACTCGTTCTCCGGCTCGTTGACTTTTAACATAGATGTTACAATCATCCGCATAGCGCACAAAGTGGTGACCACGTCTAGTCAACTCTTTGTCCAACTCATTTAGATAGATGTTCGCCAGTAGTGGTGACAATGGCCCTCCTTGTGGGGTTCCTTTTTCACTCTTAGCGAAAAGCCCATGGTCTAAGACTCCGCTAGTTAGAAACTTACGAATGAGTCTTAGTGTCCATGGGTCATCAATATATTGTTGGAGATACTTAATCATCAAGTCATGATTAACGTTATCAAAATAGGCTTTTAGGTCTAAGTCGACAACTCTTCGATAACCTTGATTATAAAGATCTACTACTTTCGAAATAGCGTCATGGGCCCCACGGTGGGGACGGAAGCCAAAGCTATTATCAGAGAAAACACGCTCAAAGATAGGCGTAAGAATTTGGGCTACAGCTTGTTGAACCATTCGGTCCACCACCGTTGGTATTCCAAGTCTTCTTACTCCACCATTAGGCTTCGGAATTTCTACCCGTTTGACTGGAGCTGGTTTATACTTGCCCTCACGCAAACTAGCGATCAGTTCCGTCTTATTTTCTCTGAGATATGGTAGAAGGTCATTGACTGTCATATCATCAACGCCTGCTGCTCCTTTATTTCTCTTAACTCGCAAATAAGCCTGATTAAGGTTATTGCGATCCAAGACCAGGTCTTGGATAGTGACACTCATACCTTTACCTTCACCATAACCGGTACTACGCGCCCTTGTGTACTTTCGGTTTTCCAAACCTATCCTCGACAAGCGGTCAGCTTGTTGTTCTGTTTTCTGCGATTGTCGCACCTGATTACACCTCCGATATGAGTTACAAGTTATTGTCGTTCAGTCCTTCATCCGATTATTCAAACTACTATGACCTCGGCTGACTTCTGGCTTACTCAACACTGCATCACTGCATCGCTTGTTTCTGTGGAAATTAAACTTATTCCTCTTGTCGGAAACGTGTAGGCCAGATCTCCCCGGGTAAGAATATTAGCTTTCGTACCATGTCATCGTTAGCTTTACTGAAACCAATTTCGAGTAGTATTGGACTTCAACTTGTCTAGCAGCCTTATCCAGTTAATTTCAGCCTTATAGCTACTTCTTGTTCATCGATGCAGTACTTTGCCTTAGACTTCCTTCAGATTCCACCTCACGGTGGACACCCTTGTCCTCAGCTCATGGTTCCGACTACTACGGCCCATAGCGGACTTTCACCACCTAGCTAATACCCATGCCGGGCGCACTACAAAAAGCGTCACTAGCTAATTCGCTAGGACGCTTAAATTGACTTAGACAAATAATGAAATGGCGTAGACGGCTCCTAACCCAGCGAGTGCTAAGACGGAAGTAAGAGTTGTCCACGAAAGCAAAGTTTCCTTTAATGAAAGGCCAAAGTATTCTTTAATCATCCAGAAACCGGCATCATTAACGTGTCCACAAAAGACAGAACCGGCACCGATGGAAAGAACCATTAATGTTGCCATAATTGAGTTACTACCAAATTGGTGAGCCATTGGAACAACAAGTCCAGCAGCAGTCATCGCAGCAACCGTTGAGGATCCGAGTGACATCCGTAATAAAGCAGTAATTAACCAAGCAGCTAGAATTGGTGAAATGCTAGTTTGAGCAAATAGTCCAGAAATGTACTTAGAAATTCCACCATCAACAAGAACTTGCTTGAAGGCACCACCACCACCGATGATCAAAAGCATAACTGAGATTTGCTTAATTGAGTCGGCAAGGGAGGTCGAAATATCTTCCATTTTTTGGTTTCGTTGTAGACCCATCGTAAAGATTGCAAAAATTAATGAAAGAAGCATTGCAAGGTCAGGAGCACCAATAAATTGGATGAATTCATTAACTGGATTGTTCTTAGGGAAGATGAATGAACAAATAGTAGCGACAGCAATTAAGATAACTGGCATCATTGCAGTTAAAACGGAGATACCGAATTTAGGCGTTTCTTCAAGCTTGAATTCTTTATATTCACCAAGAACTGAAATATCAATATTTTTACGGTAAACACGCGGATAAATTTTTTGTAATACCCAGTTATAAACTGGACCAGCAATAATGATTGTTGGGATTGCGGCTAAAATACCAAGCAGCAATACGTGTCCAAGGTTAGCCCCAAGAATTTCTGTAATAGCGGTTGGAGCGGGGTGTGGTGGTAAGAAAGCGTGGGTAACGTTTAAGGTAGCCGCCATTGGAATACCGAGATACATCAATGGCATATCAAGTTCGCGGGCAATGATAAAGATAATTGGTAACACAACAACAAGCCCAACTTCAAAGAATAATGCTAACCCAATGATAAAGGAGGCAAGGATAACAGCAACTTGAATCCACCGCCGACCAAACTTATTAATCAGGGTTGTTGCAATCCGATAGCCACCACCAGCATCAGAAACTAATTTACCAAGCATTGAACCGAAACCGAAGATGATAGCTAAGTGTCCAAGCTGGCCTCCGATCCCTGTTTCAATGGTTTGGGGAATCTTTGTAAGCGGTAAGCCGAGTAACAAACCAACGATGAATGATGTGATTACTAAACCAACGAAAGTGTTCATCTTTAGTTTAACAATCATGAAAATTAAGATAATAACTCCGATTAAAACAATAAGTAAAGGCATAATAATAACCCCCTAATGAATAGATTGTTGTTGTAATTTAGCGATGGTCGAATAGGCTGGTGTTAATAATCCCTCAACCTGTTGAAAGAGTGGTAAGTAATTTTGATAAACATTAACCGCCTCTTGATTTGGTTGATAAGAACTGATATCACCAATTAGTGTTTTGATGATTTCATAGTTTTCAATCATTCCTAGACTCTTCATTGCCATGGTGATTGCACCGAGACAACCGGATTCAAATGAGTTAGGGATATTGACTGGACAGTTTAAGACATCTGCTAACATCTGCCGCCAAACTTCAGCCCGCGCAAAACCACCAGTTGCAGTTACGCTTGCGGGATTACCAACAAGGTCACGAACCGCTTGGAAAACAGTTGCAATATTCATACAAATTCCTTCCATTACTGAGCGCAACATATCGGCACGGGTATGAATGTGGGAAAGCCCAAAGAAACTACCACGCGCATTTGCATCCCATAATGGGGCCCGTTCACCACCAAGGAAGGGGTGGAAGAGCAAGCCGTGAGCTCCAGCGGGAACACCTTCAATAACTCGGTTAGCAAGAGTGTAAGGATCAATGTTTTCATTTTTAACTGCGCTGGCATCAACTAGGTGCTCAACGGCCCATTGATAGACGTCGCCACCATTATTAAGTGGCCCACCGATTACCCATAAACCTTTATCCACGGCGTAACAGAAAAGTCGTTGCTGAGGATCGATCACTGGATGGTCAGTTACCACCCGTACACCAGCCGAAGTCCCAATCGTAATGGCAACAGTATTTTGCTTAATTGCCCCCACACCTAAATTAGATAAAGCACCGTCAAAAGCACCATAGACAAATGGCGTATCAGCGGGGATGCCCATTTTTGCTTGCGCTGCTGCTGTTAAGCCAATCGCTTGGGTTGTTCCGTTCACGATTTCTGGTAATTGGGAACGATCGACGTTAGCGAGTTCCAATGCCTGATCATCCCAGTCACACGTATTGACATTCATCATTCCGGTACATGAAGCGATGGAAACATCAACCTTAAACGTATTGAAAAACTGGTGGAAGAGGTAGGACTTGATGTCGCCAAAATATGCAGTTTGGGCAACCTTATCTGCTTGTGTCTTGTTGAGCCACATAATCTTGGTCAATGGGGACATTGGATGAATAGGTGTACCTGTTTTAGCATAAATTTGCTGACCAGCCGGACTATTCTTTAATTCGTTTGCGACATCGCGCGCACGTGTATCAGCCCAAGTGATCACCCGTGAAAGAGGATTGAAATTCTTGTCGAGCATGATCACGCTTTGGTTAGCACTGGAAAATGATACCGCCAACAATTTTCCGTTTGTTAAATCTGCTTTTTGTGCCGCATCATGAATAACTTTTTCGACTGCTTCGACAATTGCAGTTGGATTTTGTTCAGCCATTCCACTAGCATCGCGGTAAAGGGAATAACCTTGGCTAAATTGGTCTAACACAGTTGCATTTTGGTCATATAGAACTGCTTTTGTAGAAGTAGTTCCAACATCGACACCGATAAAATAATTCATTGTACTAATTCTCCCTTTATTAATTTGAAAACGCTTTAGTTTATCGTTACACCTAATAATATACTGTTGCATGTAAGCGATGTCAATGGCTTGTTTAAGATTAGTTTATCGGTTTCCTAAAAATTAAAAATCGAAAGTGATTGCATCTTAATATTGAGGTGTGATACTATTAGTTGCTTAATTTGTTATGGTTTAGCTATAAGCAACGATTTTAAGGAGGGATTACAATGAAAATCCGGAAAGCAACAATGGCAGATTTAGATGTAGTAGTAGATATTTTACGTGATGGACGTAACCAGTTAGCTGAGCGGAGCGTTGATCAATGGCAGGGGGATTATCCGAACGTTACCCACGTAAAAGAAGATATTGAGAATGGTTATACTTATCTCGTTAAAGCAGATGATGGACAAACAGTTGGCACGTTAGCAATTGTTGAAGCACCGGATCATTTTTATGACAAACTCAACGGGGAATGGCTAATTAATACTGAAAATTATGTTGTAATCCACCGCGTAGCTATTCATTCACGGCACGCAGGAAAAGGATATGCATCCAAATTATTTTTGAGTTTGATTGAGTATTTGGAGACCAAACGTCCAGAGATCAAATCAATTCGTTTAAGTACAAATGAAAATAATATGGCAATGCAACGGATCGCAACTAAGAGCGGCTTTAAAAAGGTAGGGACCCTCCATGGAGCTTTTCGTCCAAGTGAGTTGTCTTATGTTTATGAACTGTTAACAAAAGTGCGTGTAGCAATCGAGTAGGAGATAATTGATTAGTTCAATTATCGACCTCTCACACCACCGTACGTACGGTTCCGTATACGGCGGTTCGACAACTTAATCACATTGAATTGACTGGAGCGTCTTGGACATATTCATAAGTCCGAGTTGTTCCAGTTTTCTATTAGTTAGAGAATAGCTCAAGGTCTTACTATGTGCAGTTCGCCAGTAGCCCTTTCGGGTACTAGCGAAGACATATGCATCATGCTGGGGCAGCCCCAACTTCTGTAAGTTAGTTACCTTAGTTTTAAACTTTTTCCATTGCTTCCAAATATACTGCCTTATTCGGACCCTCAACCACTTGTCAAGGCGTTGAATAAAGTTAGTTAGTTTCCCAATTGAGTAGTACTGAAGCCACCCACGCATTTTTCGATGAATTTCTTCAAACATTCTTGTCAGAGATATTCCACGATTACGTTTAGTTAATAACTTCAGTGCTTTCTTTACTCGTTGTTGCGATTGTTTAGCTGGACGGGCGTAGGCCCCATTGTGGTCTACACCCAACGAAAAGCCAAGAAACTTCAACCGTAGCGGGCTACCGACTTTGGTTTTATCTGGGTTCACTTTAACTTTCAAGCGCTTTTCTAGAAACTGGGTAATGCTTCGCATTACTCGTTCTCCGGCTCGTTGACTTTTAACATAGATGTTACAATCATCCGCATAGCGCACAAAGTGGTGACCACGTCTAGTCAACTCTTCGTCCAACTCATTTAGATAGATGTTCGCCAGTAGTGGTGACAATGGCCCTCCTTGTGGGGTTCCTTTTTCACTCTTAGCGAAAAGCCCATGGTCTAAGACTCCGCTAGTTAGAAACTTACGAATGAGTCTTAGTGTCCATGGGTCATCAATATATTGTTGGAGATACTTAATCATCAAGTCATGATTAACGTTATCAAAATAGGCTTTTAGATCTAAGTCGACAACTCTTCGATAACCTTGATTATAAAGATCTACTACTTTTGAAATAGCGTCATGGGCCCCACGGTGGGGACGGAAGCCAAAGCTATTATCAGAGAAAACACGCTCAAAGATAGGCGTAAGAATTTGGGCTACAGCTTGTTGAACCATTCGGTCCACCACCGTTGGTATTCCAAGTCTTCTTACTCCACCATTAGGCTTCGGAATTTCTACCGTTTGACTGGAGCTGGTTTATACTTGCCCTCACGCAAACTAGCGATCAGTTCCGTCTTATTTTCTCTGAGATATGGCAGAAGGTCATTGACTGTCATATCGTCAACACCTGCTGTTCCTTTGTTTCTCTTAACTCGCAAATAAGCCTGATTAAGGTTATTGCGATCCAAGACTAAGTCTTGGATAGTGACACTCATACCTTTACCTTCACCATAATCGGTACTACGCGCCCTTGTGTACTTTCGGTTTTCCAAACCTATCCTCGACAAGCGGTCAGCTTGTTGTTCTGTTTTCTGCGATTGTCGCACCTGATTACACCTCCGATATAAGTTACAAGTTATTGTCGTTTAGTCCTTCATCTGATTATTCAAACTACTATGACCTCGGCTGACTTCTGGCTTACTCAACACTGCATCACTGCACCGCTTATTTCTGTGGAAATTAAACTTATTCCTCTTGTCGGAAACGTGTAGGCCAGATCTCCCCAGGTAAGAATATTAGCTTTCGTACCATGTCATCGTTAGCTTTACTGAGACCAATTTAGAGTAGTATTGGACTTCAACTTGTCTAGCAGCCTTATCCAGTTAATTTCAGCCTTATAGCTACTTCTTGTTCATCGATGCAGTACTTTGCCTTAGACTTCCTTCAGATTCCACCTCACGGTGGACACCCTTGTCCTCAGCTCATGGTTCCGACTACTACGGCCCATAGCGGACTTTCACCACCTAGCTAATACCCATGCCGGGCGCACTAAAAAAGAGGAAGGCGTTGATCTTGTAACACCTTCCTCTTTAATTTCACTATTTTTCATTAATTTTCTTAGCATATTCGCGAGCGTTGTAAAGTTCATAGACTACCCATGTTTCAATAAGGGTAATGACACAGATGAGAATAGCGGTATACATGTCTGGTAAAACAAACAATAAGAGTAAGAAGATCCATGAAATCCATGACCACTGGGTTTCAATTGTGACGATTCGCTGAACTCGTTTAGTAGGTTCAATACGGCCGGATTGGTTAAAAATAGTCTGAATTTGGTAAAAATAACGAACTTCAAAAATACTTTCGATAATAAAAATTGCTGTTAAGATGATTAATAGAATGTTCATCATAAATAAGAGCCCCTTATCTTTCAATTTATCTCTAATTTTAGAACTCTTGGGCAAGAGAAGCAATTTAGATAGTGAAAAAATAGTCCCTATCAAAGATTGAGTGATAGGAACCTATTTTTAATTTTACATATCAAGAAATTAAACGTTCATTGTCTTACCATATTCATTATTAATGGTATCAACAACGTCCTTGGCATGCATATCATCTTCAATAACTGTTTCACCATCACGAAGAGTGTACTTTACATTTTCGTCCAAGTTATCAAAGTCTACATCATTACCATTTGCATCTACAAAATTGAACTTCGAATCTTGGAAGTTCTTAAGAGCATCTGCATTAATCTCCATGATTATGCTTCCTTTCGCCATTATAGTAACACTTAATTAACGAAAATTACAGAGTTAGGGTAAAAATATTATTATATTTTACAGGAGGACATTTATTTTCTAAATTAACTTATTCGTGTTTTCGCTCATTTTTTTGATAAACAGTTTTGACTAATCCTGTACATAATTTATAATATGAGTAGGAAGAGAATTCTTGGATTGAATAGGAGGAAATAGATATGTCATTGATGCAAAATACCTCAGAAATTAACAAGACTGATAAGCAGGTGTACTTAATCACTTTATTGCGGAAGAGTACAAACATGCCACAATACATTGACCACATGATTTATGAAACTGCAGAAGGTGGTCAAGAATTTATGGCGCGCTTAGTCGAAGCTTTTTCACGGGCAGGTTACCGGGAAAAGAAGCTTAGCGACGACAAGTACAACCTCGATAACGGACTTGATAAGATCACTTTACGGGGTTCATACCAACCTATTTACAAGGGATAATTAAAATTGACTAAATTAAAAGAGCTGATGCTGCATTTTGAGGCACCAGCTCTTTTAGTTAGTCATTGTTTCGTAATGATGGAACCGTAATATCATTATCGTAATTGGCACTCCACCACCCATGCTTGCTGACATAACCTGTTGGCAAGCAGAGAATCACTAAGAAGATTATATCAATGACTGAGGAAATAGTTCCCATCACCGCACTATCGTTACTTGTAAAAATAAGGGAAAGTAACCAGAAAACTAATACCGTCCAGCCTGTCAAACCGGTATCGCGAACCCGCCGGACACAAATAGCAATTCCAGGAATAATAATAGCAATGGCAAATACTGCAATAACGAAGAGTAAGAAGATTAAGAACCCAACGCCATGATTATAGCCGTTCATAATCGAAGTGACAGAAGTAAAACCAGCGATTGCCAGCAAGAAATATAAAATAACAAAAATGATGAAATTAACTAATACTGGCCACCAAAAATCCGCCCGCGTTGAAGTAGCCCGGTACTTAAAAGCGTTTTGCCAGTAGTATTTGTAAGCTTCAAACATACAATTCTCCTCCTTAGATAGGTTTGCTTTAATTATAGCATTTTTGCGGGGATGTAGATTGACTTATGATTTGGTGAGGAGAAAAAATCCCTAGCCTTGGTAATTTTTTTATCAGGGTTAGGGAAATACTATTTTATATTGAAAATTAAATTAGATAAATTGAACTCCACCGTCAATTTGAACAGCTTGACCAGTCATGTAGTCAGATTTATCTGAAGCAAGGTAGGAGACAAAGTTAGCGACGTCTGATGGATGTTCAACACGACCAAGGGCAATTCCGTCAATAGCGGCCCTTAAGTATTGACCCTTTTCACCACCATTTTCTTCAACCATCTTTTCATCGATAAAGTCCCACATATCGGTACCAACAATACCTGGACAATAGGCATTAACCGTAATATTAAATTTAGCTAATTCCTTAGCAGCTACTTGTGTTAATCCACGAATAGCAAATTTAGTTGAAGAGTATGCTCCTAATTGTTCATAACCAATGTGTCCAGCGATACTTGAAGCATTGATGATTTTACGGATTTTATCTCCATCATCTTGCTTCCTGAATTGTTCAGCAGCAGCTTGAATCCCAAACAGAACACTATCAACATTAGTGGCATAAATTTTATGAAATTCTTCGGCTGATTCATCCAGGAGATTACCGATTTGCGCGATTCCGGCATTGTTAATGTAGGTGTCAAGGCGACCAAAGTTATCAACAGCAGTTTTTACAAGCATTTCATGAGTTTCCTTTTTCGAAACGTCACCGGGAGCTGCCACAACCTTATATCCCTTGTCCGCTAATTCTTTGGTTGTCTTGTCTGTTTCGTCTTTATGATAACCATTAATGACCATTGCATAGCCATCTTCTCCTAGTTGTTCCGCAATTCCTTTTCCAATGCCACGACTACTACCAGTGATAACAGCAACTTTCTGTTCAGTCATAATAAAATCTCCTTTAAGTACAACCTTAATTTCTAACAACAAGTTAATTATTGCACAAACTAAAAATAAAAGGATAACTTTTTGCTAAAACTTAGTAAAATAATTAAATGTTTTTACTTACGTTGCTGGAGGGTGATAAGCTTTTCAATTAAATTTATTATCCTAGAAATCTTAGATTGTTCACATCGCTCAGGCGCAAATAATTTAACTTTCATAAAATCATCAAAACTAATATTTAATAAGCCATCCATACGAGCAGTTGAAGCTATAAACTTTCTAAGTTGCGCATCTAGTTTTTTGGTATGAAAGTATGATTCTATAAATTTAGATGAATTTTCAGAAGTAAGAGAAAAACTATGGTAGACCTTGGGTACTAACGCTTCATCATAGTCTGTAAGTTCATATACTGTTCCATAATTAGCCACCTTTGAGTTGCCATGGTTATACGATAGCTGATGCTTTTTTAGTAATGTATAGTTCTTCTTTTCACGTCCCGCTATACTAGCTGAAAAGCGACTTTGTTGTGTCATCCATCCATATCTAGCAGAAATTGTAAGAAGCGGTAAATTCATTCTTCCATCATTATTTCTAACACGTTTCGAAATTTCTCCCAACTTATGCTGCTCCCATTAGAAGTTAATTTATACTTTTATAAAATTTAACGATGATCCTGGAAAAAAGTAGTAATTTGGTTAGCATTATAGATACTAAATCTTCTTTAAACCTGAAATCGCTTCCTTACATTACCACTCAAATGCGTTATAATTAACTTAACTGATCAGTAAAGGGGCGATTAGATATGAAGTGTCCATGTCATAACTTATCAAAGAACCAAAAGATTGTTTTATTAACACTTGTCGCAGGAGCCTTAATTTGGCCAATGTACTTGCTATATAAGCTGGCAAAGAAAAACTAATTTCTATACGAAGAATCACTTGCGGGTGGTTCTTTTTTTCATGATATAATTTGAAAGTTAACTAAAAGGAGGCGATTCACATGTTAGATATCCTGGATTACACTAAACAAGAATTAATTTCTGATGCCGATTTTTGGCAATTTGCGGGTGAACATCTTGAAAAGCCGACTGAATTTAGGGGCGTTTCATTTGTTTCTTCAATTAAGTTTATTGAGGAGCAACTATTACCGCGCTATGATAAGGTCACTTTGATCCTCGGCTTAAGCGACAATGGGAAAGAATCAATTGGCAAACGGATGAGGCAGTTAAATGACCGGACTGAATTTGTCAATTATGGTTATGAACACCCTGATAGTGAATTTACAAAGCGAATTTTAGACGGTAGCTTGCAACTTTTATTCACTAAGCATGAATTAATTCATACCAAAATGTACTTAATGACAAGTGACGACCGGTATCTTTCATTTGCCGGTTCGATGAATTTAACCGAAGCAGCAATTCATCATAATTTAGAACAACTCGACAGTGACTATGGAATGCAGACGGATCCGCTTTATCAATGCCATATCCAGATGTTCAACGATAACCTTCGTCATGCGACTACCTATCTGGACGCAAGAAAATGGCCGGGTTCATTAAGGCGAAAAATAAAGAGCAACTTCAGATTAATGTCTATACCGATACAGTGAATATGGTGAAAAACAAGGATAACGGTGACCAGGATGCGGTGATTATCCCGGCAGAAGAAGTAAAAGAATATAAGGATCAGTATAGTTCTGACGAGGAATTAAAGAAACTATCAGCTCCAGAAAATTGAGTGTCGCCCAAACTGTCAAGCTCTTTGGTAATGCTGGCTATAAGAAACGCAACCTCGAAAATATCGGAAAAGAACTCTACAGCCTTACTCAAGTAGTTAAACATGTGTCTCGAAACGATGATAACTCAGGAAAGATTACCCGTGAAGAAGATCTCTATCCTAAGCCAGTCTTGTTTTATAACAATGGTCAATTATTTGAAGCGCCCCGTGTTGGCTATAATGTAAAGTCGGAATTAATAACATCGAATTTAACGGGTGACCGTCTCCGTGAACAGCTTCAATTATTTAGCGATGTTGCCCATGAGTACGATAATTACAAAGAAGTCGGCGAGGGGTGGCAGGCATGTGATTTCATGTGTTTCCTATTTGAAGCGCCCTGGCTATGGAAAATCCGTAATATGTATGAATTATCGCCAAGCAGTAAATCGCGCGAAGATGTTCCCCTCGGAGTAGCCTTGATTGGTCAAGGACGAACAGGGAAATCGACGTTGGGAAAGCGGCTAGCAGCCAAGCTAACGGGGAGTGGCAATTTCCTTGATGGTGGCGTTTTTGATGCTAAAAATTATGCATTAGGAAAGTCCAATATCAATATGACTATTACAACGGTTTTAAGCGATTATATGTATAGTGCTGGGCCCGTTAATCCGATGATGATTGATGATATTAGCCCTGACTTAACGACGCGACCTTATTTTGATCGCTTCATTAAAGAAATTACTAACAATCGTAGCTTAACTCGGCCACTCCCATCATTTATTTTTACGATGAATCGTCGTGAGGGTGATAGTAAATCGCAGCTTTCCCTTAAACCGGAAATTATGCGTCGTTTATGGTACCTCAGCTTTGAATCAACTTTTGCTTGGGATGAAAATGAACGCGAAGCTAAACTAAATGACTTGCTTGAGCGCGCTAACGATCAACTTTATCGTTATTGCCAAGTTGAACTCGCAAAATTCTTCAATGATGTGTCACCAGAGACAGAACAAAAGATTGAAAGGGATTACCTTTATCCCATCAAATATGTCTTGAAACAAGCGATGGACCAATTTGGGATGTTTGAGCTTGATAAAGACTACTTTGACGATAATTATGACTATTCACTCTTTGTCGGGCGGAATGATTGGACAATGCTGATTAACCAGGCGGAAGTCGGTGCTGATCTTACGTTTATTCAGCAGGATGGTCAGTTAAAAGCGCAAATTAATAAGCAGCTTTTTAATAAGGTTTCAGATAGTACGGCGCGAAATAATGGTTCAATGATGATGGAACGGTACTTCCAATACCTGCCGCGAAAGTATCGAATTAGTTATCAATATACTAGTACCGGTTTTATTGTGGATGTTGCTAATTTTGATCGGTGGCTTAACAGTGATACTCTTCAGCAGAAGTATAATAGCAGCGAGGTAGCTCGTGATGCTCAAAAGGTAAATACTGATGCAAAAATGACTGAATTGCTTACCCGGTTAACAGAGGCACAAGAAAAGCAAGCGCATCGCCATGGGATATTTAGCTGGCTTAAAAAGAAGTAAGGTGAACTTATGAAACATATTTGGAAACTTAACCTATTTCAAAAGATAATTGTTTGGTTATTTATAATTGCTCTAATTACCTGGCCCATATATTTTTACGTAAAGGCAAAATGGGGCTAAAATAAGAGTATAGGTAGTGATAGGTTTTTGAACAAAGGAGTAGATTCTTATGAAGAAAAATAAAACTGAAAACAAAACTACACAACCTAAGAAGCATTCAAAGAAGAAGTTTACTATTTTAGCCCTTTTAGCTGGCACTATTGCTTTACCAATTATTTAGTAAAGAAAGCGTAAAATTATAACTTATATTGAAAAGGATCACGATTAGGTGGTCCTTTTATTATGTCTTTTTAAATTTTATTGATCGACATTAAACTGAATAATGTTCATTTGTTATAATTAATGTAACCGCTATACTAACGATTCACAAAGAAAGGATGCCGATAACAAATGACCAAAAAGATAATTCTTGACTGTGATCCCGGACATGATGATGCATTGGCGTTAACGATGGCTGTTGCTTCACCAAAGATTGATGTCCTTGCCATAACAACTTCTGCTGGTAATCAAACACCGGACAAAACTTTAAATAATGCGATGAGGATGTTAACCTTACTCCATCGAGAAGATATTCCAGTTGCTCAGGGAAATCAAACTCCACTGGTTGAGCCGCTTGAAACTGCACCGGAAGTTCATGGGGAGACGGGTTTAGATGGTGCGGACCTTCCTGATCCCGATTTCAAAGTTCAACCAATTCCTGCTATTGAGTTGATTGCTAAAACTCTTCGTAAAAGTGATGAAAAGGTTACCTTAGTAGTCACCGGTCCAATGACAAATGCGGCCTTATTCTTGCGGGTCTATCCCGACTTGGCAAAAGAAAAGATTGATCAAATTGTCTTCATGGGTGGGGCAATGGGACTTGGGAATTGGCGACCATCAGTTGAATTTAACATTTTTGTTGATCCAGAAGCAGCTAAAATTGTAATGAACTTTGGGCTGCCACTGGTAATGGCACCGTTGAATGTAACCCATAAAGCTCAGATTATGAAAGATGAGATTGATCAAATTGGGCAGATCGATAATCCAGTTGCCCAAGCCTTCCATGGTCTCTTAAACTTCTTTGAGCAGTATCATGAAAATCCAAAATGGGGTTTTAAAGGTGCGCCCCTCCATGACCCATGTACGATTGCTTGGTTGATTGATCCCACCATGTTTGGTACTGACAAAATGAATGTAGATGTTGAAACTCAGGGCAATCTTACACGGGGAGAGACGGTTTGTGACTACTATCAGTTAACTGATAAGCCCCAAAATACTGAAGTCCTCCTTGATATTGACCGTGAGAAATTCATCCAATTGATCATGGGTACCCTGCAAAGTTTCTCACAGAAATAAAGTTAGTGTAAGATTTTCATAGGTTGGATGAATAATTCATCTGGTCGTGGAAATCTTTTTTGTAGACCAATTTACTTATTTACAAAAAAAGAAAAGACCAGTAGCCTTTAGTGTGTCGAATACTAAGCAAAGGCAGGTCTTTCCTCATGGATATTTTAACAGAAATCGAGCAGAATTTGGTGAAATCAGGCAGTTTATTTGAAGCTGAACAGATTATTTTAAAAGGTGTATTGGAGTTAGGACAAGTAATCATGCAAAACTTTTTGGAAAGCTTAGATCGAAGCTTAAAGTCCCAAGCTCCAGCGAACTATCAAGTAATCAATAAACAGCCACGGACGCTTAATTTTATCTTTGGCCCGGTGACTTTTCAACGACGGTATTATCAGGCTGGGACAAAGAAACGTGAATTTTACTTAGACCAACAATTAAAAATTAAACCACGTCGTCGTTTATCGCCACACTACTTAATGATGATGGCTAAGATTGCCCAAACAACTACAATGCGCAATACTGCCGACATTTTGAACCTTGTATTTGACAGCGGAATTACTGCCGATTCGGTAATGCACGCCGTGCATGAGTTAGGAAATCAGGTAGCTAAACAAACTCAAGCAAAAGAACACCAAGCTACTCCTCGCCATATGCCTAAAAATTTAACTATTGAGGGTGATGCCTTTATGATTAAAGGTAAAAAAGAAGCAGGTCAGCTGACTCTTGTGCACCATTATCGGGTTTATGAGCGAGTAGCTAATCAAATCATTAATCGGCATGACTTTCTCAGTGTTGGGCACCAAGGACGGCTTGAAGCACGACTAAGTGATTATTTAGACCGCCATTATAAGCTTGCCGGTCAAACGATCTTTTTGGCCAGTGACGCTGGCCCAGGTTACGAACCAGCTAAGCTATTAAGTCTAGTTCCTCAAGGTGCACATGGTGAATACTTTCTCGACCGCTATCATTGTTTACAGAAAATTGAACATACTTTAGGCCGGCACAACGAATTAGCCATGCGAGCAATTAAAGCCGTTCGTCATCATGATCAAGCAGAGCTAACAATAATTTTAGATACTTATGAATCACAAAACCTAACGGAAAAACAAGCAGACGACCTAATGCGTTTAAGAAAGTATCTACAGTGAAATTGGCGGTATATCCTCTCACCACAAATGCGTGGATTTAAGGATATTCATTTAATTGGTTCAGTCGAAAGTTCTCACCGGGCTTTTACTTACCGGATGAAGAAACAGGGCAAGTCATGGACTAAGCAGGGGGCTAAAGCCATGATTGGTTTAATTGAAGCCCGAATGAATGGTGAACTGCAAGCTAGTTTAAATACAATCCTAGAACAATTAACAGTTCTTCCTCGAGTGGCTCAAACCAGCCTATTACAGGAAATGCATATTCGAACTGGAGAGTTTCTAAGAAAGGCACCGACAAAGCCGTCAATTGGAGCAGTACAAGGAATAATTCCGATTAACACGGTCACAAGTAGACCAATGGGACAACTTTTTAAGGCACTAACCCACTAAAACTGTATATTTAAAGGCTACCTATGAAAACTTGACAGATACGAAATAAATTTGCTGTTTACAAAAAGAAAGTGAAGAGTTATATTATATGTAAATTTAACAATCTAATTTTCTTCGGGGCAGGGTGAAATTCCCAACCGACGGTAACAAGTACGCTTGGAGTCCGTGACCCGTTAGCATTTATGTTAACGGTTGAACCAGTGAAAATCTGGTACCGACAGTATAGTCTGGATGGGAGAAGAAAACTAAAAATGACACAATCAGTTTAAACGTAAAGCCCCGGATAGCAGTGATGTTATCCGGTTTTATTTTTGCCGAGCTGTTTTTTTTAAGTTAACTATTTAACGTCCCGAGAGAAATCTTAGGGCGTTTTTATTTTGGAAAGGATGGTTAGAGTGGAAGATGCTTATTTCATGCAAATGGCAATCGCTGAAGCAGCAAAGGCTGGCAATGAAACCTGGAAAAATCCTCGCGTTGGGGCAGTTGTTGTGAAAAATGGTCAAGTTTTAGCGCGAGGTCATACTCACGAATATGGTGGAATTCACGCTGAACGGGCTGCAATAGGTGAACTTACGCCGAAACAGTTACAGGGAGCAACTCTTTATGTCACGTTGGAACCCTGCAATCACTATGGGAAACAACCACCATGTAGTCAGGCGATTATTGACGCGGGTATCAGGAGGGTTGTGATTGCGGAAACAGACCCGCACCAGCTTGTCACCGGGAAAGGGATTGCTACGCTTCAACAGCAAAATATTATTGTCAAAACGGGCGTCCTTAAAGAAGCAGCACAGGCCTTAAATCCGCATTACGATTTTTTCTATCGGTACCGACGACCATGGGTAACTTTAAAACAAGCAGTGAGTCTTGACTATCGCGTGGCCGCAGAAAAAGGTCAACGAACGGCGATTACTAATTCTGCTGTGGCAAAAATGGTTCATACCGAGCGTGGCAATTTTCAAGGAATCTTGATTGGAAGCCAAACCGCAATTATCGATAATCCAACTTTATTAACGACTAGTCCGACAAAGTTTCCGCCAGTAAGGATTGTTCTTGACCGCCGGGGACGTTTAAAAGATAATCCAACCTTACACTTGTTGACTGACGGGCAGGCACCTACTTGGATTTTTACGGAAAATAGTTCGCTACAAGATCAGTTTGCTAAAGGCATTCGGGTATTTTATCGCCGGACGTGGTCAATTAACGACATCTTGCATGAACTTGGTTGTCGAGAAATTCAATCTGTTTATGTGGAGGGGGGTCCGACTGTCCATCAAGCCTTTTTATGGGAAGGATTGTTTGAAGAGCTTATTACTTATTTAGCTCCCCAGATGCTTGGCGAAAAAGGCGTACCAGGGATGGAGTCACCTCATCAATTACATTTAGCCCATCAGGAAATTAAAGTTTTAGAGAATAATATTAGGATTGCGGGAAGGAAGATGGAATATGTTTAGTGGTTTAGTAGCAGGAGTTGGTCGGATAACAAAAATCAACCTGCAAGGAGAAACAATTGAACTAGTGGTTACTCCGCGAATTGATGACTTTTTAACTACGGTCCAACTGGGAGATTCAATCGCGGTAAATGGCACTTGTTTAACGGTAGTAGGTATTAAAAATAATCAATTTACGACAACCTTAATGCCGCAAACGTTTGAAAAAACAACATTCAAGAATTTGAAAGAAGGCGCTGATGTTAACTTGGAACGTTCATTGCAAGTTGGCGCCCGGCTAGAAGGTCATATTGTAACGGGGCATGTTGACGAACTATCACGAGTTTTAAAGCGGACTGTCAATGAAAATGCTATTGAAGTGCAATTTAGTCTTCCACAACGCCTGCATGGTCAAGTGGTAGCGCAAGGAAGTGTCGCAATTAATGGCGTAAGTTTAACAGTGATGGAAACTGGTAATGGCTGGTTTACGGTTGGGCTGATTCCGCACACTCAACTCGTGACTAACTTAGATACGCTTAAAGTAGGGGATGAAGTTAATCTAGAAACCGATATTTTAGGTAAATATGTAGTCGCAAATTTACTAGGAGGCCGAAAATAATGGATGTAAAGAAAATTCAAGCAACGATTAAGCATCTGCAAGAAGGTGGTTTAGCAATTGTCATGGATGATGCAGACCGCGAAGCAGAAGGCGATTTGGTGGGGCTTGCTAGTGAAGCTACTCCCGAAAAGGTTAATTTCATGACTAAGTATGCCCGTGGATTGATGTGTGTTCCCATGGCACCAGAAGTAGCTGAACGATTGAAATTACCTCAGATGACTGCTGATAATTCAGATCCTTTTGGTACGGCTTTTACGATCAGCGTTGACCATCATTCGACAACAACGGGAATTTCAGCCTTTGATCGTTGGCGCACCATTACTCATCTTGCCGCGCCAACTGCTAAGAACGAAGATTTCTACAAGCCAGGCCATATCTTTCCCTTGGTCGCCAAGAAAAATGGGGTATTAGAACGCGATGGTCATACTGAAGCTGCGGTTGATCTTGCGCGCTTGGCTGGAGTGGAACCAGTTGCTTATATCTGTGAGATTTTAAAAGACAATGGTGAAATGGCGCGATCAGTGGAACTTCATGAGAAAGCAGTCGAATTTGGCTTACCCATTATTACGATCAAAGAACTTCAGGAATACCGGCAAAGTTTAGCGAGCAAACCAGTAGAAGAGGTGCATCTCCCGTCTCAGTATGGTGACTTTCGCTTACGATGGTTTGATGACAATAATCTAGCGCTGATAAAAGGAGATATTGATCCAACTACTTCTGTAATGGTTCGCTTGCATTCAGAATGCTTTACTGGCGATGTTCTTGGTTCCCTTCGCTGTGATTGTGGTCCTCAACTTCATGAAGCAATGCGCCGAATTGAGAAAAACGGCAGCGGGATTATTATTTATTTGCGTCAAGAAGGACGAGGAATTGGTTTAGCAAACAAGTTGCGAGCCTATCATTTGCAAGAACACGGCTATGATACTGTCGAGGCCAATGAAAAATTAGGTTTTGCGCCTGATGAACGGCAGTATGACCAAGCAATTGCGATTTTACACCAATTAGGGATAACCAAGATTAACCTACTTACTAATAATCCCGATAAAATTGAGCAATTACAACTTGGCGATATTAAAATCAATGAACGGATACCATTAGAAATCGCACCTAATAACTACGATGAGAATTATTTAATCACAAAGAAAAATAAATTTCATCACTTACTGAATCTGGAGGCTTAATTATGAAAGAATTTACTGGGAAATTTAATGTTCAAAGTGCAGAAATCGGGATTGTTGTTGCTGATTTTAACGAAACTGTCACTAAACAATTAGTGCAGGGAGCTACCGAAATGTTAGCTAAGTTTGACCTTGAAAACGTTGATGTATACCATGTGCCGGGAGCATTTGAAATTCCGTTTATGACGAAACAATTATTGGCAAAAAAGGAATATGACGGCATTTTGACGTTAGGCGCTGTTATCAAAGGTGAAACAGATCACTACGATTTAATTTGTCAAAATGTTGCTAGCGGCGTAATGAATCTTAACTTAACGAGCAATATTCCAATTACATTTGGCATCCTTACTACCGATAACATTGAACAGGCAATGCAACGTGCGGGACTCAAAGCGGGTAATGAAGGAGCAATTACTGCACAAAGTTTACTAGAGATGATCTCGTTAAATCAACAAATAAATTAAAAACCAGCCTCCATTCTTGGGAAATCCTTGAATGGAGGCTGTTTGCTAACGTTTATTTTTCTGAATCAAACGCTTAATTTCGTCTAACTCAGCCTTTAGCTGACGATTTTCATGTTGAATTTTGACTAACTGGGCAGAAATCTTCCGTTCGTCTTTTTTGGCAAAGAACTCAGTAATTGTACTGGTAAGCATCCCAATAAAACCAATTCCTAAGAGCATCAGGACAATCGCGGCTGCCCGGCCAATTCCGGTCTTAGGAATCACATCCCCGTAACCAATCGTAGTAGCAGTTGTAATTGCCCACCACAGAGCTGTTTCGTAAGAGACTTTCTCCGAGATGCAAAACATTGCAGCAGCTACCATTATGACAGCAATCGTAATGTACAAGTAGTAGAGCAACTCATTTCGCTCAAAGAAGACGCCAAGACGACCGGTAAAACCGACTAAACGCATAATGCGCATGAGTTTAAGCATCTGAAAAGTTCTACCAATTTGATCAATTCGGAAGAGAAAGAAAAGACTGCTGGCAGGAATGATTGATAGAAGGTCAAAGATATTATCTTTAACAAATTCGCGTTTATCTGGTGAAATAATCAGGCGGATAACGTAATCAGTAAAGAAGACCAACCAAATCCCATTGTCAATCATATTGTAAGGGTAGGTATCAATATTGATCCGCTTGGCATAATATACGATCAGCATCCCAATCGAGATAACGGCTAAGATAGCCATAATAATTTGGTAGACAATGTAGGTAAACTTCTTATGCACGATTTTTTCTCCTGCCCATAGATTTAATTTTATCTTAAGCGTCTCTTGAAAAGGATGCAAGAATTATTCTGCTTTACTTGCGCTTCCGTTCCCATCCGATCGTAATGATTCCGGCAAGAATAGTCCAGCCTAGGCCAATCAAACTGAGTAATGCGCCTAATTTGATTCCCGGCAACTCGTAGCTAAAGGTAACATGGTGAGTTCCAGCAGGTAAGTATACTCCTAAGAAAGCCTGGTTTGTTCGTAAGGTGGTTGCCTTTTTACCATTAACTTTCACTGACCAGCCAGTAGAATAAGGAATCGAAGAGGTGAGGACGCCAGGACGAGTCGTTTTAATTGTTCCATGAACTTGATTACGTTTGAATTTAACGTCCTCTAGGCGATGGCGCTGCAATGTTTTAACTTCACGATAATAGTTATTATCTAGTTTTTCTGCTACTACCCGGTACTTGAGCTCATAAGTTCCGAGTTTTGAAGGCTGGAAGGTGAGTGAAGTCGGCAGTTTACCATCATAATAACCAATATTAAGCGTCGAATTAGAAACGTGCTTGAACAAAGAAAGGGTACTTTGCCGTGCCTGCTCAATCGTAGCGGTTCCAAACTTACTGCCGACATTAAGCTTAAAGCTAATATCAGGTGAACCGTTTAAAACGTGGTAACGCCAATAGCGATAGTGGGTATAGCGCTGATTAATAACATTTCCGGGATTAAGGACCGTTTCCTTGAGATGTGCTTGTTCGTAGGCAATCTGTTCTTTCATGGAGAAAGGAGTGTACTTAATCTTAGAAAATTCAATATGCAACTCACTGCCCTTTAATTTTTGCTGCATTTTTTTACTTTGCAGCTCTGGTAATTGTAATTGATAAGTTTCTTCACTATCGGTATAGGTCAGTTTAGCCGGGTTAACCTTATTCAAGCGGTTAGAAACTAACTCGCTTTTAAGGGGATAGACATGCGTCTTGAGCTTAGCGGCTTTCATTCCTCGGAGCTTTTCTTGCTTATCAACCAGAACACCGGTAGCTAAAACGCGTTCTTTTTCAGTTGGTGAGAGTGATTGATAATCTTTTTTACTAATGTAGTTATCTTGCCAGTAAAGTAATGGGAAGGCATAGTTTGTTTTATACCGCATCGTTTGCGTGGGCACAAACTCATCCTTGCTTTGGGGATTGCTTGGTTGCCCTTCATCATAATTGATGACTGGATCAGTTGCTTTATCTAAAAAGTAACCAGCGGGAATCTTTGTCGCGTTATCACCATTGCTTTGAACAAAGAGATATTTGACGCCAAAGAAATTATTCATAATTGTCCGATCATCGGCTTGCCGAATGGGGATGTTAGCCTGATACTGGTTATTTTGCAGGCTTGTATTAAACTGTCCCAAATATTTATTTTGCAGTGAATAGTAAGAATCAATGTTATGCAATCCAGAAGTAAGGTCATTATCAAGGTTAGGGCCGTCAATAATCTTATTTTGGCTAATTGTTGAAACGCGGTAAAAAGAATTGTTCTTCAAATCCTGATCAAGGTTACCGTAACGGTTACTAGTAATTGCTTGATACTCTCCCCGGCTCAACATACTACTAGAGAAATCACCATTATAAGGGAAAGCCGCGTAAATTGCGTTTACCCCAGCGTTAAGCATTGTAATCGCTAGTAACCACCGGTAAGGATGAGCAAGTTTGTTTAAGTGAATTAACCAGATGACCATTAGGGAGCCGATTAAGAAAATAACCGGCATAAAAATATCATTTTCATTGTCAAAGAAGAAGGTTGCGATCAAGACAATGAGGTAAATCCCCGTTGCCCAGCTTAGGACCGCCATTGTCTTTTGATCAAGCGTCGGAATATTCTCTGCTAGAATACAGACGGCCATTGCTAATGGAAGGTAAATCAAGAGCGTCCAACGGTTAGAAGCTGACATCATTCCGTTGAAGAAAGCACCGACTGCTGGAATTAGCAGCATGATGAGCGCTAGACCAAGACTAATCGTTAGCAGGGGGTACTTTCGGGGGCGAGAATAAATGTAAACAAGGGCGATAAAACCAATTGAAACGATCCCTAGCGCAGACCAGAACATGAAATACCATTGACCACCGTTAATCAGTGATTTAGGCAAAAAGAGGTAGTAGTAAAGAGGATAGGTTTTTAAACCATTAGCAAATAATGATCCAGTCCGGGTTGAATTTGTGACCGCGATAATTTCGGGGACGAGCAAGACCGCTGATAAGAGGACACTAGTAATTGTCGCAAAGGCAAGTTTAAGCAAGTCTTTCCCATAATTAAGCGTGCGACGATAATGTGTTCCTACGCGAAGAACAAGATAGAGGAATGAACCAATTCCTAAAACATAAGCAAGGTAATAGTTGCTTACTAGTATCCATGTAAAGGCACCAGCGAGCGGCCAGGGCGATCCTTCTTGTAATATTCGTTCAATTTGAACCACAATTAACGGAAAGATGATAAATGGCGTGGTAAAGAAGGGCTGGGCGATACAGGCATAGAGTAAAAACGAATTGACCAGGTAGGTTGTTGCTCCCATCAAAATGACGCTATTGCGAAACTTAAAGTGTTGAGCGAAATAGACAAAAGCGAGGCCAACACAATACATCCGGATAATATTAATTACCTGGTAAGCGAGGGTAATCTTTGCTGCGGGAAAAAGCAGTGCAAGGTAAGAGAAAACATCCCCAATTGTATAGTAAGAATATACTTGAAAGGTATCACTGCCTAGCCCCATTTGCCATGACCAGAAGTTTAGGCGGGGATGGTGGAAGAAGCTAACCAGTGCTTCTCGATACTTTGCTAGTAAAGGTAAATGCTGGTTGAGAGCATCTTTACTGAGAATAAAAGTATGACCAGTAACTAAATATGTCCCGAAAATACATAAGGCTAAAAAGATGAATAAAATAGTATATTCACCGTATAGTCTTTTTACCGGTCGTTTTTTAAATGAGAAATCCATAATTCCTCCTTGGATTAACAATCATTTTTTAGGATATCTCTAATATTTTAACAAAAAAATATTAAGAGTGACGTTCTTAATTTTAGCGGACATTCTTAGAATTTGGGTGGTAAGTTCTAAAATGATCAATTACAATCGCCGTTTGTAAAATTAAGTTAGAAAAATAGAAAAGCCATTTGTGGTAGACTTTTGAATACCCCTAAACAAAAGAAAGGAAACCACAAATGACTTACACCCATCTTACCACAAACGAGCTGACAATCATCGCCCATTCTTTCGTGCAAAAGCTTAAAGCGTACCGAGTGGCCCAAATGATCAACCGTTGCGTCGAAAACGTTTATCGCGTTTATCGTTACCTGGAAACCGGTGCCTCAATTGCTGATTATCAAGATCACTATATGCGCAATAAGCAACGTTGTGGCCGAAAACGTACTCAGTTGTCACTGGCTGAACTCACTTATATCAACGACAAAATTGCCCAGGGGTGGACGCCTGATACCATTATTGGGCGCGCTGAGCGCCCAATTAGTTGTAACCGGCGAACTCTTTACCGGATGTTTGAACGTGGCCAGTTCGGCTTCGATGTCCGTTCCTTGCCGATGCGAGGTAAGCGGCACCCGAATGGCTATGTCGAGCGCAGCGGGAAGGCTGGCTAATTGGGGCGAAGTATTCACGAGCGTGCCAAGGACTTTCCGCACTATGCCACTGAATTTGGGCACCTTGAAGCTGATACCGTCCAAGGCAAAAAGCACCAAGGGGCGGTAATGACCCTGACCGAACGCCAATCGAAGGTCGAAATTGTACTCAATGTGCACGAAAAGACGGCTGATGCGATTAACCAACACTTAAGACAGTGGCTTCGGAAATTCCCGCGGCACTTCTTCAAATCGATTACCTTTGACAACGGAAAAGAATTCGCCGGCTGGCGCGAGATTGCCAATCAATTTGACCTTCACACTTACTTTGCCGAGGTTGGTGCTCCCAATCAACGAGGGCTGAACGAAAACAACAACGGTCTTTTACGCCGGGATGGCTTAACGAAACAGCTAGATTTCCGCAATCTTCCTGATGAATTGGTAACCCAACTGATGAGCAACTATTTTCTTTCTAACTTAAATTGACATTTCGGGAATAAAAAAGATCTTTATATTAAAGGGGTAATTTTATGGAAAATATAGGTAACTTTACAGTAGCAAAACGATGGGGATCTTTTTTGCTACTATATTTAGGATATATGATTTTATTTGCTGACCGAACAGTGATGAATATTTCCCTTGCTTACATCGGTAAAGACTTTCATGTTGGGGCAGCAGCATTAGGAGCAACCGCCAGTTCGTTTTTCTTGGGGTATACTTTGATGCAGATACCTGGAGGATACTCAACTGATAAGTTTGGCAGTAAACTGATGGTGATTATTTCCCTGTTTGCCTGGTCGTTGATGACGATGGTGACTGGCTGGGCGTGGTCCCTTGCTGCCTTGATTGCGATTCGATTTCTATTTGGGATTGGATTGCAGAAGGACCATATCCAGCAGCAGCCTTAAAACGAATTTCTGAAAATTATGATAAGAGTGAGAAATCACAGGCAACTTCTGCCTTAATTTCATCGAATTATGCCGGGGCAGCAGTAGCACCACTAATTATTGTGCCAATTATTGCTAGCAATGGTTGGCGAAATGCCTTTGTTTGGCTTGGGGTTGGCGGGTTTATTATTTTACTTGCCTATTACCTGGTAGAACGACCGATTAATAGCAGCCAAGAAAATGGGCAGGCTCGTCCTAAGATTGAATGGAAAAAGATTGACCACCGTGTCTGGGCTTTTGTAGTAATTGGACTTGCCCTGAATATCATTACTAAGGGGCTTGAAACCTGGATGCCAGTTTATTTCTTACAAGAACAAGGAATTAACTTGAAGAACTTGGCCTGGTTAGTACCACTGCCAGTTATTTCTGGAGGTATTGCAGCATTTATTTCTGGCTTTGTGATGGTGCATTTGTTTAAGAAGCATGAACGGTGGATGATTAGTATTGCTTCATTCCTGACTCTGGTTTTCATGTTTGGTCTCTTTAAGTCAACTTCATTAGTAGGCGTTGTGATCTTTGATGTCTTGATCTATTTCGTTAAATCATTGGCATTTACCGGTATCTTTAGTTTCATTGCACAGATTTTATCGGAGAAAACTTATGGATCATCAATTGGGATTGTTAACTTTGGTGGGCAACTTGGTGGTTTTGTTGGTCCACTCTTAATTGGGTGGATTGTCCAAGCAGCCGGCTCATATTCAGCTGCTTTCTTCGGCCTTGTTATCAGTGCATTAGTTGCAGTGATTGCATGTTTGTTTATTAGGAAAGCATAAAAAAATAAGGTGTTGGGAGAAAATAAAAAGCTTTCTCTCAGCACCTTATTTTTGCTTTATAAGTCCTTACTTCATTAATACTTTTAATAGCTTGCCGTGGCAACGATGCAAGGCACTTTGGACGCTCCGTTTAGAGCAATCAAGGGTACCAGCGATCTCAGCTATCGAATAACCAGTATGGAGATAAACTAGTACCTCTCGTTCAAATTTAGAACAGTGGCAAAGTAAACGGTCAAGACTCTGCCGGCAATAAATAATGTCATCAGGGGAATGATGTAAAAAGTCAGTAAGTGTTTCAGCAAAATCATCGCTTAATGCGTAAAGGCAGCCCGCTGGAATCCGTTTATGGGCCTGAGTTTGTCGTTGAATATCACGAATCCGGTTGGTTAAGCACTCTTTGAAAAAGCAGCTAAACATGCGAGGTCCCTGATTATTATATAAACGAATAACTTCTAGCATCACAACTCGGGCTTCCTGTTCCCAGTCTGCCAATTCAAGGTCGCTAATGTTATATCGTTGCCACAGTCGGCGAACGAGCGGCCAATAGCGGCGAAATAACTCTTCGAAGTCTTTATTACTTCCGCGACGGGTATTGTTAATCAACTTAAGGTACTTTTTTTCATCTTCTTCATTGAAGCGCATATCAAAAATGCTCTCCTTTAAAACTATAATTTACGCGACATGCTTCCCATCATAGTGTTTGTCCTATTTATTTTTCTTCTCCCCAAATAGGTAAACTGACGACCTAAAAGAAGGGATTCATTCCTTAATTTAGGCAAGACAAAACGGTTTAATTTTATCACGCAGTTCGCCTCGCGTTGGTATTAATTTATCAAATGTCTCATTTTAGAACAATAACGAGATTTGTATAATTAGAACGATTAATCGAACGTTAAGGCGAGAAAGGGTAGTAATAAAGGTGCATAACCATTTTTTTATAGTTCCGAATAATTTTATTTTCAAATACTAATTAAAGAAATGATCAGAAAATTAAGGGTGGGGCTGATTAATTAAGGTAACTATACTGGTACTAGTACATTGATCATTACAATGGATATCGACTCGCCAGGTTTGGATTCGTCGACCACATTTAATCGGAGTTGCAATCGCCCTTAATTCACCATTCGATACCGCAATGAGGTGCTCTGTGGTAATATTAACTCCGAGAGCTATTTGATCTTGTTGACGATCAGCTAACCATTGATTGGCACCTAAGGAAGCTGCGGTTTCAGCGAGCATCGCATTTATTCCGCCGTGAACGATTCCATAAGGTTGCTTGAGTTTATCACTTACTTTAACAGTGATAACACACTTGTTGGCTGTGACTGATTGAGTTTGAATATCTAAATTTTCTAATAGGTTCATTATTATTGACCTCACAAAGGAGTAGAGTAGTTATGACAACAGTTGATTGGCAACCGGTTAAAGATTACTCTGAAATTATTTTTGAACGAGCGGGAAAGATTGCAAAAATTACAATGAATCGTCCAGAAAAGATGAACGCCTTTACCCCCGTTACAATTCAAGAAATGATCGACGCGTTTACCATCTGTCGTGATGATAGCACAATTGGGGTGATTATCCTAACTGGTGCCGGTGATAAGGCCTTCTCATCTGGTGGTGATCAAGGAGTTCGGGGCAACGGCGGATATGTTGGTCCCGATAAGATTGCCCGTCTCAATGTTCTTGATTTGCAGCATTTAATCCGGATTATCCCTAAACCAGTTATTGCGATGGTAAAGGGTTGGTCAGTAGGTGGCGGAAATATCTTGCAACTTGTCTGTGACTTAACAATTGCTGCTGATAATGCTAAGTTTGGTCAAACCGGTCCCAAGGTAGGAAGCTTTGATGCTGGTTATGGATCAGGCTATCTCGCCCGCGTGATCGGCCACAAACGGGCAAAGGAAGTCTGGTTCTTAAACCACTTCTACAGTGCCGAAGAAGCCTACCAGATGAACTGGATTAATAAAGTTGTGCCCTTAGACCAAGTTGAATCGGTTACCTTGGACTGGTGTAATGAAATCTTGCAGAAGTCACCAACGGCATTACGGTTTATTAAGGCTGCTATGAACGCTGATACCGATGGACTAGCTGGCCTCCAACAACTTGGTGGCGATGCGACGATGCTCTTTTACACTACTGATGAAGGTAAAGAGGGTCGCGATGCCTTTAACGAAAAACGGGATCCTAATTTTGACCAGTTCCCTAAATTCCCATAAAAAGAGGCAATTTAAATGGAAACACAAAACTGGCTATTAAAGCAAGCGGCAACTCTGCCGAACCAGATTGCAATTGATGACGGTAATGAGCGCCTATCATTTGCTGAATTAAAAAAACAAGTAGAGGTACTTGTGGGAAAAATTGACCACCTTAATCCTGGTTCGCGGGTAGGCCTCCTAGCTACTAATACTCTGATGAGCTATAAATTAGCATTAGCAATCATGTGTAGTGGCCGCACGATTGTCTGGTTGAACTGGCGGCTTGCTGGTGAAGAGCTTGAACGACAGATTAAAGATAGTGGCCTTCAGTTGTGTTTGGTTGAAAATTCTCTCTGGCGATCAGGAATGACGAATCCTTTTAAGTCTTACAGTGCATTCTTGATAACAAATGCCGATCCAGAAGAGTTGATTCCGGTATTTAAATCAGACTGGGTAGCCAGCATCATGTATACTTCTGGGACGACCGGTAAGCCTAAAGGAGTTTTGCAAACTTTCGGCAACCATTTTTATTCAGCAGTCTCTTCTGCATTGAATTTAGGTTTATCGTCCGCAGATAAGTGGTTATGTGTAGCACCAATCTTCCATATTAGTGGCTTTTCGATTATTATGCGGGGATTAATTTACGGGATGACCGTTCGCTTGGTTGAGAAGTTCCGAGCCGAAGAAATTGAACGGATTTTAGCAAATGAAACGGTCACCATTATGTCGGTTGTGCCTTTTATGCTGAAAAAGCTCATTCAGCAGCAAAATAAGACTAATACGCACTATAATTTAGCATTTCGTTGTATGTTACTTGGGGGCGGGACGATTGATCGAGAAACGCTCGAGATATGCTTGCAACGGTCAATTTCTGTTGTTCAATGCTATGGAATGACGGAAACATGTTCCCAAATTATTGCATTACGGTCAGCTGATGCACTCCTAAAATTAGGATCAGTTGGGCAGCCACTATTCTCAACCCAACTGAAACTTAGTAAAGATGGTGAAATTCTGCTGAAAACACCGGCTTTAACTCCGGGCTATCTTAACCTGCCTGATAAGTTGCCTTCTAAAATGATTGACGGTTGGTACCGGACAGGAGATATTGGTCACCTGGATAAAGAAGGCTACCTCTATATCGATGGTCGCGCAGATGAAATGTTGATCTCGGGCGGAGAAAATATTTTCCCCCAAGAAGTTGAGCAGGTCTACCAACGTTACCCACAAATTAATGAAGTGGCAGTCGTTGGTCAAAATGATTCTGTCTGGGGACAAGTACCAGTTGCCTTTGTCGTCAGTGATCGTCGTCTTTCTACAACCAAGCTAATGAATTATGGTTATGAACATCTGGCGCGCTATAAGGTTCCTCAACACTATATTTTCGTTTCGGAATTGCCGAAAAACGCGAGTGGCAAGATTCGCCGGTTTATGTTACGAGAAAAATTGAATAATAAGTAAAAAAACGAGGCTGAGAGAAAGCAAAAGTTTTCTCCCAGCCTTAACTGTTTTCATGAACAATATTTTTATAATTGCTTTTTATTCTTTGCCAGCTTTTTGATTTCACAATCGTAGTCACAAGCTGCACATTTACCTTGCTTGCCTCGTTGAAAAGTCTTAACAAGGAGGTAAAAGGCTAACGCAATAATTACAGCAATAATAGTAACGTTAATAATTAATTTCATTTTAAATCACCCAATAAACAATCGACCAACTTGAAAGATAATAAATGCAATCCCATAAGCAACGACTAAACTGGATGCAACAGAATAAAGCATCCACTTAGTAGAACCAGTTTCTTGCCTAATAGTTGCTAACGTTGCGAAACATGGTGCATACAAAAGAATAAAGACTAGTAATGTATAAGCAGAAAGCGGAGTCATAAACTGACCAAGGGAAGCGATGAGGAATGCTTTACTGCTTGTGTGGAACATTACCATCATACTAGAAGTAATAACCTCTTTGGCAAGGATCCCTGTAAACAAAGCACTAATTGGCTGCCACTGGTCAATACCAATTGGCTTAAAGATCGGAACAAGGATGTGTCCAAGACCGGCTGCAAAGCTATTAGCCGAATTAGTAACAAAACCGCTAGGACCAAAACTTGATAATATCCAGATTAAAACAGTTCCGGCAAAAATAATTGTCCCAGCTTTTTTAATAAATCCCTTACCCTTATCCCATGTGCCGTGCCAAATTACATCAAGACGGGGAAGATGATAGTGCGGAAGTTCAACTACAAAAACTGAACTTTCTTTTACTTTAAAGATTACTTGATAGAATTTTGCCATTGATAAAGCCGCGACAATCCATAAGAAGTAGACTGATAAAACAATCAGTGCTTGGTGACGTGGGAAGAAGGCGGCAACGAATAAGCTATAAATCGGTAGGCGAGCTGAACAACTCATAAACGGCATGATTAAGGTAGTGATCAGTCGTTCTTTAGGCTGTTCAATTGTTCGCGCGGCCATGATTCCCATAACGTTACAACCAAAACCGATAATTAATGGAATAAAGGATTTACCGTTTAAACCAATCATCTGCATAACCCGGTCTGTTACTAAGGCTGCCCGCGCCATGTAACCAGAGTCCTCAAGCAGAGAAATACAGGCAAAGAGCATGAAAATTTGCGGAATTAAGGCTAAAACTCCTCCAACTCCGACAATAATACCGTTAACGACTAGCGACCGTAATGCGGGAATTGCCCCTAGATTAGCTAAGGTTTGGTCGGCAGTAGTTGAAACCGGGCCTGATATAAACTGATCAAGCATATCGGAAAGTGGGGTACCAACCCAATCAAAGGACAGCTTAAACATTACAAAGAAAATTAAGACGAAAATTGGTAGGCCAAGAATCGGATTGGTAACGATTTTGTCGATTCGACTTGTTAGCTCAACTTGACTACCGTTACTAAGTGGATGCCGCGCCTGATCAAGCGTGTCCTCAATAAACTGTAACCGGACTTCAAAAATCTGGTCAGCAAATTTTTGCGCGTCATAATATTTTTGTTGCGAAAGCAGGGGAGTTAGCTCTTTTTCCTGGGCAAATTTGCGGATTACTTTATTCTTACTTATGAATTGAATCGCTAACCAACGCGCAAATTGGGGCGCAAAAGAATAATCGCTTGCCAGCGCTGTACTTGCCTGCCTGATTGCTGTTTGATCATCGAGGGATAATCTAAATCTAGTTGGGTAGGATGGAGCGAATTACAATTGATAGTTTCTTTTCGTAATTGATCAATCCCTTGATGTCCACGCGCATTTGTTGTCATTACTTTACAATCCAGCCTTTTTTCAAGCAGGTCAAGGTCGTAGTCGTACCCTGATCGACGGAGATCATCAATCATGTTAAGAACCAATACAACAGGATAGCCGAGTTCCAATACCTCGATTGTTAACAAAAGGTTTCGTTTTAACTGACTAGCATTTGTAATATTTAAGACCATATTAGGTTGATTATGCATTAAGTAGTTAGTTACCACTGCTTCATCTTTTGTCAAAGGATCGAGTGAATATACACCAGGTAAATCGATGATAACAATATCTGTTCCCTTAAGCGTCCCTTGTTTCTTTTCAACTGTGACTCCTGTCCAATTACCAACGTAGGCGTATTTATCAGTGAGCGAGTTAAACAGGGTCGTTTTGCCAGTATTAGGGTTTCCAATCAGTGCAACTGTTGTCATCTCACTTTGCCTCCGTAAGCAATGCGAAAACGGTGTACCGCAAACCGATTCGTTGGTGGTCATTTTCAATTATCACTGGGCCATGAAAGGGGTATTTTTGAACTACTTTAATCGGACACCCTTCACACAAGCCCATATCATGTAGTCGGGCGGCAGTGGCTGTATTTAAACAGTCAAATGAGTGAAGAATATAATTTTGTTGAATCATTATCGCCACCTACCTTATCGAATATTCCAAAATTATATAAACACTATATTATATCTTCATTATACACTTAAATCATTTGTTGAGAAAGCGCTTAAAATAAATTGAGATGAATAGCTTTATTTTTTTATTATTCGGATATAATAAGAATGTAAAGAATTTATTGATATTTATGGAATATTTACCGAGAATATTTTGGAATATTTCGGTCAGGAGGATGAATTTTATGGCAACACTAGAAATAAAGGATCTTCACGTTTCAGTTAAAGATGAAGAAAGCAAAGAAGAAAAGGAGATCCTTAAAGGGGTTAACCTCAAGATGAAGACTGGAGAAATTCATGCAATTATGGGACCAAATGGAACTGGTAAGTCTACTCTTTCTCAAACCATCATGGGTCACCCTAACTATCATGTTACGCAAGGAGATATCCTTCTTGACGGGGAGAGCATTGTTGACATGCCGGTCGATGAACGGGCACGAAAGGGTCTTTTTCTTGCAATGCAATATCCCGCTGAAATTCAAGGGGTTACTAATGCTGAATTCTTTCGAGCAGCGATCAATGCTCGTTGCCCTGAAGATGACCAGATTTCAGTAATGGACTTTATTAAGAAACTCGACAAGAACTTGGAATTGCTTGATATGAGTCAATCCATGACTGAACGTTATCTTAATGAGGGATTCTCTGGTGGTGAAAAGAAGCGGAATGAGATTTTGCAGCTTTTAATGATTGAACCTAGTTTTGCGATTCTTGATGAAATTGACTCTGGACTTGATATTGATGCCCTTAAGGTGGTTTCAAAGGGTGTTAACTCAATGCGGGGCGACAACTTTGGTTCATTAATTATTACCCACTATCAACGTCTTTTGAACTACATCGTTCCTGATACAGTTCACGTAATGATGGGTGGCCGAATTGTTAAAACTGGTGGCCCTGATCTTGCCAAGAAACTTGAAGATGAAGGTTACGCTGGCTTACGTGACGAATTAGGTCTTGATATCAAACTTGTAGATGATGAAGACTAGGAGGCAGTTTGATGACAGAATTAAACTCAGCAAAAGAACAAATAATTGCTGCTAGTAAGGCAAATAATGAACCTCAGCAATTGATTGATCGCCGGCTTAGTGCTCGGGAGTTGATGGAAAAGCTCCGTTTGCCACGAATGCAACGGTTCGATTTTCGAACTTGGCCCCTTATTGCGGAGCGGCCATTGAAATGGGTTGAATCAGACGCCGACTTAGTTGAAAAACCAGTCACGTATGATGAAGTAATTAAGGTAACTCAGTTTGGGCAAACTTTGCTCCATGTTAACTTGCCACAAAAGCTTCAAGATCAGGGGGTTATTCTCACAGATATCTTTACTGCTGCGCGCGAATATCCTGAACTTTTCAATAAGTACTTCATGACTGCCATTAACCCCGAAGAAAACCTCTTAACTGCTTATCATCTTGCCTACCTTAATGCTGGTCTCTTCCTCTATATTCCAAAGAACGTTGAAATTGAAAAGCCAGTTGAGGCCGAGATTATTCAGGATAGCACTCAAGATGAGCCCCTGATTTCGCATATTCTAGTAATTGCCGATTGTGGAAGCCGAATTAAATTTATCCAACACCTTACAACGGTTGGTGATCATGAAAATGCCGCTAATATGATGATTGAATTAATGGCGCAGGAAAATAGTGAGATCGACTTTTCTTCCTTAGATGAATTCGGCCCTCATACCCATACTTACTTTAAGCGACGTGCCGATATTGGCAAAGATGCACATGTTGAATGGGCAGTCGGCTTGATGAATGATGGTGCCACAGTTGGTGACATGGATTCCGAATTACTAGGTGATGGGGGTTATGCTAATTCAAAGATGATTGCCGTAACTACTCGTGACCAAGAAGTTGGCGTCAACAACCGCGTTACTAACCACGGCAAGCATACTACCGGATTGATAAACCAGAGAGGTGTTATTCTTGAAAAGTCTGAATTGATTTTTAATGGAATTGGGCAAATTATTCATGGCGCTCATGGCGCTAAAGCTGATCAACAAAACCGAGTATTGATTATGTCGGATCAAGCACGGGGGGATGCTAACCCAATTCTGCTGATTGACGAAGATGATGTTGAGGCTGGACACGCAGCTAGCGTTGGCCCGGTTGATCAGCAACAAATGTATTACTTAATGAGCCGGGGAATTCCGCGTGCACAAGCAGAACGAATGGTTATTCGAGGATTCCTAGGAGCAGTCTTGAGTGCAATCCCAGCAGCGGACGTCCGGAATAAGTTGATTACAATTCTTGAAAGGAAGCTCGCCGATGGACAACAATACGAATAATTATTTAGCTGATTTTCCAGCGCTTAATCAGCGGGTTAATGATGAACGCTTAGCCTACCTTGATAATGCTGCAACTGTTCAGCGCCCGCGTCAGGTAATTCAGGCACTTGTTAACTTTTATGAACAAGATAATGCAAATGTTCATCGAGGAGTTCATACACTAGCAGAACGTGCCACTAAGGATTATGAAGAAGCGCGAAAAAAAGTGCAAAAGTTTATTAACGCGTCGAGTGCTAATGAGATTATCTTTACAAAGGGGTGTACGGATGGGTTGAATCTCGTCGCTGCAACCTATGGCGAACAAAATATTCAGCCTGGTGATGAGATTGTCATTTCAATTATGGAACACCATAGTAACCTTATTCCTTGGCAACAATTAGCTAAGAAAAAGGGTGCTACCCTGAAGTATATTGAATTAACTCCAGATGGCGAACTTGATCTTGCAGATGCTAAAAAGAAAATTACTGATAAGACAAAGATTGTGGCAGTAGCTCATGCCAGTAATGTATTAGGAACAGTAACGCCCTTGAAAGAATTAGCAACGCTTGCGCACCAACAGGGGGCAATCGTTGTCGGTGATGGAGCGCAAGCGGTTCCTCATATGCCAGTCGATGTACAAGACCTTGATGTTGACTTCTATGCTTTCTCTGGTCATAAGATGATGAGTCCAATGGGAATTGGGGTTTTATACGGAAAAGAGAATTTATTACGAGCGATGCCTCCTTACCAATATGGTGGGGAAATGATTAACGATGTTCACCGTGATGAGAGTACATGGGCTGATGTCCCGTTTAAGTTTGAAGCCGGAACCCAAAATATTGCGGGGGCAGTTGGGCTAGGAGCCGCGATTGATTATTTAAATGGTGTTGGAATGGATAGAATTGTGCAAAAAGAACAGGAACTTGTTAACTATGTTTTGCCCAAGTTAATCGCTATTCCAGATGTCGAAGTTTATGGTCCACAATCACCAGCAAAGCATACGGGAGTAATTGCCTTTAATATCAAAGGCCTTCATCCCCATGATGTTGCTACGGCTCTTGATATGGATGGGGTAGCAGTTCGCGCTGGTCACCACTGTGCGCAACCGCTCATGGAAGACTTAGGAGTAACGGCAACCGCGCGTGCCAGTTTCTATTTTTACAATATTAAAGAAGATGCTGATCAATTAATTAACGCAATCAAGGAAACAAAGGAGTTCTTTAACATTGGGACTATCTAAGTTAAATGGTTTATACCGTGAAGTGATTCTCGATTATGCTGATCATCCACATAATAAAAGGCAATTAGCAACTACTACGAATGCAATGACCCTTCATAATCCTACTTGTGGAGATACGATTAATCTTCAGGTCGAAGTAGAAGATAACAAAATCAAAAATATTGCCTATACTGGTGATGGCTGTACCATTAGTCAAGCATCGGCAAGCATGATGACCGATGCTGTTAAGGGAAAGACAACTGAAGAAGCCCTTACGATGGCCAAAACTTTTTCTGATATGGCAATTGGTAAAGAACATTCAAAAGCTGATTTGGATCAACTAGGAGATGCCCAAATTCTTACCAGTATCATGGAATTTCCAGCTCGAATAAAGTGTGCCACGCTTTCATGGTGGGCATTACAACGAGCACTGTTGAAAGATAGCAAGGAGGAAGAAAATAATGAGTAATGATGCAGCTAGCATTATAAATAATAGTGACCAGTATGAATACGGCTTTCACGATGACGTTGAGCCGGAATATTCAACTGGAAGAGGATTAACAGAAGAAACCGTCCGCAAAATTTCAGCTGCTAAGCATGAACCTCAATGGATGCTAGATTACCGGCTTAAGGCCTACAAGATTTATAAAGAATTGCCGATGCCAAAATTTGGGCCAGATTTATCAGAGTTAGACCTGAAGAACATGCTTTACTACCAAAAGATGACCGATAAAAAGTTTCGCGACTGGGATGATGTGCCTGAAGATTTAAAACGGACTTTTGATCGATTAGGAGTTCCAGAAGCTGAACGAAAATATCTTGCCGGTTCATCTGCTCAATATGAATCCGAAGTTGTCTATCATAATATGAAAAATGAATTTGAAAAGCTGGGGATTATTTTTACTGATACGGATACAGCCTTAAAAGAATACCCAGAATTATTTAAGAAATGGTTTGGTAAATTAGTTCAACCAACTGATAATAAATTTGCAGCCCTAAATGCAGCAGTATGGTCGGGTGGCTCATTCATTTATGTACCAAAGGGCGTTAAGACAAAGACACCAATTCAATCATACTTCCGGCTTAATGCGGAGAACTCAGGACAATTTGAACGAACCTTGATTATTGTTGACGAAGGGGCAAGTGTTGATTATGTTGAAGGATGTACTGCTCCTAATTACTCTTCTGATAGTCTCCATGCTGCGGTTGTTGAGGTTAATATCTGCAAGGATGCCTATTGCCGCTACACAACTATTCAAAACTGGTCTGATAATGTTTATAGTCTGGAAACAAAACGGGCTGCAGCGGCAGAAAATGCAACCATGGAATGGGTCGATGGGAACCTTGGCTCAAAAGTCACGATGAAGTACCCAAGCGTCTACCTTAATGGTGAGGGGGCACGGGGAACCATGCTTTCCATCGCAGTTGCCAGCAACGGAATCCACCAAGATTCGGGAGCCCGAATGATCCACAATGCTAAAAACACATCTAGTTCAATTGTTTCAAAATCAATTGCTAAGACGGGTGGCTCAACTGATTATCGTGGAACAGTCCGCTTTAGTAAACACTCTGACGGCTCTAAAGCTCACGTTGAATGTGATACGATCATTATGGATGATCAATCATCCTCAGATACGATCCCATATAATGAAATTGACAATGCTCATGTCGCAATGGAACATGAAGCTAAAGTATCTAAGATTTCTGAAGAACAACTTTACTATCTCATGAGTAGGGGGATTTCAGAAGCAAAGGCAACTGAAATGATTATTATGGGCTTCGTGGAACCATTTACGAAGCAATTGCCAATGGAATATGCAGTTGAATTGAACCGTTTGATTAGTTTTGAGATGGAAGGTTCAATTGGTTAATTGAACTAGGTAAATAAGTTTGGAGGAACGTTTATGGCTGACGAAAAAGATACCCCCTTTTCACCAATTGAAAATAAAGTGATGGATGCCTTGGAAGAAGTTATTGATCCAGAATTGGGAATTGACCTTGTTAATCTTGGCCTTATTTACGATGTTAAGGTTGATAGTAATGGTGAATGTACGGTTACAATGACTTTAACGACAATGGGCTGTCCATTAGGCGATATCTTAAACCGGGACATTACCAAGGCAGTTACTTCTGTTGAAGGTGTAATTAAATGCAATATTAACCTTGTGTGGGAGCCAGTCTGGGATTTGTCAAGAATGAGCAGGTTTGCTAAAATTGCATTGGGAATTCACGGTTAGATATAGGAGGTCAGACATGGATATTAAACGCTTTGTTTATCAACGAAAAAGACTCGGCTACTCACAAGTTGCCTTAAGCAAGGGGATTTGTACCCAGTCGACCTTAAGTAAGTTTGAGAGTAACGGTCAGGTACCATCACTTACAATTCTAGCGCAGCTTTGCGACCGGCTAGGACTAACGATTAATGATTTAAGTAAGGACAATACGTCTTCAATTCGTTATATCCGGAGTTTACTTGACCAGATTGAGTTAGCTTTAATGATTGAGCACTTTCCAAAGGCAGTTAGCAACCTTAAGAAGATTCGGCTTGAAGATTTGAAATCGCCGCAAGATCGGATGCAATATTATTATTTAAAAGGGATGATTTACACTTTAACTAATAATAACGCGTCGACAAGTCTCTTTAACTTTACTAAGATTTTAGATGAACTAGATGAGCAACATCGGACGATTTTTTCGCCATTAGCATATTTAGGATCAGGGATCTTATATGCACGGCAAAATTCAATGGAACATGCTGATTTCTTTTTCTCAAAGGTTATTGCATTCCTAAGATCAAAGGCAGATGAAGACTTAGCAGGTGTTGATCGAAACTATTATCTCCGGATTGTAACGATGATGTACTATGCTGCAGAGTACCATTCATTAAATAAGCGGCTAGAGGTTAGTAACCAAGTTTTGGAGGCTACGACAAAGATCTGTGCTAGCAATCATGTTACTTATTTCTTACCACGAATCAAATTACTAGAAGCAAATAATGCAATTGAGTTAGGAGAAAGCTCGAAAAAAATACGCCAACTTTTAACTGAAGCAGAGGTATTTGCTCGCTTCAATAAAAATAATGTTGTTGAAGTTCAAGTAGCTGCTCTCTTAAATAACTTTGATAAGACAATTAGTAATAAATGAAAATAAAAGGGAGCGAGGCAAAAGTCAGAGGTGACTTCTGTTTCACTCCCATTATCTATAGGTCTACTAATTGATGTTTAACTGCATAGTGTAGAAGTTCTGCGTGTGAAGCAAGATTTAATTTTTGCATAATCTTTGTCTTATGGGATTCAACAGTTTTAGGAGATATAAACATCTTAGTAGCAATTTCTTTGTTAGTATATCCTAAAACAATCAAGGGTAAGATTTCCTGCTCACGTTTTGAAAGGGCAATGTAATTTCCTAAATCGAAGTGTGGAGAACCGCCTTTGATAACTAATAAATCTTTCTTTGTTACCATAATATTATTGTCTAAGTATTTTTCACTATTAATAGCGTGGCTTAGAGCGTGAACTAGTTCTTTTGGCGAGGAACTTTTAAAGATATAGCCATTTGCGCCATTATAAATTACCTGATTGATGTATTGAGGTTCATTACGAGAAGAAAAAATAATAATTTTGATATTAGGAAAATATTCGTGAATTCGTTTGATTGTGATTAGACCATTTTCACCAGGGGGCATCGTCAAATCCATGATAACGATATCAATATCACCTTGTTCAACCCGTAATGAGGCATCTATTCCGGTTGCTTCTTCAGCAATTACTTTGAAATTATCCAGTTGCTCAACCAGATTTTTAACTGCCATTCGAATGATTGGATAATTATCCGCCACAAGTACTCTATACATCAATAAACCTGCTTTCATTCTTAAAGTTATCTCTTCTTCAGTATCTTCTTTTTGCTAATCATTATCAAGATCCAAAAATTATTTTTTACACTTGCTGAAATAGTTTCAATAAACGGCTAGAATAATTGTGAAAATTTACTGCAGAATAAAACTAATGCTGTAAAATAAAAGAGGATCATTGATGACATGACAACACCAATGGTCCACAGTAGAAGTATGTTGGCGAAAGTGATTGCAGAATCACCTTCGCCTTTTATTAGTGCGCCCGGCATGGGTATTAGCTAGGTGGTGAAAGTCCGCTATGGGCCGTAGTAGTCGGAACCATGAGCTGAGGACAAGGGTGTCCACCGTGAGGTGGAATCTGAAGGAAGTCTAAGGCAAAGTACTGCATCGATGAACAAGAAGTAGCTATAAGGCTGAAATTAACTGGATAAGGCTGCTAGACAAGTTGAAGTCCAATACTACTCGAAATTGGTTTCAGTAAAGCTAACGATGACATGGTACGAAAGCTAATATTCTTACCCGGGGAGATCTGGCCTACACGTTTCCGACAAGAGGAATAAGTTTAATTTCCACAGAAACAAGCGATGCAGTGATGCAGTGTTGAGTAAGCCAGAAGTCAGCCGAGGTCATAGTAGTTTGAATAATCGGATGAAGGACTGAACGACAATAACTTGTAACTTATATCGGAGGTGTAATCAGGTGCGACAATCGCAGAAAACAGAACAACAAGCTGACCGCTTGTCGAGGATAGGTTTGGAAAACCGAAAGTACACAAGGGCGCGTAGTACCGGTTATGGTGAAGGTAAAGGTATGAGTGTCACTATCCAAGACCTGGTCTTGGATCGCAATAACCTTAATCAGGCTTATTTGCGAGTTAAGAGAAATAAAGGAGCAGCAGGCGTTGATGATATGACAGTCAATGACCTTCTACCATATCTCAGAGAAAATAAGACGGAACTGATCGCTAGTTTGCGTGAGGGCAAGTATAAACCAGCTCCAGTCAAACGGGTAGAAATTCCGAAGCCTAATGGTGGAGTAAGAAGACTTGGAATACCAACGGTGGTGGACCGAATGGTTCAACAAGCTGTAGCCCAAATTCTTACGCCTATCTTTGAGCGTGTTTTCTCTGATAATAGCTTTGGCTTCCGTCCCCACCGTGGGGCCCATGACGCTATTTCGAAAGTAGTAGATCTTTATAATCAAGGTTATCGAAGAGTTGTCGACTTAGACCTAAAAGCCTATTTTGATAACGTTAATCATGACTTGATGATTAAGTATCTCCAACAATATATTGATGACCCATGGACACTAAGACTCATTCGTAAGTTTCTAACTAGCGGAGTCTTAGACCATGGGCTTTTCGCTAAGAGTGAAAAAGGAACCCCACAAGGAGGGCCATTGTCACCACTACTGGCGAACATCTATCTAAATGAGTTGGACAAAGAGTTGACTAGACGTGGTCACCACTTTGTGCGCTATGCGGATGATTGTAACATCTATGTTAAAAGTCAACGAGCCGGAGAACGAGTAATGCGAAGCATTACCCAGTTTCTAGAAAAGCGCTTGAAAGTTAAAGTGAACCCAGATAAAACCAAAGTCGGTAGCCCGCTACGGTTGAAGTTCCTTGGCTTTTCGTTGGGTGTAGACCACAATGGGGCCTACGCCCGTCCAGCTAAACAATCGCAACAACGAGTAAAGAAAGCACTGAAGTTATTAACTAAACGTAATCGTGGAATATCTCTGACAAGAATGTTTGAAGAAATTCATCGAAAAATGCGTGGGTGGCTTCAGTACTACTCAATTGGGAAACTAACTAACTTTATTCAACGCCTTGACAAGTGGTTGAGGGTCCGAATAAGGCAGTATATTTGGAAGCAATGGAAAAAGTTTAAAACTAAGGTAACTAACTTACAGAAGTTGGGGCTGTCCCAGCATGATGCATATGTCTTCGCTAGTACCCGAAAGGGCTACTGGCGAACTGCACATAGTAAGACCTTGAGCTATTCTCTAACTAATAGAAAACTGGAACAACTCGGACTTATGAATATGTCCAAGACGCTCCAGTCAATTCAATGTGATTAAGTTGTCGAACCGCCGTATACGGAACCGTACGTACGGTGGTGTGAGAGGTCGATAATTGAACTAATCAATTATCTCCTACTCGATTACCAATTTTTTTGTACTAATGTAATAAAGATTATCTTTTTATCTATAAATTATTTTATGAAAAGAATAAAAAGTAATCAAAAAGCCGATTTTAACAATTTTATTAAGTTGATTGAAGAAAAAATAATAATCATCTAATAATTAATGCATTTATGGATTGTTTGAACTAGAATGTAATTATTAGCTATTCTTGAATCAGAGAAAGGTGAAGCATTGATGGCAGAAAAAACATTTACAACAACCGAGCTCGCTGAGTTCGATGGTCGAAATGGACATCCTGCATACGTTGCCGTTAAAGGGATTGTTTACGATGTCTCTAACGTTCCGCAATGGAAGGATGGTAAACACCATGGAAACCTTGCTGGTCGTGATTTAACTTCAGTAATGCCTCGTTCTATCCATCTGGAATCAGTTCTTGAAGGTATCCCTGTTGTTGGCAAACTAGTTGACTAGAAATAACTATGTAAAAAGCTAGGAATTGGTAGTTTTAAACTATCTCTTCCTAGCTTTTTATATTGTAACCTTAAAATAATCGCGTAAGTATTTTGCCAGCCCATTGTGTTCGTTATCAATTGGTGTCACATCATTGGCGATACTCTTCAACTCAGGAATCGCGTTATGCATTGCAACACCACGTCCCGCTGCATCAAGCATTTCCAAATCATTATGTTCGTCACCAAATGCAATAATATTTTGGCGGTCAATTTGGTACTGTTTAGCAATATAGAACATTCCTGATTCTTTATGCGTGCCACGATGGATTAATTCTAAGATGTTGTAAGGGCCACCCCATACTCGTGGTTCAACGAAATCGCCGTATTTTTCATTAACAGCCTTAATGATTTCTTCTTGGTGTTCCGGTTCATATTGGATTGTCATTGCAATTGGATTGCCTGATAAGTTAGCTGCGGTTAGGATTTGATCATCGCGCAACTTGTTTGGTAAGAATTCAGGTAAATCATTACTAGCTTGATTAGCCCATACATAATGCTTATTTTCAACGGTAATTGTTTTAATCCCTAGTTCTTTCCGGTGGGCTAGGAGGTCTAAGGCTAGCTCTCGTGTTAATTCAACATCATATTCTTTATCCCAGTGTTCATGAGGAATATGCGTTAAGGCCCCATTAAAGTTTACCATCGGGGTCTTAATTCCAATTTCATCGTAAATGTGTTTGGCAATCCGGTAAGGACGACCAGTAATGATGCTAACAATATGTCCATCCCGGGCAAGGGCACGTAAAGTTATAATTGTCTCATTTGTTAATTTTGATTGATTATTTAATGTTGTGCCATCAAGATCAAGCGCGATCAAGTGTTGATCCATTACCATCTCACTTCTCTTTCTATAAAAAATTCAATTATAATATTGTAAACAAAAACTTAACACTTTGCCAAGTATTTTGGCTTAAAAAGACTAAAAAATAAGTTACAATAAAGATATTACGATAAAGAGGAGCGAAAAGTTAACGTGCAATTACCAAATGAATTTGTCACGAAATACAAAAAACTAATGGGAGCAGAAGCCGATGAGTTTTTATCAGCACTTGCTCAGTCAAGTTATAGTGGTTTTCGCGAGAATCCATTAAAAAACGGACAGCCAGTTGCAACAATTGAAAAAGCTACGGGGAAAGTACCATATGTATCTACAGGATATTATGGCCAAGTGAATGGAAAGTCATTAGACCATGTTACTGGATGGGTATATAGTCAAGAGCCATCAGCAATGTTTGTAGGAGAAGTGGTTAATCCCCAAGCAGGAGAACGAGTGCTAGACTTATGTGCAGCTCCGGGAGGCAAAACAACACACCTCATCGCTAAAATGAACAACCAGGGGCTATTAGTTGCCAATGAAATTTTTCCTAGGCGGGCGAAGATCTTGGCTGAAAACTTGGAACGATGGGGCGCAAAAAATGCAGTTGTTACTAGTGAAAGTCCCGCCGATTTAGAAAAACAATTTCCTCAATATTTTGACCGGATTCTTGTTGACGCGCCTTGTTCTGGAGAAGGAATGTTTAGAAAAGAGCCCGCTGGAATTGAATATTGGTCACCAGAATACCCCGCTGAGTGTGCTAACCGTCAGCAGAAGATCCTAGCATCCGCAATGAAAATGCTAAAGCCAGGAGGAATATTAGTATATTCGACCTGTACTTTTGCACCAGAAGAGGATGAACAAAAAATTTCATGGCTGCTCAATAGCTATCCAGCCTTGAAACTTATCCCAATTGAAAAGGCGGCCGGGATGGATGATGGTCGTCCAGAATGGGCTGACGGCAATGAAGAATTGAAAAAAACGGTTCGCCTATTTCCACACCATCTCAAGGGAGAAGGACATTTCATTGCTAAGTTAGTAAATGGTGAGCCGGAGTCAACTGAGAAAAAACGCAAAAAGAAGAATAAGCGGAAAAAGCAATCGATTGTTAAACCGGACAAAGAACAGGTCAAACTCTTTAACCAGTTTGCTACAAGCATTTTTCCAGACTATCAACCACACCAATTGATTTTATTTGGTGACCAGCTCTATGATTTGCCATTAGAAGAGGATAAGATTGAGGGACTAAATGTACTCCGACCTGGACTTCATCTCGGTACTTTTAAGAAAAATCGATTTGAACCAGCGTTGGCATGGGCGCTTGCCAGCTTACCAAGTGAGGCAAACCGGATCATTGAACTAAGCCGGGAACAGTGGCACCCATATGTCCATGGGGATGTAATCAATATTGATGCTGATCTTCCAAATGGTTGGTACTTATTAGTATGCGACGACCATACTACTGGATTTGGAAAGTTGGTTGGTAAAACAATCAAAAACTTTTATCCTAAGGGGTTACGTTTTTAAATTAGGAGGATTATCGAATATGAAGGAAAAAGTAGCCTTTCACGTTAACGGCTACCTCGGGTTACTCGGGGCGATTATTATCGGTTTAATTAGTCTCTGGCTGATGTTTGTTGGTTTTACGCGTAATTTTCCGGTGGTTTTGACACTTGGAATTATTTTACTCTTGATTGTGATTCTTTTTAGTACATCATTGACAATTATTCAGCCAAATGAAGCCAAAGTTTTAACTTTTTTTGGTAATTATATTGGGACTATTCGTGATGCGGGCTTATTTATGACGGTACCATTTACAAATAAAGAAACTGTTTCTCTTCGTGTCTGCAATTTTAATAGTCAGATTTTAAAGGTCAATGATTCGAAAGGTAATCCAGTTGAAATTGCGGCCGTTATTGTCTACAAAGTTGTCGATACTGCAAAAGCGCTCTTTTCAGTGGATGATTATGAGCAATTTGTTCAAATTCAAAGTGAGTCGGCGGTTCGCCATGTTGCTAGTGAATATCCATATGATAGTTTTGAAGATCAAGATGCGATCACCCTTCGCGGAAATCCAACAGAAGTATCAGAGCGGTTAACTGCTGAGCTACAGGAACGGTTAAATGTAGCGGGTGTCAAAATTATCGAAACACGGTTAACCCACTTAGCCTACGCAACTGAAATAGCAAGTGCCATGTTGCAAAAACAACAGTCATCGGCAATCCTATCAGCGCGGAAGATAATCGTTGAAGGAGCTGTTTCAATTACTGAAGAAGCAATTGACCGGCTGAGTAAAGAAGCTAACCTTGATTTAACAGATGAGCAACGTTTGCAGATCATCAATAACATTATGGTAGCAATTATTAGTGAACGGGGAACGCAACCGGTAATAAATACAGGGACACAAGGATAAATGATATATTTAACAATTTTAATGGCTGAGCGGGTTGGTTTAATTATTATTCTAGCGTTTTTGCTAGTTAGTGTGCCCTTATTTCGCTGCCTGTTATTTAATCAAACTATTAGCGCCAAAATTCAACTAACGATTCTTTTTTCTATTTTTGCTATTATGGCTAATATGACTGGAATAGAGATCGACGCAAATAACCAGTTGCATAACAAAATCATTCTTACGGCAATTTCAACAAATGACTCGATTGTTAATGCCCGCATTTTAGCTGTTTCAGTTGCTGGGATTATTGGTGGGCCATGGGTTGGTAGTTTAGTAGGACTAGTGGCAGGGGTTCATCGGATTATTCAAGGTGCGCCCCTCCAAGGTTGGTTTTATGTGCCTAGTTCAGTTTTGATTGGTGCTCTTTCTGGTTTTTTGTATCATGATCGAAAAAGTTATTTCAAGGTAATGACGCCGTGGCATGGCTTTATTGTTGGAATTTTGATGGAAAGTATTCAAATGCTTTTTATTTTGCTATTTAGTCCAACGGGCTGGGCTTTGGTTAAATATATTGCCCTGCCAATGATCTTGGTTAATTCACTGGGGACGTCAATTTTCTTATCAATTATCTCAATGTACCTTCACCAAGAAGAAGAACTTCGCGCTATGCAAACTCATTCTGTCTTGCAACTAACAAATGAAACCTTGCCTTATTTTCGTCAAGGACTAAATAAAAGGTCTGCTCAACAAGTAGTCAAGATTATTAAAAAATATACCAATTTTGATGCAGTGAGTATCACCGATAGACAACGAATCCTTGCGCATATTGGAGCTGGTGATGATCATCATATTCCAGGAAATAGGTTAGAAACTTCTTTATCGAGTAATGTAATTAAGACGGGACAAATAAAGATAGCAAATAATAGTAAGATGATTGGTTGTATTGATCCAAATTGTCCCTTAGAGGCAGCAATTGTTGCTCCTTTACGAATTGGGAATGAAGTTATTGGAACCTTAAAAATGTATTATACTGATCAATGGCATTTAACACCGGTTGAAATTCAGTTGGCAATCGGCCTATGTGAGATTTTTGCTAACCAAATTGCGTTAGGTGAAGCAGAAGTGCAGGCGCAATTAGTTCGAGATGCTAAGATAAAAGCCTTACAAGCGCAAGTAAATCCGCATTTCTTTTTCAATGCTATTAATACAATTAGTGCAATTTTACGCCGAGATCAAGAGAAAGCGCGAGAACTTCTCCTCCAACTTAGTAATTATTTCCGAGCTAACTTAATTGGGGCCCGGGAGACCGAAATTACATTGGGACAAGAGCGTACTCAAGTCGATGCATACCTTGAACTGGAACAAACTAGGTTTCCACAGAAATATAACATTATCTTTGATCAACAAGTCAAAAATGATGTTTACCTGCCGCCGTTTACAATTCAAGTATTAGTTGAAAATACGCTTAAGCATGCTTTTGGAGCACGTAAAGACCATAATAATGTTCAAATAACAATAAAGAAGCTGAAAGCACGGTTGGAAATTCAGGTAATTGATAATGGAAAAGGGATTGCACCGGAACTTCTTCCTAAACTCGGGAAAGAACCATTGATTTCTTCAAAAGGAAGTGGAAATGCGCTATATAATTTGAATCAGCGGCTAATTGGTCTGTATGATGAGCATAGTGCTCTTCAAATTTCGAGTAGTAATAAAGGAACCCAGATCAAAATTTCTTTACCATATCACACTAAGGAAGGTGCAGACAATGAAAGTCTTAATCGTTGATGATGAACCGCTTGCTCGTGAAGAACTTCATTATCTAATTCAGGGAAATAGTGAAGTTACAGAAATACTTGAAGCAGATGGGATTTTTATGGCAGAGGAACAAGTAAAAAGTGAACACCCAGATATGGTTTTCCTAGATATAAAGTTATCTGATGGAAATGGGATGGCATTAGCTGAAAAAATAAAATCATTTGATAATAGTCCTCATATTGTCTTTGCCACTGCTTATGATTCCTATGCGTTAGATGCCTTTGAAGCAGATGCAGTTGACTATATTTTGAAGCCATTTTCTGCTAAAAGGGTCAACGAAGCAATTATGCGTGTCGCCAAATTAATTTCGCCAGAGGATGATGCTACCAAAGCTAAGAGGGAATTAAGGCAGAATCCCCGAATTTCGATTCAAAACGACGAGCGAACGATCATTTTACAGAAAAAACAAATACTTTACGTACAGGCACAGCAAGGCTTCGTTTATATCTGGACTCTTAATAAGCATAAAATCATTAGTCGACAGACGCTCACTAATATTTATGACCAATTAAAATCTCCAGAATTTTTACAGATTCATCGGAGTTTTATTGTCAATTTGAATGGCGTAACAGAGCTTCAGCCTAGTTTCAATCATACTTATGAACTGACTTTAATCGATGGCAGTAAATTACCAGTAAGTCGTTCATATGTTAATACAACCAAAAAAGCATTAGGTTTATAAAAAGGATTGGTGAATTGTTTATCTTTTCACCAATCCTTTTTTGTGTAAGGCATTTTAAGCTAACTGGAGGGCATTTTAACGTAAATTTAGGTTATTTAATAGTGAAAACGAATACAAATTAAGAAAAATTAGTAAAATAGATTGTGATAAATGGTATTAACGTTAATGCCTAAACATATTTATCATGTTTAGGAGGATTATTATGAAGAAAGAAGAAAAGAAGAAAGAAGCGCCCATTTTAGTTCAAATGGGAATCTTTGCTGCAATTTTATTCGTATCACAATTAATCTCTAATCTTTTTCCTAAGAGTTTCGTTGTTCCTACACCATTAATTGGAATGATTTTATTATATATTTTATTAGCTTGCCATATTGTTAAGTTGGAACAAGTTGAAAAGTTCGGAGATTTCATGATTAGTTTAATTGCCTTTCTGTTTGTCCCATCAGGAATTCAACTTGCTGGGAGCCTTGGTTTAATGAAAAAAGAAGGGCTACAAGATGTAATTGTTATTATTATTTCGACAATTATTTTATTAGCAGTAATTGCTTATGTTGGAGCATTCTTTATCGGGGTACATCATAAATTATTCAAGACTAACAAGGGGGAAACTGATAATGACTAATGTATTTATTACCAATCTAGCGTTACCTTTTACCGGGGTATTCATTTCATTGCTGGTTTACTTAATTGGGATGTGGCTTTTCAAAATTAGTAATGGCTTCTTCCTTTTCACCCCATTGTTAGTAGGGATGGTATTAGGGATTGTAATTTTGGCAATCTGGGCCAAAGTCGCCAATTCAACTACTGCTGCGGTTTACAAGAAATTTTACCAGCCAGGTGGAAATTTAATTTTCTGGTTCCTGAACCCAGCAACAATGGCATTTGCGATTCCGCTTTATCGCCGGAATGATATTTTTAAGAAATATTGGGTCGATGTAATTCTCACATTATTTGTGGGTGGATTCATTTCATTATTTTTGATTCAAGGAACAGCTAAATTATTTGCTCTTTCCCGTGTTTCAACCGCGGCTATGCTTCCTCAAGCAGCTACTACCGCTGTTGCGATGCCAATTGCAAAGGGAATCGGTGGTGATCCTGCGGTAACAGCGATGGCATGTATCTTAAATGCAGTTATTATTTATGCCCTTGCCGAATTCTTGATTAAGGTCTTTAGGCTAAAGAAAATTTCTAAGGTCGGAACTGGTCTTGGTCTTGGATCCGCTGGTCACACTGTTGGATCTGCTAAGGCGGTTCAACTAGGGTCAATTCAGGGAGCAATGGCCGCAGTGGCAGTTGTTATCGTTTCATTAGCAATGGACATTTTGGTTCCTATTTATGCTCATCTTTTTATGTAAATTTTAATTAGGGAGAGAAAAAGAAGTATGGTGACAGAAGAACATCAAAAGGTTGTTTTAATTGGTGATGGAGTTGTGGGATCCGCTTATGCTTTTAGCGTGATCCAGCAAGGTTTAGCTGAGGAATTAGTTATTATAAATAAAAGTAATGAGCGAAGCGTTGGGGATGCGCTAGATTTGGAAGACGCAACGCCATTTACTGCCCCAGTTAAAGTTAAGGCGGGTAACTATCAAGATTGTAAAGATGCTGATATTGTTACTATTTGTGCTGGTGCTGCTCAAAAGCCAGGTGAAACGCGGCTTAAATTGTTTGAACGTAACTTAAAGATTATGAAGGAAATCGTTCAAGAAGTTGTTAATACCGGGTTTAATGGAATCTTCTTAATTGCTGCTAATCCAGTCGATATCTTAACATATGCTGCTCAAAAAATTTCTGGCTTTCCAGCACATAAAGTTATTGGATCAGGAACTTCTCTTGATTCAGCACGCTTAAGAGTAGCGATTGGTAAAAAGTTAGCAATTGATCCCCGAGATGTTCATGTTGATATGTTAGCAGAGCATGGAGATTCAGAGTTTGCTGCTTATTCTTGTGGGACAATCGGTGGGACGCCTTTAATGGATTATGCATTAGCTAATGGACTAACAAAGCAAGAACTGCTGAAATTAGAAGAACAGGTGCGTAATAAGGCTTACGAGATTATTAATCGGAAAGGCGCAACCTATTATGGCGTAGCGACTGCTTTGGCGAGAATAACGAAAGCAATTTTATATGATCAAAATACAGTATTACCCGTAAGTGCGTACTTAGATGGCGAATATGGGGAAAAAGATATTTACCTAGGTACACCAGCTGTAATTGATAAAGACGGTATTCAAAAAGTAGTAGAATTACCATTAGATTCGCGTGAACAAGAGGCTTTAATTAATTCAACATCAGTTTTGCGTGAAACGACAGCAAATGGGATGACTAAAGCGGGTCTATTGAATTATCTTTGGAAATAAACAAAATGACTAAGATTGAGGAGCAACATTTTCCTCAATCTTAGTCATTTTTACATTATAGTGACCGATGATGGTTATTTATCTTTTTCAATTAAGTGCTTAGCCAATGCAAAATTACCAAGAGTAGCTGAGCCATTTCCTGGAACAGAAGGGTTGACAATATATTCATCGAGCGATCCAACTGGAAGATAATCGTTCCATAACATTGCAAATTGCTTCCGAACCCGTTCAAGAAAGGCTGGGCGCGAAACACTTCCACCGAAAACAATTTTTTGTGGCCGCAAAATGGCAGTTACCTGAACCGCCGCTTGTGCAACGTAATACGCCATGATATCCCAAACAGGGTGATTATCAGGAACATCTTCGCCACTAATACCGAGCCGCGCCTTAAAAGTTGGTCCAGCTACCAATCCTTCCAAGCAATCGTGGTGGTAAGGACAGATACCGGTAAAGTTTAGATCAGCTGGGTGGCGTTGTAAGCGAACGTGGCCCATTTCAGGGGTACTAATTCCCCCATTAAAGCGACCATCTTGAATTGCCCCAGCACCCACGCCAGTTCCAAGGGTATAGTAGACCAAGGCCGGATTATCATACTTATCTTTTAAATTGACATATTCACCGTAAACCGAACCATTGACGTCTGTTGTCCAGTAGACGGGAATATTGAGGGCGTCAGTCATTGTGCCGACAAAATTGCAATTTTGCCACTTAACTTTAGGAGTATCAGTAATATAACCGTACTTTTCACTAGCCGGATTAGTATCAATTGGTCCAAAACTGGCAATTGAAAGTGCAGCTAGTTCAGGGTACTGCTTAAAAAATTCAATTGAAGCCACTAAAGTTTCTTCGGGGGTAGTTGTAGGGATGATTTTTTTATCAATTTCATTAAAATTTTCGTCACCGACAGCACAGACAAACTTAGTACCGCCAGCTTCAATACTTCCTAATAACATAATCAAAAACCTCATTTAATTAAAGTGAACGTTTATCAATCTGATAACCATGTTTGAGTATAAACCTTAGAAAACGGTATCACAAGCACGATTACTCTCTTTTTACTTATAAAACGTTTCACTAATTCGAATTAATTTCTGAACTTTCGCGCCAAGTGGCTTTGGCGGGCAAATTAATATGAATAGGGATATCATTCGGATTGTTCAGACGGTGGACTAGTCTTTGAACTGCTATTGTTCCCATTGAAAAACTTGCTGGATTGATCGATGAAAGGGACGGAACTAAATATTCAGCAATATCCGAATCATTATAGCTAATAATTTGAAGGTCTTGGGGAACTTTAAGCTGATGTTGCTTAAGGGCTCGATATGCGCCAATAGTTAGTTGGTCACTAGCTATTAAGGCGGCCTGAAAATTATCTTTCAAAAGAGTATTCATGCTATCAAAGCCATCTTTAGGAGTCCACCCATTAAGGGCAATCAATGGAGAAATATTATGAAGTTTTGTCCACATCAAATAGGCCTTAGCTCGAATATCTTGATACGAGTCTGGCGTTTCGCCATTATTATTCATGGGATGAATATTTCCACCGATAAAGGCGATTTTATTAAGGCCATTTTCTAGTAATTGATCAAGAACGATCTGAGTAGCTTCAAAATACGAATTACGGATAATATTGTAAGTAGGGAGATATCGATAATCGTCAATTAAAACGATATGGGGATTGTTTTTAGCTAAATTAGCGTAGAATTCTTGCGTGAAAACTCCGGCAACAATTACGCCATCATATTTTTGCGCGTCAGTAAATTGAAAGGCTTTATTGGGAAAACGAACAAAAGCTTTGATTTGAATATTTTGCTTGGAAGCTTCTTGAATAATTCCATCATGGACTTGAATGAAATAAGGGTCATGAGCTTCTGTCTCGAGCGAATGAGTTGTAAGTACTAGAATTGAACAAGGAGTTATCGGCGGAGTGACAGGCCTGTTTAGGTGGGGATGGTAATTATACTTTGCTGCTACTTTTTTAATTCGTGCTCTTGTTTGTTCACTTACTGAAAAAGATGAATCATTGCTTAAGACACGTGAAACGCTGGCAGGAGATACACCAGCCTCACGTGCTATTTTTCTGATACCAGTCATAGGGAAACCTCCTTTTAATCAATTTCTAGCATAACATATTTTTAGTAAACGTTTAGTAGTCAATGGTGACGGTAAATTGCTGTTATACCAATAATGAAAGCGCTTGACGATAAATAACTAAACGTTTATTATAGAATCGATTTCAAGAAAGGGGCCACAACGAATGATTACATTTGATGAACAGCAACGTGTTTTTCACTTAAAAAATAAAGAAATTTCCTATTTATTTTCAGTAGAAGAGGGAAATATCCTCAGTCACCTTTACTTTGGACCAGCAATTCGCAACTACCATGGTGAACGTCGATATCCACGAGTTGATCGTGGGTTTTCAGGGAACCTTCCTGGATCGATGGACCGAACTTATTCGAAAGATGATTTGTTGCAGGAGTATTCGGGAAACAATACCGGAGACTATCGCGTGCCTGCGATTATTATCAAAACAGAAAATGGTTCACGACTGACTGATTTCCGTTACAAGTCTTATAAGATTTTACCGGGGAAGCCCAAACTAGCTGGGTTACCTGCATCTTATGTTAAAAGTGATAAAGAAGCAGAAACGTTGGAAGTTACTTTGGTTGATGAAACAATTGGCGCGCAACTTATTCTTTCATACACTATCTATAACGAACGGCCGGTTATTACACGGAATGCACGGTTAGTAAACACAAGCAATCAAGAATTACGAATTGAAAAGATTGCCTCAATGCAACTAGATTTAACTAAACATGATTATGACGTTATCTCCGTTCCAGGCCAATACGCTCTTGAACGACAACCTGAACGGCAAAAATTATGTCGGGGAATAACAGAATTTTCTAGCCGTCGAAATTCTAGTTCTCATCATATGAATCCGTTTGTGGCCTTGGTTGACAAGAATACCGATGAATTTCAAGGAAACGCTTTGGGGGTGCTCCTTGTCTACTCTGGTAATCACCAGTTTACCTTGGAAAAAGATCAGATTGACCAGATTCGCTTAATAACCGGAATTAATGATTATGACTTTGAATGGGTTCTTGAACCGGGAAAAGATTTTCAGACACCGGAAGCAATCATGGGCTTTAGTCAACAGGGCCTAAATGGGATGTCACAAGTATTCCACAAGTTATTACGGGACCGGGTTGCTCGCGGTAAGTATCAATATGCAGACCGCCCAATTGTTATTAATAACTGGGAAGCGACCTTCTTTGACTTTGATGATAAGAAGTTAGACCAAATTATTGATGAAGCAAAGCCATTGGGAATTGAAATGTTTGTTCTTGATGACGGCTGGTTTGGCCACCGGAATGATGATAATTCATCGCTTGGTGATTGGTTTGTTAACCAGGATAAGCTTACTGGTGGATTAAAGCGGGTAGCAGACCGGACCCACGAGCATGACATGAAATTCGGCCTCTGGTTTGAGCCAGAAATGATTTCAGTCGATTCTAAGTTATATAAGGAACATCCAGACTATGCCTTACATGAACCGAACCGTGGCATGACACTTTCTCGTAATCAATTAGTACTAGACTTTAGCCGTAAAGAAGTCGTTGATAATATCTACAATCAAATGTGCTTGATTTTAGATAAGGTGCCGCTTGACTATATTAAATGGGACTTCAACCGTAATCTTACTGAGGTCTTCTCTAGCGCAGCGGACGCAGACCATCAAGGAGAAATTAGCCACCGTTATGTTTTAGGTTTATATGACTTAATGGAGCGGTTAGTTACCCGTTATCCTAATATTTTGTTTGAAGGCTGCTCTGGCGGTGGTGGTCGTTTCGATGCTGGTATCCTTTACTACATGCCGCAAAGTTGGCCATCAGATGATACAGACGCGGTCGAACGATTAAAGATCCAATACGGAACATCTTTAACTTATCCAATCTCGTCTATGACTGCTCACGTATCAGTTTCACCTAACCAACAAACTGGCCGTTCTACTAGTTTTAAGATGCGGGGCGATGTTGCCATGAGTGGGGTCTTTGGCTATGAACTTGACTTAGCAGATTTGACTGAAGAGGATCGGCAAATGGTAAAGGAACAGATCAAGTTCTACAAGGCTCACCGCCACTTAATTCAATATGGTGACTTTATTCGCTTAGAAAGTCCTTTTGATAGCAATACGGTCGCCTGGGAATTTGTCAGTCCGGATAAGTCAGAAGCACTGCTATTTATGTTTAAGCAGTTGCATACTAACCGTTTTGAAATTAATAATACCAAGATGGCAGGGCTTGATCCAACAATTGATTATCATGATGAGATGACCGATAAGACTTATGGTGGGGATGAATTGATGAATGTCGGTTTGTTCCGAGATCCAACTCATACGGGGGACTTCACTTCCGAAGTGCATTACTTTAAAGGCGAATAGTTTAAAATAATAAAAATCCGAGAGAAAATTTTCTCTCGGATTTTTATTATTCTTTACTCTTTATCAATGCATCAATCGTCCACATCCAAATTGCATGTCCTAAAAATTCAGAAACATGTTCTTCAAGTGGTTGATCTTTTGCAGCAGGAACTGTTCCCATTAATGGCATTAACTTGAGGTGGAAGAAATCCCAAACAGCAATCCCGAATGGTACTCCATCACCCTTTTTGATCCACGGTGCCAACTGTCCGCCGATACTATAGAGAACTCCAAAGCCAGCTGAGAAACTAAAGTGAACAACATAGCTTACCCATGGTAACTGTTGGCCGGAATAGGTATAAGTAGCGTGTGTGATCTGTGCCGGAACGCCAAATTGTTCAAGCATTTTTTGCGGTGGGTTTGTTTGATCTCGCTCTGGTGTCCGTGGTGGGAGAATATTTTCCCAACCAAGTTTAACAAGACCAGCAACCAGACCAGCAGTTATACCCACTGTAATTGATTTACCCCAATTAATTTTATTCACTTCAATCACCATCCAAACCCTTAATTATTAAATCAATTGTATCAATTTTAATAGGAATTTCAATTATTTAGGTTAGCGTAAGTGTCGTTGACGAGCATATGATAGCAAGTCCGTTCCTAAAACATATTCAACACGTGAAAGTTCGGTAAATGATGAGCAACCAAGGAGCGCAAGCAAGCGTTTAACAATCACTTGCCATTCACCGAGCGTTTGGTCTAATGCGTCATAGCCTTCATTTTGGAGAATATTGAGGAAGTAACCGGCAACACCAACTGCCCGGGCGCCTAATACACCAGCTTTGATAATATCGAGGGGAGAAGTAATTCCGCCAGAGGCAATAATTTCAGTCTTACCGCGCCGAATTGAATGAGCTTCCAGTAGTGACTCGGGAGTTGTTTGTCCCCAGTCCAATAAACTCTCAAAATTGATATCATGGTTACGCCGATTCTCAATCGCTGCAAAGTTTGTCCCACCACGTCCACTAACATTGATGAGGTGAACATCATGGGTTTGCAGTTTGGCGATCGTCGTTTTACTCATTCCAAAGCCAACCTCTTTTACAATAACAGGGACTTCGAGTTCACTGACAAGATACTGGATATTATCTAACCAATTAAAATCACGATCACCCTCAGGCATAATTAGTTCTTGGGCCGCATTGATATGCAGTTCAAGGGCATTTGCCTTCAGAAGAGAAATAGCATTTATCGCTTGGTCAAGACTGGCATTTGCACTTAAATTTGCAAAAATAATGCCATCTGGATTTTCTTCGCGGATTATCTCAAAAGACGAAAAGGATTGGGGGTCTTTTGAGATAATACTGAGAGATCCCGTTGCCATTGCCAAATGGTGTTTATGGGCTAATTGAGCAAGTTGCTGGTTGATTTTAAGGGCTTGATCACTTCCGCCAGTCATTGCCTCAATATAAAAAGGACATTCAATTTCTAAATTATCAGCTAATTGGACATGCAGATCAACATCATCTGTCGTCATTTCAGGTAAGCTATCATGAATTAGACGCACTTGATCAAAATAATGGTGTTGATGAACCTGGTCATAATATTTGGCAGCTAATGAAAGGTGTTCGTTTTTTCGTTGGGCATGACGTGATTCCATCATGGAGCCTCCTTTGATCTACTTGTGGATGTAAGAAAGATGGTGTTTAACAGATTTCTTGAAACTTTTTGCGTTATCGATAAAGTGTACGGATAAAGGAAGTTGTTCGATATGATTTTTGGCCCAACTCTTTAAGACATTCCCAAAGTTAGAGTTGCTATCAATAGCAACGATCCCACAATCACCGCCACCAGCACCAGATGTCTTAGCGGCGCCACCAAAAGATTCAGCGATTTGGCAAAGTTTAGATAATGATTCGGTTTCGATGTTTACCTCTGAATTAGTACCCAGTTGTTTTAAGAGGTCACGGTTATAACGAATTTCATTTTTAATCGCTTCAAGATCTTGACGATGAAAACCATCAACCATTCGTTGGATACACGATTTACTTTTTTCAAGAAAATGATGATATTCAGTTTGGCGACGAGCTTTAAAAAGAGAAATTTTATCAACAAGTTGGGAAGTTGATGCTGGTTTACCAGTCCAGCCAATTAAAAGCTTTAAGTTTTTGGGAGCGGTTAGAGACTCAATATTAAGATCAGGCCAAGGTAAGTCAATGATCGTCTTTAGGTCAAGGTACTTACGTTGTTGGGCAAGCCACTGCCGATCAAATGAATGGTAGGAAATCCAACCACCGTATACAGAAGCGGCAACATCCCCCAACGAACCATTTCCTTGAACTTCAAAATGGGCAATTGCAGCTAATTTAAAGATTTGGTCCTTGTTAACGGGCAAATTATAGAACCAACAAAGGGCCTTAACAGTTGCTACAGTAACAGCCGCAGAGGAACCAAGGCCATATTTTCGACCATTAGCACTGTCTAATTGACTGTCAATATGGATATTAAATATTCGTAAGTCGCGACTAAAAGTACGAGCATATTCTTCTGTAACCCTAATAGCAGAAAGAATGTAAGAAAAAGGATTGTCACGCTTATCAACTACCATTTGGTTTCCTAAACGTCGCCAAGATAGTTGATCGTTATTATATTGGCGACTAATAATTTGGCCAACTTCTTGCACGCTTTCCTCAATCGTACAGGTAACAAACTGATCCAATGCAACTAAAATTGCAGGATAACCATTTTCAACAACAGCATATTCACCGGCAATATACAATTTACCGGGAGCTTTTTCAGTAATCAAAATTTAAAGTCCCCTTATCATTAAATTTTATTCATTCCAAATCTTTATTCCAGGTCCAGGTTGTGAAACCACCAACCGTTCTGAGCCAACGATATTGCTTAATTTTTCAACAATCTTACTTCGGTTTCCTCGGTCATAAATAACTTTGACGTTTGGACCAGCATCCATCGTATAATAGCAGTTTACTCCCTGGTTACGCAAGTCTTCCACGGCTTTAATAATAGTTAACGTTTCACCATTAAAGTAGGTAAAACCAGGGTCGGCTGAAAAGGTAAGTGCATGCATACGAAGGGCATTTTCTTCAGCAATATGGCCGATTTGGTCAATATCTTTTGCTTTGATAGCTTTCTTTATAGCAACCATATCATTAGCTACCACTTGGCGCCAAGCATCATAGTAGGGTGAAGTTTCAACACTGGACTGCATTCCAGATCGACTCGAAACTTTTTTCTTTTTTGTATCAACTAAGACTGCTAACATTTCGATTGGAAAATCAACATTTTCTAAAACTGGTTGTGCAAAGGACGAGTCATCGTCAGTTCCTTTTTGCCATTCAACCAGTCCACCATAAATAGACCTAGTTGCTGAACCGGATCCACGACGGGCAAGTCTTGATAGGTCACGACTTGAGAGATTTAAACCGGCCGCGGTACTGGCTGCTCCTGCTAAAGCGGCAAAAGCGGAAGCTGAAGAAGCAAGGCCAGCAGCAGTTGGAACATGATTAATTGAGTCTACCCGTGCGAAAGATTTTATCCCACTTAGTTGCCGAACAATATCTAAAACATGAACTACTTTTTGGGCCTCTTTCTTACTAAGGATATGTTGATCGATGGCAACTAAGTCTGAAGTAAGATGGTTATCAAAATTTACGGTAGTTGTGGTGTAAAATTCATTAAGTGTAAGGGAGAGACTGTCAGTTTGTGGAATGATTAAATCTTGATCCTTCTTTCCCCAATATTTAACAAGCGCAATGTTAGTATGTGCTTTTGCAGTTGCCATTAGTTATTACCTCGCTTATCAAGTGGTTGGAGCCAAATATCATGCGCGCCATTCTCCTTTAGAATGCTTGCAAGGCGGCGAGCCCCCATAGCTGTTTGCATTAAAGCGATCATGCAACCGCCACGACCGCCCCCAGTTAATTTAGCACCGAGAGCACCATTGTCACGTGCAACATGAATAAGGTGATCTAATGCCGGGTCTGACACATTAAGAGCAGCTAAATCAGTTTGCGCAAAGTTAAGCGCGTCGCCTAGTTTGGCAATGTCGTTTTGCGCAAGGTAGTCTTTTGTTTGTTTTACTAATTCGCCGAGGTGCTTAATATGTCTCTCAGCTTTTTCGTTGTTGTTTTTCAATTCATCTGTAACTGCTAAAATAGCTTCCTTAGTAGCACCCTTTTTTCCGGTATCAGCAATTACTAAAGAAGCATCAAGGTTCATTTCAATTGGTACCCCAATCCGCCCCTTAACATAAAAAAGCGGTTTATCTGAACTGACAGTAGCAGCGTCTAAACCGGATGGACTACGATGTGTAATTTGTTCCTCAACATCTGCAAGCTGAAGCAATAATGTTCGATCAAGCGGTTCATCATAATAGTCAAAGAATGCCCGAATAATCGCAATCGCGCTGGCAGCAGACGATCCCATTCCTCGTTCTGCAGGTAATTGACTTTCAATTTTTAAGTCCCAACCAGTTTCTTGGTCATTAAACCTTGCAGATAAAGTATCAATTAATTTTTTAATTCCAATCATGGAAGAAGGTAAATTTTCTAAACTACCATGATAATAACGGCTTTTAATAATTCGCTGGTTATCTTGGCGACTGCTGAGCGTAACTGATAATTGAACGCTTGGCAATGGTAAAGCTATTGCCGGTTGACCGTATACTACGCTATGTTCTCCCATTAAAATGATTTTCGCATGGCTAGTACCAATCCCTTGTTGTTTCACCATCGTAACCTACTTTCTACATAAAAATTCAAACTTAATCATAGCATAAAACAGTGATTCTAGCTAAAAACGATTGTGGATGTTACCAAATCTAAACATTTTAGCACAAAGAAAGGCCGATTCGTGTAAAAATGAGAAATTGTATCTGTCAAGTTTTCATAGGTAGCCTTTAAATATACAGTTTTAGTGGGTTAGTGCCTTAAAAAGTTGTCCCATTGGTCTACTTGTGACCGTGTTAATCGGAATTATTCCTTGTACTGCTCCAATTGACGGCTTTGTCGGTGCCTTTCTTAGAAACTCTCCAGTTCGAATATGCATTTCCTGTAATAGGCTGGTTTGAGCCACTCGAGGAAGAACTGTTAATTGTTCTAGGATTGTATTTAAACTAGCTTGCAGTTCACCATTCATTCGGGCTTCAATTAAACTAATCATGGCTTTAGCCCCCTGCTTAGTCCATGACTTGCCCTGTTTCTTCATCCGGTAAGTAAAAGCCCGGTGAGAACTTTCGACTGAACCAATTAAATGAATATCCTTAAATCCACGCATTTGTGGTGAGAGGATATACCGCCAATTTCGCTGTAGATACTTTCTTAAACGCATTAGGTCGTCTGCTTGTTTTTCCGTTAGGTTTTGTGATTCATAAGTATCTAAAATTATTGTTAGCTCTGCTTGATCATGATGACGAACGGCTTTAATTGCTCGCATGGCTAATTCGTTGTGCCGGCCTAAAGTATGTTCAATTTTCTGTAAACAATGATAGCGGTCGAGAAAGTATTCACCATGTGCACCTTGAGGAACTAGACTTAATAGCTTAGCTGGTTCGTAACCTGGGCCAGCGTCACTGGCCAAAAAGATCGTTTGACCGGCAAGCTTATAATGGCGGTCTAAATAATCACTTAGTCGTGCTTCAAGCCGTCCTTGGTGCCCAACACTGAGAAAGTCATGCCGATTAATGATTTGATTAGCTACTCGCTCATAAACCCGATAATGGTGCACAAGAGTCAGCTGACCTGCTTCTTTTTTACCTTTAATCATAAAGGCATCACCCTCAATAGTTAAATTTTTAGGCATATGGCGAGGAGTAGCTTGGTGTTCTTTTGCTTGAGTTTGTTTAGCTACCTGATTTCCTAACTCATGCACGGCGTGCATTACCGAATCGGCAGTAATTCCGCTGTCAAATACAAGGTTCAAAATGTCGGCAGTATTGCGCATTGTAGTTGTTTGGGCAATCTTAGCCATCATCATTAAGTAGTGTGGCGATAAACGACGACGTGGTTTAATTTTTAATTGTTGGTCTAAGTAAAATTCACGTTTCTTTGTCCCAGCCTGATAATACCGTCGTTGAAAAGTCACCGGGCCAAAGATAAAATTAAGCGTCCGTGGCTGTTTATTGATTACTTGATAGTTCGCTGGAGCTTGGGACTTTAAGCTTCGATCTAAGCTTTCCAAAAAGTTTTGCATGATTACTTGTCCTAACTCCAATACACCTTTTAAAATAATCTGTTCAGCTTCAAATAAACTGCCTGATTTCACCAAATTCTGCTCGATTTCTGTTAAAATATCCATGAGGAAAGACCTGCCTTTGCTTAGTATTCGACACACTAAAGGCTACTGGTCTTTTCTTTTTTTGTAAATAAGTAAATTGGTCTACAAAAAAGATTTCCACGACCAGATGAATTATTCATCCAACCTATGAAAATCTTACACTAACGAGAAATTTATAGTAGAATGGTGTATCATTTAGTTTAGAATATTTAGTAACTTATATAATAACTTCGGAGAAATATGGTGATAGTGTGACACAGCGTAATAGTCAGCGCACAAAAAAGCGTGACAAGAAAGCGCCAATCTACTCAGTTATTGATTTAGAAACAACCGGAACGAATGTTAATCATGGTGATCGGATCATTCAAATCGGTTGTGTTCTCGTTCAAGATGGCGAAATCATAAATCACTTTGAAACAAAAATAAATCCACGAGAGAAAATTCCTCGTTCAATTGTTCAATTAACAGGAATTGAAGATAAAGACGTACGAAAAGCACCTTTATTTGAAGATATTGCTGGAACTATTTATAGTTTGCTGGCGGAAACGACCTTTGTGGCTCACAATGTTAATTTTGACTTTCCTTTCCTAAATGCAGAATTAGAGCGAGCTGGATATCCTTCATTATCAATTCCGGCAATCGATACTGTAACCCTTAGTCAGATTCTTCTTCCTACTGCAAAGAGTTTCCGTTTACGAGATTTAACTAGTTCGTTGCACATTGAGCATGATCACCCTCATAGTGCAGTATCAGACGCTGAGGCAACAGCAGACTTACTTAATGACTTGCTAAAACGAGTTCAAGAATTACCAACGCTTACGCTTGAAAAGATTACTCAGTTGAAGCTCAACTTACCTCAACAAACAGCCGGGGTTTTTGATGCTGAGTTACAGCGTCGACGTAAATCGCCCCAGTCATTAAGTGAAGAGCTGTATGTCTCGCACGGAATTGTTCTTCATAAATCGCGGCCAATCACTGCTAATAGTCAGCGAGAAAAGCATAAATATCCTTCCACTAAAAGGGCAAAGGAAAAGCTATATGGAGATACGTTGAGACTACGGCCTGTTCAAGCAAAAATGATGAACAGCATTTACAATAATTATACTCATGATGAACCCAAAAATATGATTGTTGAGGCTGGAACTGGAGTAGGGAAGACATTGGGCTACCTTTTTCCGCTAAGTTATGTTGCATATCCTGATAAGAAGATTGTCGTCAGCACAGCAACCAATATCCTCCAACAACAAATTATTGATACATCAATCGCGCAACTAAACAAGGTGTTGCCTTTTAAAATGAATAGTGTGATTATCAAGGGAAACGCTCATTATATTGATATTGCACGTTTTGTTCATTCCTTAAGTGTGATTGAAGATTCGAAGCTTGTTCAGTTGTTAAAAGCTAAAATTTTAGTATGGCTGCTTTCAACGCAAAGTGGGGACCTTGATGAACTTAATTTAAATTCTCAGCAGTCGCCATACTTTACTGAAATTCGTCATCAGGGTATTCGGAGCTTGAATCCAGCAAATGCTTTTTACCATGATGATTTTCTCGTTCGGCGGGAAAAGCGGCTTCATCAAGCAGATATTATTATTACGAATCATGCGTACTTGGTTGCTCATGCCCAGGAATTAGGGGATGGGACTCGCCGCCCATACTTAGTAATCGATGAAGCTCAGCACTTAAGCGAAAGTATCTTAAAACGATCACGACGAACATTTAATTTTCAAAAATTGCGCACAGCAGTTCATATAATGTCTGGGTTAGTTAATAATGGCAATGACCGAAACTTAACCGATATTTTCGCTGAACAGGCACTGGGCAGTTATAATGTTGAATTGCTTCGTGGTGACCTCAATGCAGTAGAAGAAGCGGTTGACCTTTTCCAGCAAGCCCTTTACCGTCAATATATGGCAAGCGCTACTGGTAATCCTAATAGTGAATTAATTGAACAACCACTGCAAAATGACCAGGTGATGTCTCTCTTAGATATTAGTGGGCCCGTGATGATGAAGCTAGAGCAAGCATTGAGCAGTGTGCAGCTTCATTTTTCTGCCCTCAGCCATCTGTTTAGCAGTCAGCCAGACCGGTGGTTATTAAGTGATCGTTACCTCATGAGCCAATTTCAAAGTCAGCTTGCAAAATTAATTGAAGCCGATCAAACACTAAATGAATTTAATGAAACGCTTCAACAACAGGGAGAGGCTGCTGCTTTTTGGATCACTATTCGCCAATCAAGTGAGCAAAGTGCCTTACAGCTTAGTGGGGGGCTATTGGAAGCAACCCATTACCTCACCAAGAATGTTTATCCATATTTTGCTCAACCATTATTTGTGGGGGCGACATTGTTTACATCGCCACGGTCGCCGTATCTTTACCACCAGTTAGATTTAGAGCGTAATAATACTTTAACGCGCCGCTTTGCATCCCCGTACAATTACAAACAGGACGCTAAATTATTGATTGCAGAAGATGCCCCAGTACCTAGTGCACAAAATAACAGTGACTACATTAAATATCTCAGCGATACGATTTACCAACTAACGAAGAATGCTGATTATCAGACAATGATTTTATTCAACTCATTGGTGATGATTGAGCAGGTATACAGCCAACTTCGCGAAACGGATCTATTTGATCAGCGGGATATTTTAGCCCAGGGGATTACAGGTAATCGTGATAAAATCTTAAAACAGTTTAGCGGCGGAAAAAATTCGATCCTTCTTGGTGCTTCTAGTTTTTGGGAGGGGATAGACTTACCAGAGTCTGCCCTTGAACTCTTAATCATTACGCGGTTGCCGTTCGATTCACCTGATGAAATAATGAATCGGGCTCATAATAAGTTACTCCAGCAACAGGGTAAAAATCCGTTTTATCATTCTGAACTGCCAAAAGCAACGATGCGGTTACGTCAGGGGATTGGAAGATTGTTACGGACGGAAGATGATCATGGGGTGGCAGTAGTTCTTGATCCGCGACTGCAGACAAGGCGGTACGGAAAGACGATTTTGAGTAGTCTGCCCCCTGATTTACCGGTTAATAGCAAAAAAACTGCTGAATTGATTTCAATTACTCAGAAGTTTTTACAAAATGGTAAAGAGGACAAAGTTAATTAAACTTTATCAACTTTTAATTATCGATTTCTGGTATAATCAAAAACGATTGCCATATAAGAATCTAATAAACTAAATAGATAAGAGGGAAAAGATATGCAAAGTCGGCGTGAAGTTCAGCGTGAACAGAGTCGAGGTTCCTCAATGCGGACAATTCGTAACCTTTTGATTGCGATTTTACTAATCTTATTAATAGTGTGGAGCGTTTTTGCTGTTAGCAATCAGCCACGAAATTCAGCACGACGGCAGACGATTTCACTTGCCGAAAAATATGCTCATCTTCGGTCTCCTGACCAATTTTATATTTATAATCGGGAGAATACTTACTATACGATTAGTGGTAAGAATCAGCAAAACCAACCAATTCTGGTTATGGTTCCCCAACATGGTGGCAAGATTAGGGTCCTAAAACAATCGAGTGGGATTACTGCTGCAAGAGCACGGGCGATGACAAAATCAAATCGCAATCCGCGTGAAATTTTAAAAGTTGCTCCGGGGGTATTTAATGATAAGGCTGTCTGGGAAGTAACATATCGTAATCAAAAAGGAAATCTCTGCTACGATCTGATTAATTTTAAGACTGGACAATATGTTCAAAATATTAATAATCTTTAATAAAAGCTGAAACTAATAGAGGCTGGGACTACTCAGTCTCTTTACTTTTGCAAAAATATTTTGTTAAGAGAGGGGCTGATTAAATGACAGATGCAAGCCTTTTACAGCATTACTTGCAGGCGGGAGAAACAAATATAAGCAACTTATTGCTCCATCATTATAAAGAACTGGGGATGACAACTTCTCAATTTGTCTTATATCTTCAGTTTAAATCTTACCAAGATCGGGGAATAATGAATCCGGATGTTCGCACAATTGCAAAGAACTTAGGAACAAAAGAGCGGCAGGTGTTTGAACAGCTTCACCAGATGATGACAAACCATCTTGTTGAGCAGAAGATGCGAAAAATGGAAGATGGCAAAGAAGATGCAATATATGATTTTTCGCTCCTTATCAATAAATTAGCATTGCTCAATGAGAATGACCAAGAGGCAGCGGTTAAGGTTGAAAATACTAATAGTCGGGTTGAGACATTTAATCAGCTAGAGGCCGAATTTGGCCGGCCCCTCTCATCAATGGAATTGCAAATTGTTAATGACTGGCTGGATAAAGATAATTATTCGGCTATAATGATTAAACTTGCTTTACGGCAGGCAGTAATGAATAGTGCGTTAAATCTTCAATATATGGACCGGATTCTACAAAGCTGGGATCGTCAGGGCTTACGAACAGAAAGAGATATCAATGAGCACGAAAAGAGGTTTGAACAGCGAAAAGAGACTGGACAAAAACCCGAAAAGAAGACATTGAATAAACCTAAAATACCGATTTATAAATTAGGCGAATAAAATTAAATAAAGGGTGGTTAACATGGAAAAATCTTCTTCTCAAGTAATGAAGGGAATTATGTGGGCAGCGGTTGCCTCTGCTATGTGGGGAATATCCGGAACCGTTTTGCAACTCATCTCACAAAATTTAGCAATTCCTGCTACGTGGATGCTCTCAATGCGGACTTTTTCAGCAGGAGTAATTTTATTAGTAATTAGTGTATTTTTATATGGAAAAAAGATTTTTAACGTATTTAAGACACGAGCAACAGCTATTTCAGTTATTAGTTATGCTATTTTAGGATTGATGGCAAACCTGCTTACGTTCTATTATGCTATTCAAACAGGAAATGCCTCAGCAGCAACAATTCTGCAGTATCTTTCCCCACTTTTTATTGTGTTAGGTGGAATTGTTTTTATGCATCGTCGTCCGTTCAGGAGTGATATTATTGCGTTTATTGTTGCTTTGATTGGGGTAGCATTATGTATCACGCGTGGTAACTTTACTCAATTAGCTTTACCATTTGTATCCCTTCTCTGGGGCTTGGGCTCTGGGATTACAGCTGCATTCTATGTTGTCCTTCCGCAACGTGCTGCTGATGAGAATCCGCCAATTGTTGTCCTCGGCTGGGGGACAATGATTGCCGGAGTTCTATTTAACCTCTACCGGCCATTCTGGGTTAATCCGCCACATATTACTACCACATTAGTAGCATCTGTTGCGACAGTGGTGTTGTTCGGAACGATTTTACCATTTGGAGTTTTGCTTCATGCAACTAGATATGCCCCATCTGATGTAGTTAGTATCATGGATGCCGTTCAACCAATTACAACTTCGATTTTAAGTGTGATCTTCTTTAAATTGAACTTGAATTGGGCGGAAATTTTAGGGATTATTTTAGTAATTATTGCCGTCTATATTCTACAAAATGGTCGGCGAAAACATACAATTCATTATTAAAAAGTTGATAATAAAAAGGATTGCGGAGAAAAATTCCACAATCCTTTTTATTATCTTCAATTTTTAAAAGATCTTATCATGGGTTAGCTGTGCTAGGTTGCGTAGCAGGGGCAAGGCTAGAACTTGAGCTTTGTGCGGGTGCAGATGAACTTGAACTAGCCGGAGCACTACTTGATGAAGATTCAGTTGGGGCATTGTTTCGTTCTTCTGTACGACTTTCGCTGCTACTATTTGAAGCAGGACTGGAAGAAGATGAAGACGATGATGATTCGCTTGAGCTAGAAGTGGAACTGCTATCACGATCATCTGATGTATCTTCAGTATAATCGAATGCCCATTTTGAATCACGAATTACAAGCTGACGTTTACCTTCAACTCGAACAGCTTCAACAGTATCTGGCATCGTCCAATCAGATGCGTGATTTTGGCTGTCAAGGTATTGCATTAAGTCCTTGTAAAGTAATTGTGCTGACTTTACATATTGTTCTGAAATACTGCCACCAGGTTCAAGTGGGTGGTCATAACCAGTCCAAACTGCAATTGAGTAGTTCTTAGTATAACCGGCCATCCAAGAATCCATTACGCCAGACTGACTATAATTTCCAGGATAGTTTGTTGTCCCCGTCTTACCAGCTTGGTTAACACCGTCAAGTTGAGCATCAGTTGCGCTTCCTTGTGAGTCAGTGAAAACTCCTTTAAGCATATCAGTAATCATGTAGGCAGTAGCTTTATTCATTGCGCGTTTACCTTTAGGATTGAATTGCTTTACTGAACCATCTTGAGTAGTAATCGAGCTAATGTAGTAAGGTTTGTAGTAAGTACCACCATTAGCAAAGGCCGCATATGCAGCAGAAACTTGGAGTGGGGAGATATACAAAGCAATTCCGTTTTGTAAAGTATATGGTTGCTTTTGTGAAATTCCTAATCCATCAAGGAAAGAAGTAGCACGTTTAATTCCAACTGCTTGTAATGCGCGAATAGCAGGAACATTCCGTGATTGAACTAAGGCTTCACGCATTGTCATATTACCCTTGTACTTTTTGTCAAAGTCATGAAGAACAGTGTTGGTACCAGGAAAGACAAACCGCGTATCAGTAATTGATTTGAAAGTTGGCCATTGCAAGTATTCGATAGCCGGACCGTAATCCATTAATGGCTTTGCGGTTGACCCAGAACTACGATTACTTTGCACAGCTCGGTTAAGTCCATACACAACATTTCCTGTGTGACGGCCACCGAGCATGGCAATGATTTGTCCGTTGTGGGGATCGGTAACAGCTACCCCGGCTTGCATTTTATCGTTTTGGAACTGAACATTTTTATTTGCAGCATCATAAAGGTGTTGTTGAGCATCAAGGTCAAGATTGGTGTGCACCTTTAGCCCGTCACTATATGGGTTATATCCTTGTGCTTGTAAATCAGCAAGAACTTGCTTTACATAAGGGTCAACAACTTTAGAATCTACAGCAGTTCCGCTTCCTGAAATATTACCATGATCAGGGTCTAAACCAGCAGTAACACTTTCACTTGCTGCTTGGTTAGCTTGGGATTGGGTAATGTAATTGCTGCAAACCATCGCATTCAATACTTCATTTCGCCGTTGCGTTGCATATTTTGTGTTGCTTACAAGTGGATTATAGTAAGTAGGAGATTGTGGCATTCCGGCGAGAAGGGCTAATTGGGAAAGATCAAGATCCTTTAAATCTTTACCATAGTAGTACTGGGCTGCAGTTTGCATTCCATAAATTCCATTGCCCATGTAAACCTTGTTGATGTAAAAATCAAGGATCTGACTCTTGCTAAAATGTTGCTCAACATTAATAGCAAGCCATGCTTCTTGAGCTTTACGTTTTAATGTTCGATCAGAGGCAGCTGTTGAGAAGACGGATAATTTAACTAACTGTTGAGTCAGCGTACTTCCCCCCTGCATCCCGGCTGAACGACCAAAAACATTAGAAGTGGCCGCTCCAAGAATTCGAATTGTATCAACACCATGGTGCTTGTAGAAGCGTCGATCCTCAATTGAAACAACAGCATTTTTTAACTGCTTTGGAATTTGATTATCCTTGGCATATTCTCGTTTCTGTGCTCCTAAACGAGAAATTACTCGATTTTGATCATCGTAAATAGTCGTAATACTCTGACTTGTTAAGTCGCTTCTACTAATTTTAGGAGCACTTGAGGCATAGTAGAAAAATAAAGCTGCAGATGCCACCATTAGTAGAACGACGATTCCTGCTACCCATAGCAAGATTTTCTTTATTAAGCCGCCAACATTGCGCTGTTGATTGTCATTGTTATTATGACGCTCACTACGCGTTGACTGATTATCATTTGACATAGTAAACTCCTTTACGCTTTTGCAGCAATTATTTTATCAACAGCGTTTAAATATGGTAAACGCGGATTGAGTTGATAATGAATTTGATAGCCTTCTCTGGCAATATCAGTTCGCAAAATTGATTTACGGCCGCCGCTTTGCTGTTGATCCCAATATTTAAATAGGTTGGACGCGGGAAGCAGATATAGCAGGTCAAGCTCCGTAAATTTAATGAAGGCAAAACAAATTCCCCCCTGTGCTACACATTCACGCATATGTTGAATTTGATGGGGATGAAAGTTCTTTAATGGAAAAGAATTTTTATTACGTGTTTCTTTAGCATCAAAGTCAATATAGTATCCACGGTACACTCCATTGTAATCAGTAGTTGATGGCCGCCGAAAATATGCTTCTTTAATAACAGCCGCACTCCGCTTGGGATAATCAACTTTTACAAGCTGAATAGGGGTAGGCTTTTTATGAATGACAGCAATATGGCGAGCCAAATAGTACTGATTACTATGATTGATTTCATCCTCTAACGACATCCCACGTTTGGCATAAATAGATTGATGTGGTGTCGGTAATTCATTATGTGTATTATAGTGTTGTACAGGTTGCTGACCATTGGGATAGTGAATGGTCACGGTGATCACTCTCCTAACTAGAGATTTATTATACCAGACTAGTTGCATAATGATTGATACAAGATGATTACAAGTTTAAGTTAAAGGCTTTATATCTGCTTATTTAGGGAGGATTTTATGAAAAGAGTGTGGATTACGGGTTATCGAAGTTACGAACTAAATATATTTAAGGATAATGATCCCAAAGTCCAGGTAATAAAAGAGGTTCTAAAAAAATATTTAAGAGCTCAATTGGAATTGAATGATGATGAATTCTGGGTAATAACTGGACCACAAATGGGGACGGAAAGATGGGGACTTGAAGCTGCCTTAGAACTCCAAACTGATTTTCCACAATTAAAAACAGCTTTAATGTTCCCTTTTGCAGAATTTGGTAAGCAATGGAATGAGAGTAACCAGTTAAAACTGACGAATGTTACTCAGCAAGTTGATTTCTTTGCTAATGTTTCAGATAAACCTTATCAATCCCCGCAACAGTTGCGGAATTATCAGCAGTTTATGCTTACCCATACTGACGAAGCTTTTCTTCTTTATGATCCAGAGTATGAAGGAAAAACTAAGTATGATTATGAGACGATTCAAAAATATACAGAAGAAAGTGAGTATTCGATGACTCTTGTTGATTTTGATGAACTTCAAGAAGAGGCAGAAGAATGGGCTGAGCGACAAAGGGAAAAAGATGAATTTTAATCTTGCATTTTTTCTTTGATTTGGTATTATAGTTATTGGGCTACGCAAACTAAACAATTGAGGTGTTTAAGTTGGATAACATAAAATTTACTCCACAAGATATTTTGCACAAGCAATTTAAGGAGAGAAATATTGGCAAAGGCTATGACGAAGCGGATGTTGATGCTTTCTTAGATGATGTTATTAAAGACTACGACACCTATAATAAAGAACTTGAACGTTTAAATGATGAAAATGAACGTTTGAGAGCGAAGGTTGACGAATTAAACCGTCAAGTAGAAGTTGGGTCATCTATGAGTAATCGAACTGTTTCTCGTCAACCTGTATCGAGCGCTACAAATATAGATATTTTAAAGCGTTTATCTAATTTGGAACGTCGTGTATTTGGTTCACAATTAGATGGTAACGATAATAATGACTCACATTTGCTTTAGTGCGTGTCGAATAGTTTATTAATAATTTTGCAAGTTTCGGGTAATTGAGCACAGCTTATGTTGTGTTAGGAAGGTCCATGCTCGCACAGGCTGCGATGCCTGTAGTGTTTGTGCTCGCTGAAAAAATAAGGCGGGGCACCATTTTATGGTGACGGCGGAAAAACGGACTAAGGTTTTAACTACGTTTTAGTATTCCTGAAAAGTGCCACAGTGACGATACAATATTGGAAACGATATTGGTGGAACGCGGTAAACCCCTCAAGCGGTAAACCCAAACTACGGTAGGGGAGCTTTGGATAACAAATTGAAGTGATTCCAGGGGAGAGTATTTCGATACTCTGAGATAGATGATTACCTCGATATAATTATGCCTGATAATTATATTACGACAAAACATGGCCTACAGATACTTGCATACAGGCACCCGAGTTCGCTCGGGTTTTTTTATTTTAAAAATCATAGCCTAATTTTATTGCTTTCTTTGATATAATACGTTGCTAATTACATGTTTAAACAAAAAAGTTAAATAGTGATAAATAAAATTTTGGATATTTTAGCTAGATATAACTTAAAACGGCAATAAAATATAAATAATCATTTCATTTTATTGCAAGTGCGCCTATAATGTTAATGGGGTAAAAAATGAGTTATTTGTGAATTAACTTATCTCTAGATTAATAAAATATCAGATAATAAAGTTAGGGAATTATGGATAATAAGAGAATAAAAATTGTATATATGTCGTTTTCTGGGAATGTACGATCGTTTAACCATCGGCTTCAAGAATATGCAACGCAACAGCATCATTTAAATAATGAAAATCCTTTAATCGATTTATTGGAGATTTCGGAGGAGACACTTCCGACCGAAAGCGATAGTAAATTTTTGTTTTACTACCAACATATATGATCGGTGGAAGTAGATTTACACCGACGTTAACAGAGATCTTAACAACACCAATGCACGATTATTTGGAGAGCTATGATAATGTTAAACGTTGTGCAGGAATAATTGGCAGCGGGAACTTGACCTTAGGAAAGATGTATGTAATAACTGCCAAGACATACGCTAAAGAATACGGTTTGCCTTTATTGGACGCATTTGAATCTCGTGGCACCACCCGGGATATTGAACGTATTTACAAAATATTGACTGATAAAGCAAATGAGAATTCATTAATGTAGTTAGGTTAAAGTCAACTACCATTCATAAACAAAAGAGATTGCAAATTTTTAGTTTTGCAGTCTCTTTTGTTTCTTCTTGCGGCTTCTTTTCATTTTGAAGCAACATAAGGTAAAATAGCTAATAGGAATAAGTCTAAAGGAGAGTTTAATGTGCAAACATATCAGTTAATTGCTACTGCTGCTGCAGGTATTGAAGCATTAGTAGGAAAAGAACTAAGAGATCTTGGCTATGAAGTCAAAGTGGAAAATGGTCGGGTGCGTTTTCAAGGGACGATGAAGGATGTCATTCGGACTAATCTTTGGCTACGGACAGCAGACCGAGTAAAAATTGTTGTGGGTGAATTCGATGCTCGGTCTTTTGAAGAATTGTTTGATCGTACTGAAAACATCGCATGGGAAGATTTGTTACCAATTGATGCGAATTTCCCAGTAGAAGGAAAAAGTCATAACTCACAATTGCATAATGTACCAAGTGTTCAAGCAATCACTAAAAAGGCGATTGTTCAACGTCTCAGTAATGCATACCATCGGCGGACTCGTTTAGCCGAAACTGGTGCCACTTACCCGTTAGAAGTAGCGATTAATAAAGGCCATGTTCTTCTTACGTTAGATACTAGTGGAGAGGGGCTTTTTAAGCGTGGATATCGTAAAAATAAAGGTGGAGCACCGTTGAAGGAAAATATGGCCGCCGCCTTGGTAATGCTAGCTCACTGGTTCCCAGATAACCCATTTGTCGATCCTGTATGTGGTTCAGGGACGATTCCAATCGAAGCAGCATTATACGGTCATAATATTGCGCCGGGAATCAACCGTTCATTTATTAGCGAACAATGGGTTAACTTAGTTCCAGATGGTTTATCTGATGAAGTTCGAGATGAAGCCGATTCCTTAGCAAATTATGATATCGAATTAGATATCCGCGGATATGATATTGACCAAAACATGATTGATATTGCTCAAGAAAATTCTCGTGCGGCAGGATTAACTCATGATATTACGTTTAAGCAATTAGCCGTAAAAGACTGGCAAACAAGCGAAGTTAATGGAGTTATCGTTGCTAACCCGCCATATGGTGAACGGCTAAGTGATAAGGAATCAGTTCATGAACTTTACCGGCAGATGGGTGAGTTATATCGTCCATTAACCACATGGAGTAAATATATTTTGACGGCTGATATGGAATTTGAAAAGTATTATGGCGCCCCCGCCACAAAGCGTCGTAAACTTTATAATGGTGCCTTACGAACAGATCTCTACCAATATTGGGGCAAAAAAGATCGCTCCAAGATCAAAGCCCTTAAATAGCAAGGGTTTCAAGCAATTCGCATGATCGAAAATAGGTGCTAGGGGGCACGTAGGGGGCAAATTCTCCCAATAATAAAAGCCTTAGTGGGAGTTACATTGTAACGACCGCTAAGGCTTTTTCTCTGTTTGGTGGCTGATAGAACACGTGGATGATATAATTAAAACGATATGCTGTTTTCTAAAATCACTCTATTTTGTGGAGGGCCTGATTTGCTAAATTATGTGCTCCACGATTTTGGCTTTCTGGAATCCACTGGGTGACAACTGTTGGAAAGTGTTGGAGGAGAGGATTTAGTGCTGCTAATTCTTTTTGGTAATGTTTTGTATAATTTTTGCCGATTGCGTCACTTAAGATACGACTATCAGTATAAAATAGGATTGTTTCATTATTGCTAAAGTGATCAATTAAATATTTAAATCCAAAGTGAGCTGCAGCAAATTCGCCATGGTGATTATCCATTTTTTCCTTATCTACTGGAATTGCAAGCTGAATTTGCTTATGATTGGCAATTATTATTATTCCCAAACCAGTAGGGCCCGGGTTTCCTTTTGTTGCAGCATCTGTAAAGATTTTGATCATAAAAACTACCTCTTTTCTGAAAGGATGACATTTATAATTATGGAAGAAGAAACTCGTTATTTTTACCAACCAGACCTTACGGGGACAATTATTAGCTGGTGTTGGACTTTTCTCTTCTTTGTTGCCGGCCTTGTAATTTGGCTTGAAATTACTCATTTTCAGTGGCTCAGCGCGCTCTTTTTTGCAGTTTTTGTAATCCTTGCCTTATTAGAATGGCGGCGACGAACCGTAGTAATCACTCCGACTAAAATGGTATTTAATCGCTTGTTACAAAAACAGTACCTCGTTATCCCAATCTCTGATATTCGTCAGCCAGAGTTTACCAAGCATACGGTGACAATTACTGTGAATGGAGAGGTAATGAGTTTTACCTTTACCACTAAAGCAATTGCACGTTTGAAATTGGCATTGAAACAACAGGGGGTTCAATAATTGTTACTGGGGATCGCTATTGGAATTATTTTAATTTTAACAATTTGTGACCAATTATTAAAATCTTGGGTTGCATCATCAATTATTCTTGGTGGTAGTAAGCAGTTAATTCCTGGTATTATTGAGTTAACTAATTTACGAAATTCAGGGGCTGCTTGGAGCATTTTTGAAGGGCAACAAACTTTTTTTACCATTATAACTATTGTTGCGATTATTGTAATTGGTTACTTTATCTGGCAGTACCGTAAAAATATTCCTATGCTAATTGGCTTATCATTGATTATGGCAGGAACTATTGGCAACTTTATCGATCGGTTAAGACAAGGGTATGTTGTGGACATGTTTGAAACAACATTTATTAATTTTCCAATTTTTAATATTGCGGACATGTGCTTAACAATTGGCGTAATCTGGCTAATAATTTGCATCTTAAAGGAGAAAGACTAACAAATGTCTGAAGAATTAGAATTAACAATTGATGGTGAGATGGTGGGAAGGATTGATAAGCAGCTTGGTCATCACTTTGATCAATTTTCCCGATCACAAATTCAACATTGGATAGAAGATGGTCACGTCCTTGTTAATGGCAAACAGGTAAAGCCTAAATATAAGTTGCTTGTAGGTGATCACGTCCAAATCATTCCAGAAGAACCACAAAAAATTGATTTAGCACCTGAGAATATTCCTCTTGATATTGTATATGAAGATGATGATGTTATTGTCGTTAATAAACCGCAGGGGATGGTCGTACATCCAGCACCAGGCCATCCAAACCATACGCTTGTAAATGCTCTTTTATATCATTCCCCATTATCAACTATTAATGGAGAATTTCGGCCAGGGATCGTTCATCGGATTGATAAGGATACCTCAGGACTATTGATGGTAGCCAAAAATGATATGGCGCACCGTTCTTTGACAGCTCAATTAAAGGCAAAAACTAATAAACGAGAATATGTTGCGCTTGTGCATGGAGTTATAAAAGAAGATAAAGGAATAATTGATGCTCCATTGGGTCGCTCATTAAAAGACCGCAAGAAACAGGCAGTTGTAGTTGATGGACGTCATGCAGTAACGCATTTTAATGTGTTAGAACGGTTTAAGAATTATACTTTAGTTGCTTGTCAGCTAGAAACAGGACGAACTCATCAGATTCGCGTTCATATGAAATATATTGGTCATCCACTGGCAGGAGATCCGTTGTATGGGCCACGAAAAACACTTGCTGGCAATGGCCAATATTTACATGCTCGTTTGTTGGGCTTTAAACACCCCCGAACTGGTAAAGAAATGGTTTTTACGGCTCCATTACCAGCTTATTTTGCAAAAATGCTTGAACATTTACGCAAGACCGACCAATAAAATTATTGTGTTTAATTTGGAGAACGTTCATAATAATATTGATCAATTATTAACAAAGTTTTAGGAGAGTGGGACAGTGACAGCACGATACCTAATATTTGAAGATGGCTCAATTTTCGCTGGCGAAGGTTTTGGTTCACCAGCTGTTACTTTTGGTGAGGTTGTTTTTAATACCAGTATGACTGGTTACCAAGAAATCATCACTAATCAGGTTTACAATAACCAAATTGTCGTTTTTACCCAGCCAAATATTGGAAGTTATGGAATTCAACGTAATATCTATGAATCAATTGTACCGACGATTAAAGGAATTATTGTTCGTTCCCTTGCTGATGCTGGAACTAATGATAATGGACGCCAATTGACTCTTGATAAATACCTTCAACAAATGAACATTCCGGGAATTACTAGTATTGATACACGGGCAGTAGTTCATAAATTAAGAAAAGCTGGCAAACCATTAAAAGGAAGCATTGTTCCAGTTCCAGATGACCACGCTTTTGACCAGCTTCATGCGACTGTTTTAACGAACCAGCAAGTTGCTCAAGTCTCTACTCCTAAACCATATCCTAATCCCGGAATTGGGTTAAGCGTTGTTGTGATTGACTTTGGATTAAAGAACGGAATATTGCGGGAATTGAGTCGACGAAAATGTAATATTACTGTCTTACCATATACTGCAACGGCTGAAGAAATATTACGGTTAGATCCTGATGGGGTTGTACTTTCAAGCGGTCCAGGGAATCCCAATAATGTTCGTAAGTCAGTCCTGGAAATGATTCGTACTGTCCAAACTAAAGTACCAATGTTTGCTATTGGATTGGGCCATGAATTATTTGGAATCGCCAATGGAGCAAATGTCCAGCAAATTCCAGTTGAACATCATGGCATGAATCATCCAATTCATGAAATCATTACTGACCACATTGTCTATGCGACCCAGGCGGAGGGGTATCTGATTAATCGTAATTCGGTTGACCGCTCCCAGCTTTTTATTACATACGTTGATATGCTTGATAATAGTGTTCAAGGGCTTCGTCATCGTCGTTATCCGGCGTTTTCAGTTCAATTCTTCCCTGATGGTGCACCGGGACCCGATGAAACTGATGGTTTATTTGATGAGTTCGTCGATACAATGAATAGGAGGGGGGATCGTCATTGATGGAAAAGTTGAAATCTGTATTGATTATTGGAGCAGGAGCCAACGATGTTCAACACGGTGATGAGCTCGACTCTGCTATTTACCAGGTCTCACGCGTTTTTAAGCAAATGAAGATAAAAACAATCTTGGCAGATGATAACCCATTTTCAGTAAGCTTAGAAAATGTTGACCACGGTTGTATTGTCTCATTAAAAGTCGAGAGCCTAGTAGATATTATTAATAAGTTTCATCCAGATGCAATCTTGCCTACTTTAGGTAATCGTCGAGCTTTTGATCTTACCCAAGAATTACTAGAAAAAGGGATTATTCGTAAAGAAAATATTCAATTGCTAGGAGTCCCTGAAGCAACTATTCGTCAAATTAATAGTGCTGTTTTGCTTGAACGAACGCTTCGACAAATGGAAGCACCAGTTAAGAAAATCGTAACGGTTAATAATTATCAGGATGCTTTGGATGAGGCAACTAAACTAGGGTATCCAGTTATTATCAGGTCAGTATTACCTAAGAGTAGCAGTACGCGTAAAATTGTGCATGATCGAAGCGAATTGGCAGATGCAGTAAAGGTTTGCTTGAGCCAGTCGCGGGCAGAACAAGTAGTAGTTCAGCAAAGTCTTGCTGGCTATAAGGAAATTGAAGTCGTCGTTCAACGTGATAGTTCTGGAACGATGATGATGTTGTCAATGATTGAGGATATGGACCCAATCGGTATCCATGCTGGTGATTCAATTGCCTTCAATCCTGTCCAGACACTTCGCGATCGACAGATTCAGGATATTCGGGATACGGCTTTTGCTATTACCCGCAAATTAAGAATTGTCGGTACGAACCATATTCAGTTTGCCCTTGATACAAACAGTGATCGTTTTTATGTCATTAAGAGCAGTCCACACTTTGATCGAATTACAGCGTTTGTATCGCAGTCGACGGGTTACCCAATTGCCCAAGTAACAGCACAATTATATGCAGGAAAGCATCTACGGGACATTGATCTTGGTGAAAATTATGTTCATCATGCGGCTCTTATCGAACCAACAATGGATCATATTGCTGCGCGGGTTCCAATATGGGGATTCAACGATTTACCAAAAGCTAGTCGTTTACTTGGAACAGAAAAGCGGTCGGTGGGGACGGTTTTGGGTATCGGCCGAAGTACTATTGAAGCACTTTTCAAAGCTATTGAATCCCGTTATCACGAGCCAGCTGACTTTCATCTTGCTGCTCAAAAGCAATTGACTGATGACCAATTAATCGCCAAAATTGTCCACCCCGAAGCAGGCCGACTTTTTGTATTAATTGAAGCAATGCAGAGAGGGTACTCAGTTAATGAATTAGCAGAGATGACAAAGATTGATCCATTTTATTTTGAACAGATTAATAAAATGTGGTTGTTGATTCGTGAAATTGCTGATCATCCAAATAAAGAGCCGGTTTTGCAAAAAGCTAAGAGTTACGGCTTGAGTAACCAGCTTATTGCAAGACTGTGGAATACTACCCCTGAACAAGTTTATCAGATGAGCATAGACCACCAATTATTGACAAAGTATAAAGAAATCGAACCATCAGCTGGGGAGTTTGATCAGCATACTAATAGTTTTTACTCTGCTTACGAAGAAGAAAATGAAATTAGCCGAACTTCTCAACCAAGCGCCTTGGTGATTGGGACAGGGGGCTTACGATTAGGATTAAGTAATTCTGGTGATTACTTTGTTGCTATGATGTTAAAAGAACTTCATAATGAAGGCTTTAATAATGTTGTGGTAAATTCAAACCCTAGTTCCATCACTTTTGATCCAGAGTTAGCTGAAAAACGTTATGTTGAACCGGCAACAATTGAAAATATCTTGCAAATATTACGGATAGAGCAACCTCAGTATTTATTTATTCCCACTAGTTATGATAAGTTACTAAAATCGTTGCAGAATTATGATCTGGATGTAAAAATTGTTATAATTCCAGATGAATTGCCAACTACTGCTGCTAGTAGTGATAGGCAACGTTACTCCTTCAATTATGTCTATGATGGCAATTATGCTTATCCATTAGGAACAATGACTGATCTTTTTTCACCAATTGCGTTAAACTATCAATCCACCGCTTTACGCTACCCGGCTGATCTTCCTTCATTAACTTACCAAAATCTCAATGACCAAGCTAGTATTACTGTATTAAAGATGGAACAGCCAGGGTTATACCAAGCAATTTTTGAAGAGGATGATGGGAAATTTAGTTTAATTAAAGTTCAACCATTGTCATTGCCAGAAGTAGCCTTTTTATCAAAAGCTCTTCATATTAGCTTACCAGGGATTTTTACTCAATTATTCACTGGTAATTTCGATAAAATGCTGGAGCCTAAACCGGTATCAGGGATTGTTAATTATCGTGCAACCTTCCCATTTAAGGCGTTGCGAGTTAAGGGAGGAATTCCTGCCCGTAACCGAGTCATTGGTGCGCAGATGCAATTTTTAGGAGAATAATTTAGAGATATAAAAAACTTCAGCCCGGTGTCTTGGGCTGAAGTTTTTTTAGTTAGAAAGTTTATGTGGTGTTACATAAAGTGTTTTCTGACCTGTAAAAATAACAAAGCCGGGTTTAGCTCCGTTTGGCTTATGAAGTCGCTTGACAGGAAGATAGTCAACGGGCACATTATCTGAATCGCGACCTTTAGAGAAGTATGCTGCTAACTGTGCGGCTTCAAGAATCGTATCTTCGGATGGGTTTGTTGAGCGGATTACCACGTGGGAACCTGGGATATCTTTAACATGTAACCAGATTTCATTTTTATTAGCAATCTTAAAGCTAAGACGGTCATTTTGCAGGTTATTTTTACCTACTAAAACCGTAGTACCATCACTAGTATGAAATTCTTCTGGAGCACTTACCTTAACTTTTCGTTGTTTCTTCCCGCTTTTCTTCTTTTTAATATAACCCTGTTCTTGCAGTTCCAGTTTAATTTCTTGAATATCAGCGGGAGCAGCTAATTTAATCTGATTTTCAATGTTTTCAAAATATTTGATTTCATCGTTTGTCAGTTTTAGCTGTTCCTTTACATACTCAACAGAGGTTTTGAGCTTATTATACTTAGTAAAGTACTTTTGGGCGTTGCGCGATGGTGATAATTCTGGAGCAAGCTTGATTTTTAGTAGCTTATTATCATCATAAAAGTTAGGAAGTTCGATTTCTTTCATTCCGGGAGTTAATTTACTAAGATAGGTAGTAAGGATCTCACCGCAAATTCGGTACTGATCTGCAGTTGCTGCATCATGTAATTGTTGTTGCAGTTTTTTTACTTTTCGTCGATCTTTTTTAAGTTCATTCTTCAGTACTTTTAACACTTGCCCGGCTAATTCTTTTGAACGATCTTGTTCTGCTTTATTAGCATAGAAGGCATCGAGAAGGGCAGATAGGGAGTCGAAATGTTGCAACTCACCATCAATATTTAATGGAGGGAACACAGCGAATTGAGTCTTTCCATTAGAGCTGGTGATTAATACTGGCTCTGGATTTTCAAAGTGATTAAGAAATTGCTGATAGGTAGTTGGTAAATTATCACTTTGCAGTAATTCTGCAGCTAATTCCCGCGCGGAGTCTTTGCCAAATCCTTGATAATGCTGCTGTAACTGATGACTTAATTCTACTTCATCATTAGTTTGCCTTACAAGGTCAGAGTAGACCTGGTTTGGTAAGTAAGGGTTAACTTTATCTTGCTTTGGTGGCATGACAAAGGTTGCACCTGGCAATAACAAGCGAACTCGGTTTTGATCTGAGCCAACATGCTTAATGGTGTCAATGATTTTGCCCGTCTTAAGATTAACGAGGGAGATATTACTATGCCGGGCCATAATCTCACTCACAAGGACTAGTTGTTGACTATCACCTAATTCATCACGAGTGTCAAAAGTAATTTTGATAATCCGATCATTATCAATTTGTTCAATTTTATTGACGATTGCGCCTTCAAGGTATTTCCGCATCGTCATTGTAAAATTAGTTGGAACTGCTGGATTTTTATATGGAATCTCAGTAATTTGGATTCGTGGGTATGTTGGATTAGCAGAAATGAGTAATGGATAATTGTGCCAGTGAGCACGGATCGTAATAATTAATTCTGCAGGGTAAGGTTGACTAACTTTGGCTACCCGACCAGTAGTTAATTTTTGATCTAGCTCATGGACAATTGCATGAGTAAACAAGCCGTCAAAAGACATTAGTGTAGCCTCCTAAATATTATAATTACAAACGAAAATAGCACTATTAATTATACAGTTTTACATCATTAATGAAAAGTAATGTTACTTTAGTGGACATGTTAGTGTAAGATTTTCATAGGTTGGATGAATAATTCATCTGGTCGTGGAAATCTTTTTTGTAGACCAATTTACTTATTTACAAAAAAAGAAAAGACCAGTAGCCTTTAGTGTGTCGAATACTAAGCAAAGGCAGGTCTTTCCTCATGGATATTTTAACAGAAATCGAGCAGAATTTGGTGAAATCAGGCAGTTTATTTGAAGCTGAACAGATTATTTTAAAAGGTGTATTGGAGTTAGGACAAGTAATCATGCAAAACTTTTTGGAAAGCTTAGATCGAAGCTTAAAGTCCCAAGCTCCAGCGAACTATCAAGTAATCAATAAACAGCCACGGACGCTTAATTTTATCTTTGGCCCGGTGACTTTTCAACGACGGTATTATCAGGCAGGGACAAAGAAACGTGAATTTTACTTAGACCAACAATTAAAAATTAAACCACGTCGTCGTTTATCGCCACACTACTTAATGATGATGGCTAAGATTGCCCAAACAACTACAATGCGCAATACTGCCGACATTTTGAACCTTGTATTTGACAGCGGAATTACTGCCGATTCGGTAATGCACGCCGTGCATGAGTTAGGAAATCAGGTAGCTAAACAAACTCAAGCAAAAGAACACCAAGCTACTCCTCGCCATATGCCTAAAAATTTAACTATTGAGGGTGATGCCTTTATGATTAAAGGTAAAAAAGAAGCAGGTCAGCTGACTCTTGTGCACCATTATCGGGTTTATGAGCGAGTAGCTAATCAAATCATTAATCGGCATGACTTTCTCAGTGTTGGGCACCAAGGACGGCTTGAAGCACGACTAAGTGATTATTTAGACCGCCATTATAAGCTTGCCGGTCAAACGATCTTTTTGGCCAGTGACGCTGGCCAGGTTACGAACCAGCTAAGCTATTAAGTCTAGTTCCTCAAGGTGCACATGGTGAATACTTTCTCGACCGCTATCATTGTTTACAGAAAATTGAACATACTTTAGGCCGGCACAACGAATTAGCCATGCGAGCAATTAAAGCCGTTCGTCATCATGATCAAGCAGAGCTAACAATAATTTTAGATACTTATGAATCACAAAACCTAACGGAAAAACAAGCAGACGACCTAATGCGTTTAAGAAAGTATCTACAGCGAAATTGGCGGTATATCCTCTCACCACAAATGCGTGGATTTAAGGATATTCATTTAATTGGTTCAGTCGAAAGTTCTCACCGGGCTTTTACTTACCGGATGAAGAAACAGGGCAAGTCATGGACTAAGCAGGGGGCTAAAGCCATGATTGGTTTAATTGAAGCCCGAATGAATGGTGAACTGCAAGCTAGTTTAAATACAATCCTAGAACAATTAACAGTTCTTCCTCGAGTGGCTCAAACCAGCCTATTACAGGAAATGCATATTCGAACTGGAGAGTTTCTAAGAAAGGCACCGACAAAGCCGTCAATTGGAGCAGTACAAGGAATAATTCCGATTAACACGGTCACAAGTAGACCAATGGGACAACTTTTTAAGGCACTAACCCACTAAAACTGTATATTTAAAGGCTACCTATGAAAACTTGACAGATACGTGGACATATTTTTGGTTGGTTTAGTGTCGTCAATGTGGTATGCTTTTTGTATTATGTGGGTGAAATCCGCGTAAAAACGCAATTATTTTTAATTATACAAATTTAGAACATGGAGTTGATAAGATGAAAATTGCTGTTGTTACTGACAGCACTGCCTACCTTTCTCCTGAAGAGGCGGCGGCTAATAATATTCATGTTGTCCCAATCCCAGTGACATTGGATGGTCAAACATACCGTGAAGGTGTTGATATTTCCACCAGTGATTTTTATGAAAAGATGGCAAATTCAAGCTCTTTTCCAACGACTTCCCAAACGCCAATCGGCCAATTGATGGAAGTTTATCAAGGATTAGCTAATGATGGGTATGATGCTGTGATTAGCATTCATTTAACACGGGCTATTACAGGATATTTGGATACTGTTGAGCAACTTGCTGAACAGATGAAGGATACAATCAAGACCGTACCAATTGATTCCCACTTAACAGTTAAAATGATGGGATATTTAGCCTTAGAAGCAGCTAAATTAGCTAGTGAAGGCGATGATTTAGATGACATTGTTAAAAAGGTAAAAGAATATCGCGATACCTTTAATAATGTATTTGTGGTAGATGACTTGCAAAACCTTGTTCGTGGTGGTCGTCTATCAAACGCCTCTGCATTTGTAGGCTCAATTTTAAAGATCAAACCCCTCTTGACTATGCATACTCCAACGCATGCCATTGAAGCGTTTGAAAAGGTGCGGTCAATGAAAAAAGCTAAACTTCGCTGTGAGCAAATCTTTGACGAGGATATTGCCAAACTTGACTATCCAGTTAAAGCAATGGTTATTCATGCCAATGTTCCAGAGGAAGGTCAAAAGTGGCTTGATAGACTTCAAGCGGATCATCTTGATATTTCATTTGAGTTGAGTTACTTTGGTCCAGTAATTGGTTCCCACTTAGGACAAGGAGCCCTGGCCTTAGCATGGATGCAAGACACAGCAAAGAAGCCTTTAGCATGAAAAAACAAACTTTAATTAAAACCCTTTTGGCAATTGCGGCGGGGATTTTGATGATATTAATATCATTTACTGGCTTTCAAACAATTTTACCGACCGGTGAGGCGTTTATGCCCTTAGCTGGTGTGATTGCAGTTGGAACGGCGGTCGCATTAGGAATTAATATTGCATTTATTGTAACGCTTGTTAGTGCCATAATTATGATTGTTCTTGGAACTGCCGACTGGGTAATATTAGTCGATTTTATCGTTATTTTGATTGTGGTTGGTTTGATTTTACGCAAACAAGTCCCATTATCTATTGATCTCAATCATTCACAATTACTATGGCTTGCTATTTTTACCGGTCTAGTTCAATTATTCTTTATTTCAATCTTTTATGGACTAATTGGACTGGTTTTAACTGGGACGCCAACAGGTGGATTAACATTCGTTCAACTAATTATTCCTAATGCATTACTGACAGGATTGTTATATGGCTTTCTAGTAGCACCAATCTCATTAATTTTTCGGTGGGTAGCGCGCAAAGCATTGCATATTGATAATAATCATAATGATTCAGGTAACTCTGCAGGCGATAAGCAGGGTGGTTCGATTATTGTCGACTTGAGAAGTGCTAAAAATAAAAAAGATGATAAGTAAGCAAAATGCCATGGAAAAAACATTCGTGTTTCTTCCATGGCATTTACTAGTGCGCCCGGCATGGGTATTAGCTAGGTGGTGAAAGTCCGCTATGGGCCGTAGTAGTCGGAACCATGAGCTGAGGACAAGGGTGTCCACCGTGAGGTGGAATCTGAAGGAAGTCTAAGGCAAAGTACTGCATCGATGAACAAGAAGTAGCTATAAGGCTGAAATTAACTGGATAAGGCTGCTAGACAAGTTGAAGTCCAATACTACTCGAAATTGGTTTCAGTAAAGCTAACGATGACATGGTACGAAAGCTAATATTCTTACCCGGGGAGATCTGGCCTACACGTTTCCGACAAGAGGAATAAGTTTAATTTCCACAGAAACGAGCGGTGCAGTGATGCAGTGTTGAGTAAGCCAGAAGTCAGCCGAGGTCATAGTAGTTTGAATAATCGGATGAAGGACTGAACGACAATAACTTGTAACTTATATCGGAGGTGTAATCAGGTGCGACAATCGCAGAAAACAGAACAACAAGCTGACCGCTTGTCGAGGATAGGTTTGGAAAACCGAAAGTACACAAGGGCGCGTAGTACCGGTTATGGTGAAGGTAAAGGTATGAGTGTCACTATCCAAGACCTGGTCTTGGATCGCAATAACCTTAATCAGGCTTATTTGCGAGTTAAGAGAAATAAAGGAGCAGCAGGCGTTGATGATATGACAGTCAATGACCTTCTACCATATCTCAGAGAAAATAAGACGGAACTGATCGCTAGTTTGCGTGAGGGCAAGTATAAACCAGCTCCAGTCAAACGGGTAGAAATTCCGAAGCCTAATGGTGGAGTAAGAAGACTTGGAATACCAACGGTGGTGGACCGAATGGTTCAACAAGCTGTAGCCCAAATTCTTACGCCTATCTTTGAGCGTATTTTCTCTGATAATAGCTTTGGCTTCCGTCCCCACCGTGGGGCCCATGACGCTATTTCAAAAGTAGTAGATCTTTATAATCAAGGTTATCGAAGAGTTGTCGACTTAGACCTAAAAGCCTATTTTGATAACGTTAATCATGACTTGATGATTAAGTATCTCCAACAATATATTGATGACCCATGGACACTAAGACTCATTCGTAAGTTTCTAACTAGCGGAGTCTTAGACCATGGGCTTTTCGCTAAGAGTGAAAAAGGAACTCCACAAGGAGGGCCATTGTCACCACTACTGGCGAACATCTATCTAAATGAGTTGGACAAAGAATTGACTAGACGTGGTCATCACTTTGTGCGCTATGCGGATGATTGTAACATCTATGTTAAAAGTCAACGAGCCGGAGAACGAGTAATGCGAAGCATTACCCAGTTTCTAGAAAAGCGCTTGAAAGTTAAAGTGAACCCAGATAAAACCAAAGTCGGTAGCCCGCTACGGTTGAAGTTTCTTGGCTTTTCGTTGGGTGTAGACCACAATGGGGCCTACGCCCGTCCAGCTAAACAATCGCAACAACGAGTAAAGAAAGCACTGAAGTTATTAACTAAACGTAATCATGGAATATCTCTGACAAGAATGTTTGAAGAAATTCATCGAAAAATGCGTGGGTGGCTTCAGTACTACTCAATTGGGAAACTAACTAACTTTATTCAACGCCTTGACAAGTGGTTGAGGGTCCGAATAAGGCAGTATATTTGGAAGCAATGGAAAAAGTTTAAAACTAAGGTAACTAACTTACAGAAGTTGGGGCTGCCCCAGCATGATGCATATGTCTTCGCTAGTACCCGAAAGGGCTACTGGCGAACTGCACATAGTAAGACCTTGAGCTATTCTCTAACTAATAGAAAACTGGAACAACTCGGACTTATGAATATGTCCAAGACGCTCCAGTCAATTCAATGTGATTAAGTTGTCGAACCGCCGTATACGGAACCGTACGTACGGTGGTGTGAGAGGTCGATAATTGAACTAATCAATTATCTCCTACTCGATTTAATGTCTTTAGACCCGGTTGAGTGCGCGAGCAGAGCGAGTGCACGAAACAAAAAACCACCTGCTATGCGGGTGGGCGATAAAAATTATATAAAAAAGGCCTCTTTTGCCTTAAGATGTAGGTGTTCAAGCCAAAGTCAATAAGGGAAAAGAGGTTATATAAATATAGCTAATAAATTAAATAGCTTAGCCCATACGAAGTGGTTATGTAAGTATCACATCGTATTCATACCAAAGTATAGACATAAAGCGATCTTCAATACAATACCGAAGAGACCTGAGAGATTATATTCGTTTGTTGTGTAAATATAAGGGAGTAGAAATAATTGAAGGTCATATGATGCCAGATCATGTGCACTTGTTAGTAAGTATTCCGCCGAAGCTAAGTGTATCGCAGTTTATGGGATACTTAAAAGGGAAAAGTGCATTAATGATGTTTGATCGACATGCAAACTTAAAATACAAATATGGGAACCGACATTTTTGGGCTGAAGGCTACTATGTAAGTACAGTTGGATTGAATGAATCCACGATAAAGAAGTATATCCGAGATCAAGAGAAACATGATATAGCAATGGATAAGCTAACAAGTGTGGAATATTCGGACTCTTTTAAGGGTAAGTGAGGTAGTACAAACACCGCTTAAAGCGGTGGCAAAGTAGTCAGAGCATTTTGGCTTGAGACGCCGGCTTTTATTATCGGCTTATAGCCGATGTGCAAACCACCCGTTTGACGGGTGGTTATGATTTCTATAAACAATTTACATCTTTGCATCCCATTCTGCATGAAATTCATCAAGAAAGTCGAGCATCACTTGTTGACGGTGATTTGCAATTTTCTTGGCAGTTTCAGTGTTCATCATGTCTTTTAGATGTAAGAGTTTTTCATCAAAGTGATTAATGATAGTTTCATTTGCTAAATTACGATATTCTTCCCGGGACATATTATGACGAGATTTAATAGCCGGATCGTATATTTTTTCATGATGACCACCTCCATAATAAATTGCCCGAGTAATGCCAATTGCGCCAATTGCATCTAACCAGTCGGCATCACGGACTATTTGTCCAATGAGGGAGAGTTTGACTTCCTCTTTATCTAATGTATGAGCAAAAGAAATATTATTGATGGCATTCATAATTATTTCGACTTGGTCATCACTAAAGTCAATTTGCTTTAAGTAATCAACTAATTCTTGTTTAGCTGCCTCAACGTTGCCAACTAATTTCTCATCAATTGTATCGTGAAGGTAGGCCGCCACAATGGGTAGAAATGGGTCAACTTTTTCGCCCATAGCTAACCGTTTACTCATTTTTACTACGCGGTTAATATGGTCCATCCCATGCCCGGTCTTATCCTGACCTAATTTTTGAATGGTGTACTCTTTAATGGCAGTTAATTGTTCTGATTGTTTCATCATAAAACCTCTATTCTTGATTGATTCTTTACTTATTAAAGACTGAATCGCAATCCACGTCAACGTTTTGTAAAATAAGATGTAAGGAGTGGAATGAAATGAATTTATTATTTTCAATTAACGACAAATTTGTTACGCAATTAGCAACCGTTTTATTATCGATTAAACTAAATACGCAAGCACAAGAATTTAACGTATATGTCTTACAAAAGGACAAATTGAAACGAACTGATGACTTGGAAAGAGTTTGTAAGCAATTAGGAATGAACTATTTTCCGATCAAAGTTAATGATCAATTATTTAGCAAAGCACCAGTTACAGACCGCTACCCGACAACAATATATTATCGTTTACTAGCACACCGTCTTTTACCTCAAGATTTGCATAAGATTTTGTATTTAGATGCTGATGTATTGTGTATTAATGATCTTTCAAGTCTGTATGAGACTTCATTAAATGAATACCTATATGCTTCCGCCATCCATACAAACCTTACGAATACGACAGAGGTTATTAATAAGATTCGTCTGCAAAACTTTGATGCTGACGGGTATTATAATTCTGGCGTTCTCTTGATGAACATTGATACTATCCGTAAAAAAGTAAAGGATACGGACATTTTTAACTACATCCGTACCCATATACTTTTACTCCCTGATCAAGATGTCTTGAATGCCTTATATGGACGCTATATTAAGTCTGTTCCTGATCAGTTATATAATTTTGATACTCGTAAGGGCGGTATTTACGAAACGATTTCCTTCGGCGAATGGACAACCGATTGGATAATGCGTAATACCGTGATTCTCCATTATTGCGGGCGAGACAAGCCATGGCTACCAACTAAAAATAGTGGACGCTTCACTGCTTTATACAAAAACTACTTTCAAATGACTAATAAACTTATCAGTGGAGCACTATTACTCCCCCCAGAAGAAGTTAATTAAGATTTTATTGACTTGGGGGTTGTGATGAAGTAATTCGTGTTTAGCGTTTGGTCCGGTAATCTTAACTTCGCGGTATGAACGTGCGCGGTTATTAATAAGGTATTTAAGAGAAAGACATGAAGCGTTTGAAACTTGGCTATCGTTGCCATCTTTTAAGTCACCATAAATATTCAATAATTTAATTTGCCGTGGGTAACGGTGACGTAACGGGAGTAGCTTTTGATAGGAATCATTCATTGCGGAAGGTTTTCCTGTCCTTTTATTCACTGTTAGATTGGCAGGCTCATTCCAGCCGATTGCACCATCAAAAGTTCCAGCCATCGCAACTTGTTTTTGAATTTGTGGAAGGTTATGGTTTCCGGCATTAGCAAGGAGAAAATACATAACTGCCATATTTCCCATGGAGTGTGCTTCAATATTTACCTTTTTAAAGTGATATTTAGCTTGCAGTTCTTCAAGAACGTTCTTAACCCATTGACCTTGTAATTCATAATTTGTGCTATTGTTATCATTAAAATTGACCATCACGAGCGGATTGACAGCGTTATGAGGAATGTCTCCTTTAAGAGTAACGGTTCCATCGCCAGCAACATCTGCGGTGATAACTGTTTTTGACACGCCTGCTTTCACAAATCCGTTTACCATATATTCTTCTGCATGGGCACCGCTTCCGTAGCCATGGAAAAAGAGAGTGGGGGTAGTAGAATGAATATATTTATTGGAAAGGTCTGCGTGAATTGGCTTTGCTGCTAGTCCATAAATAATTGTTAGAAAAAGTGCAGTAAATATTGTTAAAGTAAATTTAATAAATTTGGTCATATAAAAACCTTCTTTTTCTTTTTAGTGCTATCATAGCATATTGAAGGGGTAACTTTTAATAGTTAACAGTTGTATTTAAAACGTAAAGTATGTTACAGTATTAGGGTTGTTTAACGAATAACACATCTAATTAATATAATGAGAAGGGAAGGTAATACGATGCAAATCAAACAAGCCAAAATGGATGATTTAAATCAAATTATGGAAATTCTGCGAGATGGTCGAAACCAATTAGCCGAACAAGGGATTGATCAATGGCAAGGAGATTACCCGAACGAAGAACATATCAAAGAAGATATTGAAAAAGGATTTGCATACCTTGTACAATCACAAGATGATGAAACTGTTGGTGCATTATCAATTGTTGAAGCACCAGATCACTCATATGATGAACTTGACGGTGATTGGTTAATTGACACTGATCATTATGTTGTTATTCACCGTGTGGCAATTCACTCTAATCATGCTGGAAAAGGATATGCCTCAGCATTATTCACTAGTGTAATTGATTACATTAAGAAGAATCGGAAGGATATTAAGACTATTCGGATCGATACTCATGAAGACAACAAGATCATGCAACACTTGATCGACAAAAATGGCTTTACTAAAGTTGGTGAACTTCATGGGATTTACCGTCCAGAAGAAAATTCATATGTTTACGCCTTATTAACAGGTAATTAAACACTAAAATAGCGGGAGACTAGGGATTCCTAATCTCTCGCTATTCTTTTAAAATTAATTTTTGAAACTATGAATTGGAGCGGGAATAAGTCCACCACGGTTAATCATCGCGGTACTTGCGGCTTTATTGACTGCCATTACAGGGGCATATCCTAATAGACCACCGAATTCAACCGTATCACCAACTTTTTTGCCGGATGCGGGAATCACGCGGACAGCAGTGGTTTTATTATTAATCATTCCAATCGCCGCTTCATCAGCAATCATTGCGCTAATGGTTTCTTTTGGTGTATCACCAGGGATGGCAATCATATCAAGACCAACGGAACAAACCGCAGTCATTGCTTCTAATTTAGAGATATTTAGCGTTCCAGCGTTAACTGCCTTAATCATGCCAGCATCTTCAGAGACGGGGATGAATGCGCCTGATAAACCACCAACATGACTGCAGGCCATAATACCGCCTTTTTTCACAGCATCGTTTAACATGGCTAGAGCAGCGGTGGTTCCATGAGTTCCAACCTGAGCAACGCCGATTTCTTCTAAAACTTCGGCAACAGAACCACCAGCGGCAGCAGTTGGTGCGAGGGAAAGGTCCACGATCCCAAATTGAACGCCCAGTCTTTCAGCTGCAACAGTTCCTACTAATTGACCCATTCGTGTCACCTTAAAGGCAGTTTTCTTGATCGTTTCGGCAACGACATCCATTGATTCGCCCTTAACTTTTTCTAGGGCGGTTTTGATAACTCCAGGTCCTGAAACACCAACATTTATTACTACATCTGGTTCACCAACACCATGAAATCCGCCCGCCATGAAGGGATTATCTTCAACAGCATTACAAAAGATAACTAGTTTAGCATTTGTCATCATATCAAGCTTTGAACCAGCGACGACTACTTTACCCATTTGTGCAACGGCATCCATATTGATCCCGCTACGAGTAGAGCCAACATTTACTGATGCACAAACAAAATCAGTTTCCGCCAATGCTTCAGGGAGGGAAGCGATTAACGTGCGGTCACCAGTTTGGTATCCCTTTTGAACAAGAGCACTGTACCCGCCGATAAAATCAATCCCTAATGTTTTGGCAGCCCTGTCTAAGGTTTTAGCATATTTAACATAGTCGTGGTCTTGAGAAGCAGCGGCAATGAGGGAAATAGGAGTAACAGTTACTCGCTTGTTAGCAATCGGAATTCCATATTCGGCTTCAATTTGTTGGCCGACTTTAACAAGGTTCTTTGCTTTTGTCGTAATTTTGTCATAGATCTTTTGACATGCAACCGTACTATCACTATCGATACAATCAAGTAAAGAAATTCCCATCGTGATTGTCCGCACGTCGAGGTTTTCATTAGAAATCATGTGGCTGGTTTCATAAATTTGTTGTGAATTCATTAAGGGATATTCCTCCTGTACATATTAAAGATTATGCATGGCATCGTAAATTTTGGCATTTCTAAGGTTAATTTCAACGCCAATCTCTTTACCGAGTTCTGTAAATTCATTAGTTAATTGATAACTATCAAGATTTTCAGGAATCATCACAGACATCATCATTACGAAATTGCCATCCATAATTGTTTGGGAAACATCTAGAATATTAATTTGTTTTTGGGCAAGAAGGGTACTTACCTTAGCGATAATTCCAACTTGGTCTTCACCTAGAACAGATACAACAGCTTTCATTAAAGAATCCTCTCTTTCTTTTAATGATTTTAATTGTAGTATAATAATATGAACATTTCTAGACAATTTTAGCTAATAAAAAGGGCATCACTCGTTTAGAGGTGCCCTTTATGGTAAAAAATATGAAATTGGTTGGATCTAAAATGTGCCCGGCTTACCAATATAGTCATCTACACCGTCAGGATTTCCTGACCATTTAAACTTATCATACCAGATAGAATGCTTTTCTTGATCTAACTTGTCGATTTGCTTCATTTCGTCTGGTGATAGGGTAAAGTCAAAAATTTCTGCATTTTCTTGCATACGTTGAGGATGAGTAGTCTTGGTAAGAACTATAAAGCCTTGCTGAATTTCCCAGCGAAGAATTACTTGGGCCGGACTCTTTTGGTGCTCGTCTGCGATTTGCTTAATAACATCATTGGAAAGAAGACGACCATTACCTAGTGGCGACCAGGCTTCAAGCTGAATATCATTTTCTCGACAAAACTTTACAATCTTAGGCTGGTGAATCAGGGGATTGAATTCAATTTGATTAATTACTGGTTTAATTTTGGCGTGATCGAGCAAATCAGTCATTCGTTCGACATTAAAATTGCAAACACCGATTGATTTTGCTTGACCGTCTTTGTAAATATCTTCTAACGCGCGCCAGCTTTCATTGTATTTATCATTAACTGGCCAATGAAGAAGGAGAAGGTCGACATAGTTTGTTTGTAACTTTTTTAATTGCTCATTCACTGCTTGTCGAATTTTATCATAATCTCCTTGATCACCATTGAAAATTTTAGTGGTAAGAAAGATGCTATCACGTTCACGGCCAGTAGCCTTGAGACCATCTTGAATTCCTTGACCAACAACTGCTTCATTCCCATATTGTTTAGCAGTATCGATTAAGACGTAATCATTAATAATGGCTTCTTTAACCATTTGCTGTGTTTCCGCAAGTGAGGCTTTCCAGACCCCTAAGCCAAGTTGGGGGATAAGGTGACCGTTGTTTAATTTTATCTTTGGTTGTAGATTTTGATTCATTTTAATTAAATTCTCCTTTCTAAATCAGTTATAACATTCCCGAAATGTCAATTTAAGTTAGAAAGAAAATAGTTGCTCATCAGTGACGTAAGACATGAATACTTCATATGGAGTTCGATAGCCTAGTGATTTACGGGGCAGGTTATTTCGCTTACTCATCAGTTGGGTTACCAATTCATCAGGAAGATTGCGGAAATCTAGCTGTTTCGTTAAGCCATCCCGGCGTAAAAGACCGTTGTTGTTTTCGTTCAGCCCTCGTTGATTGGGAGCACCAACCTCGGCAAAGTAAGTGTGAAGGTCAAATTGATTGGCAATCTCGCGCCAGCCGGCGAATTCTTTTCCGTTGTCAAAGGTAATCGATTTGAAGAAGTACCGCGGGAATTTCCGAAGCCACTGACTTAAGTGTTGGTTAATCGCATCAGCCGTCTTTTCGTGCACATTGAGTACAATTTCGACCTTCGATTGGCGTTCAGTCAGGGTCATTACCGCCCCTTGGTGCTTTTTGCCTTGGACGGTATCAGCTTCAAGGTGCCCAAATTCAGTGGCATAGTGCGGAAAGTCCTTGGCACGCTCGTGAATACTTCGCCCCAATTAGCCAGCCTTCCCGCGGCGCTCGACATAGCCATTCGGGTGCCGCTTACCTGGAACGGACATCGAAGCCGAACTGGCCACGTTCAAACATCCGGTAAAGAGTTCGCCGGTTACAACTAATTGGGCGCTCAGCGCGCCCAATAATGGTATCAGGCGTCCACCCCTGGGCAATTTTGTCGTTGATATAAGTGAGTTCAGCCAGTGACAACTGAGTACGTTTTCGGCCACAACGTTGCTTATTGCACATATAGTGATCCTGATAATCAGCAATTGAGGCACCGGTTTCCAGGTAACGATAAACGCGATAAACGGTTTCGGCGCAACGGTTGATCATTTGGGCCACTCGGTACGCTTTAAGCTTTTGCACGAAAGAATGGGCGATGATTGTCAGCTCGTTTGTGGTAAGATGGGTGTAAGTCATTTGTGGTTTCCTTTCTTTTGTTTAGGGGTATTCAAAAGTCTACCACAAATGGCTTTTCTATTTTTCTAACTTATTTTCTAACTTAATTTTACAAACGGCGATTAAATACTTTAGGATTCTTGAATTTGCTCGTTAACAAACTGAAGAAATTTTTCGATTGCTGGAGATAAGATAGTATTTTTACGCCAGGCAAGGACATCCCCTGTCGATTTGTTAGGCACCAGAGGAACAAAAACAAGGTCAGGATCATGAAAATTATTATAGACGCCCTTAATTGTCAGACCATAGTAATTACTATTTCTTAAAAGGGAAACGGTATTTCCAGGTAAACTGGTTGTCGCACGGATATTTAAACGCGTTTGATCTAATTTTAAAATGTCACTAACTTCATCACGAACAATACTACGGTGGGGAAGAATTAAGGGGATTTTTTAAGGATCTTCTTTAGTAAATGAAAAGTCATTATTTTTATGGCTGCGAAAATTATAATTCATTTTTTGAATAACTCACCATTTATAATAAGATTTTTACATTCTTAATGCTACAGTTTATTATTAAACCAACAATTAATTGGAGGTTAGTAATGATGGCTAAGAATGAACATGAAGTAAAAAATGACCTTTTTGGTTTCGGTGATAAGAACGTTACGTTTGCAAAATACTTTATTGGAACAAGTTATCTCAATGGGTTAGTATCTCCTGATGATAACATTGATGTAAATGTTTCAAACGTTAATTTTGAGCCCGGTTGCCGTAACAACTGGCATATTCACCATGATGGTTTCCAAATCTTATTAGTAACTGCTGGCGAGGGTTGGTATCAAGAAGAAGGCAAGCCAGCGCAATTGTTAAAACCCGGTGATGTTGTAGCAATTCATGAAGGTGTAAAGCACTGGCATGGAGCTACTAAGGATAGTTGGTTCTCTCATGTTGCTATTACGAAGGGAACTAGTGAATGGTGCAAAGAAGTAGATGACGCTACTTACAACCGCCTTTCTGATTAGTTAATTAGTCAGCTTTCTTTGTCCTCGTCCTCAACTTTGATATACTAGGTAAAGTTTGAGGAGGAGATTACATGGAAAGCTGGCTTTTTTTAGCTTTAGTATTATTAATTGCAATCTTTGGTCATAACTCATCATTGATTATTGCCACGGTAGTAGTGATGATCCTGAAACTGATCCCTTATACCGCCAAATGGTTGCCCTTGATACAACATAAAGGAATTAATTGGGGTGTGACAGTGATTTCAGTTGCGATCTTAATTCCAATTGCGACTGGTCAAATTGGCTTTAATGATTTATGGGCTGCTTTTAAGACCCCTGCTGGCTGGATTGCAGTCGGCATGGGCATTGCAGTTGCCATCTTATCAAAGTATGGAGTCAACCAGTTGGCAGCTGTTCCTCAAGTCACGGTTGCCTTAGTCCTTGGAACGATTATTGGAGTGGTTGCGTTTAAGGGAATTGCTGCCGGTCCAGTTATCGCGAGTGGGATGACATATTGTATTGTAACGCTATTGAATTTGCATTTTTAAATAGCAAAAAGAAGTTGTGACATAAGTTAGGTCACTTCCATAAAATACGAACAGCGCAGTACAACAATGGCCTCTAATGTCCGGCAACGCCGAACATTAGAGGCCTATTGTTGCTTGTGGGGGCTCCCAGAGGCTAGCTTCGCGTCGAAAAACGAAGTCACGAGTGACTTCTGTCTCGCTCCCTTTTCCTACGATTAGTCAAGAAAAATATTTAGAAAAGAAGAGTATACTAAACCAACCCTGTTCTTCTTCAAAAATCGAGAATTAGTGGTATATTAAAATTGTGAGGTGATTATACCTTCACAGGGACCATTGAGTCCGTATACCGATAGTGGTATTTTTCATGGTGCTTAATCATGGATAAGAGACATTTCAGAGTTTTATTCATACAAGCTACCATGGCGACCTTGTTCAGTTTTGGATGAGGTCGTTTTTCTTTTAAACGATAGTAATAGTCAACAATATGATTAGAATTAGCGTGTTGTTGGCGGATCATATTACCTACAGTAAAATATAAGAGCTTACGGGCAATCGGGTTTCCACGCTTATTAATGTGATCTTGACCTAAATAGGTTCCAGATTGGTAACGACGAATATCAATTCCGACAAAGGCATTAAGCTGATTAGCATTGTCAAAGCGACTAATGTCGCCCAATTCTCCCATTAACTGAGCCGCAGTTTGTTTCCCAATTCCCGGAAAAGAGCAGTATAGGATATACTCTGGCAAGCGCTGGGCAATAGATTCCATCCGCTTGATAACCTCTTCCTTTTTACGGGTTAGGGCAATTAATTGGCGAGCATAGTAGCGAACTTCATCAACCTGAATGGCATCACCAGAAACAGCCGGATATGATTTTTGGGCGAGATCGATTAATCGATCGGCATACTTATAAGCTTTCATCTTAGATATTCGTTTATCTGTAGATGCCATTAGAATATTCTTTAATTTAACTCTCGAATAAGGCCTAACTAGTGCTGGATGAGGAAAAAGCTCCACGATATTCAACGCTAATTTAGATGTTCTATTTACAAATAATTGCTTAAGTTCTGGAAAACTTGTTCAAGTGCAGTATGAAGATGATTTAGACGATAGTTCCAATCAGCGTTGAGCTGATTATAGAACCGACTAAGCTCATGTAGCTGAAGATAATCTTTTTTCCAAGGAACTGTTAATCGAAAAGTATTTTCCTGGACAGTGAGCGCAATCCGGTGAGCGTCTTTCTGATCGGTCTTAACTCGTCGTAGACTTTCGGACTTTAAATGAAGTTCTAGTGGATTAAGACGGCAAAAGCGGAGACCATTGGTCTCGCAGAAATGTTCAATTACTCGCGAATAAATTCCAGTCGCTTCAAAGTAGATAATTGGCTTCTGAGCTTTCTTAATCATATCTCGTAGAGCATTAACCCCCGCTTTCGTGTGTACTAAAGAAAACTCTTTTAAACAGTGTTTCCCTCGATACCAGACACAGTAGCTTTTCCCCATTGAAACATCCAAGGCAAATATATCAGCCATAAAAAAACTTCCTTTCTATAAATAGAGCTAGATATAACCGCTATCCTAGATTTGTACTTCATTTCCTAAATACTCGAACTCGTAGTTCCACAGCCTAAAAGCAAAATATCAAATCAAAGATAGCGGAGATCATTTTATAATACGGACTCGAAGTCCTTGGGAGCATGATCGATCTTAGCTCTATCTTCAGAATAACAAAAAAGTCCAGGACAATAATTATTTTTGTCCTGAACTAATCTTAGGTTGTTTATTTTACGCATTTTCTAATTGCGATTGCGAAGAAATTTTATGATATAGCTTAGTACTAAGATATAGGGAAGTTAACAGTAAGCATAAGATAAAGCCGGCTTGAATACCGAGGTGTGAGGACGGGTTGTGAACTAAGTGATTAACAATGCCAACAATTGAAACGATGAGGGCAGTTCCAAAGGCAGCCGCAATTTGTCGTAATGTATTAAAGGTAGCAACTGCATCAGGAACGATCTCATTAGGCAGCAATGATAATGCCTGAGTTTGTAATGGGATTAACATTGTCACTAATCCAAACTGTCAAATTGTTTGGAAAAGAGTAATCATGAGAACAGAACTACGCGCACCGATTGCGGCTTGACCGATTGTTCCGATGATATCGATTATGAGACCAGTTCCAACAAGAATCTTAATTGGATAAATGTCATAAAAACGGCCACTCGTTGTCGATAGTAGGCCCGTTAAGATTGCCCCCGGAAGGACAGCAATGGCTGAAACAACCGTACTTTTGCCCAAAACAATTTGTACGAGCAGGGGAATTAAAATTGCATTACCGTACATTGTTGATGTAATTAGCATATTAATAACAGTGGCAAAAACAAATTGTTTGTGGGAAAAGATCCCAAAGTTGATTAACTGACGATTACTGTGCCGTTGGTTAAGAAAGAAAAGGAAGAGAAAGACTAAGCCGATAAGGACATACCCTGAGACACTAAATGAAAGCAAGTGATTGTTCGAAACATTTGATAAGCCCATCAATAATGACCATAATCCGCCTGTGATTAGAATGAGAGCCAATGTATTAAAACAGGGATGTTCATTATGAGGGATTTTAGGAAGTAAGAAGAATGAAAGGAGCAATGTAATTACTGCAAAGGGAATGATTAATAGGAAAAGGTATTGCCAAGAGAAAAAGTGTAACAGAAAACCAGAAATAGCAGGACCTAAGATAGGTGCACAATTAAAGGCAAGGCCAATAATTCCCATAATTTGCCCTTTTTTACCCGGCTTTGCATAACGAATTGCCAAGACATTTACTAGTGGCATCATCATCCCTGCGCCCAAAGCTTGAATCATCCGAGCAACCACAACTAGATTAAAGCTCCACGCGATCGCTCCAATAATGGTTCCTAAAAGAAAAATTCCGGCGAAAATAATAAAGAGATTTTTGAATGGGAATCTTTTTATGAGAAATGAACTAACGGGGATCATCAGGGCATTGACAAGCATATAACCGTTTGTCACCCACTGAACTTGGGCCTCACTGATATGAAAGACATTCATAAAGGTTGGTAAGGCAATGTTCATTAAGGTTGAACAGAGAAGACCAAAAAATGTACCAAATACCATGATTACTAATGCATGGCTGATGCGTTGATTTTTCATTAGTAGATATAGTGCTCCTTAAAATTAGTCAAAAAGTATTGAGTTTACTAGCCAGATTATTAATGTCAATACGCATTAGGAATTTGCAAGTAAGTAAATTAATGCTAAAATATAGTTGTGAATAATTTACATATGTAAACGCAGGAGGAATTAGATGAATATTAATTTAGAAATAACTCCCGCTGAATGGCAAATTATGCGGGTGGTTTGGAGTCTAAGGCAAACGACCAGTAGCCAAATTATTGAAATTTTACAGAAAAAAGTTGACTGGAAACCGGCAACGATTAAGACTTTACTTCGACGCCTGGTTGATAAAAAAGCCTTATCTGCCACCCGTCAAGGACGTGGATTTATCTATGAGCCCTTAGTTCCCGAACAGCAAACAATGGACCAAGCGGCGGACAACCTATTTAATAATATTTGTGAACGACATGTTGGAAGCACCCTTGAACATGTGATCAATAATGTAACCCTTAGCAAGGATGATATTGCTAAGCTACAAGAATTATTGGCAAGCAAAGCAACTGATTCACCGGATCACGTCAAATGTAACTGTATTCCTGATATGCAGATGAACTGCTAATGAAAAGCTCCCCGCAACTAGGAAATCTTTCCTAAATTGCGGAGAGCCTTTTTTAGTCTCTATTTTTCTTTGTTTTGATCCTCATCAGCTGATGGTTTCTTCTTTTTAGGCTTAATGTAAACTACCTTGAATTTATTAACATAGGCATTCTTTAAATCAAGAGGTGTAAATGAGAAATTATCAACTCTAATTGGTTGTCCGACTTTTAAGTCATACTGCCGTTCAAGGAAGAATCCAGTTAAGGTTGTTACTTCAGAGTTATCAAATTGCTCGATGTTTGTATCAAAGTAACGTTCAAAATCATCTAATGGCATCTTACCAGAAACTTCGAAAGTAGGATTACCCTTGCTATCAGGATCTTTCTTTTCAATCATGTCAGAGGTAGCATGATCAATTTCTTCGCCAACTGTTCCGAATAATTCTTCATAAATGTCCTTATCAGTAATGATCCCAGAAGTACCACCATATTCGTCTTGGACAACAACAATTGGCACTTGTTTTTTCATCATCTCAGCAAGGACATTGGTGAGTTGTTCATTTTCGTAAACGATTGGAATTCGGCGCATGATTGTGCGAACTGATTGTTGCGGGTTGATTTGGTTTTGCCGCATAATATCATATGCAAAAATATAACCAAGAATGTGGTCCTTGTCATTATTAGCAACAACTGGGAAACGCGTGAATTTCTTTTCAAAATAAAGTTTGGCTGCATCTTCAATTGAAGCCGTAATATCAATAACCGCTAACTGTGTCCGATCAATCATAATATCCTCAGCAACTTTATCATTCATTTCAAAAGCTCGTTGCATGAAGATAACGTCTTCCTTATCCATTTCCCCAGCTTTTTCTGATTGTTGGGATAAGGTCATAATTTCATTTTGTGAGTACGTGTCTTCTTCTGGCTGAACATTATATCCTAACATTTTCGTAATTGCCGCAGCGACTACCGCAAATAACCAAACGAAGGGATAAAAAACAGTATGGAAGAATTGTACCGGGTGAACAATTGACAATAGAATTGGTACCGGTCGATCAATCGCCATATTTTTAGGAACTAAATCAGTAAATACCGCGTGGAAGAATGTAAAAATTAAAACACCGATAACTGGTGCAATCGCTTGAAGAACATCATGCGGAATAATATTAATCTTTAGCAACAGATCTGTGATAAATTCATCACCTAACCAACCTAAAACTAAAGAAGTCATCGTAACCCCGACTTGAGCTGTTGATAGGTACTCATTAAGATTTGCTACCATGTGTTCTGCGCGCTTGACTTTTCGCGTTTGCCGGAGCTCCTTTAACTCACTAGGCCGCACTTTAACAACTGAATACTCCAGCAGTGTAAATAAAGCAGCTAACAGCAAAATCAAAATAATGATAATTAATTTAAACCAATATGAATCCCATAAACCATTCATCGTTTAAAAATTTCACCTAAACTTTCTTAAAAAATTTATCGACTACTATTGTATCAGTAAAATGTAGTGAAAAGGGAGTTTAATTATTTTTTTATAAGTGAAAATGCTAAAATAAAGGAAAATAAGTAGGAGAAAATATATGACGACTAGGGTCCGTCTGAAAACTACTTAAGTAAGATGCAAATTGAGGCAATGTAAACCGTAGCCAGATAAACATGAGCGAGCTTATCATAACGCGTTGCAATCCTACGAAAGTTCTTCAACTGATTGAAGAAGTTCTCAATCAAATGGCGCTCACAATAAACGTGGTAATCACAGGTCCACTTGTCTTTGGTATTTTCCTTTGGCGGAATGGTATAGACGGCTGCTTTATCTTTAATATACTGGCGAAGTTTCGCGGTGCCATAGGCTTTATCCGCGATAATATTTGATTGAGAAATATCGAAGCCTTCCAGCAACTCACTGGCAACTTGGCTATCATGTACTTGACCACCTGTTAGGCGAAAACCCAAGGGATTCCCTAATCCGTCAACGAGTGCGTGAATCTTGGTCGTTCGGCCACCTCGACTTAGTCCAATAGCTTGATTTTCGACCATACATTCGGCGTTTTTTTTGCCCCAGTGGCCTTTTGATGCGCTCGAACGATCGTTGAATCTAAGCTCAAGTTTTCCATGTCGGGATCGTCAATCAATTTGAGAAAAACCTGTTCGAACAAGTTTGAACTTACCCAGGCTCGGAAGCGACTATACACCGTTTTCCAAGAGCCATAGCGTTCAGGTAGATCACGCCAAGGAGCCCCGCTGCGCATGAGCCAGAGGATAGCGTTGAGGGCGGTACGGTTGTCTAGGCTTGATGGACGGCCAGTCCGGTATGGTGGGAAGTATCCTTTGATTCGGTCCCACTGAGCATCTTCCAGTTCGTATCGTTTAGGTGTTGTCATCGGAATGCCTCGATTCGTTTTTCCTCAGATTATACCTGAATTTTTAGTTTTCAGACAGTCCCTAATGAAGAAGAAATCAAGAAGTCAGCACGCTTGCGTAAGATTATGCAAGTGATGCGAAAATATCATTTTGTTAGTAATTTTTACCATCAAACTAACCCACAAGCTATTTGTCAGGCCCTGCAAGAACTGGGACCTACCTTTATTAAACTAGGCCAAATATTATCAACCCGTCCAGACCTTGTTTCACCAGCGTATATTAAAGAACTTCGCCACTTGCAAGATCAAGTTAAAGCTGATAGTTTTGCGACTGTAGAGCAAACTTTTGAAGAAGAAACCGGAAAGAAAATTAATGACGAATTTGCTAGCTTTGCAGAAAAGCCATTTGCTTCTGCGTCGATTGGGCAAGTTCACCATGCAACGCTTAAGGATGGGACACCGGTTGTTGTCAAAGTTCAACATCCAGAAGTCGGTAAACTTGTTAATACTGACTTAGCCTTGTTAAGAAAAGCGGTGGTCTTATTTAAGTATGTTCCCCAAGACATTGCAGTAGTTGATTTGGATAAAGTAATTGATGAACTCAGTGCTTCATTATTAGGTGAGGTCAATACTCTTGAAGAAGCAAAAAATGGGGAAGAATTTTATACACGTCGTTTGTAAAATTAAGTTAGAAAAAATAAAAAGCCATTTGTGATAGACTTTTGAATATCCCTAATCAAAAGAAAGGCAATCACAAATGACCTCTAAACATCTTACCACACGTGAATTAACTCTCATAGCTGATTTTTGGTATCAAGGTACTAAAGCTTATCGGGCTGCTAAATTACTTCAGCGTAGTCAAGAAACCATCTATCGTGTTTATCGTTTCCTCAATGACGGTAAAACCATCGGCCAATATCTTCAGACTTATCAGCGTCATAAGCGTCGTTGTGGTCGGAAGCAGACCCAACTGCCAACTATCGAAGTTAACTATATCCATGCGCAAATCAAGGCGGGTTGGACTCCTGATACTATTATTGGTCGTCATGAACACCCAACTAGCTGCAGTATGCGCACCCTTTATCGCATGTTTGCCCGCAATCAGTATGGCTTTTCCGTTAAACAGCTACCGATGAAAGGAAAACGCCATCCCAATGGCTATGTGGAACGTCGTGGTAAAGCTGGCCAATTAGGACGCAGTATCTATCAACGATATCGTGATTTTCCGCATTACCAACATGAATTTGGGCACTTTGAAGCTGATACAGTTCAAGGTAAAGCTCACCGCGGAGCGGTAATGACGCTAGTAGAGCGACAATCCAAAGTAATGATTGTCCTTAATATTCATCATAAAACAGACGAAGCAGTGAATTGCCAGCTTGATCAATGGCTCGCTAAATTGCCACGTCACTTTGTTAAATCAATTACTTTTGATAACGGGAAAGAATTTGCTGGATGGCGAGAAATAGCCAATAAGTATGATCTTCACACCTATTTTGCGGAAGTCGGTGCTCCCAATCAACGAGGGCTAAACGAAAATAATAACGGCCTCTTGCGTCGTGATGGTCTTAGTAAAAAGCTAGATTTTCGCGATTTACCAGACGAACTAGTCACTCAGCTAATGCATCGTCGCAACAATATCCCACGAAAATCTCTTAATTATCGTACACCATTAGAAGTATTCTTGAGTCATGTCACAGAAGAACAACTTTCACCTTTTTTCTAATTTAAATTGACATTTCAGGACATTAAATAACGGTGACGGACCAATCTTAGTTCCTAAAGTATATATGAAGTATTGTGCTCCTAAGATTCTTGTTAATGAAGCGATGGAAGGAAAAAGCATTCGGTATCGGTTTAAGCAGCCGAATGATAATGATCAAGAGGCAACGACCGTTAATCATGAAATTGCTACTACGCTCGTTAATAACTTTTTAAAACAAGTTTTTGTTGATCATTACTTTCATGCGGATCCGCATCCAGGAAATATATTAATTCACGAATTACGCCCGGATAAGTCAGCAAAGCAATACGCAACGACCAAACACCATGAAAAGACCATTTATAATACAACCATTAGTTATGATCAGCAGGAGGCATTACCAAATTACCGGATCATCTACCTTGATTTTGGAATGATGGGAAGGTTAAGTCCAGCGATGGCCAATAGTATTGCGAATATCGTGATTACTATCAACACAAAGGATACGCGAAAAATTGGAAAAGCAGTTTTAAACGTTTGTAATCGGACTGGGGAAGTTGACGAGAATGCATTTTATAAAGAGCTTGGCGCCTTTATTCAACCCTATTTTTCAACTGGCCTTGGCAATATTGATTTCGTGAAAATGCTGTACCAAATTGTCCAATTATGTAAGGAAAACCACCTTCAAATGCGGGGAGAGGTAACAATGCTGATTAAGGCATTTGGGACTCTTGAAAGTTCGGTTGCTAAACTTGATCCTGAAATATCAATGCTTGAAGTTGCTCAATCATTTGGACGGCGTTATTTAAAACGAAATTTTAATTGGCGTTCTGCTGTTGATAATAACCTCATCAATCTTTTCCTTGCTAGCAAAGCAATAGGGAAGATGCCGGAAAGAATTAATGAGTTAATCGATACATTTGTCAGCGGGGATGCAAAGGTTGACTTACAGTATAAAAATGAGCAACGAGTGCTAAAGCAGATAGAACGGTTAATGAACCGCTTTATGATTGCAATTATTTTGGCAGCAGTAATCTTAGGATCATCATTATTAGTCCAGGGAACACCAGCTGATTCGCATATCTATCGTTTAGGGGTATCTGGCTATATTATTGCAATCGTAATTATTATTCTTTTAATTGTTACGGAGATTATCCATCGATGGCGAAATTGGCGAAGGAAACGATGATTAATGATCTATTTAAACTTAGTTAATGAATTAATATGTGCGCTATGCTGGGGGATCACTATTAGACTAATTTTGATCCGCCATTTAAATAGTGAGACAAAGGTAGCTAGATTCAATACGTTTGCGTTTGTTTTGATGATGCTCAACTTGGTAGTAGTACTGCCTATTTTTGCTTTTTTGCTTAAAAATTTACCGGTTCAATCAGTAAGTTGGCTAAGTGCATTAGTAGTAGCAACTATTGACGTTTTAAGTACGTTTAACTTAATTTTATTTTGTGTTTTCAGTTGTTGTACCCGTCTGCGAAAATGTCCTGCTACGGTTCAGGACTTTCTGGTTTTAGGGGCAGCTGTTAAACATGGCCAAGTCCCGCCAGTGTTAGCTACTCGCCTTGATAAAGCCATCAATTGTTGGAAAACTCATCAATCTGCAAAAATTATTGTTTCTGGGGGAATAGTACAGAAAGCAAAAGAATCTGAAGCAGAAGTCATGGCTGCTTACTTAATTGCTCACGGAATCCCAGCAAGAAAAATAATTCGCGAAAACAAGGCACTTAATACATGGCAAAATTTAGCCTTCGCTAGTCAACTTATTAAGCCACAAGAGATGGTTGTAGTAGTAACTAGTGATTTTCATGTTCTTCGTGCGAGAGCTTATGCAAGGAAGATGGGGTTAAACTGGTCATTCATTAGTAGCAAGACGCCTTGGCGATACTGTCCATTAACTTTTATTCGGGACTATCTTGGGATTATCCGTGACCATTGGTGGGTATTTTGCGGGAGCACACTCCTTTTACTTTTAGTTGAATTTATTTTGAAATGAAATATGAGCGAGACAGAAGTGGAAAATAACCTTCTCTCACTCAAATTTACTTTATTTATTCTTATATACTGCAATTTCAATCAGATTATTATCTGGATCATAAACGTAAAGCGAGGTCATTTCGCCTTCTGCCCCCTGTTTTACAATTGGTCCAGCAATTATATCAATATAATAACTATTAAGATGGTGAACAATATCGTCAATACTGTCTCCGGCAACTAAACATAAGTCAGCAGAACCAATTGTCGGATTAGCTGCCTTTAGCGTAGTTGGTCGGTCAATTTTTTGTAAACGGATTAACTGATGCCCACACCGCATTGTAATTAAGTCATCATTACTTTGTTCTTTAATTACCGGCATATCAAATACTTCGTGATAAAAACGCATTGATTGCTCTAAATCAGTTACAGTTAAAACAACGTGATCAATTCGTCGCATTTTCATTGTCTAAGTCTCCCTTAAATTTTTAAATCAATATCATTATACAAGTTTCTGAATTGAAATAGCAAAAGTTGTATAATGAAATGATTGTAGATCTAAGGAGACTTTTTATGAATATAAAAACAATAATGAGCGTCGCGATTGGCGGCTTCCTCGGTGGAATTACCCGTTATGAACTTAGTGCCCTATTAGGCGGCGATGGGATTTTATATGCCAACCTTCTTGGTTCATTTTTGCTAGCCTTTATAACTTATTATTTTATTGAACGGGGGCTATTAGCAGCATGGTTAAATGCCGGGATAGGAACTGGTTTTATTGGCGCTTTTACGACATTTTCAAGTTTAGCTACAACTATTGTTAAGCTTGAGAGCCAAGGTATAATTGCTAGCATCGGTTATTTTCTTGTGAGCTCTCTTGGCGGCTTGGCTTTGGCACTGCTCGGTTTTATGTTGGCACGAAAATACGGAGGACCGCAGCAAGATGATTAATGTAGGGCTTGGAGCAGCAATTGGGGCCGTGATCCGTTATATCATCACAACCTGGTGGAAAAAGTTAAGAATTGATTGGCCCCTAGCAACTCTGTTTATTAATATTACCGGTAGTTTTTTATTAGGCATTCTTACCAAAAATTTTGCTAGTAATTCCTCGCTCATGCTATTATTCGGGATTGGCCTATTAGGAGGTTACACTACTTTTTCGACTTTTAATGTTGAGCTAATTTCAATGATGGATGAAAAGCGATGGGGAATGTTCGCTGTTTATTTCGGCTTAAGTTATCTTGGTGGAGTTATTGCCGCCATCTGTGGAATAATGATATGAAAGGAGTAAAAAATAGTGACAGAAACCAGACTACCAACGCAAATTGAAGTAAAAGGTGGAAGAGTCCACAACCTTAAGAACATTGATATCAATATCCCGCTACATAAATTTGTCGCAATTTCGGGATTATCTGGTTCTGGGAAAAGCTCATTAGCAATGGGGATTTTATATGAAGAGGGATCTCGACGGTACTTAGAAGCGCTTTCTACTTACACAAGACGGCGGATAAAGTTAGGTGCTCAAGCTGATATTACAAGTGTTAAACATATTCCTTCAGCACTAGCATTAAAGCAACGTCCCGCAATTCCATCTGAACGAGCAACCGTTGGAACAATGAGTGAGATGTTGAATGTAATTAGGCTGATCTTTTCGCGACTTGGCGAACCGGTCTGTCCAAATGGGCATCGTTTAAAACCAAGTCTTGAAATTGCGGAGGTAATGAGTAAGAACGGCGATGAGATGGGACAATTAACCTGTCCTACTTGCGACACAAAGTTTTATGCCTATGGAGCAGAAGACTTTGCATTCAATTCTGACGGAGCCTGCTTACAATGTCATGGAACAGGAAAAGTTCGTGAATTGGATGAAAGTAAACTTATTGGGGATGAAAATCTTAGTTTGGCTGATGGGGCGGTTGCTTCATGGCATTTGCCCGGACGAAACTTTATGCCGAGTGTTGCTGAACAGGCAGGTGTTCGAATCCATGTTCCATATAAAGATTTAACCCCTAAAGAAAAAGATTTTGTTTTAAATGGTCCACAAAAGAAATTTAAGATGGACTTCCGCTCTGGAACAGGCCGCGTTTTTCATGACTTTAATGCTTTATACGAGAATGCCCATGAAGCGGTATTAGCATCTGCGAAGAGTAGTAAAAGCGAACGAGCCCAAAAACGAATTAGTGAATTTTTCCATTATTCAACATGCCAAGTTTGCCATGGAACACGGTTAAAGCCAGAATTATTAAAACAATTAGCTGGTGGTTTAAATATTGCACAAGTTAGTGACCTTACGCTTGGAGAGTTGAGCAAGTGGAAGCAAGATGTATTAGCTGCTCTTCCTTCAGATATGAAAAAGATGGCGACCTCATTATTTAAAGAGTTTGATGATAATTTACGACCATTACTGGAATTAGGCCTTGATTATTTAACTTTGTCACGAAATGGGAATACGTTATCGACAGGTGAACTACAACGTATTCAGCTTGCAAGAACTCTTCGAACCCAAACAACTGGTGTCTTATATATTCTGGATGAACCTTCCATTGGCTTACATCCTGACAATATTACAGGCCTTTTAAATGTATTTAAAGAATTAGTGGCCCAAGGTAATTCATTAGTAGTTGTTGATCACAATGTTGATATTATCAAAGAAGCAGATTGGATTATTGAAATCGGCCCGGGTTCTGGAGAAAAAGGTGGAGAAATTCTTACGGAGGGAACACCATCGCAAATCGCTGACAACCCTCAGTCTAAAATTGGTCCTTATTTAAATGGGACAGCAGTATTAAAAAGTCGCCCCATAGCAAACGAACCAGCTAGTCAAGAGATTACCTTTGAAGTAAAAGATTATTACAACCTTAAAGACGTCTATGGAGAGATTCCAGTTAATCGGCTGACTGCTATCACTGGTTTTTCGGGTGCTGGTAAAACAAGCCTGATCCTTGATAGCTTAGTTCCCGCTATCCATGCTCAAGCAAATGGGGTTAAATTACCTTCACAAGTTAGCAAATTATCAAGTCCGTTAAAGGAAGTAGTAAGTGTTGATGCAGCGCCAATCGGTAAAACTAACCGTTCAACCGTCGCAACTTATACCAGTATTATGGATAATCTGCGGAAGTTATTTGCAGCCCAGCCTTTAGCCAAAGAGAAACACTATACACCTTCTTACTTTTCTTATAATAATAAGCAGGGAGCATGTCCAACGTGTGGGGGCGTGGGGGTCGTAACCCTTGATATTCAATTCTTGCCAGATATGCAACAGACTTGTCCGACATGTGGGGGAAGCCGATACAATGAAGAAATTCAAAAAGTTAAGTGGCAGGGATATTCAATTGTTGATCTCTTAAAATTAGATGTTCGGGCAGCGATGAGTGTATTTAAGGAAGTTCCGAAAATTGCTCGTGAACTTCAATTATTAGATGAAGTGGGCTTAGGGTACCTGCACTTAGGCGAAAGTACGCCTAGCCTTTCTGGTGGTGAGGCACAGCGCTTAAAACTTGTTAAACACCTTAATCATAATCAAAGCGAAACGTTATTTGTATTTGATGAACCAACTATTGGCTTGCATCCCCTTGATGTTAAAACTCTGTTAGCAGTAATGCAGCAATTACTTGATCGAGGAGCGACAATCATTACTATTACTCATGACTTAAATTTGATTATTAACGCAGATTATATGCTTGATATGGGTCCGCGTGGTGGTAGTAATGGTGGAAAAATTGTTGCTCAGGGGGATCCGTTAGCCCTTATTCAAAAGCCAGAAAGTTTAACCAGCAAATATTTGGCAGAATATTGGTCAAGATTTAATTAAAATTAAAGGCTCCAAACATTCGGATTTTCCGGACATTTGGAGCCTTGTTTTTTCTTAAGTTAATTATTTTGTTGCTGCTTTTTCTTCATGGTTTTGCCAGATTTTGCGAACGAGTAAATAACAGCCAATTAGAATTAAAATAGCGATTGCGACACCGATCAGTCGTCTAATATTACCCTTGAAAATAGCATCCCCACCAAAGGCATAGAGAAATGAAGTCGGAGCCATTCCCACGGTTACCATCGCCAAGTAGTGTTTCCGACTAACATTTAAGCGGGCACCAGCGTAGTTTACAAGTACACTAGGGATAACCGGAATCATAAAACCGATGGTAAGTGCAATTAACGGATGCTTTTGCTGCAAGAGGTAATGAAGGATCTTGTTTTTCTTTACCCGTTTGGAGAGGTTAATTTTACGAATTATACTCATTACAGTAGAGTTTCCTAAAATGTTTCCAACCCAATTAATCAGAAAACCAACAATTGGTCCATAACATAACCCAGCAAAGATACAAACAACGGAATTAGACATTCCTGGAATCGCGTTTAGGATACCGATTAAAGCTACAAGAAGGAAGATATCGGTAAAACCATGACTTCTAACCATATGGAGAAGCTTGGCCTTATTATGAGCATTAAAATCTAGCAACAGGTCAATTTCTGGCTTATATGTTCGATAAATGAAGTAGAGAACGATGACGGCGAGGATAATCGCGACACCGATCAGCCATGTTTTACTTAATTTACGCTCTTTCATAATTATTGTTCCTCCTTTGATAGCGTAAACCCAGCCTTTTTAAAAAGGGAGGTAAGAGAATGTCGTAAAAGCGGATCATGAGCGTAAAGATAAGTTCCATATACACCACGTTTAAATAAAACGTTCAAAGAATTCATAATCATTCTTTTTTCTAAACTCTCAATTTCAGCTGGATCAGTTAGGTCGTCACGTTTTTTGAATGCTTCAACATCTGTATAACGATCTAAATTTACTTGAAGTTGGTTTGTTTGAGGCGTTTGGCTAATTGGCGGACCGATAATAATACCGGTGTAATTTAAGTCAAACCCCTGGCAGGTATAGATTGAGCCAACTTCATCAATGGTTTGAGGCAATTCTGCCCAGGGGGTAACTGTATAGTTATATTGATCCCAGGGCATCTTAAATCTGCCTTCCTCAATGTAGTGTTTACCACCATCGAGTGTTGATGGATATCCAGATGTTGAAAGAATGCGGGAAAGTCCTACTTCTTTATTACGTTGAACAATTGCTTTCCTCATTTCCTCAGCATCACTGTAAATGCGAAAATCATAATGATCACGGGCAGATGCTGGTAAAGCGGTTAATTTATAGTTAGTAAATTCATTAAACCACTTAACTAATTCATCGCTCGCATTCATGCGAACCATGTGGGTCAAATGGTAATCTTTATGGGGATATTGGTACGTAATTGCCTGAAGTCGTTCAGGGGTCCAGAGACTTTTCATTCGTAAGACTTGGTATTGATCAAAGACAATTATGACAACTTTAGCGCGTTTAATAATCTCGACAAGCTGATTATCATGGTAAAAATTATTATAATGATCGGGCTTGGATAATAGAAGATGAGCTTCATCGATAACAGCAACATCAATGGTTTGGTTTTGCTTATCTAATTGATTAATTAATGAAGTTGGCCGAGCGAAGTCCTTTTTATATAACTCTTTTATTGGCCCGGCAATCTCTTTATAGACTTTCAGAATTTCCGGATGGTTAACAAGAAAATAATTATTAGTATGATAAAGAACAGAATTTTGTTGTGTCCGTGCTTCTTTTTGAATGTGGACGAATAATTGTGATAAGATTACGCTTTTTCCAGTCCCAGCATCCCCGTAGACTGTATATATTGCAGGATGATTTTGTGTTAGATGGTGTTTAGTAAATGAAATAATATCATTGACGAGTTGTTCTTGCTCTGTCGTTAATTTTTTAAATGGTGAAATTTTGTTAGTTGCAGCGTTGTCTATATTTTTCATAATTATTTCCTTTTTAACGAATTACTCTATTTAATGGTATCGAAATGCATGAATTTCGTCAATTTGAACTTGAGAGTAATTTACTCAATGCTTTAGAAAGTGTTAGAATAATAAGAGCATTAAGTATTACTAATTATTAAATGTAAAATCAAGAAGGAGTGGAATAGATGAATCTGCATCCTGATTACCTCTTAAACGAAGTTAATGAACCAAGCGATATTAAGGACATGTCACTTGACGAATTAAAACAATTAGCAACAGAAATGCGTCAACTTGTTCTTGAACGCGACGCAAAAATCGGTGGACACGTGGGCTCTAATCTTGGCGTAATGGAGCTAACGATTGCTTTTCACTATGTCTTTGATTCGCCCCATGATAAAGTTATTTGGGATGTTTCACACCAGAGCTATGCCCATAAAATGCTGACAGGCCGGAAATTAGGTTTTCTTGATCCCGATCATTATGAAGATATTACTGGATTTACGTCACCAGAAGAAAGCGCTCATGACTTTTTTGAAATAGGCCATACTTCAACATCAATCTCACTTGCAGTGGGGATGGCTCAAGCGCGTGATTTAATGAAGCCGCAATCACATAATAACGTTATGGCAGTAATTGGGGATGGATCCTTAAGTGGCGGATTAGCTTTTGAAGGATTAAACAATGCTGCTAAGCTTAATTCTAACTTGATTATTCTTGTTAATGATAATCAAATGTCAATTGATGAGAACCAGGGTGGTTTATACAAGGGACTAAAAGAACTCCGGGATACCAATGGTGAATCTCCCAATAATATTTTTAAGTTTATGGGTCTCAATTACAAGTACGTTGCAGACGGTAATGACTTGCAGACGATGATCGACACTTTTAAGGAAATCAAGGATATTGACCATCCAATCGTCCTTCATGTTAACACCTTAAAAGGGAAGGGGTATGAACCTGCTGTTGAAGAAAAGATGAAGTATCATTGGCGCACTCCATTTGACCTAAAGACTGGTGAAGATAAGGTTAAGGTAAGTGGAGAATCATATAGTGATGCTGTTCTTGCTGAATTAGATAAGCAAATTGCAGCGGATAAGCCAGTTGTTGCTATTAATGCTGGAATTCCTGGTGCGTTTGATCTTGGCAAATTTAAGGCTAAGCACCCGGACCGTTATTATGATGTTGGGATTGCTGAACAGAATTCAATTACGACTGCTGTTGCAATGGCGCAAGCAGGTGCACGCCCTGTTGTATTTCAAAATAGTACTTTCCTGCAACGAGCATATGATCAATTGATTCATGACATGGCATTAAATGATGCTCCGGTTGTAATGATTGTGCGAGGCGGGGCAATTTCAGAAAGTTCTGCTACTCATCAAGGAACATTTGATATTTCAATGATTAGTGATCTGCCAAACATTGAATATTTAGCACCAACAAACGTCGAAGAAATGATTTCGATGTTACGGTGGGCAATCAATCAAACTGATGAACCAGTAGTACTTCGGCAACCAGAAAAGCCCCTTCTTCACGGGACTCCAACACAAGATGACTACAGTACGATCAAGTACGATATTGCTCATCATGGAAGTGAAGTTGCAATTATGGCTGTTGGTGACTTCTGGGAACTTGGTGAAAGGGTAAGGAAGGAACTTCAAGACAAGCTTAACATTGATGCTACATTGATCAATCCAAAGTCGGTAACTGGAATCGATTCAGATGTCCTTAACCACCTAGCAGAAAATCATGATGTAGTTGTTACTCTAGAGGATGGGGTCCTTAGTGGGGGCTTCGGGGAAACAATTGCTCGTTACTATGGACCAAGGGGAATGAAAGTTTTGAACTTTGGAGCACCACGGGAATTTGCGGATAATGTTCCTACCGAAGTACTATATGAATGGTACCACTTAACCCCTAAACAAATTGTGGATGATATTGAGCAGGTTATCCATTCACTATAAGTTAACAGAGCTGTCATCGCAGGTAAGGATTACTTGTAGGTGATAGCTTTTTTTGATTTAAAAAATGCGAATTGCTTCTTTTTACGTATATATATTAAAGAGTATATACAAAAGAGGAGCGAGATAATATGAATCATTTAAACCACCATTGTATATTGCAAAACACTTGCTTAGTAGGCTTAACGACAGCGTCAACGATCCTTTCGCTATCGTTAAATACTCCACCAGTTTTAGCTGCAACTCAAGAGTCAATTACGTATCCCGTATCTAACGCAAATAATCAGAAAGAACGTGTCCAAATCAAACGTGTAATTTATTTTCATCTCTTAAATGAAGTTAAAAAAGTGGAACAAGTGTCTTATGCTCACCGTGAAGTACCGAATGATCCAACCAAAAAGGCAATTTGGATTATTGAACCTTTTGAAGAAGTTAATATCCCTGACCAAGCTGGTTTTAGACCATCAATGGATAAGATTCCAACTGTTACAGAAATAGAGGATTTATCACAATTAAAAAGTATCGTAAATATTTATTATCAGCCTCTCAATAAAGATGAAGGAACGAAAAAAGAAAATATTTTAGAAGAAAAGAAGGCGGCAGAACAAGCAACAGAGAATGAAAAGGAGGAAAAACAAGGTTCACAGGACAATTATTCCGTGGAAGAAGATCTGGGGGATGATAATCAGGTCGGAGAAAATTACGGGGAGGTAAATAATACAAGAAAACAGCAAAATTTGCATCAACGGATAAAAGATATTAATAATCGACTAAATCGTTCACATCGAAATTCACGTAAAAACGATAGCAATGACCAGCAAACACTTCCACAGACGGGAAATGAGACCGATAATTTAACAACTTTCCTCGGCCTGGGGATAACGGTAATGGTTGCGGGGATGAGTCTTTTTTTGTTAAAGAAAGCGCATAACAAGAAATAAAACCAAAAAACTTGCTAAAAGGACTTGCATTTTTAATTTTCTAATAGTATTCTAATGTCATTGAAAAGCGAAATGGAGAAAATTAAAATGCAAATTTACAATGACTCGATTATTCATCACCTAACCTCCACCTCAACCACAACAACAATTACCGTGGTTGAGTAGTTTTAATATCTCTTAAATCTGTTAGCAATAGCTACTCAAGATGTCTCAACCACTTATCAAAAATTGACAAGGGTTGAATAGGGACATTTTGGGTAGCTTTTTTATTTAAAGTGAGGTTAGAATGATGGATAATCAGAAAAATGAAGTTAAATTAAATCGGACAATGACTCCCGGACAAATGGAAATGATTGCAATTGGTGGGACAATTGGTAGTGGCCTTTTCATGGGAGCCACATCAACTATTAAATGGACTGGTCCTTCTGTCTTATTAGCATATGCCTTTGTAGGATTAGTCCTGTATGGTGTTATGCGAGCATTAGGAGAAATGATCTATATCAGTCCAGGAACTGGTTCCTTTGCAGACTATGGTTCTAAATATATTCATCCCTTAGCTGGATACCTGACAAAGTGGAGTAACGTCTTTCAGTTTATCATTGTTGGTATTTCAGACATTATTGCCATGGGTCAATATCTTAATTATTGGTGGCCTAACTTACCAGACTGGATTTCTGGATTAGTAATGATCATTATCTTAACGCTTGCGAATCTTGCATCTGCTAAGGCATATGGCCGCTTGGAATTTTGGTTTGCGATGATTAAAGTTGTTACAATTATTGTTATGATCATTCTTGGATTGTTAGTCATTGTCCTTGGGTTGGGTAACAATTGGCATCCGGTTGGAATTTCCAATTTATGGTCACATGGTGGATTCTTTACTGGTGGATTCATGGGATTCATGTTCTCACTATCTGTGATTGCTGGATCCTATCAAGGAATTGAATTACTTGGTATTACTGCTGGTGAAGCCGCTTCACCACGTCATGCGATTGTTAAGTCAGTTAAATCTGTTATTTGGCGGATTTTAATTTTCTATATTGGGGCAATTTTTGTTATCGTTTCCATTTATCCATGGGACGAATTAAAGGCAGTTGGATCACCATTCGTTGAGACATTTACTAAAGTTGGTATTACTGGAGCAGCTGGAATCATTAACTTTGTTGTTTTGACTGCTGCATTGTCCGGTGCCAACTCAGGAATCTACAGTGCTAGTCGGATGCTTTTCAAGCTTTCAGTTGATGGTGAGGTTCCTAAGGTCTTTAGTAAATTGTCAAAGCGGGTTGTACCAAATGTTGCGATCTTAACAATTTCATTCTGGATTTTCCTTGGCTTTATTGTTAACATGCTTCTATCAATGTTTAATGTAGCCTCTGCTAATATCTTCGTGATTGTATATAGTTCAAGTGTCCTTCCCGGAATGGTACCATGGTTTATTATTTTGATTTCAGAATTAAACTTCCGGCGTAATAATCCGGCTGAATTAAAAGACCACCCATTCAAGATGCCACTTTATCCAGCATATAACTACTTTAGCTTGATTGCGCTAAGTGTTATCTTACTATTTATGTTCTTTAACCCAGATACACGGATTTCAGTCAGTGCTGGGGCAGTCTTCTTAGTTATCATGAGCATTATCTACAAGTTAAGAACTCAACGCCAAGATAAATTAGCATAAAGAATAAGTACTCTCGAAACAGATTGTTTTGGGAGTGTTTTCTTTTATCAATTAAAATGATAAAATACTTTTACGAACATACGTTTAAGAGGAAAGGTATTTTAGAAACATGCGATTTCGATTCAATAAAAAGACTCAGTATTTACTTTTAGCTTTAGTAGCGGTTCTCGGCATTGGTAGTTTTTCCCAGCCATCTGACAAGGGAAGTACCTTACCACAGGGAATCCAACGGGTAGCATCTTGGCGCCATTCAAACAACAATAATCGATCATCTTCTTTTACGCCGCCAACCCAAGAGCAGGCTACGGGTGTTCTTTCTAATGGAGTTCGTCAGCAGTTAGGAACATCTGACATAAAATGGAATGGTTACGGAGCGTTTATTTTAAATAACAATCAGACGGCGCTAAACGCAAATATTAATAATGCGCCATACGCTGTTAATCGACGTGATTCTCATGGACGAGCATGGCAGGGAGACGCCTGGCTCAATCGTACAACACGCCAATACCGTGATCGAAATGAAACTGGAAATGGAGCCACTAATTGGAAGCCAGCTGGATTTTTACAAGCCCACAACTTAAAAGGTGGTATCTCCCATGCTTATGATCGCGGACACTTACTAGGATATGCATTAGTAGGTGGTATCCGTGGTTTTGATGCTTCAGAGTCAAATCCCGCTAATATTGCAACTCAAACTGCTTGGGCCAACGAAGCTCGAAGCAGTACATCAACCGGGCAGAACTACTATGAAGGCTTAGTGCGAAAAGCTCTTGACCAGAACAAACAAGTTCGTTATCGGGTAACAGATGTCTATGATGGTAATAATTTAGTGCCTTCTGGTGCCCATATTGAGGCCAAATCAAAGGATGGCAGTTTGCAATACAATGTTTTCGTCCCTAATGTGCAAAACAATATTAGTATAAATTATGCAACAGGGGCAGTAACGCAAGTGAACACGAATTAAAAAACTATGTAATTAGAATAGCCCCTCAATACTTCATTTAATTAAAGTATTGGGGGGGCCTATTTATCATCTGCATATAAAACTAGCGTAGAAACAAAATATTTCACTGGTCACTTGCAAAATTGGTTTAAATAAACGAAAATAAAAAGAGTTAATATTGTTTAGAAAAGGACTACGCCAATGACAGATTCAGATCTAAAAAAGATTCATATTGTTTTTAATGGTCAAGATACTCCACCATTAAAGATTAGCCAGCTTTTTGATGCTAATAAGTTCAATCGTTTAACAGCAGTTACTGGTAACGTGACTGCCGACTTTATTAATCAGTATCTAAGTCGATTCATTAAAGTCGAAATTGCACTGAGCAGCCCTGAAAATTATGAAGCTAAAACTGGTGATGAAGTAATCACTAAGGTAGCTTTAACCAATGCATTGCTATCTGCTGCTAATAAAAAGCCTGCTAAAGTCTTTGAAGCATTAACTAGTGACAATCAAGCAAATGTGTTGAACAATCTTTTTCAAGTTGCAATTGCACCAACCCAGGCTATCCATTCACGTTTTTACCTCCTAAGTAATTCCGAGACCCATGATACTCGTGTGATTTTGGGAAGTCTTAACTTGGACAGTGCTTCATTTGATAAAGAGCGTAACCAATATGAAGAAATATTAGTCTTTGATGATGACATTCGGCTATTTCAAAATCTTGATAACCACTATAAGAATGACATCAAGCCAGTTTTACGACCATTTTTTACTGAAAATCTTTTAAATGCAGCGCAAAATCAAATTGATGAGAGCTTGAAAGATACTAAAGGGACTAAGAATGCGGTTGTAATTCTTGATAATGAAGTTACCGATCAAATCGCAGCGGCAGATATGACCGACTTGATTAGTCATGACGTTCAAAAACAAATTGATGAAAATAAAATTCCCGCAATGATTACTAATTCGATGCGAGATATTACGACTAACCGCTCTCAAGATAAAGAAGAAGCAGAACGACAAATTCAACAACACGATACAATTTACACTTTGCAAAAAACAGCTGTATCGCCACGAGCAGCTAAGCCAAAATTGAAATCGCGCGAAAAGATTTTTAAACAAGTTCAAGATGCACTGATTAGTGGAATGACACCACAACAACGGTCAGCAGAGAAAAAATATACAACATTCTTATATGATCGTCCGATGGAAAGAAATCTGGTTAATAATAATAGTGGACTATATGTACCAAATGATACTGGTACGCACCCAATTCAGTTTGGAAAGGTTGCGACTATTAGTCAAATTCGTGATGGCTTAAAGAGTATTGATGCGGTATTAAAAGGGTATCAGCAATATGTTGTTGACTACAATGATGATTATGGCAAGCGATTCTATGAAGCTATTTTATATAGTTTTACGGCACCATTTTTATGGGAGATTCGTGCGAAAGCTAGTTTGAATCCTGAAGATGGTAATGATATTCCTAACTTCTTGATTCTAGGAGCAACTGCTGGTTCTGGAAAGTCAACTCTATTACGGATTATTAATCAATTGACATGGAATACTGATCGGTCATTAATTGATTTTGGGACTATCTATCCTACAGATACACCGCAGAAAAAAGCAAAAACTGTTGATGCAATCGAGCACTACATGAAGCTTGGAAGTTCATACCCCGTTTTAATGGATGAGATTGAACCATACTTCTTCCAACAGGATCAATATAGTCGGCACTTAGTTGTTGATACGATGAATGAATTGGTTAACAATCCCCATGCAATTGCGCCATTAATTGGAACAACAAATTATGATTCTGGTTTTACGATGCTTCGTGAAACTGCACGACGAACTTATTATCTTCAAATTGATAAGGTTATCGATGATCAGCAAAAAGGAGAAGCCAATAAATATATCTATAACGTACGGCAAACTTTAAATAATACGCTGTTTAAGGACTTTGTAATGCGGATGGCAAGCTTACTAGAAGACGATGAAACGCCATGGCGCGCATTCGACGAAAAAACTGGTAAACTTGACTTCTTAGCAAATACCCGTAAGATTTTCCGCGATTACTATCAAATGGCGGATATGGAAGTACCTCCTTACTTTGCAGATGAAATTTGTGATGACTTTAAGGAAAGTTCACGTAACCGCTGGGCTAAGCTTTACCTAACACAAGAAGAAGACTTTAAATACCGCCAACAAGATCATAGCTTGTTATTTGATATTTCGAAACTTAATACTTTTAATGGCTTTACTGCCGATAGTATTGAAAAGTACCGAAATGCACTGCCAATAGAACTTTGTGTTGATGGTATCAATGGCAAACGTGGTAAGTTCGTGGAAATAAAAGCCGATGAATTCTTTAAGTGGATTGGTGAACGCAACCCATATGCTGAGAACACTGAGGAAAATGAAGCGGATAATGAGAAAATGGTAACTACAAATATAGCTGAAAAAGTTACAGAATCGCCTGTTAAAGAACAAAAAAAGGGATTCTGGGCACGATTATTTGGCTAATATAAAAAGGTCTGGGGCGCAAATAGCATTCAAGACCTTTTTATTTACTATTAATTTTTTGTGCCTTTTGTTTCGGATGATGTTTCAGATTTTCAAGCCGGTTTACCAAGGGTTTTGCATATTTTATGTAGAGTGGATTACTAAGGAGCCAATTATGAAAACGTGGTGAGATTTTAGTGATATACCATATTGTGAGGAGGAAAAATGGGACTTGCGGAATTACAGGGAGAAGCATCCCAATTATACCACCGACGAATGAAATGCTCCCTAACAAGATCCATCCAAGTTTTAAGACTAATTTAAAGATCATTAAGAATTTCCTCCTTTCTTTGCATACTATCGTTACAATTATTTTATCATGAGCGTACGAAAAAAGGGTGGAGAGCTGCTTAAGTTTTTATTACATTTAAGTTAAGGAGAGAAATAAATTGACATTTTATACAATTAGCTATTTATCAAATCACCAACATATGAATCAACTATTCAATTACATTGCTATTATCATCTTTATACTTCTAATTGCAGTAATGGAACTTTTATATTTACGACATCGCCTTATTACCCGTTATCGTGATTTAGGAATAATTTTCTTTTTGCTATTGTTACTTTTTATTGGTTTTCAAGTTACCGATATGGAAAAAAGTACCACACAGCAATCCCAAACAACTCAGATGATTCCCTTTATTAAGGCGGTTGCTCGGGATCATAATGTTTCTCCACAAAAAGTAGTTGTTAATTCCACAACTTTAACGGATGGAATTCTTGTCCGAATTGAGGATCGGGATTACCGTGTCAATTTAAGTCAAACGGGAGATAATTATACCCTTACACGAGCACATGTTGTTAATTATCAGGTTAATTTAATGAAGTAGGAGAGAAGAATGGATACTTATTCGTTAATCATTATAAAGTTTGTCCTTGGTATGCTATGTTTGATTCTGCAGATTAATTTATTGGGGAAAGGGAATCTTGCGCCAACATCCGCCATTGATCAAGTTCAAAATTATGTTTTAGGTGGTATTATTGGCGGAATTATCTACAATAGTGATATTTCTGTTCTTGAGTTTATAATGGTCCTTTTGATTTGGACATTAATTGTATTTATTGTGAAATTTGCTAAAGATCATAATATTTGGGTAAGAAGAATTATCGATGGGCGCCCGCAAATATTAATTCAGAACGGAAAATTATTAGTAGAGAATTGTATGCGTGCAGGAATCAGTGCTAATGACCTTATGTTCCGTCTTCGTGGTCACGGAATTTATGAAGTTGCTAAGGTCAAGAGTGGAATTTTAGAACAAAATGGTCAACTTGTAATCATCGAAAATGATGAAGCAAATGTTCGCTTCCCGTTAATTAATGATGGACAGATCAATATTGACGTAATGGAATTGATTCATCATGATGAACAGTGGGTATTTGAACAAATCCATAAAGCAGGATATGGCAGTGTTGATGACATCTATCTTGGCGAATATATTAATGGTAAATTAACTTTAATTCCATATCCAAAATTATAAAAGGCCATCCCCTTTATAATTTTCAAGCGTATAATAGAGGAAGCTACAAAATGAAATGATAAGAAGATGATTTGATGAAAAAGTCGTTAAAAATTGCCGGGATTAGTATTGGTAGTCTAGTTCTTCTTGCATTTGGTATTCAAGGTTTCTTATTACGAGGTACGCCTGGACAATCTTTATCACCGCAAAATTACCAAGATAAAGTGGAGTATTCTTCTGTTCCTACGTTACTTATTCCCGGTTGGGGTGGAAGTACGATTACTTATAATAAAATGATTAAGTACTATCAACAGAAAAATATTGCACAAAAAGTTCTAACGATTTGGGTTGCTCCTAACGGACGTATCTGGACAGAGGGAAACTTTCATGGGCAAAAGAATGCTTTAATTCAAGTTTTATTTACTTGGAACTATAATGGTACCTACCATCCACAGATTAAGCAGCTGACGATTGTTTTGAATTATTTGCAGAAACATTATCATATGCAGAAAATTAATGTCGTTGCCCACTCATATGGAGGAACAGAATTCATTCATGCTTATATGGGTTCAAAATATCTTCAAGATCATATTCGGTTATATAAAGTAATCTTTTTAGGGGTACCAGTTGAAGAAAGCCTGAGCGATCAGTTGAAATATCGCTATCATTTAGTTAATAAGTCTACTGACAAGAAGTTTCACCAATTGTTTTTGGAGATGAAAAATTGGCAATTAAATTATCCTGTTGAGATTTATAATTTAATGGGTAGTGAAGAAGGCAGTAAAACAACTGATGGGTCTGTTCCTCATATCCAATCGGAAATGTTAAAATCATTAGTTAAAATCCATCCATCGATTAAGTATCATCAAAAAGTGTATCCGAAAACTACTCACTTTCAATTACATCACCGCACAAAAATTTTGAACAATATCGCTAACATTTTATGGGGAAGGAATTAAAATGAATAAAGAACATGGTCAAGTAACAGGAATTATATGGTGTGGGTCGGATGACTTAGCTATATACCAACGATTAAAAGAATATGCGGATAAAAAAGATATCTCAGTTTCAAAGGCAGCCAAGCAGTTAATTATTACCACTCTCAATAAAGATTAAAAAATCCTAATTGGTTAAGTTTATTATTCCATGATAGAATCTTAACTGTACAAAAATTAAAGGGGAGTTCACTTAATGACAAACCAAAAAAGTAAGACTGGTCCCCTGTCAATAAAATAGACAATTTAAATAGAGACTTTTTTGTCCTATGCCACGACTAAATTTTGAATTTGAGTTTGATACTCATCTTCAAGTTGCTTTGGTGATTTGAATCCACAATGACTGTGAATTCTAACTGTGTTGTAAAACGTTTCAATGTACTGAAAAACTAGTCGTTTAGCTTCGGAGTATGAATGGATTTTAAACCGATTTATCCATTCACGCTTAATCAAGGCATGAAACGACTCAATACAGGCATTATCCCAAGGATAAGCTTTCTTTGAATAGCTTAATGTCATGTTAGCTGTAACTTGATTGTAAGCTTCAGACGTAAACTGACTACCACGATTACTGTGCATGATTAATGGCTTGCTAATATGGCGACTGTGCTTAGTCTTTTCAATAAGTGGGATGACATTCGATACCTCCAAGGTTTCAGATAAGTCCCAACCAATGATCCGTCGGGAGTACAAGTCCATAATACTGGTTAAATAAACGAATCCGTCATGAACTGGAATATAAGTGGTGTCAATGCACCAAACGGCGTTTGGTCGCAATGGATTGAACTGCTCGTCTAAAATATTTATTAGCTGTTTATCAAACTTAGAATTGCGAGTGGTAGTCGTCCAAGGGGTTAGGTAAACGGCGTGAATGCCAAGTTCACGCATATACTTACCAACAGTTCGTTCAGCGATCTTATATCCTTTTGAGCGAAGTTCTTGGATGATTTTGCCGGCACCGTAAATACAAAGGCTTTTGAGCCAAATTGCTTTAATTTCACCTTGAATAAACTTCTTCCGAAGCTTTCGCGGTGATTGGTGATTATGACGCTTTTCTCGTTGATAGTAACCACTTCTTGAGATTCCAACATAATCACACATACCATTGATGGAAGGGTGGGATTCCAAAGCGTGCTGAACGTCCATTTCTTGGTATACCTTTTCGGTAGTTACTTGCTCAGAATCCCGATTGATTTTTTTAATACTTCGATCGCTCCTTCAGCGTCACGAAGTTGACGCTTTAGTCGTGCAATCTCCTTGTCCTTATCGCTGGCAAAATTACCAGAGCCACGGCCAAACTCCCCAGTCTCAGTAAACAGCTTAATCCATTTATGTAATGTACTAGCCCCAATACCTAGATTCTTACTTATTTCATTCATGGTCATGTGATCCTTGTTATCTAAGTAATACTGAACGGCCTGTTCCTTAAATTCCTTGTCATAACTGTGCTTCGTCATTATTTGATCCTCCAATTTACTTCCTTAATTATACTAAATCAGAGTCTCTATTTAACTTGTATACTTTTTATTCTAGGCCCAGACAGTATATTTCTGTGCAGGGTGGTTTACTGACAAGCAAAATAAAGCTTATGAGGACGCAATGAATGCAATTAAGGCTAACCCTACAGTAGATGTAGAGAATTCTTATGTGCCATTACAACACCAATATAAAGGATTACGGGTTGATGAACATCCAGAGCTTTTGCAAGATCGCGAATGGAGTACAGCAACTTACAATGGTGATCGTGTAGGAGTTTCAACTTCTGATATGCTTTTAGCAGTCTACATTCCTGAAGAAGAAGATGTAGGAATGGGTGTTGAATTAGGAATGGCACGCGCACTAGGCAAATATATTATGGTAGTGATTCCTGATGAGGACTTTGGTAAACCAATTAATTTAATGAGTTGGGGAATTGCAGATAATTTCATTAAAATGTCAGAACTTCCTAATTACGATTTTAATAAACCATCTTACAATTTCTACGATGGTGGAGTAATCGAGTAGGAGATAATTGATTAGTTCAATTATCGACCTCTCACACCACCGTACGTACGGTTCCGTATACGGCGGTTCGACAACTTAATCACATTGAATTGACTGGAGCGTCTTGGACATATTCATAAGTCCGAGTTGTTCCAGTTTTCTATTAGTTAGAGAATAGCTCAAGGTCTTACTATGTGCAGTTCGCCAGTAGCCCTTTCGGGTACTAGCGAAGACATATGCATCATGCTGGGACAGCCCCAACTTCTGTAAGTTAGTTACCTTAGTTTTAAACTTTTTCCATTGCTTCCAAATATACTGCCTTATTCGGACCCTCAACCACTTGTCAAGGCGTTGAATAAAGTTAGTTAGTTTCCCAATTGAGTAGTACTGAAGCCACCCACGCATTTTTCGATGAATTTCTTCAAACATTCTTGTCAGAGATATTCCACGATTACGTTTAGTTAATAACTTCAGTGCTTTCTTTACTCGTTGTTGCGATTGTTTAGCTGGACGGGCGTAGGCCCCATTGTGGTCTACACCCAACGAAAAGCCAAGGAACTTCAACCGTAGCGGGCTACCGACTTTGGTTTTATCTGGGTTCACTTTAACTTTCAAGCGCTTTTCTAGAAACTGGGTAATGCTTCGCATTACTCGTTCTCCGGCTCGTTGACTTTTAACATAGATGTTACAATCATCCGCATAGCGCACAAAGTGGTGACCACGTCTAGTCAACTCTTTGTCCAACTCATTTAGATAGATGTTCGCCAGTAGTGGTGACAATGGCCCTCCTTGTGGGGTTCCTTTTTCACTCTTAGCGAAAAGCCCATGGTCTAAGACTCCGCTAGTTAGAAACTTACGAATGAGTCTTAGTGTCCATGGGTCATCAATATATTGTTGGAGATACTTAATCATCAAGTCATGATTAACGTTATCAAAATAGGCTTTTAGGTCTAAGTCGACAACTCTTCGATAACCTTGATTATAAAGATCTACTACTTTCGAAATAGCGTCATGGGCCCCACGGTGGGGACGGAAGCCAAAGCTATTATCAGAGAAAACACGCTCAAAGATAGGCGTAAGAATTTGGGCTACAGCTTGTTGAACCATTCGGTCCACCACCGTTGGTATTCCAAGTCTTCTTACTCCACCATTAGGCTTCGGAATTTCTACCCGTTTGACTGGAGCTGGTTTATACTTGCCCTCACGCAAACTAGCGATCAGTTCCGTCTTATTTTCTCTGAGATATGGTAGAAGGTCATTGACTGTCATATCATCAACGCCTGCTGCTCCTTTATTTCTCTTAACTCGCAAATAAGCCTGATTAAGGTTATTGCGATCCAAGACCAGGTCTTGGATAGTGACACTCATACCTTTACCTTCACCATAACCGGTACTACGCGCCCTTGTGTACTTTCGGTTTTCCAAACCTATCCTCGACAAGCGGTCAGCTTGTTGTTCTGTTTTCTGCGATTGTCGCACCTGATTACACCTCCGATATAAGTTACAAGTTATTGTCGTTCAGTCCTTCATCCGATTATTCAAACTACTATGACCTCGGCTGACTTCTGGCTTACTCAACACTGCATCACTGCATCGCTTGTTTCTGTGGAAATTAAACTTATTCCTCTTGTCGGAAACGTGTAGGCCAGATCTCCCCGGGTAAGAATATTAGCTTTCGTACCATGTCATCGTTAGCTTTACTGAAACCAATTTCGAGTAGTATTGGACTTCAACTTGTCTAGCAGCCTTATCCAGTTAATTTCAGCCTTATAGCTACTTCTTGTTCATCGATGCAGTACTTTGCCTTAGACTTCCTTCAGATTCCACCTCACGGTGGACACCCTTGTCCTCAGCTCATGGTTCCGACTACTACGGCCCATAGCGGACTTTCACCACCTAGCTAATACCCATGCCGGGCGCACTATTAAAAAAAGATGTGCGAGTTTCAAATCGCACATCTTTTTTTTACAAAATTTTAGTTTACATAATATCTCTAACGGTTAATAAATTGATGTTCAATCTCTGACAATAGCCCATCATGATTGTTATCGTATCTTGTAACTTTATTAGCAACTTTTAGCAGATCATCAGTAGCATTTTTCATTGCATATCCATAACCAACTTCTGATAACATCTCAATATCGTTTGAAGTATCTCCAAAAGCAACTACTTGATCTAGAGTTCCGTTCAAGTAATTTTCAACTAGTCTTTTTAATCCCAAGGCTTTATTTACGCCTGCCGGTAGGATATCAATGCCATAAGCTCCACTATAAGTTGCTTGAATTAAGTTTGAAAACTGCTCATTTAATTGATTTACATATCCTTGGATAATAGCTTGAGATAATTTGCGCTTGGCCCAACCAACGTTTAAGTTATAAATTGGCTCAGTGATCTTTTGCAGGTCAGAAAAATATGTGTGGTGGGGATAAAAAGGGACTGGGACATCTCGATACTGCTCGGCAAGGATTGTTTGCGTTTCACCAGATAAAGATAGGATGTCAGGGCTAGGGAATATATGCTTAATAAAAGCATAAAGTTGTTGCAGTGTCGCAATTGAATGAGTCTTGCCGTATACAGATTTGCCGTTTATTATTAGTCGTCCGCCATTTTCTGCTACAAATTCTTTTACAAGTGGACAAGGCTGAAAGAGCGTTGACAATGCATCGTAACTATTCCCACTTGCAATAATAAAGTGGTAGTTTTGCCGTTGTAATAGTTCAATATCTTGATTTAAACGGTTAATGTCGAATTTATCATTATCGTCTAGTAAGGTACCATCAACATCGATCGCAATAAAACGGTATTTTCCCATTTAATTTCCTCTCTAAAACACTAATTTGCAGAAGAATCTTGTGGTTTTTCTGCAACAGTTTGATTTTTAAGTTGTTGCTTTAGCTGTGCATTTTCTTTTTGTAGTTGATCAATCTTTTTTTGATACTTTTTTAATTCGTCCTTACTAACACGCGATGATTGTAATTCTTTTAATTGCTTGTTAGTTTTGAGGTGATTAGAAAATGATAGTAAGTAAATAATAATAGCCCCAATAAGTAAACAGATAAAGATTAGGAGCACTAGTGGCATCTTTACTTGGGCTCCAAAAAGATTGACTACTACCGTTGCCGTATTAAGTAGGGCAAAGATGGCAATTATAATTAGAATAACGATTGAAGCAATAGTTGTGGATTGCTTTTTCATGGAAAATTCCCCCTCATGTTTCTTGTAACATATCTATTATATTAACTTAAGAAGTGCTGGTAAAGGAGAAGGGGGGAATAAATAAGCGTCATCTGTATTTGTACTTTTTAAATAAAATTGACAAATTATCTTTATTTTTTGGCAGATTGCAAGAAATAACTTGAACGAATTTAGTGACGTAGATTAAGCAAGAAGATCTCGATTGGTGTGTGCCAGTTAAGACATTTAATTGGTCGGGAATTCAGATACCAATTGATTTGAACCAGCTGGCGATCGCTCAGCTCTTCAATGGCTTGTCCCTTGGGAATAAACCGTCGCAAAACTCGGTTACGGTTCTCATTACTACCGCGTTCATGTGGTGAATAAGCATGGGCAAAATAAACCTGAGTACCTGTTAGCTGTTCAATTGCCTGATAGTTAGCGAACTCTTTCCCATGATCCACGGTAAGCGTCTTGAGCTTGTCTTGAAGTTGACTAGCTAGTTCAAGTACGGCTTGAGTCATGGACTGACTGTCGCGACCATGGAGCCGTTTAACAATTGTCAGGCGACTCTTACGCTCCACAAAAGTCGCCACAGCTTGACCTTTACGTTTGCCAGAAAGTACGGTATCAGCTTCAAAGTGGCCGAATTCTTGGCGAGTTTCGACTTTATGAGGACGCTCCTCAATGGAGCGGCCGTGACTGAACGTACCACGCTTTTCTTTAGCACGATGACGACGAATTCCATGATCAGGCAAATCGGGTAACTGTACATCAAGCCATCCTTGATCAATCCAGTTATAGACCGTCTTGTAGGCAATCCCAACTACATGGGCAACTTGTTCAGGGGACCACTTCTGGACTTGAATCTTTTCCTCAATCAAGTGCTTAAGGCTTTTAGTGAGTGAAGACTTCCGCCCCCGTTGACTAACCTTGCGTTCAAAGTCAGTTTGCGCTAGTTCAGCTTGATACTCACCGTTGAGCCGGTGAAGTTCGTTAAAGACTGTGGTTTTACTAAAGCCTAAGTAATTAGCGATGTATCGTAAGGAACGTCCTTCATTATGAAGCGTTTCAATGACAATGCGGTTCTGGAATGATAAAATAGTGGTGCCCATTAAGGTCCTTCTTTCTAATGGAATGTTGTGGTAACACCATTAAAGACCTTGATGGGTTTTTCTGTCCACTTAAATGTTCAACTCAAATTTTACAATCTGCCTTTTTAATACGCCGTTTGTAAAATTAAGTTAGAAAATAAGTTAGAAAAATAGAAAAGCCATTTGTGGTAGACTTTTGAATACCCCTAAACAAAAGAAAGGAAACCACAAATGACTTACACCCATCTTACCACAAACGAGCTGACAATCATCGCCCATTCTTTCGTGCAAAAGCTTAAAGCGTACCGAGTGGCCCAAATGATCAACCGTTGCGCTGAAACCGTTTATCGCGTTTATCGTTACCTGGAAACTGGTGCCTCAATTGCTGATTATCAAGATCACTATATGCGCAATAAGCAACGTTGTGGCCGAAAACGTACTCAGTTGTCACTGGCTGAACTCACTTATATCAACGACAAAATTGCCCAGGGGGGACGCCTGATACCATTATTGGGCGCGCTGAGCGCCCAATTAGTTGTAACCGGCGAACTCTTTACCGGATGTTTGAACGTGGCCAGTTCGGCTTCGATGTCCGTTCCTTGCCGATGCGAGGTAAGCGGCACCCGAATGGCTATGTCGAGCGCCGCGGGAAGGCTGGCCAATTGGGGCGAAGTATTCACGAGCGTGCCAAGGACTTTCCGCACTATGCCACTGAATTTGGGCACCTTGAAGCTGATACCGTCCAAGGCAAAAAGCACCAAGGGGCGGTAATGACCCTGACCGAACGCCAATCGAAGGTCGAAATTGTACTCAATGTGCACGAAAAGACGGCTGATGCGATTAACCAACACTTAAGTCAGTGGCTTCGGAAATTCCCGCGGTACTTCTTCAAATCGATTACCTTTGACAACGGAAAAGAATTCGCCGGCTGGCGCGAGATTGCCAATCAATTTGACCTTCACACTTACTTTGCCGAGGTTGGTGCTCCCAATCAACGAGGGCTGAATGAAAACAACAACGGTCTTTTACGCCGGGATGGCTTAACGAAACAGCTAGATTTCCGCAATCTTCCTGATGAATTGGTAACCCAACTGATGAGTAAGCGAAATAACCTGCCCCGTAAATCACTAGGCTATCGAACTCCATATGAAGTATTCATGTCTTACGTCACTGATGAGCAACTATTTTCTTTCTAACTTAAATTGACATTTCGGGATAAATGCGCTAATATAGAAATATAAGGCGTCCTTAGTGTAATGGATAGCACATGAGATTTCGGTCCTCATGATCCGAGTTCGACTCTCGGGGGACGCATTTTTGAGAAAATATGGTGAAACATAAAAGGCCTACAATCGTTGTGAAGTGCCCTACAATTGTTAGACAAGAAATCTAATGATTGTGGGGCACTTTTCATATGGTCAAATATAAATCAGAATTGAAGGCACAGATTGTCCATGAATACCTGTCAACTTCACAAAGTGCTTATGATTTAAGCAAAAAGTATCAGATTAATAGACGAGAAATAGCTAAGTGGGTTCAGCGATACCGTTTGAATGGGATTAATGGCCTTAAACGTCGTCGTCAGAAGCGAACCTTTACCACCGACTTCAAGTTAAATGTGATAGACTACTATCAAACTCATGAGGATTCAATGGCCGAAGTAGCGGCTCGTTTTGATATCTTAGCGGCACAGGTCTCTGCTTGGCGCACACAATTTAAACGAGACGGGATTACAGCTTTGAAGCCTCACCCGAAAGGTAGGCCGTCAAAAGTGAAACGTACTAAAAAACAAATCCGCCAGCTCGCCAATAAGAGTGAAGTGGAACAATTAAAGGAAGAATTAGCGAAGAAGAACCAAGAACTCTATAACACCAAGTTGGAGCGTGATCTCTTAAAAAAATCGCTGTCCCTGTTCGGACCCTCAAAGCCCGGAAGAAAACCCAAATAGTGGATCAGATCAGGGACGATCAATCATCACTACCCAAGAAGCAGCGTTATAAGATTGGTGACCTTCTTAAAGCCATTGAACTTCCCAAGGCTACTTATCACGATGAGCGGAAACGAATAGCTAACCACCATGATAAATATACTGAAGTTAAGCAAGTGATTCTTCAAATTGCTCAACAGTTTCAGATTCGTGGGCGTTGGACTGCGGGCTATCGCCGCATTCAAGCCGCTTTAGATAAACTTAACTTACACTTGTCGGGTGACACGATTCGGAAGTTAATGCGTGAATTGGACGTCCAGGTAGGCCTATATAACTGCCATCGGAATGGTAAATATTCATCTTATCATGGCACCGTTGGTAAGGTTTCAGATAATAAATTAAAGCAAGAATTCAATGAAAAACAACCTTATCGGGTTATTCATACTGACGTAACGCAGGTTCGCTTAGCTAACCATCAATGGGCTTACATCTCAGTGATGATTGACGAAGCGAGTCAAGAGATCCTGGCTTTCCAGATTAGTACTAGTCCCAATAAAGACTTAATTATGCGAACTATAAAAGAATTAGTTAACAATTTACCTGATGATGCGCAACCAATTATCCATTCAGATCAAGGTTGGCATTACCAGTTAGCTTACTATACCCAAAAACTAGCGGATCTTCAGTTTATTCAAAGCATGTCCCGCAAAGGGAATTGCTTAGATAACGCTCCCGTAGAAAGTTTCTTTCACTTATTTAAGACTGAATTACTAGCTGGCTTTCCACCATGCAAGGACATTATTGAGTTAACTAAACTTTCATACGATTATGTTCAATACTTTAATCATGTTAGGACAACCTTAAAAACGAAAGGCATGACCCCAATTGAATACCGAAATCATGCCTTAGCAGCTTAATAATTTAATTTTGTCTAACTTTTGTGTTGCACTTTATTGTTACATCAATGATTGTAGGCCTTTTTTAGTATTTTAGAAAAGTATGGAAAAATATAAAAAAGTACAAAGTCGGTACACCTTTGGTACACTGTACAATACCCTTTAGGGTTGACACTTTAAATAATAAAAGTGCCAATTCTAGGGGGTGTTTTTCGTTTCTAGTTATTCCACAACAGAAAAATTAAGATTACTAAGTAATTATCAGGATTCAGATTGCTCATTAGGAGTATTCGCTGACTATCACGAAGTGAGAACAGCGAACATGACTAAATGGATTAAACAATTTTTATTAGCAGGACTGGCAGGATTAATTCGTCCTAAACATAACCAAAAATATTCACTTAAGACAAAGATTGCCGCGGTGAAAGATTATCAGCTTAACGGACTGGCTAGTCGTGAGGTTTTAATTAAGTACAAAATACGCCATATTTCTCAACTAAAACAATGGATTATCCAGTACAATAGTGACAAACTAACTGTTGCTTACGCAACAAGAAAGCGAGTTAAGAAAATGGGCCGGAAAGTATCCTTTGATGAGAAAAAGCAGATTGTGCAGTGGACGATTAACCACCAGAACAACTATAAAGAAGCAGCTAGTAAGTATGATATTAGTTATCAGCGGGTTTATTCGTGGGTACGTAAATATTTGCACGATCATAATTGGGAAGTACTAAAAGATAATCGTGGCAGAAATAAAGAGAAAGAACCGACAAATGAGCTCGAACGGTTGAGAAAACGAGTACGTGAATTAGAAGCTGAGAAACGAGAAAGCGAGGTACAAATTGCGTTCGCAAAAAAATTAGTCGAAATACGCAATCGGGAGGTGCATCGGCCGGACGATATCAAGCGATTCAAGAAATGATTAAAGACGGTTATACAGTATCAGAACTAGTTAAAGCGGCTAAAGTAAGCCGGCAAGCCTACTATAAGTGGCTAAAACGAGAATTAACTACTAAGGATATCCAGGATCAAGAGATTCTTAATTTGATTAAAGAAATTGAGAAAACTAATAAGCAAAGTATTGGCTATGGGAAAATGACTCGTCTTATTAAGCGCGCAGGTCTTGGATATTTGGTCAACAAAAAACGAGTTATTAGAATTATGAAGGAACATGGGATTAAAGCTGACTATCGTCAAGCTAAAAGTAAACGCGACAAGGAACGTCAAACCTATCAAGCTAAAAATATACTTAATCGTCAATTTAAACAGGAAGCAGCTAATCAGGTTTGGGTAACTGATACAACAGAACTCGCCTACAATATTCATAATTATAAAGTTCGTTTACATGTGGTTCTTGATTTATATGGTCAATTTCCAATTAGCTGGCTAATTAACCCAACAGAAACTAGTGAGGGAGCAATTCAAGTATTCAAGAAAGCTCAGAAACAAGAAGGTGTATTAGCCCTACTTATTCATACTGATCGCGGAGCTGCTTATACTTCTAAGGCGTTCAATCAATATTTAACTAGCAATAATAGTCAACATAGCTATTCAGCTCCTGGCACACCAGCAGATAACGCAGTTATCGAGCACTGGTGGGCCGACTTTAAAGCAATTTGGCTAGCGCATTCATCTAAGCCACAAACACTTGATGAACTTCAAACACTAGTAGCTGAAGGAATTGAATACTTTACAAATACATTTATTTCAGCTAAAAGAAATGACCTTACTGCAACGGAATTTCGTTACGGCAAAGCCAATTAATTTTTATTATTTAGTGTGTAAACTTGACAGGGTACAGTACCGTGAAAGGTGGAGTGTTATTAGTTTACTTTTTAGTAGTATTGAATAGACGTATCTTCACAAAAATGTACAAAAACAAGCTCCGATAAAGCGCTGATATACCACCACTTTATCGGAGCTTTTGTTTAGAAGAAAGAATGATTAATGCTGTAAAATATAATTTGGTAACTAAAGTAATTGGAGGCTAAATAAATGCAATTAAATGAGTTAGTCACACGAAGCAAATTTATTCGTCAAGCTTATCATACCCTTGAGAAAAAGCATCATGGATCTGAATGGATTATTAACGAGGATCTATTGGCTCTTTCAAATGATATTGGTAATTTAGACCGCCTAGTAATGACCAAAGAGGGACGTTATTACGATCAACTATCAGAAAAATTAGCTGAAAATATTTGGTGGTTGATCGAATTATCTCAACGTCTAAATATTGATATCGAAACAGAGTTAGAGAAATTTCTAGCTAAAAAGGAACAACAACTATCCATTGATTTAGAGAAAAATAATGATAAGAAGTGATTTATTAGCGGTTCAAATACTTGTCTAAAAAGTCCATTATAATCTTAAATACCTGTGGATGAAGGAATTTCACATCCATGTGACTTGCACCTTCAATTTCATATAATTCAGTGGGAACATTGTTTTCTACTAATGCATCATAAAGCTTTTCACTATCTTTAATTGGGACAACAACATCCTCTGTTCCATGAAAGATAAGAAAAGGCGTAGAATTGGAATTTACATAGGTGAGGGGATTTGCAGCAGAATCAAGTTCGGGAGCGTTTTCAGGTTCAGCACCAAGTAAATTACGGTAAACAAAATCAAAATCGTTTGATGCACTTCCTGTTTTAGCGGTTAAAGGATCGACAACGCCATAAAAAGGAACAGCTACTTGAACATCACTGGAGTAATCTAAATTAGCTCCTTTATCAAATTGGTGAAGACCATTAGTAACGCCTAGCATACTTGCCATATGCCCACCAGCCGATTCTCCCATCGCAATAAACCGATTAGGATCAGCTTGAAAGCGCTTGGCATTAGCTCTCATATAACGAATAGCAGCTTTAGCATCTTCCAATTGCCCAGGAAACTGAACTTTATTGCTATCACGATATTCAACACCAACAACAATATAACCATGACGGGCAAAATCAACCAAATTTGGTAAATGAACATTGTGATCGGTATCCATCCAGCCACCGCCAGCAAACCAAAAGATTACCGGATAACGTGTATCGTCATTGGTCTGAAAATGCCGAATAACTGAAAGTTTTAAATCACGCGTTGTATTACCAAGCCATCCAGGAACTTGTGTATATGTAATATCTGAATCTAGCCATAAACCGTCACGTACTTGGTCAACTTTAAGCGTATGTTTCATGATAAAAAACTCCTTAATTAAAAGTATTAGTTTTATTAAAAAAATAAGCAATAAACAAATTCTTTTGAGAAAGCTAAAAAATGGATGTTCTGGGGGGAATTTTAAATTCAGTCGCATTAAAACTATAATTTTAATGACAGGTTAATTTTAAGATAAATCATTCCCTCTTTACGTATTCACTAGCAACTTTGCTTATTTTATGGTTAGATTAACTTAAATATATATATTTATAAGGAGCGATCATCTATGGAAATTCAATACTGGGCTGATATCGCGTGCCCATACTGCTATATGGGAATTACACAATTACAACGGGCGCTTAAGGAATTAAAGATTGCCGATCAGACACCATTAAAATTTATGTCATTTCAACTAGATCCAACGTTGCCAACAACAACTGATTTATCAATGACAGAATATTATGCAAAAACTCATCAACTAACTAAACAAGAAGCTCTTACACAAATACAAAAAATTGATCAACTTGCTGCCGATATTGATTTACCAATTAAGATAGAAAATGCGATTCCTGTTAATACATTAGCTGCTCATCGCTTAATAAAATACATTGAGAGTTTAAATGATCAAGCATTACTTAATAAAGCTGTTAAACGTCTTTATCAACTTTATTTTAATGATAATGAATCAATTGCGGACTATGAAACCCTAACTGTTGCAATGAATGAAATTGGACTACCTGTTGCTGATGTTAAAAAAGTTCTTGAATCTAATCAGTATGAAGATGAGGTTCGAAAAAACGAACGGCGCGCATTTATGATTGGAATGCCAAGTGCACCACTATTTGTGATTAATAATAAATATTCAATCACTGGTGCGCAGCCTTATGAAGTATTTTTAGAAGCCTTGAAAAAAGTAGAAAATACAACTAAATAGGATTCAAGCAAATCAGAAGATAATTTCTGGTTTGCTTTTTTGTTTCCCCTGCTCTATTTGTAAAAGAAAAACTGTAATTCTTTATAAATTCTAATCATCCGGGTAGAATAAAACTGAGGAGGTCTTTAGAATGAAGGTAACAAAACTTGTTGTAGGAATTATTATGATTGTGCTAGCTATTATTATATTTGTTCAATCGATTGTAAGAGGTTTTGGGAATCCCGATCCTGCAATCCATATTTATGCTGGAACAGCTGAATTAATTGTTTCACTGTTATATCTGGCATCAGGAATTGTCTATATCGCTACTTGTGGGATTGATGGTTTAGGTGGCGATATTACTGGATTATCGATGATGCTAATCAGCTGGGTTTTAGGTTTGCTAACGTGTACTATCTATCTCCCATTGCAACTATGGGCATGGTTGGCTTTTTTGTTTGGCATCTTATGTTACGGCGTGAATAAACGTGTACTGGTTATTAATGCTGTTCGCTTTTACCCTACATTATTAGATTGCCTTATACACTTTCTGGTATGGATGAAAATTTCATGCCAGATTTTTTATACAAAAAATGGTCCCCTGTCAATAAAATAGACAATTTAAATAGAGACTTTTTTGTCCTATGCCACGACTAAATTTTGAATTTGAGTTTGATACTCATCTTCAAGTTGCTTTGGTGATTTGAATCCACAATGACTGTGAATTCTAACTGTGTTGTAAAACGTTTCAATGTACTGAAAAACTAGTCGTTTAGCTTCGGAGTATGAATGGATTTTAAACCGATTTATCCATTCACGCTTAATCAAGGCATGAAACGACTCAATGCAGGCATTATCCCAAGGATAAGCTTTCTTTGAATAGCTTAATGTCATGTTAGCTGTAACTTGATTGTAAGCTTCAGACGTAAACTGACTACCACGATCACTGTGCATGATTAATGGCTTGCTAATATGGCGACTGTGCTTAGTCTTTTCAATAAGTGGGATGACATTCGATACCTCCAAGGTTTCAGATAAGTCCCAACCAATGATCCGTCGGGAGTACAAGTCCATAATACTGGTTAAATAAACGAATCCGTCATGAACTGGAATATAAGTGGTGTCAATGCACCAAACGGCGTTTGGTCGCAATGGATTGAACTGCTCGTCTAAAATATTTATTAGCTGTTTATCAAACTTAGAATTGCGAGTGGTAGTCGTCCAAGGGGTTAGGTAAACGGCGTGAATGCCAAGTTCACGCATATACTTACCAACAGTTCGTTCAGCGATCTTATATCCTTTTGAGCGAAGTTCTTGGGTGATTTTGCCGGCACCGTAAATACAAAGGCTTTTGAGCCAAATTGCTTTAATTTCACCTTGAATAAACTTCTTCCGAAGCTTTCGCGGTGATTGGTGATTATGACGCTTTTCTCGTTGATAGTAACCACTTCTTGAGATTCCAACATAATCACACATACCATTGATGGAAGGGTGGGATTCCAAAGCGTGCTGAACGTCCATTTCTTGGTATACCTTTTCGGTAGTTACTTGCTCAGAATCCCGATTGATTTTTTTAATACTTCGATCGCTCCTTCAGCGTCACGAAGTTGACGCTTTAGTCGTGCAATCTCCTTGTCCTTATCGCTGGCAAAATTACCAGAGCCACGGCCAAACTCCCCAGTCTCAGTAAACAGCTTAATCCATTTATGTAATGTACTAGCCCCAATACCTAGATTCTTACTTATTTCATTCATGGTCATGTGATCCTTGTTATCTAAGTAATACTGAACGGCCTGTTCCTTAAATTCCTTGTCATAACTGTGCTTCGTCATTATTTGATCCTCCAATTTACTTCCTTAATTATACTAAATCAGAGTCTCTATTTAACTTGTATACTTTTTATTCTAGGCCCAAAAAAAGGACATTTGCTGTCCCCTCGTTATACAATCAATTCACCACAAAAATTATGAAAGAAGGTTTAAACAAATATCCCATAATGATTTTATCCTAAATATTCTTGAATGATTTTATCCTAAATATTCTTGGAATTGTTGAAAAGGCCGAACACAACGATAATCCTGTTAAAGAGTATATGTCAAGGGCGGTTTTAAATTGTCATTTTATAGCGGTTTAAAAATGTATGATTTGGGCGGTTTAAGAATTGACCGATGCCAAGCGATATGACTTTCCTTTGATCTTAATTACGTGTGAGTGATATACAAGGCGATCTAAAATTGCCTCTGCGGTTGCCGTGCTATGGAGGACGGCTCCCCAACTTGATAATGGTACATTGGTCGTTATGATCGTTGATTTACGTTCATAGCGACCATTTATTAGTTGAAATAATAGTTTTGCTTCTTCCGCCGATATTGGTAAATAGCCTAATTCATCAATGATTAACAGGTCATACCTTTCGTATCGACGCATTACGCGCTCTAAGTGTTGCTTTCCCTGCGCTGCTTTCAATCTAAGAATTAGTTCATGGCAATTAATAAATAGTGTTCGTACGTCTTGTCGGCACGCTTCGATGCCAAGGCCAATTGATAAATGTGTTTTACCCACGCCAGGGCTACCAATAAAAACGATGTTCTCTTGATTATCCAGAAATGACATCGTCGCAAACTCAGCTATTTGTTGTTGATTAATTGAAGGTTGGAACTGATAATCAAAATCACTGAGCAGCTTAATAATTGGAAATCTTGCACGTTTGATTCTTCTCTTTAAGCTTTTTTGCTGCTGATAGGCAATCTCCTTATCGGTTAGTTCCAACAGGGCTTCACTAAAGCTGATCTGGTTATCGTTAACTTGTTGACGATAATCCGCAATTGATGCAGCCATATTATCTAAATTTAACTTCGTTAAATTATCGACTAATTTTTGATATTGATTCATTCTATTCTCCAATCTGATCGTAAATACTGAGATTATTAAGCATATACTGGTTAATTTCTTCATCCGTTTTATCTGCCATCAAATCACTTTTAAGAATGGCGTGTTTATCATGCAGATCGTAATTAAACTGCTTATTGGTTAAATCATGCTTCTGAATTTCAACACCTTGATAGAAAATATGAATAGTTTTATCATCAGGAGTTAGTTTAATTTCAACTTCTTTTCCGATATAATTAGGGGAAACAGAGTATTGATGGTTTTGAAATCTAATCATTGAATCTCGAGATACTTTTCTAGTTTGGTCGCTGTGGAAATATCTTACGAGATCATGGTTAAGAGACCGGAAATGCTCTTTTTCTTTTGTCCATAATTCAACTGGCTTCTGATTATTACTTTGCGATTTCTCATGATTAAGCCGTTTGGCTAGTCGATCAACGATATCATTCAAATCATTGATGGTGCTAAATTCTCCATCATATGGTTTTAATCGTCCCATTGTTCTTGCCAAAGCTTCAACACAACCTTTAGTTTGCGGCCTAAATGGTCGGCAAGCGATTGGATGAAATCCGGCGTCATGACTAAATGATAGGAATCGTTCATTAAATCGATGATGATGAAAGTCACTTAATTTATGGTCAACGACAGTTGACATATTATCAAACCAGATTTCTTTAGGAATTCCACCAGTAGCCTTAAGGGCCTCAAATAAACATTTGAATAAAGTATCTTGCTTCTGATCCAGGGTTAATTTTAAGAACTTAAATTTTGAATAGGGCAGGACGTACAAAAAAATACTGAAAGTATGTGGAACCCCATTTTGGTCAGTCATTGTAACCTGTTCTTTCCAATCAACTTGAGCACTTAGTCCCATCGTATGTTCAACTCTAATCGTGGCTTTCTTAGTTTGTGCTTTGCGAAAATGGCGACAATAATCTTTAACGATGGTGTATTTACCTGTAAAACCTTTTTCAACGATAAAATCATAAATTGCTCTAGCAGAACACCCTGCGGTGTATTTATCTTTAATGATGTCTTGAAATCCATCTAACTTACTACGACGCTTTCGTTGATTTCTAACTATTGTTTCACCATTTTGAGCTCGTAAATATGCAGTTTTTACTGTTCGTGGATCAACACCGTATTGTCGTGCAATAGCGGAATAATTTGGTTTTATTTTCTCTACCACAAAATATCTCATCCTTTCGTAAACGTCTTTTCGCATACTCATCACTTCCTCAAAAGATTGATAAAGTGAGTATACAAAAAATGTAGGAAAACCGACAATTTTAAACCGCCGATTTCCTACATTTTACTTCCGACCTTTACATATATAACACTAATAACAGCTACTCTTTCTTATCCAATTAATCGTTGTCGTAAACTGTGGCTTTCACAAAACTCATGAACAAGCGCAATAGTGAATTACTAGAGTCAACCATCTTAGACTACCAAAAAACAAATACAGAAATGAATACAGCTATTCAAACCTTACGTCATAATGAAATATATCTTAAATAATGCAAAGTTTGTCTACTCTAACGGACCTTTAGAGAGTATCAATTGCAAAATCAAAACTCTAAATCAATTGTATTTTCGAATGACAGATATCCATTTTTAATAACCCGAAATGTCAATTTAAGTTAGAAAGAAAATAGTTGCTCATCAGTGACGTAAGACATGAATACTTCATATGGAGTTCGATAGCCTAGTGATTTACGGGGCAGGTTATTTCGCTTACTCATCAGTTGGGTTACCAATTCATCAGGAAGATTGCGGAAATCTAGCTGTTTCGTTAAGCCATCCCGGCGTAAAAGACCGTTGTTGTTTTCGTTCAGCCCTCGTTGATTGGGAGCACCAACCTCGGCAAAGTAAGTGTGAAGGTCAAATTGATTGGCAATCTCGCGCCAGCCGGCGAATTCTTTTCCGTTGTCAAAGGTAATCGATTTGAAGAAGTACCGCGGGAATTTCCGAAGCCACTGACTTAAGTGTTGGTTAATCGCATCAGCCGTCTTTTCGTGCACATTGAGTACAATTTCGACCTTCGATTGGCGTTCGGTCAGGGTCATTACCGCCCCTTGGTGCTTTTTGCCTTGGACGGTATCAGCTTCAAGGTGCCCAAATTCAGTGGCATAGTGCGGAAAGTCCTTGGCACGCTCGTGAATACTTCGCCCCAATTGGCCAGCCTTCCCGCGGCGCTCGACATAGCCATTCGGGTGCCGCTTACCTCGCATCGGCAAGGAACGGACATCGAAGCCGAACTGGCCACGTTCAAACATCCGGTAAAGAGTTCGCCGGTTACAACTAATTGGGCGCTCAGCGCGCCCAATAATGGTATCAGGCGTCCCCCCTGGGCAATTTTGTCGTTGATATAAGTGAGTTCAGCCAGTGACAACTGAGTACGTTTTCGGCCACAACGTTGCTTATTGCGCATATAGTGATCTTGATAATCAGCAATTGAGGCACCAGTTTCCAGGTAACGATAAACGCGATAAACGGTTTCAGCGCAACGGTTGATCATTTGGGCCACTCGGTACGCTTTAAGCTTTTGCACGAAAGAATGGGCGATGATTGTCAGCTCGTTTGTGGTAAGATGGGTGTAAGTCATTTGTGGTTTCCTTTCTTTTGTTTAGGGGTATTCAAAAGTCTACCACAAATGGCTTTTCTATTTTTCTAACTTATTTTCTAACTTAATTTTACAAACGGCGTAAAAAAACAGCGAGTAATTTTACTCACTGTTTTAGACTAATTGGGCTAGCTGGATTCGAACCAGCGCATGACGGTACCAAAAACCGTTGCCTTACCGCTTGGCTATAGCCCAATTATATTAAATTGTTGAACAACTATTTAATTGCTCAATGGAGGATACAGGGCTCGAACCTGTGACCCCCTGCTTGTAAGGCAGATGCTCTCCCAACTGAGCTAATCCTCCAAAAGTGACCCGTGCGGGATTTGAACCCACGATACCAGCGTGAAAGGCTGGTGTCTTAACCACTTGACTAACGGGCCATATGAAATTAATTAAAAGCGGGTAACGAGAATCGAACTCGCGACAACAGCTTGGAAGGCTGTGGTTTTACCACTGAACTATACCCGCATATCAGAGACGAATAATATATTATCAAGTTATCCCATAAAAAGCAATACTTTTTTCAAAAAAAGTTTGTTTTATTTCAAAAAACTAATTAATGGCTACTTTAGTACTGCTTATTACAAAGCAAAAATCAAATTTTGACTACAAAAAAAGCAACTAAGAAGATTACCTCTTAGCTGCTTAGCCAGATCGGGAAAACAGGATTCGAACCAGCGACCCCCTGGTCCCAAACCAGGTGCTCTACCAAGCTGAGCTATTTCCCGAAATAGTGCCGAGGACCGGGATCGAACCGGTACGGTTATCACTAACCGCAGGATTTTAAGTCCTGTGCGTCTGCCAATTCCGCCACCCCGGCATAATAGAACTGACTAAGAGGAAGACGGGATTCGAACCCGCGACCCCCACCATGGCAAGGTGATGTTCTACCACTGAACTACTTCCGCAAAAGTGACCCGTGCGGGATTTGAACCCACGATACCAGCGTGAAAGGCTGGTGTCTTAACCACTTGACTAACGGGCCATTCAATATATTAAACAATTCTCACTGAAATTGTTAACTCGTCTTTCACAACGCTATTAATAATACCAACTGATCTATAAAATAGCAAGAACTTTTTTGAAAAAAGCAAAAAAATCTTGCTATTGTTAAGTTTTCCTTCTAGAAGATAGCAAAAAGACTGAAAAAATCTTATTTCTCAGTCTTTAGAATTTCTATTTTTAAATCAAATGTACTCCTTTATCAACATAAATGGTATCGCCAGTAATTCCGGTTGATAAATCGCTCATTAAGAATGCACACACATTCCCAATTTCGCTAATAGTCACATCTTCTCCGTCAACAGTTCTTGCTTGGGACATCTTTAAAAGTTCATCATGACCTTTAATACCTGTAACCGCTAATGTCTTAACCGCTCCAGCAGAGATTGCATTAACACGGATTCGTTTTTGTCCTAAATCCCGTGCTAAATAGCGAACACTAGCTTCAAGGGCAGCTTTAGCAATTCCCATTACATTATAGTTAGGAATAGCACGTTCAGAGCCAAAATAGGTTAGGGTAACAATACTTGCAGGAGTATTTAATAGGTTTAACTGATTGGCAACCTTAGTGACAGCAATAAGGGAATAAGACGAAATATCTTGCGCGATTGCATAACCTTTGCGACTAGCACCAAGAATTGAGCCAGCTAATTCTTCTTTTTTGGCAAAAGCAATTGCATGTACGATCCCATCTACTTTTGTAAAACGTTCTTTGATAGTTGTAAAAGCTTGTTCAATACTTTCGTCATCCGCTACATCACATTCAATTAATTGATCTTCATTATCTACTAACCGTTGTAGGCTTTTTTTTATTCTGGAATTCTGATAAGTATAGATAATTTGGGCACCTTGTTCAGCCATCATTTGTGCACATCCCCATGCAATAGAACGCTTATTAGCTACTCCCATAACAACGATCTTTTTTCCTGTTAATATATTTCCCATATTATCCTCCTTAAAACTTTCGATAACGTTTTTTTCTATTTGCTAGAAGTTGATTTGGTGATAATTCTTGCAGTTTGTTTAATCGCTTTAGTAAAACCTGCTCGATATTTTTGCAAGTTTGTTGGTGCTTTTCGCTTTCTGGAATAATTCCTTCAATGATCCCTTGTTTTAATAAAGCTTGCGGCACCATTTGCATTAATTCTGCCGCTTTATCTGCTTTCGTACTATCTTTCCACATAATGGAGGCAAACCCCTCAGGAGATAAAATAGAATAAGTACTGTTTTCTAACATCCATACTTCATCTCCACATGCCAACGCTAAGGCTCCCCCACTACCTCCTTCACCATAAATAATCGTGATAATTGGAATAGCAAGCTGACTTATTTGTAAAATATTTTGGGCGATCGCACTTCCTTGCCCATTTTCTTCGGCTTCTTTGCTAGGAAATGCTCCTGCGGTATTAACAAAACAGAATACAGGTCGCTTAAATTTAGCTGCTTGCTTAATTAAGCGGAGTGCCTTGCGATAACCACTAGGCATTGGTGAGCCAAAATGCTTTATGATTTTCTCTTCCGTTGTCTTTCCTCGATCGGTGGTAATGACGGTAACTGCTTGCTGATGGAAAGTAGCAATTCCACCAACGATTGCAGGATCATCCCCGCCTGCCCGGTCGCCGTGCAACTCAACAAAATCTGGGAAAACGTTTTGAATAATCTCCATCCCCGTAATTTTATTGTCGCTGCGAGCACGTTTAACAATCTCGCTTGCTGATAATTGTTCATTCATTAGCAACGCTCCCTGTTTTTAATAGCCATTCAAGCAGCTGTTTTTCATCTTGACGTTTTACAATTCGATCAATAAACCCATGATGTAGGATGTTTTCAGCTGATTGGAGATCGATAGGAATTTGCTGGTGGATCGTCTGTTCAATAACGCGACGGCCAGCAAAGCCAACAAGTGCATGGGGCTCAGCGAGAATAATATCTCCGTCCATCGCGAAACTAGCAGTTACTCCACCAGTTGTTGGATCTGTTAAGACCACAATGTATAAAAGGCCGGCAGCAGCATGCTCATTTATTGCTTGTGAAACCTTAGCCATCTGCATTAACGACATAATTCCTTCTTGCATCCGTGCCCCGCCTGAAGCAGTGAATAATACTACTGCTTGGCGATGGGTAGTTGCATATTCAAATAAGCGCGTTATCTTTTCACCTGAAACAGTTCCGAGTGATCCCATAATAAATGTTGGATCCATAATGCCTAGTGAAAATGGCTGATCATTAATTGAAGCTTCACCAGTTAGGACTGAATCATTCAGCTTAGTTTGTCTTTGGAGTTTACTAATTTTTTCTTGGTATCCAGGAAAATGTAACGGATTCTTTATCTGGAGATCCTTATAGAATTCTTTAAATGAATCCACTAACCACGAGAGTCGATGGCGGGCAGGTATTCGTAATCCATAGTCACAATTGGGACAAACAGCATATTGTGTTAACTGCTTGGCGAATAGTAATTGATGACAATGTGGACATCTTAGCCACATTTGATCTGGGACCCTTTCATCAGCATTTTTATCTGCTTTGATGTGCCGTTCACTTAAAGTATTATTTTGATCATATAATTTCACACTGTCATCTCCTTTTTCCATTGTGGCAAGAAGGAGTCTTCAAGAAACGTTGTTGAAGCTGTTCCTGCCAGAAATTTAGGATCGTTTAAGATTGCTAAATGGAAATTTTGATTTGTTGTTACGCCCATAATTACCATTTCATTCAAAAGTCGTTTGATTTTTTCAATAGCTTCTTTGCGATCTTGACCAAGGGCAATTACCTTAGCGATCATTGAATCATAATAAGGAGTGATCTTACTGCCAGGATAAATAGCAGTATCAATTCGCATCCCCAAATTACCGACTGGAAGATACAAGTAATTAATCGTCCCAGTCACTGGCATAAAGTTTTGCTTAGGATTTTCAGCATTTATCCGACACTCAATCGCATGTCCATGAACCTGAATATCCTGTTGGGTAAAGGGAAGTGGTTCATTCGCAGCGACAATAACCTGTGCCTTCACTAAGTCGATCCCAGTTACCATCTCCGTCACTGTATGTTCAACCTGGATACGAGTGTTCATTTCCATAAAGTAAAAGTGATGATCCTTGTCCATTAGGAATTCTATTGTCCCCGTATTATGATAGTTAATCGCATTAATGGCTCGCATGGCAATTTGTCCTAGCATTTTTCGCTCTTGTTCATTTACTAGGACACAAGGACTTTCTTCAATCAATTTTTGTTTATTTCGTTGAATCGAGCAGTCTCGTTCAGGAAAGAAAACAGCATTGCCAAAATTATCACGAAATACTTGGACCTCAATGTGTTTAACATTCTCCATAATCTTTTCAAGGTACATTCGGTCATCATTAAACGAAAGGCGGGCTTCGTTTTGTGCCTCGCTAAATATTTGCCGCATCTGGTTATGATCGTTAATTCGTCGGATCCCTTTACCGCCACCACCAGCAGCCGCTTTTAACAAAATTGGATACCCAATCTTGTTTGCAACCTCAACAGCGTCATTAACATTGGTAATATAGTCATCGCTTCCAGGAATTACAGGTACCCCTGATTTTTTCATTTGCTCTCGTGCGTGCTCCTTGTTTCCCATTAGGTCAATAACTGAGGCTTGGGGACCGATGAAAGTAATTCCGCATTCTTCACACATTGTCGCGAATTCCGCATTTTCTGATAGAAAGCCAAAGCCAGGATGGATCGCCTGGGCACCTGTACCAAGAGCAGCTTCCAAAATGTTTTTCGCATTCAAATATGAATCTTGGGCACGGGCGGTTCCAACGCATACAGCTTCATCCGCTAGTTGAACGTGAAGACTTTCGCGATCTGCAGTTGAATAAATAGCTACTGTCTTAATTCCTAGCTCTCGTAATGACCGTATTATCCTGACAGCAATTTCACCACGATTGGCGACTAGTACTTTGGAAAACATCAAACCACCTACCCAATCATAAAAGTTAATTCGGCTGTACAGGCTTTTTTCCCATCGACCGTTGCAATGCCTTTACCAATTCCAATATTTTTGTGAACCTTCTCTAGGTTGACTTCTAACCTTAATGTATCACCAGGGCGGACTACCTTACGAAATTCTGCTGACCGAATTCCACCAAAATAGGCTGTTTTCCCTTGGAACTCTTCTTGAGATAAGAGAGCGACGGCACCTGTTTGCGCCAAGGATTCAACAATCAATGCTCCTGGTAAAACTGGATTTTTTGGAAAATGACCATTAAAAACCTCTTCATTAATCGTGACATTACGCCGTGCAATGGCCTTCTTACCAGGGATTAATTCATCAACTTGGTCAATTAGTAACATTGGGTAACGATGCGGAAGGATTTTTTGAATTTCAGTTATATCTAAAGTTTTATTAGTCATTATCTTTATCCTCCTGAACTGAGAAAAGTGGTTGTTCTACTTCAACTAATTCTTCATTGCTTACACAAATTGAAGTAATAATTCCGTTAAAAGGGCTTTTTATCTCTGTCATCATTTTCATTGCTTCAATCACACAAACAACATCCCCCTTTTTTACATGGTCGCCACTTCTAACATAGGGATCTGCATCGGGGGTTGGTTGGAGATAGACAGTTCCGACTAGGGGCGCAGTTATATTTTGCGAAGGTAAAGTTGACTGTTCGTTTGCCTTTTTCTTCTTAACTGAAGTTGTTTGCTCTGTTTTTTCGGTTGTTATAAGATTTTCATGCTTGTGAGTTTGCTTATTTTTGCTTAAATAGAGCTGAAAGGAATCTTGATTTATTTCTAATTCACGAATATCAGAATCTTCAAAATTTTGCATTAATGTTTGAATTTCTTTAAATTCCAAGATAGATCACTCCCATTTCTTAAAGGCTAAAACAGCATTATGGCCACCGAAACCAAAAGAATTGCTTATTGCGTAACAGGCGTTTGATGCGTCACTATTTTCTGCCGTCACAAGGTTAACTGAGCACTTCGGATCTTGATTAAAACAACCTATATTCAACGGTAATTGTCCCTTTTGTAAAGCGGCTACTGTTAAGACCGCCTCAATTGCTCCTGCAGCCCCAAGCAAATGTCCAGTCATTCCCTTTGTTGAACTGACACGAACATTGCTATCAGAACCAAATACCTGATTGATTGCTTTAGATTCGCCTTCATCATTAGCATGAGTAGCAGTTCCGTGGGCATTAATATAGGCAATTTCGCTAGGACTAATTCCAGCTTCTTTAATAGCCATTTCCATTGCTCTTGCCGCCCCTGCACCAGTTGGATCAGGGGATGTAATATGGTAAGCGTCCGAGGTAGCACTATAACCGACAATCTCACCAAGAATGTTAGCACCGCGTTTTTGCGCATGTTCAAGATTCTCTAAAACAAGCGTTGCACCGCCTTCACCCAAAACAAATCCTTGGCGCGCCTTATCAAATGGCAAAGAAGCCTTAAGCGGATCAGTTGCTTGTGATAGGGCTGTTAATGCCGCAAAGCCAGCAATTCCGATCTCATTTACCGACGCCTCTGATCCACCGGCAATCATTACTTTAGCGCGTCCTTCTTTAACTTGACGAAAGGCTTCTCCAATTGCATTAGTTCCAGTGGCACAAGCAGTCACAATCGATGTACAAATATTTTGTGCATTAAAGTGAATAGAAATATTACCCGCTGCCATGTTGGCAATTGACATTGGAACAAACATTGGGGATACCCGTTTAGGACCCTTATCATGCATTTTAATAATTTGCTCTTGAATAGTTGTTAAACCACCAATCCCGGATCCATAAATCACACCCATGTCAACTGGCTTGGTATTTGTTTCATTGATCTCAGCCATTTCCATTGCTTCAATCGCACTTTGTAAGGCATATTGAGAATAAAGGTCCATTCGACGCGCAGCTTTTCTCCCAATGACATCATTAGGGTCAAAGTTGTCAATTTCACCAGCTACGGTAATTCCTGTCGACTTGGCATCAAATTTCTTGATCGTTTTAATTCCAACTTTGCCTGCAAAACTATTACTTATAAACTCTTGAATACCATTACCATTAGGAGCAACAGCACCCATTCCTGTTATTACAACTCTTGTCATTTTTGTCCCTCCTAGATTGTCATCCCACCATCGACGACAATAGTTTGACCGGTCAAATAATCGTTTTCTGCTAAAAATTTTGCAGTTTTAGCAACTTCTTCTGGCTGTCCTAAGCGGTTGAGAAGGATGCGACTGAGAATTTGTTCTTTTACTCGCTCAGATAATTTTTCAGTCATATCACTAGTAATCATTCCGGGAGCAATCGCATTGCAACGAATTCCGCGGCGCGCTCCTTCTTGGGCAATAGATTTAGTAAGGCCGATTATACCTGCTTTGCTTGCCGCATAATTAGCTTGTCCTGTATTACCATGGAGTCCCACAATACTAGCAAGGTTAATAATGCAACCGGCTCTTTTTTTGAGCATCTTCTTAAAAATAGGTTGTGTTAACATAAATGTTCCGCGTAAATTAACATTGATGACCTGGTCAAAATCGCTCGCTTTCATTCCCATCATTAACTTATCATTCGTAATTCCAGCGTTATTGATAAGAATGTCGATCTTCTCGTATATTTGCCACGCCGCTGTTGCTAATTCACTAACTGATTCTTCGTTTGCAATATCGCCCTTAAGATAGTGATATTCCGTCCCTAGTAGATCTAGCTTTTCTTTAAGCACTTTTGGTAAGTCATCTTGGCGTCCATTGAGAATTAGCCGACTACCAGCCTTAGCGAACTCTAATGCAGTAGCCGCCCCAATTCCGCGTGTGCTTCCGCTTATAAAAACGACTTTATTTGTCAGTTCCATCTTTTTGCTCCTTTATAAATTTTTCATAATCAGCAAGATTTTCAATGTGTTGGGTATTTAACTGCTGGTCAACTTGGTGAGCGAAGCGAGATAACGTCTTTCCAGGACCAATTTCTAATGTTGTGTCAATTTTTGCGTGCTTGACTAATTCCTTAACATTAGCTCCAAAGTGTGTTGGAACAGCTAATTGTTTTTCAAGAATTCCTGGAAGATCCTCACAATGAAATAAGCTGTTAGTAGTATTGCTAATAACTTCAATCTGTGGTTCATGGAAGTCGACCGTTTGTAACCGGTTATGCATCTGTTGACGTGCACCGTTAAAGAAGGGAGTATGAAATGCACCATTAACTTTGAGCAGGATCGTTCTTTTAGCAAGCTTGTCTTCTTCCATCTTTTTAAGGGTAGCCTTTAGGTCGGTTAATGCCCCGCCTACTACGATTTGTCGTGGGGAATTATAGTTGGCGATATAAACCCGCTGACCATTTTCTTGTTGAGCGGTGATTAGTTCTTTTATCTCTTGAAGTTGAGGGTCAAGGACAGCTGCTAATGTACTTATTTCCCCGTCCGCGTCTTGTTGCATAAAGCGCGCACGGTCCGCGACTAGTTTGATTCCTTCTTCAAACGAAAGTGAGTTACTAGCAATTAAGGCAGTGTACTCGCCTAAGGATAGGCCGATCATCCCCTTAATTGGTAGTTGCGGTAAATCTCGTTTTAATATTCGGTAGATTCCATAACTAACTGTTACAATTGCTGGTTGAACATATGCCGTTTTATTCAACTCGTTATGCTCGTTTTTCATAATTTTGAGTAAATCAAGCTCACAAATAGCACTTGCCTGACTAACAATCCTTGAAAAAAGGGAGTCAGCCATAAGCTCGACTCCCATTCCCGATCGTTGTGCACCTTGACCGCTAAATAATATTCCGTAGTACATTATTTTTCATCCAATTGTTTCTTTACGAAATCAACAACGTCACTAATAGTCTCGATTCCTTCATCGGCATCTAATTCAATCTCAAATTTATCTTCAAGTTCATTCATAATTTCGAAAATATCAAGACTGTCAGCATCAAGGTCGTCTTTAATTCGTGCATTCATCGTTACACGATCTTCGTCAACATCTAATTCATCAACAGTAATATTTTTTACAGTATGAAAAATTTCTTCTTTAGTCATATTCATTCTTCTTTCTCTATTAATAATTTAAGATTATTGTTCCTGTACTTAAACCGCCGCCAAAGCCACTCATTGCAATAATATTTCCTGGCTTAACTAATCCTTGGGTAATAGCTTGAGTTAATAGAATTGGTTCACTAGCAGCGGCCGTATTTCCATATTCACTAATATTCATTGGAAACTTTGTAATTGGTTGTGCCAGCCTCTTTGCAATTTGGGTAATTATCCGTTCATTTGCCTGATGTAATAAAAAATAATCAATATCGTCTATTTTCAAATTAGCTTGTTGAACGGCAGAAGCAATTGACCGTGGAACTTCATGAGTGGCAAAACGATATACATCACGACCAGCCATCATAAATGGTGAAAGGGATGTTAGCTGCTTAGGGAAGCTGGCTTTAAGTGTTGTTCTTCCGGCAATAATTTTATCTCCTAAGTCACCAAATGTATGGAGATCACGGCCAAGAATTAAAGGAGTTGTTGTAGCTGTCTTTTGAAGTAACACCCCTCCAGCCCCATCGCCGAATAATACAGCGGTACTTCGATCTTTCCAATCAATCAGTTTTGATAATACTTCCGCGCCAATTACCATTGCATTTTGCCAATAAGAGTTTTTCAACATTAACTCAGCTGTATTCATGGCATAGATAAAGCCAGTACAAGCTGCTGAGATATCAAACGCAATTGCATTCTTTGCTCCTAATCTTCCTTGAACAATGGCAGCAGTTGAAGGCGTATAGGCATCAGGAGACATCGTTGCAATAATGATTAAATCAAGTTCAGTTGCCGTTAAATTAGCATTGGTCAATAACTGATTACCAACGTTAACAGCCAAGTCTGATGTATTTTCATTATTGCTGATATAACGTTGATGAATTCCAGTCCGCGTCTTAATCCACTCATCTGAAGTATTCATGATTGTTGATAATTGCTGGTTAGTAATCTTGAGTGATGGATGATAACTCGCAGTACTAGTAATTCTTAAATTTTGCAATGTTGGTCAATCCTTATCTCTAAGCATGCTCATCAACAAAATCTTCTAAGTTTTGCAAGGCTTTTTTGACAACCTTCATTTCCTCATCACTCATTCCTTGGAGGAAACGTTCAACCATCATATTATGGAAAGCACCGTGCGCACGATATAGCACTCGTCCTCTTTTTGTTAAACGTAACCGAATAATGCGGCGATCATCTTTATCACGAATTCTTTCAACATATCCCTTGCGAATTAAACGATCAGCCATTGAAGTCATTGTTCCTGGAGTTAAATGAAGCTTTTCTGCTACTTTAGAAATTGTTTGATGGTTATACATCGTAATTGCATCAATCGCATGCATTTCTTTAATTGTTAAATCATTGAATGTACTTTTCCGTAATTCATTTTCTTCAATCCATAGAATTCCGGAATAAACCTTTATTAATCCTTTATTGATTTTTTCATAATCATTATCTTTACTCATAATATATTTCTTCCCTTCAATTTTATTCTATAGCCCCGAATAATTTGATTATCAAAATATATTATAAATGATAATGATCCACCATGCTAAATCTTTTCTTCTCGTTCAGCAACGATAAAGACAAGCTCTGCACTACAAGCTATTTTGTCGTTCACAAGCGCTTTTGTTTCCACAATTCCCATTGATGATCGAACTTTTTTCATAACAATATTTAGTTTTAATACATCACCAGGACGGACCATTTGTCGAAATCTTGCTTTATGAATTGCACCAAGATAAGCTGTTTTTTTATAAAAATGTGGTGATTTTAATATCAAGATCGAAGCAGCTTGGGCTAAAGTTTCGATAATTAAAACTCCAGGCATAACAGGATTATGAGGAAAATGACCGCGAAAAAATGATTCGTTAATTGTGACATTTTTTGTTGCGGTAATCTTTTCTTCAGGAACTAATTCATCTACATAATCGATATAGCAAATCGGATAGCGATTAGGAATTAATTCCATAATCTCCTGCGCATTCATTATTGCCAAAAAGATTCACCTGCCTTCAAAAAAATATTTCGAGTATCAAAATATTCGATGATCAAATTATATTCAAAAGTATTTTGGATGTCAAACTATTTTATGGAAATATATTCTTTATAATTAGCCGATGATAAAATTATTTATCATCTTTATTGAATACTAGAGAAGCATTTAGGTTCAACTATGTTTTTTACAATTAATAAAAATTTTGTTATGATGTCATTTGATTTTCAACTATTAATCACCTTAAATTAAAAATGCTTAAAATATTTCTTTACTCTTTAATTAAGAATTGGTAGAATAGTATTTGTTCGTTGTTAACGGGAAATAGCTCAGCTTGGTAGAGCACCTGGTTTGGGACCAGGGGGTCGCAGGTTCGAATCCTGTTTTCCCGATAGTTTTAGAGAGTCGTTGAAAGTTTTCTTTCAAGCGGCTCTTTTTAGTATCAAGGAGGATATAAAAATGGAAGCAGATAAATATTTAAAGCTAATTCAAGAGGAGCTTCAAAACCTTCCTGATTATGTTAACGAGTATTATTTAGGGACCAATCATGCAGTGACAACAACCTATCAGTACTTAACTGAAATTCGGAGATTCTTTGATTGGTTACGGTCCAGTGGGCTTGTCGCTGTTAATTCTAATAAGGATCTACCAATCGATACGCTAGCTAATTTACGACGCAGCGATGTAATGCTTTATATCGATTATCTTCAACATACTACCAATTCACAAGGTCGGTTAAATTCCCCCACTTCAATTAATCGATCTATTAATGCATTGAGGTCATTGTATAAGTTTTTAACAGTTACCGCAGATAACAATAATGGTGAGTCTTATTTTGACCGTAATGTAATGCTGAAAATTGACTCCCTTAATGATACAAAAACATTAAATTATCGAGCACATACCCTAGCCTCACACATGTACCGAGGACAAATGAAATTTGATTTTATCACCTTCATTGAAAAAGAATATCCGAACAAATGTGATAAAAGAGCCCTTCCTTCTTATAAAATAAACAAAGAACGAGATATTGCAATTATTGCTCTTATTTTAGGAACAGGCGTCCGGGTATCTGAAGCGGCCAATGTAAATCTTGGTGACTTAAACTTAAAGCAATCGCTGCTGGATGTAACAAGAAAAGGTGGCCAAAGAGATTCAGTACCAATTGCACCTTGGGCTATTAGTTATATCCAAACTTATCAAGCGATTCGTGCGCAGCGATACCACGCTTTAAAAAAGGATACTGCTTTCTTCCTAACCGTTTATCACAAGCAAACTCGACGAATGACAGCTAATGCAATTGAAAAAATGGTTAAAAAGTATTCAACCGCTTTTGGACATCCTCTTACTCCCCATAAATTACGTCATACCCTTGCTTCTGAAATGTATGAGGTAACGAAAGATCAAGTATTAGTAGCTCAACAATTGGGGCAAAAAGGAACATCTGCTACCGATTTATATACTCACGTTGATCAGAAACAACAGCGTGATGCTCTTAAAGAAATTAGTGAAACCTCATATAAAAAAACAAATGAATAAAAGCCTTTTCTATAAAGATAATCTCCGCTATAATGGTAAGAGGTGTATAATTTTTTTATGGAGGAGAAAATTTTGGGCTTTATTACCTCACTATTTGGTAAAAGGCAATATGTTTGTCCGTTTTGTCATGAACACTATACTTTTTCTGCGATGCATGCACGAAAGTTAGCTGACAAGGATGGTCAAATTCACTGTTACTACTGTCGCAAGGTTTTACAACAATTGCATTAAAGTATTAACGAGGATTCGCTTTTTTACAATAAAAACTTTCAAAATAAAAAACCGTTAAGCTGCATTTAAGGCTTAGCGGTTTTGTTTTTAAAGTATTTAGTTAAATCGACGCTTGTTAATTCCTGCAAGGCTAAACATACTAAGCAATGTTCCCATACCTAGGCCAATCATGGCTTTATTAGCGTTATTTCCTGTTTGCGGCAAACGATTATTGGTTTGGGTTTCAGGTTGCTTAGGTGTTTCTGGAGTTAAAGGAACTTCTGGAGTGTTAGGAATCTCTGGTGTTTGAGGTGTTCCATGATTTTCCGGAGTCTTTGGTGTTTTTGGAGTATTAGGTGTCTCAGGAGTTTCTGGAGTAGTTGGCGTTTCCGGATTCTTTGGCGTAGCAGGATCATGTGGCTTTAATCCGTAACCAATTAGATCCCAATCAACAGGCTTATCACGCTCACCAGGTAAGGCAGCAGAATCCAGATCACCAATCATATCAAGATTTTCGCTTGAATAATCCCAAATCCAATCCCCTTGGTTAGTCATTTTGGCTAAAACAGTAGTTGTATTATCAGGATTAATTTGTAGCAAGAAACTTGTTGCCCAGGTTGAGTCCATCCCTTCTCCAGCTACTCCGTTTCTATTAGTCATATATGAAGTAACTAACAATTGATCGTCTTTTCCAACAACAGGCACAGCGTAGTATGAATAAGTTGCAGTGCGCCAGTTTGCTAGAACGGATGCAGTCAATACAACGCCAGAATCATTCAATGGCTTATAAGGATCATTCAGACTATCAGCAACATATCCAATCATTGCCACATTATCACCAACCGTATAATTGGCATTCATCCATGCATCATCATTACTTCCTCGATTTAAACGGGTAGCGGCAAACAAGTAATACTTATTACCCAATTTAACTACATTTGGGCGCTCAATTTCATCACTTACCATTGGTGCAGAAATTAATGGTGAGTATAATTCTGCCACTTTAGGATTCTTTTCGTCCTTATTTAGTTTGAGGATACCGATAGCTGCATTAGCCCAGGTTGCCCGACTCTTAATATCATCATTGGAAAGAATTCTAAATAAACTCTTGATATTAAATGCGTCATCTCCGCCATAATTTAGCCAGTTATAAATTTGGCCCTCGCCTTGATAATTTTCTAAACCAGTACTTGCTTCAAAAACAAGGTACCGATTACCATTATCATCTTCAATTACATGGGCATCACGCATTGCAATATTATCAGCACCCTTGTTAGTAGCTTTCCATTGATCATAAGTTTGGTAGTGATAGCCATCACCTTCAAATACAATATGATCATTCGCTACATGAGCGAGCGATACATTTCCATTATTATCAGTTAAATAAAGAGTAGCGCTAGCAATTTTTTGATTATTGGTATTGTTATCAGATGTGTCTACCCTTGTATAAAATAATTGGATAGAGTTATCGCTATTTAAAACAGCTGATCCTGACCATTCTTGAGAAAGTGGAGTTGCATTATAGCCAAAAATTGGACCTGCATTCTTCCAATGACTTAATTCATTATCACCATACTTATTATATAAGAGATAGATATGATTATCATTTTGATTTGGAATCCCCATCATTGCGATGACAAGTTGATAGCCATTCCAATTAGCAACTTATCCTGTCCGAACATCTTGAACTGGCCATAAATCCCATACATCTAAAGGCTCAATATTATTAGTTTGTGCATCTTTAGTTGTAGCGGCAGGCATATTTTTGATTTCACTTGCTTTAAAGAATGGAACTGTGTACCGACCATCTTGTTTGATTAACGTATCGGGAATCTTTTGGAAATCATTATAAGTCATCTGTGTACCAGATTTTGCAGTTTTTGAGAAGTTAAGCATTATTCAATGCTTTAATTTGATCCGGAGTTAAACTAGTTGGATCAATTCCGGCATTCTTTACAGCGTTTTCCGCATCCTTGTTTAACTTAGCGGTAGTATTCTTTTTACTGGATTGTTGATCATCATTTTTTGCAGCTGAAGAATCATTAGTGTTTACAGCTGGTTCGTTTTTAGTTTCAGAAGACTCGTTAGCGGGTGCAGCTTTTTGCGTGTCATCATTTTTGGCTGTATTAGCATTTTCTTGAGCCGCTTTACTATCTGTGTTATTTGATAAAGCCACGGAACTTGTAGATGAAGTCGTTGCAGCAGAATTTACTACTTGACTGTTAGAATTTTGTGTATTAGTGGCAGAAGAAGCACTATTTGCGTTAGCAGAATTTTTAATAGTCGCATCACTAGCCGCACTAACTTGACCGCTACCAAGTGTCACACTTTTAACAGCAATATCATTATCACCTGTTGTAACTTGTACAGTAGAAGAATCATTATTTTCAGCATTTGTGTCCGCGGATGCATTTACAGTTGTTGCACCAAATACCAGCGCAGCAGTAGAGAGTGTAACGACTGCCCAATTTTTACCGCTTTATTACATTTTCTTATGTTCCTTGCGTTCTAGCATAGAAATAACCCCGTTTCTTTGCCCTTCTTTGCTAAACGTTTAACAATTAACTGTGCACTATTTTATTATGATCATCTTAAATTATCAATAGTTTCTTCATGAAAAGTTCATATTTAAATAATTACTGTCTACTCACTTTTGGTAGTACTATTTATCTCCCTCTGAGACGAATTGCAATGACCTACTATTCATCAAAATGATTTTCATTTTGTCTGAGAGGGAATTACTGTTTTTATCCCGCTTTTTGCATTATTTTAAAATTAGTAAGACTCTTTTGATAAAAGAGTCTTACGTTAACTGAGAATAAACGTTGATATAACAAGCTTTTAAAATCCTATATTTTTATGTAAGACTGTTGTATAATTTTATTGAAAAAGTGTCTCACTAAAAAGTAGCCCATTTCTGCTATTTTTAGGGGATAAAAAGGAGTTATTTCAGTTTATGTTATATAATGCAGCATTAGTTTTAGAAGGTGGCGCATTCCGTGGACAATATACCGCCGGAATTGTTGATACATTTCTCGCTCACCATATTGAATTTCGAAGTGTAATTGGCGTTTTTGCTGGTTCGCTTTGTGGAGTTAATTTCGTCTCTAAGCAATATGGACGCTCTGCTAATATCAATATTAATCATCGGCACGATCGTCAATATATCTCGATGGCTCGCGTATTTAAAAAGCAAATAATCAATCTTGATTATCTTTTTGAGGATCACGGATATTCTTGGCAGAATTTTAACGAGGCAGCTTATCGGCGTTCAGCATCTCATTTCACAGCAGTCGCTACTTCTGTGAAAACAGGAAAAACAGTTTTGTTTACGGATCCTGTTGGTGAGGAACTAACCAATGCCCTCAAAGCTTCTTCTTCGATGCCCTTTCTTTCAGATCCACAGGAAACATCCCAAGGGCCTTGCCTTGATGGCGGGATTACAGATTCTATTCCATTTGATATTGCCCAACAACAAGGATATGGGCCTAGAATAAAAAGTATACAAGTTAAATAGAGACTCTGATTTAGTATAATTAAGGAAGTAAATTGGAGGATCAAATAATGACGAAGCACAGTTATGACAAGGAATTTAAGGAACAGGCCGTTCAGTATTACTTAGATAACAAGGATCACATGACCATGAATGAAATAAGTAAGAATCTAGGTATTGGGGCTAGTACATTACATAAATGGATTAAGCTGTTTACTGAGACTGGGGAGTTTGGCCGTGGCTCTGGTAATTTTGCCAGCGATAAGGACAAGGAGATTGCACGACTAAAGCGTCAACTTCGTGACGCTGAAGGAGCGATCGAAGTATTAAAAAAATCAATCGGGATTCTGAGCAAGTAACTACCGAAAAGGTATACCAAGAAATGGACGTTCAGCACGCTTTGGAATCCCACCCTTCCATCAATGGTATGTGTGATTATGTTGGAATCTCAAGAAGTGGTTACTATCAACGAGAAAAGCGTCATAATCACCAATCACCGCGAAAGCTTCGGAAGAAGTTTATTCAAGGTGAAATTAAAGCAATTTGGCTCAAAAGCCTTTGTATTTACGGTGCCGGCAAAATCACCCAAGAACTTCGCTCAAAAGGATATAAGATCGCTGAACGAACTGTTGGTAAGTATATGCGTGAACTTGGCATTCACGCCGTTTACCTAACCCCTTGGACGACTACCACTCGCAATTCTAAGTTTGATAAACAGCTAATAAATATTTTAGACGAGCAGTTCAATCCATTGCGACCAAACGCCGTTTGGTGCATTGACACCACTTATATTCCAGTTCATGACGGATTCGTTTATTTAACCAGTATTATGGACTTGTACTCCCGACGGATCATTGGTTGGGACTTATCTGAAACCTTGGAGGTATCGAATGTCATCCCACTTATTGAAAAGACTAAGCACAGTCGCCATATTAGCAAGCCATTAATCATGCACAGTGATCGTGGTAGTCAGTTTACGTCTGAAGCTTACAATCAAGTTACAGCTAACATGACATTAAGCTATTCAAAGAAAGCTTATCCTTGGGATAATGCCTGCATTGAGTCGTTTCATGCCTTGATTAAGCGTGAATGGATAAATCGGTTTAAAATCCATTCATACTCCGAAGCTAAACGACTAGTTTTTCAGTACATTGAAACGTTTTACAACACAGTTAGAATTCACAGTCATTGTGGATTCAAATCACCAAAGCAACTTGAAGATGAGTATCAAACTCAAATTCAAAATTTAGTCGTGGCATAGGACAAAAAAGTCTCTATTTAAATTGTCTATTTTATTGACAGGGGACCAATATGACAAGATTGTTGTTGTCCGGACCAGAGATGTTAATTACCGGAAGAAGCCATCCAGTTCTGCTGTAAAGAAGTTATATAACATGGTATATAAAGATTATCCTGAATTTGTTAAAGCAGGGATCGATCGTCCCCTTCTCTACAACCAACAGATTGCTGAAATCAATCGCCTAGCTCGTGAGGGAAAGATCTTTAATATTGCTCCCTCTAAACCAATCAAGATTAAACGGATTGAAGGAAATATTAAGAAGATTCGAGCACTTTACGAAACTAGTCGGAAAGAAGGAGAAAAAATAGTCCCTACTTTAGTTGGTTACCTCACAAACTAATAAAGGAAGAAATATTATGTCAACTAAAAAGCGAATTTATATTCCAAAAAATAAAACTAACGGTCAAATTAAGGGGAAACGGAAAATATGGGTAGAGAATGTTAAATTTTTAACTCTTGAAGAATATGATCAGCTCCGTGAGACAATTAAGCTGCATTCTCGTCCTGAATTGGTTAACCGGAACCTATTACTAATTGCAATTGCCCTTAATAACGGATTACGAGCATCAGACGTTGTGACATTAAGGGTTGGGCATGTTCTAAACAAAACTAAAACCCGTGTTATTGAACAAAAAACTGGTAAAGCTAAAACCCTCTTTTGGAATAATTGCCTTGCCGAGATTATTGATTATCTTAATGACTTGGATTACAAAGATGAAAATGATTACCTTTTCCCCGGAAAACAAGAAGGCCATTTTTCGGTGCATGGCTTTTACGAGATGTTGCAACGAATGGCTAGAAAAACGGAAAATAATAAAATCGTTGCTAAGATTGGAACACACTCTTTTAGAAAAACTTTTGGTCGCCAACTCTATAAGAAGGGGGTTAACGTTGAAATCATTTCGCAGTTGTTTAATCACTCCTCCGAACGGAATACGCGCCACTATCTAGGGATTGAACAAGAAGACCTTGATAAAGTGGTTCAAAATTTCAAATTTGAATAGTTATTATTCTGAATATTATGTAAATTAAAATATTTAGTCATTTTCCTAATAGTCTTAGGAATATAATTCATTAGAATTAAAGTCGCTGTTTGTAAAATTAAGTTAGAAAAATAGAAAAGCCATTTGTGGTAGACTTTTGAATACCCCTAAACAAAAGAAAGGAAACCACAAATTACTTACACCCTCTTACCACAAACGAGCTGACAATCATCGCCCATTCTTTCGTGCAAAAGCTTAAAGCGTACCGAGTGGCCCAAATGATCAACCGTTGCGCCGAAACCGTTTATCGCGTTTATCGTCACCTGGAAACCGGTGCCTCAATTGCTGATTATCAAGATCACTATATGCGCAATAAGCAACGTTGTGGCCGAAAACGTACTCAGTTGTCACTGGCTGAACTCACTTATATCAACGACAAAATTGCCCAGGGGTGGACGCCTGATACCATTATTGGGCGCGCTGAGCGCCCAATTAGTTGTAACTGGCGAACTCTTTACCGGATGTTTGAACGTGGCCAGTTCGGCTTCGATGTCCGTTCCAGGTAAGCGGCACCCGAATGGCTATGTCGAGCGCCGCGGGAAAGCTGGCCAATTGGGGCGAAGTATTCACGAGCGTGCCAAGGAATTTCCGCACTATGCCACTGAATTTGGGCACCTTGAAGCTGATACCGTCCAAGGCAAAAAGCACCAAGAGGCGGTAATGACCCTGACCGAACGCCAATCGAAGGTCGAAATTGTACTCAATGTGCACGAAAAGACGGCTGATGCGATTAACCAACACTTAAGTCAGTGGCTTCGGAAATTCCCGCGGCACTTCTTCAAATCGATTACCTTTAACAACGGAAAAGAATTCGCCGGCTGGCGCGAGACTGCCAATCAATTTGACCTTCACACTTATTTTGCCGAGGTTGGTGCTCCCAATCAACGAGGGCTGAACGAAAACAACAACGGTCTTTTACGCCGGGATGGCTTAACGAAACAGCTAGATTTCTGCAATCTTCCTGATGAATTGGTAACCCAACTGATGAGTAAGCGAAATAACCTGCCCCGTAAATCACTAGGCTATCGAACTCCATATGAAGTATTCATGTCTTATGTCACTGATGAGCAACTATTTTCTTTCTAACTTAAATTGACATTTCGGGATTCAAAAAAATGATGAACATTAACTTTTAGAATTTTAATAAAGAAATAATAGCTATGAAAAATAAAGATTATATACATCGTGTCCCACTATTTAATGATTTATCTAATGAGGGTAAGGAGTATCTTAAAAGTTTACTACATCACAAAGCTCTTAATAAAGGAGATCTTATTTTTTCACCGAATTCACAAGATGAGCTAATTCAAGATGAGCTAATTATTGTTGTTTTAGGCCAAATGAAAGTTTATAAGTTGAATAAAGATGGAAAAGAACATATTATCCGCATTATCGGCGCTGGAGATTATGGTGGAGAAAATTATTTGTTTGATTTGGAAAATACATCAGTTTATGGGATTGCTCTAACCAAGACTGAAGTATATATTCTTTATAAAGCAGATTTTCACAAATTACTAAAAATAGACCATCAAGTTGGACAAAATCTTTTAAAATTAAACGCTAAAAAATCAGTTGAATTAGAAAGGCAAGCGCAATTACTATCTTTTTATCGCGTTGATGTCAGATTAGTAGCTTATTTAGAAGATCTTTATAATGATACTTATAATGAAGAAGAAAATTCTATTACCCTCCCAATGTCACTAAAAGACCTTGCAAGTTATTTAGGTACTAGTGCTGAAAATCTCTCCCGTTGTTTTAAGGATTTTGAAACAAAAGGCTGGATAGAACGACATCACAGAAAAATTATTATAAAGCCAGCTTTTTGGGAGGAATTTAAGTAAGTTTTATGCGGATAACATAATTTAATAGCTATTTATATCCTGATATTAACTAAATTTGACATTGAAATAGAATGAATTTTGAAGAAGTCTTATCATTCAATTGATTTAAGCTCTTCATAAGCAAAAAGATGGCGACGTCGAGAAAAAATTTTCTCGCGTCGCCATCTTTTTATAATTCTTCGGCTTGTTTATATAGCTTCGAGATTACTTTTGGCGGTAAATTACTATTTTCAAGGAAGTTAAGCAACTCATCACGGTTAATCATTCCTGCTTGAATTCCACTAATGATCTCATTTGACAGTTTAGGATCTTCCAAATTAATTTCCATTTCAGCAACCATTTTAGCAATATCTTTGGTCCTTAACAATTCATAATTAGACCATCCCCGGTTCCACGGACGCCAGATATTTGTCGCAATTAATACTAATAGTTTAATCAATGGTTCATTAGTTTTATCCTGTTTAACACTAAGGTCGTGCTCCTCGTTTAAGAATGCAACAACCTTATTGATGGCCTCATTTACACTTGATAATTCAAGTCCATAAGCACTCATTTTCAATTGATAAAGGGATAGGAAAGCAGCGCCTTTAAGGTCGTCTCCAGATAATCCATATTGGTTAGCAAGCAACTCTTCCAAATCTTGTTGATAGTTACTGATATTGGCAAATGGATTAAAGTTATTATCAATTAAGACTTCTTTTTCTGGAATATAGTATGGAAGGCCCTGTTGATGTTTATAAAACGAAGGCAGTCTATCTCCATCTTTAATAAGAAGTGGACTAAAGATGAAAATTTCAGGAGCAATATTAACATTCTGAAATGCTTCTCTAAAATCAATGATAAAGTATTCCATCGTCATTTCATTGAATTTATTTTGGATGTATTGATCGAAGCGTTCTTTATCAATTGATGGATTTTGGGCATGAATAATTTGGTAAGCCTGTTGTGCAGAAATAAGACCATACAAAGCAACAAATGATTTAAGATATTCATCAAGCATTTTATCAGTTTGTGAATCAAATACTACTGGCAGCTTCTCTGATTCACTAAATAATGAAGCGAGGAAATCCTCGATCGCTTGATCTTCACCTTCATCTTCGTATTCTTCATCAAGGTCGACCGGGTCTTTTTGCGTGTACACGAGAATATCATCGTATTCATTGTCACTAATGATATCTTTATCTTTTAAGTACTTTGCTAGTTTTTTCAACGAAGCCTTGATATTCGTACGTTCTGTTTTGTCTACTCCGTGAAATTCTAGTTCATCAACACTAGTTTGAATATCAAGATTAAAAATAGTGCTCAAACGATAAGCAACCCATTCATTAAGATAAAATTGCAAGTTATCTCGATAGCGGCGAATAGTTTTAGTACTATAATTATGTTTAGCATCAGCAAGAAAGAGGTCTAAGAGTTGATTATTTGCGTCTTGGATTTGTTGGATTGCATTATCAACTCCATCGGCAGTAAGTTTTTCTCCATCTACCTGACTTAATTTTCTTAACTTATTAGTAATTTCTTTTAAGTACAGTTCTTCCAAATTTACGTGTTTAATGCTAAACGGTTGAGCCATTTCGATTACCTTAAACGTCTCGCCTTCACCTACATAAATTCTACCCTTTTGTCGTACCTTTTTAAGCAATGCTTTTGCTAAGTCTATTTCATTAGCGCTAGTTTTTTGTGGCTTTATGACATCTTGATAAAAATTAGTTATAGTTTTTATTTGTAAAGGGTGAATCGTTTTACCGATTTGCCAATCCCCACCGGTGGCTAAATAATCTGCCAATGATTCGGCAGACAGTCCTAACTCTTGCCAAATTATTGCTAGTTGCTTCTCAAAGCGCTCTTTAATCGTCTGTTTATTTTTAGCGTTTACATCAAATAAGACAATTGCCATGGTAGTAGCATCATTTAAGAAAATCATGTTCTTTTTGCGTTTAGCAGTGTAGTAAGTAGCATGCCATGAAAAAAGCGGATTAGCTAATGCTCCTGCCACAGCCTCTTCGCCCATTGCTTGTTGATAAGTATTAAATAGCTTTTGTGCTTTCTTTTCGACGTTAATAAACACTTAGTTTCCCCCATCTCTTTTCGTAATCATTACATTTCCATCTTCTGGATTTCCATAGACTTCATAAGCACCATTGAGCTTAATTTCCCGATAGTCTTGACCAGCATAGTTTCCTTTAATCGTATACTTTCCATCTGGTAAGGTGCCAACAGGTTGGAAGAGCTCTGGTACCGGCTTTTTATCTGTGACGATAATCTCAAATTCGCCGTCTACTCCCCCATTGCTAAATGTCAACTTTTGACTAGTATCATCATTAATAATGACAACTTCAGCTTTATCAGTAGTCTGACGTATTTCTACTTCCATTTCTAAATTCTCCTACCCTTTTATTTATTACATTTTACAATTATCATTCCCATTTTGCCAATTATCTTTATTGATATTCATAAAGAATAATTTGCGGTATACTATTAATAGACAATTTATTGCATTAGGGGTGCCCATAGTGCTGGGCTGAGATATGCAGAGATGCATGGACTCTAGAACCTGTAAGTTAACGCTTGCGTAGGAAAATGCACCGGACTTTAATACTCAAAGTAGGTGTATCTCCTACCTTGAGTATTTTTTATTTAAGGAGCTAATTTTATGATACAACGTCAAATTGACTGGTCACTAATCGATCGGGTTCGTGCTAAAAATCCGATTGTTCTTAACCTGGCAAATTTAGTAACAATTGATAAAGTTGCCGATGCCGTTAGTGCTGTCGGAGCGTCGCCAATCATGCCTGTTGAACCTGCTGAAGCGGATGAAATGGTGATGCTAGCAATGCCCTTTCTATCAATCTTGGAACGATTAATGAGCATCAGGCAATACAAATTAGAACGGTTCTGCGAGCTGCCACGCCACTCAAGCCCCTCGTTTTAGATCCGGTAGCGGTAAGTGCGGTTCCATCCCGCTTAAAGTTTGCCCATTCACTGCTAAATGATTTTCATTTTGATGTTATTCGTGGTAATGCCAGTGAAATTGCGGCTTTAGTAGAGGCTGACAATACAAGTCATGGAATTGATGCAGGTAAAGTTCCTAACCAGGTTCAAATTGCCGAAACGTGTGCCCGACGTTACCATTCAATTGTGGTCTTAACCGGTGAAACCGACCTCATAACTGATGGACAAGTTATCTATGAGAACCACTTTTCTGCCGAGATGTTAACGATGAATGTAGGTAGTGGTGACATGCTTTCTAGTATCATCGCTGCATTTTTAGGGACTACTACTAATACTTGGGATGCTTGTATTGTTGCAACAGTTTTGGTGTCTGCTGCTGGGGTATTAGCTAACCGTTATTCAGTTGGACTCGGTTCGTGGCAAGTACAATTTTTTGACCAACTTTCGATTATGGATACGAAAGCATTACTAGAATTCTTTGATGAAAGTGAGGAAGATTACCTTGATTAATGATTATCCCCAGGCTCTAACAATTGCTGGAACTGATAGTGGCGGTGGTGCTGGTTATTCCAGCAGATGTAAAAACGATGCAAATGCGAGGCGTATACTCAGCGATGGTAGTTGTAGCAGTCACAGCTCAAAATACATTGGGAGTGCAAGATGCCCTGCCAATGCCTGAAAAATTAATTGATGAGCAATTTGCTTCAATCGCTGATGATTTAAAAATTAGGGCTTGTAAAACGGGGATGCTGGCTGATCCTATCCGCGTAAGAGCGGTTGTACGAAATTTAAGAAAATATGATTTAGGGCCACTTATTGTTGATCCAGTCATGGTAGCAAAGGGTGGCGCAAAGTTACTTAGTGATGATGCGATTTCGATTGTAAGGGATGAACTTATCCCCCTCGCTTCCCTGGTTACCCCAAACATTCCGGAGGCTTGTGAGTTGACGGAAATCGCAATAAAGGATAAAAATGATATTAAAAAGGCTGCCCGCAAATTGCAAAAGCGCGGAGCAAAAAATGTTCTCATAAAAGGTGGCCATGCAGAATCTTCAGACAAGGCTGATGATTATATTTTATTTGAAGATGGCAATGACATGTGGTTGACTGCGCCTCGTGTTAATACTAAAAATACTCATGGAACTGGTGATACAATTTCTGCATGTATTACTGCGGAAATTGCTAAGGGACATTCCATGGAACAGGCAATTATGATTGGAAAGACATATGTTGAAAAGACGATTAGCAAGGGGATTAATGTTGGTCACAGTCATGGACCACTTAATCACTGGGTTAAAATTGAAGGAGACGAGTTAAAATGATGTTTGATCCCAAAATGTTACAAGTATACTTAGTTGGCGGAACACAAGATGTTCATAATGATGTTGTTAAATTTCTTGAAAAAGTGGAGCTAGCAATGAAGAGTGGTATCACTGCCTTCCAATATCGAGAAAAAGGAAACTCGAAGTTACGACCTAATGAACGAGTAGACTTAGGACTAGAATTACGGACCTTATGTACGCGTTACGGAATACCATTGATCGTTGATGACGATTATGAATTGGCCCAGCAAATTAACGCTGATGGAGTTCATGTTGGGCAAAATGATATTAAAATTGAACAGGTATCTGTCACTGTAGGTCATCAGATGTTCATCGGCTACTCCTGTAACACACCAGAACAAGTTGAACGTGCTAATACAATGAACTTTGTTGATTACATCGGTTGTGGCCCCGTTTTCCCTACAAAATCAAAACCGGACGCTGATACTGCTATTGGCATTAATCGTCTTGAACGTTTAAACATGATCAGTGAACGTCCCGTAGTTGCAATTGGGGGCATCGATGAAGAAAACATGAAGGTTGTTCATGATACTGGAGTTGCAGGATTAGCAGTTATTTCATTAGTCTTTGATAGTAAGGATCTTGCAGCAACTGTAAAGAAAATGAAAAAGTTGTATAAATAAAATAGCAAGGTTGGAAGAAATTTCAGCCTTGCTATTTTATTAGATAATATTTTTACTAAAAGTTATTTTGTACTTACTTTTGCTTCTTGCAGCCACTTTGAAACGCCAATTGAAATTGCAACTCCAATCCCCAGGGGAAGAAAAGCTGTAAAGTTAAGGTGGCAAACTTCAAATAACATAAATAATGCCATTAATGGCGCCTGTTGTGATGCGGCTAAAAATAATGAGGCGCCGATAACTGCACACTGCGTTAAAGTCACAACTGGGAAGAAGTGCATATAAGGAATACCGAGAAATACTCCGATAACTGCTCCAGCGGCAATCGATGGTGTCAGTGTTCCTCCATAGCCCCCACATTTGATTGTAAATAAGGTAACTACTACTTTAGCAACGAGACCAAACAAGAGCGCTCCTAGGACCTGAGAATTGACAGTGGTCGTATTCATGGCTAATTGAGCAAGTCCCCGCCCATTTCCCATAATTTGCGGATAAAAAGCTGCAATTGCTCCTGCTGCGAACGATAAAAGTGGTAATTGCCAGAAAATATTTTTACCCGTTGCCCGTTTACTAGAAGCTGCTTTAACCCCTTGTTTGAACCAGGTTCCAGTTATTCCAAGGATTAATCCTAAAACAATTGCTAATGGAACAGACAATAAAGAAAAATCACGACTTCCGACAATATAATATGGTTCGAAGCCTTTTAAAATCGAACCAATCATCGTTGCAATTACTGACATAATTAGGCTAACGGAAACTGAACGAGCATTAATGCGTCGATATAAAATTTCTAAACAGAAAACAGTTCCTGTAATAGGTGCGATATAGACTCCTGCGAATCCAGCTCCAGCAGCAGCGGCAATTAGTAAACGTTTATCTTCGTCATTAAGGCGCAACCACCGATAAGAATCAAGTGTTCGGGACCATTTCTGAGCGATAGCAGCCCCTGCTTCTCGTGGGGCTAATTCACGACCGATCGAATTACCAGTCCCTACAAAAAAGATTTGAGTAACCACGTGAATGAATGTTTTTCTTAACGGCATTTCTTTACCATTTAAGGCATTCTTAATGCTAACTGGATGATAATGGCGCTGAAGGAAGTACCAAATAATTGTAGCGATTATCCCCCCTATTAACACCGAGGCAAATCGATGAATAGGAAAAATACTAATATTAACCGGAATCTTATTTGTCTCGTTAAAATTTAAAAAATAATGCTCTGTTAAATCTAGAATAGCACTAAGGACCAATGAGCTAAACCCAACGACTATTCCAAGAACAACCGTTGCAATCGCTAATGGAATGTTCTCTTGCGTTTCTTTCATCTTCTCGTCTCCTATAAAAATAAATCAACTTTCAGTTTATCACGGATGAACTGAAAAAGATAACAGCAATGTCTCACTATGTTGAATATTATGTAAACTAAAATAAGGCCGAAGAACAAGTGCTAACCTTCTTCCTCGGTCTTATTTCTATCTTAGATTATCGTTGAACGTACGTTTGCTTTTGTGAATCAAATTCAAACGTCAATTTTTGATCATTTAATTCAACAAAAATCTTCCGGTAATTTTTATCATAACCATTATGAGGCATATCTATTGTTACTCTATTTTGAGACGCTTTGATTTGATAAAGATTGTATTCACCGCTTTGGTAAGCAAAGTCAAGACCGTTATCTTGGTAATGAGTATATGAGGCATGTTGTCCATATAGGCGGAAAGTCATTGTTTCATTAGGTTCATCACTAATATGACTTACTTCAGGCCCCCACGGAATAATCGTATTCTTTTTAACAAATAATGGTAACTTATCAATTGGTGCTTCGACTAAAATTGACCCCTTGCCAGCATATTCAACACCGTTCCAAAAGTCAATCCACTCCCCTGCTGGCAAATAAACTGCTCGTGTATTTTGGCCTTCTTGAATTACTGGAGCCACTAGTAACTCATCGCCAACCATGTATTCATCGTTCATTGTCCGAACAACAGGGTCTTGATCATAGTTTAATACTAACGGACGCATTATTCCGAGGCCATCCTTTGTTTCCTTGTAACAAAGATCGTATAAGAATGGAATGAAACGATATCTCAACTTTAAATACTTCCGATAGATTGAGAGCGTTGGTTCGCCAAATACCCAAGGTTCTTGTGCCCGGGTTCCCATTGAAGCGTGGTTACGATAAAGGGGACTAAACAAGGCTGCTTCAATCCACCGCGTTAGCATTTCTGCCGTTGCATCTGCACCAAAGCCACCAATATCAGTTCCAGCAAAGGTAAAACCGCTCATTCCTAAATTACATAATTGAGGAATCATCATTTGTAGATGAGGCCACAGACTTTGGTTATCCCCTGTCCAGACGGTTGAATACTTTTGCGTTCCCGCATAAGCTGCCCGGGTAATGACATAAGGGCGTTTATGGCTGTATTTCTTTAATCCATTGTAAGTAGCCTTTGCCATATTATGCCCATAAACATTATGTAATTTCTTATGGGTAGAAAGATATTTTCCATCACTAAAGACAATATTATCAGGAATTTCACCTTCAAATGATGCTGGTTCATTCATGTCGTCCCAAATCCCTGCTGTTCCGGTATCAACAAGGTATTTACAATTACCGGCCCACCATTGTTGTACCTCTTCCCGGCCAAAGTCAGGGAAAACAGCATCGCCAGGCCAAACCTTATTAACATAAACGGTCCCATCAGGATTCTTAACAAAGTATCCTTTCTTAATTCCCTCTTTATAAAGTTTATACTTTTTATCTTGCTTAACACCGGGGTCAATAATCGGCATTACTCTAAAGCCTTGGTCTCTCAATCTTGAAACAAATACTTGAGGATCAGTAAACTTTTCTTTGTTCCAAGTAAATACGCGGTAACCATCCATATAGTCAATGTCAAAATGAATCACATCACAAGGAAGATCATTTTCTCGCAGCTTAGTCGCAATTTCTTGAACTTTTTCAGGACTTACACTATACCCCCAACGTGATTGCTGATAACCAAGTACCCATTTTTGTGGCAATGGAACACGCCCAGTAAGGTAAGTATAATTTGTAACAATATCCCTCAAATGTTGCCCCCCAATAACGTAATAATCAAGGTTACCAGCAACTGCAGAATAAAAGTAGTAATTAACATTTTCTTTTCCTAAATCAAGATGACTACGATAAGGGTTGTCAAAGAAGAGGCCATATGGATGACCGTTTTTCAAGCCTAACATAAAAGGAATAGACTTATAAAGCCGGGTAAAACTTTCTACTTGGGGTGCTGGATTATCGGTATTCCAGTTATCGTATTCGTAGCCTCTTTTATTCAAATACCCAGTTTTATCCCCAAGACCATATATCTGTTCATCAGTAGCTAAAGATTTAATTACTTCAAAATATGTCTTATCTTTGTCACTTCCACCAGCAATATCATGACCTTCTGCGGCAACTAACTTTGCATGAGCCTCATCTAATCCACGGTCAATTGGTGTTCGCTTACCTTGATAATCAATAATTAATGGATGACCATCTTTGTCATAAACATCGATTTTCTCATTGTCGTATATTTTTACAATTAAAGCTGCCGTAGTTAATTCAAGATGGTCACCATAGTCTAAGACTGTGAAGTTAGTTTTAATTGTCTTATTGCCTTCAATAGCATATGATGTTCCTTTTTCACCGTGATCTTGAAATACCCGAATAATTTCAGGCGTAATAACTGATAAAACAATTGAACTGTTTTGATAATTAATCGCAATCCTTTGATCAACAGTTGCGTATCCACGTAATTGGTTATTCATTAATGTCGCCCTTCCTCTTTTTTACTTTTATTGTATCGCATTTATTTTAAATGTAAACGTTTTCGCGAAGGGAAAATAACTTTTTAAGAATAAATAGGATATAATTAAATGTGATAACGAAAATGAATGAGGTTTATAAAATAATGCATAAAAAAGCACAAATTGGATTCGGATTCTTTTGTTGGATTTTATTCGGAATATTACTCTTCAATGTTTTAACTAAATCTCTATTTATTCGTTCAATCGATACAAGTGGTTTTTCGCTGACTGCTCCAGTATCTAAAGTCAAAACCACTATCTTAACCGAATTGACTTTTATGGGTGACCCAGTTACAGTTGGAATTATAACAATCGGCTTAATGCTTCTATTATGGCGGCGCGGAAGGGCAACCGATAGCGTTTGGTATGGTATGTTACAATTTATCGGTTACTGTTTAGTAATATTAATCAAGTATAGCGTTACTCGTTTTCGTCCTTCCTTTCGGTTAATTAATGTTAGTGGATATAGTTTTCCAAGTGGACATACCTTTTCAACAGTTATTTTTACTTTTATGATCTTAGCTCTTCTTTTACCCTATTGTAAAGTTAAATGGCAAAAGGTATTTTTAGAAATCATCGGCGCGCTATGGATTATTATTATTATGTATTCGCGAGTTTATTTACATGCTCATTTTACTTCCGATGTAATCGGGGCCTTCTTATTAGCTAGCGGATGGTGGTTATTAGCTAATAGTCAGCGTACTGTTTTCTTTCATTGGTTGCAAAAACCGGTCAATAAAGATTAATTAACAAAACACCAAACTATAATCGATATAAAAGTTATAGTTTGGTGTTTTACTTTAATTGAAATAAATTTTAATTTCCCGAAATGTCAATTTAAGTTAGAAAGAAAATAGTTGCTCATCAGTGACGTAAGACATGAATACTTCATATGGAGTTCGATAGCCTAGTGATTTACGGGGCAGGTTATTTCGCTTACTCATCAGTTGGGTTACCAATTCATCAGGAAGATTGCGGAAATCTAGCTGTTTCGTTAAGCCATCCCGGCGTAAAAGACCGTTGTTGTTTTCGTTCAGCCCTCGTTGATTGGGAGCACCAACCTCGGCAAAGTAAGTGTGAAGGTCAAATTGATTGGCAATCTCGCGCCAGCCGGCGAATTCTTTTCCGTTGTCAAAGGTAATCGATTTGAAGAAGTACCGCGGGAATTTCTGAAGCCACTGACTTAAGTGTTGGTTAATCGCATCAGCCGTCTTTTCGTGCACATTGAGTACAATTTCGACCTTCGATTGGCGTTCGGTCAGGGTCATTACCGCCCCTTGGTGCTTTTTGCCTTGGACGGTATCAGCTTCAAGGTGCCCAAATTCAGTGGCATAGTGCGGAAAGTCCTTGGCACGCTCGTGAATACTTCGCCCCAATTGGCCAGCCTTCCCGCGGCGCTCGACATAGCCATTCGGGTGCCGCTTACCTCGCATCGGCAAGGAACGGACATCGAAGCCGAACTGGCCACGTTCAAACATCCGGTAAAGAGTTCGCCGGTTACAACTAATTGGGCGCTCAGCGCGCCCAATAATGGTATCAGGCGTCCACCCCTGGGCAATTTTGTCGTTGATATAAGTGAGTTCAGCCAGTGACAACTGAGTACGTTTTCGGCCACAACGTTGCTTATTGCGCATATAGTGATCTTGATAATCAGCAATTGAGGCACCGGTTTCCAGGTAACGATAAACGTTTTCGGCGCAACGGTTGATCATTTGGGCCACTCGATACGCTTTAAGCTTTTGTACGAAAGAATGGGCGATGATTGTCAGCTCGTTTGTGGTAAGATGGGTGTAAGTCATTTGTGGTTTTCTTTCTTTTGTTTAGGGGTATTCAAAAGTCTACCACAAATGGCTTTTCTATTTTTCTAACTTATTTTCTAACTTAATTTTACAAACGGCGTTTTCAAATATTCGATAAAAATAGTTAATTTGACTTCATTTACATTGATTTTTACGGCAGGGCCGTGCCGTAAAAGCATGCTTCTTAAAATCACTTGCTTTATTTTTGAAAACCGGAATAATAATTTCATTTTGTTCTGTCATACATAAAAATCTCCTTACTGATGATAATCTCAGTATAGGAGATCAGGAGGAGCTAGGGCTAGACGTACTGTTATTGACTGCTTACTGATAAGCTTACTAAAAAAGGATATACACTGTATTAAACAATGCATATCCTTTTTTATATTGCGTGGCAACGTCCTATCCTCGCAGGGAGCGATCCCCCAACTACTTTCGGCGTGTTGAAGCTTAACTTCTGTGTTCGGCATGGGAACAGGTGTATCCTTCAAGCCATCATCACCACACTCTTTGTCCCTTCGGACGAGAGCTTGTGCTCTCAAAACTAAATCCTATCTATCTCTTCCAATAAACCTTACCGCTCCTTGGTTAAGTCCTCGACCGATTAGTAATGGTCCGCTCCATGCCTTACGGCACTTCCACTTCCATCCTATCTACCTCATCATCTCTGAGGGGTCTTACTTTCCCGAAGGAAATGGGAAATCTCATCTCGAGGCGAGTTTCACACTTAGATGCTTTCAGCGTTTATCTCGTCCATACATAGCTACCCAGCGGCGCTCCTGGCGGAACAACTGGTACACCAGCGGTATGTCCATCCCGGTCCTCTCGTACTAAGGACAGGTCCTCTCAAATTTCCTACGCCCGCGACGGATAGGGACCGAACTGTCTCACGACGTTCTGAACCCAGCTCGCGTACCGCTTTAATGGGCGAACAGCCCAACCCTTGGGACCGACTACAGCCCCAGGATGCGATGAGCCGACATCGAGGTGCCAAACCTCCCCGTCGATGTGGACTCTTGGGGGAGATAAGCCTGTTATCCCCAGGGTAGCTTTTATCCGTTGAGCGATGGCCCTTCCATACGGAACCACCGGATCACTAAGCCCGACTTTCGTCCCTGCTCGACCTGTCTGTCTCGCAGTCAAGCTCGCTTGTGCCTTTACACTCTGCGCATGATTTCCAACCATACTGAGCGAACCTTTGGGCGCCTCCGTTACCTTTTAGGAGGCGACCGCCCCAGTCAAACTGCCCACCTGACACTGTCTCCCAGCACGTTCAGTGCTGCGGGTTAGAGTGGTCATATTGCAAGGGTAGTATCCCACCAGCGCCTCTGTCGAAACTAGCGTCCCGACTTCTACGGCTCCTACCTATCCTGTACAAGCAATACAAACACTCAATATCAAGCTACAGTAAAGCTCCATGGGGTCTTTCCGTCCTGTCGCGGGTACCCTGCATCTTCACAGGGATTTCAATTTCACCGAGTCTCTCGTTGAGACAGTGCCCAGATCGTTACGCCTTTCGTGCGGGTCGGAACTTACCCGACAAGGAATTTCGCTACCTTAGGACCGTTATAGTTACGGCCGCCGTTTACTGGGGCTTCAATTCTGAGCTTCGCCGAAGCTAACCCATCCTTTTAACCTTCCAGCACCGGGCAGGCGTCAGCCCCTATACTTCATCTTACGATTTTGCAGAAACCTGTGTTTTTGATAAACAGTCGCCTGGGCCTATTCACTGCGGCTGGCCTTGCGGCCAGCACCCCTTCTCCCGAAGTTACGGGGTCATTTTGCCGAGTTCCTTAACGAGAGTTCTCTCGCTCACCTTAGGATTCTCTCCTCGACTACCTGTGTCGGTTTGCGGTACGGGCAGTTAACTACTCCTTAGAAGCTTTTCTCGGCAGTGTGACATCGGCAACTTCGCTACTTTAATTTCGCTCCCCATCACAGCTTGTCAACACGGATGTAAACATTTGACTCACATCCTGACTTACTGCTTGGCCGTACTCTTCCAGTCGTACGGTTTGCTTAGCCTCCTGCGTCCCTCCATCGTCAAACGCAGTTAACTGGTACAGGAATCTCAACCTGTTATCCATCGCCTACGCCTCTCGGCCTCGGCTTAGGTCCCGACTTACCCTGGGAGGACGAGCCTTCCCCAGGAAACCTTAGTCATTCGGTGGACAGGATTCTCACCTGTCTTTCGCTACTCATACCGGCATTCTCACTTCTAAGCGCTCCACCAGTCCTCACGGTCTGACTTCGCCGCCCTTAGAACGCTCTCCTATCACGTGCACATAGTGCACATCCACAGTTTCGGTAATATGCTTAGCCCCGGTACATTTTCGGCGCAGGATCACTCGACTAGTGAGCTATTACGCACTCTTTAAATGGTGGCTGCTTCTAAGCCAACATCCTAGTTGTCTATGCAACTCCACATCCTTTTCCACTTAGCATATATTTAGGGACCTTAACTGGTGATCTGGGCTGTTCCCCTTTCGACGGTGGATCTTATCACTCATCGTCTGACTCCTGAGTATAAATCGATGGCATTCGGAGTTTATCTGAAGTTGGTAACCCATGACGGGCCCCTTGTCCAAACAGTAGCTCTACCTCCACGATTCTTTACCTCAAGGCTCCCCCTAAAGAGATTTCGGAGAGAACCAGCTATCTCCAAGTTCGTTTGGAATTTCACCGCTACCCACACCTCATCCCAGCCATTTTCAACTGACACGGGTTCGGTCCTCCAGTGCGCTTTACCGCACCTTCAACCTGGACATGGGTAGGTCACCTGGTTTCGGGTCTACAACTACATACTTCTTACGCCCATTTAAGACTCGCTTTCGCTACGGCTCCGGTTTTTCCACCTTAACCTTGCATGCAATCGTAACTCGCCGGTTCATTCTGCAAGAGGCACGCCGTCACCCATTAACGGGCTCCGACAGCTTGTAGGCACATGGTTTCAGGAACTATTTCACTCCCCTTCCGGGGTGCTTTTCACCTTTCCCTCACGGTACTGGTTCACTATCGGTCACTAGGGAGTATTTAGCCTTGCGAGATGGTCCTCGCGGTTTCCGACGGGGTTTCACGTGTCCCGCCGTACTCAGGATCCTGAACAGAGAGTGTGACGTTTCGTCTACGGGGCTTTCACCCTCTATGGCACAGTTTCCCAACTGTTGCGACTACGTCGCACTTTGATAACTCTAATGTTCAGTCCTACAACCCCAACAAGCAAGCTTGTTGGTTTGGGCTCTTCCCTTTTCGCTCGCCGCTACTCAGGGAATCGATGTTTCTTTCTCTTCCTGCAGCTACTAAGATGTTTCAGTTCACTGCGTCTACCTCTTGCTAGCTATGTATTCACTAGTCAAGTAATCAGCGACTAAGCTGATTGGGTTTCCCCATTCGGAAATCTCCGGATCAAAGCGTACTTACCGCTCCCCGAAGCATATCGGTGTTAGTGCCGTCCTTCATCGGCTCCTAGTACCAAGGCATTCACCATGCGCCCTTCATAACTTAACCTAAACAATCAAAGATTGTCTGATTAATTGAGTTAGCGATTATAATTCGTTAATTAAAACTCAAATAACGCGGTGTTCTCGGTTTATTGTTTTGTTAATAAAGAAATTAGATAGTATTTAGTTTTCAAAGTACAAGCCCTGAGGGTAAACCCCTCAAAACTAAACAAAGTTTCTTCGATGTGTAGGTTCCGTTTTATTCCTTAGAAAGGAGGTGATCCAGCCGCAGGTTCTCCTACGGCTACCTTGTTACGACTTCACCCCAGTCATCTGTCCCGCCTTAGGCGGCTCCCCCCATAAAGGTTAGGCCACCGACTTTGGGCGTTACAAACTCCCATGGTGTGACGGGCGGTGTGTACAAGGCCCGGGAACGTATTCACCGCGGCATGCTGATCCGCGATTACTAGCGATTCCGACTTCGTGTAGGCGAGTTGCAGCCTACAGTCCGAACTGAGAACGGCTTTAAGAGATTAACTTACTCTCGCGAGCTTGCGACTCGTTGTACCGTCCATTGTAGCACGTGTGTAGCCCAGGTCATAAGGGGCATGATGATCTGACGTCGTCCCCACCTTCCTCCGGTTTGTCACCGGCAGTCTCACTAGAGTGCCCAACTTAATGCTGGCAACTAGTAACAAGGGTTGCGCTCGTTGCGGGACTTAACCCAACATCTCACGACACGAGCTGACGACGACCATGCACCACCTGTCATTGCGTCCCCGAAGGGAACGCCTTATCTCTAAGGTTAGCGCAAGATGTCAAGACCTGGTAAGGTTCTTCGCGTAGCTTCGAATTAAACCACATGCTCCACCGCTTGTGCGGGCCCCCGTCAATTCCTTTGAGTTTCAACCTTGCGGTCGTACTCCCCAGGCGGAGTGCTTAATGCGTTAGCTCCGGCACTGAAGGGCGGAAACCCTCCAACACCTAGCACTCATCGTTTACGGCATGGACTACCAGGGTATCTAATCCTGTTCGCTACCCATGCTTTCGAGCCTCAGCGTCAGTTGCAGGCCAGACAGCCGCCTTCGCCACTGGTGTTCTTCCATATATCTACGCATTCCACCGCTACACATGGAGTTCCACTGTCCTCTTCTGCACTCAAGTCGCCCGGTTTCCGATGCACTTCTTCGGTTAAGCCGAAGGCTTTCACATCAGACCTAAGCAACCGCCTGCGCTCGCTTTACGCCCAATAAATCCGGATAACGCTTGCCACCTACGTATTACCGCGGCTGCTGGCACGTAGTTAGCCGTGACTTTCTGGTTGGATACCGTCACTGCGTGAACAGTTACTCTCACGCACGTTCTTCTCCAACAACAGAGCTTTACGAGCCGAAACCCTTCTTCACTCACGCGGTGTTGCTCCATCAGGCTTGCGCCCATTGTGGAAGATTCCCTACTGCTGCCTCCCGTAGGAGTATGGACCGTGTCTCAGTTCCATTGTGGCCGATCAGTCTCTCAACTCGGCTATGCATCATCGCCTTGGTAAGCCGTTACCTTACCAACTAGCTAATGCACCGCAGGTCCATCCCAGAGTGATAGCCAAAGCCATCTTTCAAACAAAAGCCATGTGGCTTTTGTTGTTATGCGGTATTAGCATCTGTTTCCAAATGTTATCCCCCGCTCCGGGGCAGGTTACCTACGTGTTACTCACCCGTCCGCCACTCACTGGTAATCCAACATCAATCAGGTGCAAGCACCATCAATCAGTTGGGCCAGCGCGTACGACTTGCATGTATTAGGCACACCGCCGGCGTTCATCCTGAGCCAGGATCAAACTCTCATATAAAATATATAAGAACTTGAATAGCTCTCAATTATCTTTGTTATTAAGCGAATTGACTTCGCAAATGTTTTGCTTCAAATCACATCGTGATTGAAGACCCTACACATTTGATTCGTCGAAACTTTGTTCAGTTTTCAAAGGTCTACCTGTTGGCTAACTAAGTGTTCAACCAACATATCCATTATAACATGTGTCAGATTAATTTGCCAAGAAGAAATTTTAATTAATTTTGAATTCCTTTTGATCAATAGCTCAATCAGCAACTTTATTAATATATCATGTCATCAATAGGATGTCAACAACATTTTAAAAAATGTTGTTTGAACTGTACAACCAATAAATAAGTCTAAGCAGTCGCAAAATTCCATTCATCTCTTATCGCTGACAGGAATTTCATTATATCTCATCTACAAATCCTTTGCAAGCATTATTTTATTTTTTATGCATACCATTCAAAAATTGTTGAAGGTTTAACTCTTCATTAACTTTTTGGAACGTTTCAGTATTCCAATCATTACTACCCGTAATAACTAGTTTATTATTATCAAGCGTTGCAGTAAGGGGATTAGTTACGTCACGATCTTCCAAATTTATAAGGTAGTGTTCCCCTTCTTTACGCCAAGTTAAGCTATCATCTGTATCCGGATTATTCTTATCTGCATAAACATACCGACCTGTTCCGTTTTCATTTAAGACAATAGCTGCACCGTCTTGATCATCTCGATACGATCCAACAACTTTTGCAGTCTTTGTTATTTTAGGCGAATCCTTTTTTACTACTTTATTATCACGAACTGGGTTAAGTTGCTTACTAGCAAACCGTTTATAATTTACCCCTAAAACTCCTAACAAGATTACCAGTAATATAGTAAATATAATTAACCCAATATGGGATCGTTTCTTTTTAGTACTTTTCACCATTATCACCCCATCCCTCCCAGTATTATCTCATCATTTCAGTAAATCTGTCACATCTTTTTTAGCTGATCTTTTCTTTTCTTCAAGTTGAATAAATTCTCGAAGGTATTTAAATGGAAAAGGAATTACTGTTAATTGATGGAATCGTACAAAATTCACCATCATCAGTTGAAGAAACTTCAAGATGTTTTCGGCCTCAATCGTAGCGAAACCACGCTCATTTAATTTAATGTTAGGCTGAAGTTGCCAGATGTGTGATGCCTTTGCAATTGACATATTCATATTTTTACTAATGGTTCCTACATTATAGTAAATAACATCCTGATCGTCGTTATCAACGAAATAATTAATATCGGTTAACCCAGAGAGATACTTTTGAACATGGGATTTTATTTTTGGTTTCACTTTTAAAACTAGTCCATATTGTTCATATAATTCATCCAATAATAAATTAATTGCAATTGGACTTAGTATTTTATTCTTCTTCATAAAATCAAATTCATTTTTTAAGTCATTGATGTTAAATGAATCTAGCTCTCTTTTATTAATGATAGAAATAAGATTTTGGTATTTAGTTCTGTAATTAGGGTAACTTTTACTTAAATCATTCAAAGTCCGTTTAAGTTCCGCTTTTGTTACTGATGAACAATTTTGATGACTAATCATCTCGTTGATATCGCTAAAAAGCTCAGCATTAGGCAAGGTAAAGATATTTTTCCTATTTAAATTGTAGAAAGTATTGGCAGGAGTTTTAATTAGGTACTGAAAATCTGCATCATCGGAATTAATAAATTTTGAGCTTTCTTGTAAATCTAACCGTCTCACCTCGAATTCATCACTATTAATCATTTTAAATAGATAGACTGCTTGGGTACCATGAGCTTCCTTTGTAACTTGATAAAACTCCCATCCCACCATTGAATCTGGTGAATGATACAGACTTAAGCTTCTTTCTTTCAAATCTTTCTTTATTATCAACTCTTTTAATGAATTAATTAACGTACTTCTTAGAGCACCCTTCCTAAAGGTATCAATTGTCAAATGTTGTACTATTGCCTGCTGATAGTCTATCGCATAATTATCTTTAACATCTTCATGAGTTTAGAAATACCGCTTATCATTAATCACCACTAGATTATATCCAAATTTATCTTCAACGGTCGGTCTAATATTGACTTTAACGGTTGGCAAAAGTTGAACTAACGCGGCCTTGATATCTTCTATCCGTTCATCCCTTGCGATCCGATTGTCGATTAAGTTTAACTGATTCGTCGCAAAGAATTCTTCGATATGCTTGTCTAACCAATCCCCGCCATGCTTCATCCTGATTCTGTCTGTTGGGTGTTATGTAGATAATGACATTGGATTTCTTACTTTTCATTAGCATATCCGTTACCCACTGTAGGGCACCCGTTGTTTTTCCAGAACCAGTTCGATTTTCAAATAATGCTAAACCCGGAAGCTGCTTTTCAGCAATTTCATTAAACAGCTTAACCGTTAAATTTTCCATCGGCACTATCTCCCTTCTAATAAAGGCAAAAAGGGGCTCCTTACTAATCAAAGAGTCCCCAAATAATAATTCAATAATTGCAAAAAACATATGTGTTGCTGAAAGATAATTTATTTTACTTATTTGCTGCTATTTTCTTTCCCTTATTTACATAGTGAAGCGTACCAATTGGGCCAGCAACGTGAAGTTTGCCATTCTTATAAACAAGCTTGGTTACTGCCGCATTCTGCATTGGCTTCCCATCATATTTTTTAGAAATGGTTGGAAGATATTCATTAATTGACATTCCGGAACTAACGACTAAGACATTGCCGCCACCTTGTTTTTGAGTCGTTTTTGCAATGTGAAGCAGTTCAGAATTCATCCGTTTTTGAACCTGAGCTGAACTTTCCTCAATTCTTATCAGATTATTTCAGCAACACCCTTATTTTACACATTTTTGTAAGCGCGTTCAATAAAATTTTTGCCAAATCTCAAGAATAAGCATTAGCAGCTACTCTTTTCTTTTTCCCTAAAAGAATTACAATGATCGTGAGGTGATAAGAATGAAAATTCTTGTAACGAAAAATAAAGAAGAAGCAAGCCAAAAAGCTTTTAAACTTCTTCAAACAGATATTATAAACGGCGCCCAGGTACTTGGTCTCGCAACAGGAAGTTCTCCGCTAGGCCTTTATCAAAAAATGACTAGTAGTTCAGTTGATTATTCCAGCCTTATTTCTATTAATCTTGACGAATATATCGGTCTTAAACCAACTGATCCGCAAAGTTACCATTACTTTATGGAGCATCATCTTTTCGCTCAAAAACCATTTGCCAAAAGTTTTATTCCTGATGGCAGTAATCTGAACGCCACTGAAGTAATTAATCACTATAATCAGATTTTGGCTACTTATCCTATTGATACGCAAATTTTAGGAATTGGCAATAATGGTCATATTGGTTTTAATGAACCTGGAACTCCTTTTGATAGCCAAACCCATAAAGTAAAGTTGACCCTTGCTACTATCAATGCCAACGCACGCTTTTTTACTTCAAGCAAGGACGTACCAACTGAAGCCTACACGATGGGAATTGGTTCAATCTTGCAAGCAAAACATATCATCTTACTCGCATTTGGTGAGCAAAAAGCAGACGCAATCAACAAAATGGTCAACGGTAAAATCACGACCGCGGTTCCAGCATCAGCTCTCCAAAAACATCCAAACGTAACAGTGATTCTTGATGAACAAGCAGCAAGCAAACTAGCTTAACCAGCACTTTTCTGTAAAGCCATGGTCTTGGCAATAATACCGACATCCAATTGGTTTAATCCGGCAATCATTTCCGCGTTGTCTGCTGGATAATCAATTACCTGACCATGATGAAGGGCAATTAACTGAATGAATAATTTAGTTGACCGGCCATTCCCTTCACGAAACAGATGAATATAATTTAGATCATTTAAGAGAGCAGCATAATCCTCAATGGTAGGCTGTTTTTTCTTATTCAATCGCCCAATTTCATCATTAATATATTTAATTGCATTATCAAAGCGACCATATTCCAAAAAATCAAAACCTGCCTTTGAAATATAGTAGTTACGTAACTCACCCGCCCAGTCATAAAGCCAACCAAAAAGGAATTTATTAATCGTCTGCAAATCTTCAAAGCTTTTAATTTTCGGTTGTTGTTGAAGAAGGGCCACTTCCCTTTCTGCTACACCACGATACTCAATTAAGCTTAATTCATCCGCGTTTTTAATTGCAAACTTATTGCGGAGGGTTCCATTATCATATAAAAATTTTGCTTGAAGTTCTTCATCAGTCATCTTAATCACCAAATAATTGCTCAATTTCCATTAAAATTTCATCATCTGGATTTTCAGCACTCTCTTTTAATTGCCTTACATCTGTTGCTGTAGGCTCCCATCCCTCTAAAATATTACTCTCAACCGCAAATCGAACTTGTTGATAAGAAGAAGGTGTTTGGAATTGCACGTGCTGAATCGTTAATTGATCATCATCAGTATGTAAGTGAAAATCAAAGTCCTGGATCCGATCTAATAATTCTCCCGGACGCTCTCCTAAAGCATCTGCAAGTGCATTAAGAATCTGAATTGACCAGGTTGCAACTGGGCGTTTAAGTGTTTCGTTAACCTGCGCAACGTCAAGGCCGCTTTCTTGAGCAACAAATGCGACTGTCATATTATTGGTTTTTAAAATATTGATGATGTTTTCTGCCATGTTCTTACTCCATTTTTACTTTATCGTTTGGCAGATTGTAAAATTTGAGTTGAACATTTAAGTGGACAGAAAAACCCATCAAGGTCTTTAATGGTGTTACCACAACATTCCATTAGAAAGAAGGACCTTAATGGGCACCACTATTTTATCATTCCAGAACCGCATTGTCATTGAAACGCTTCATAATGAAGGACGTTCCTTACGATACATCGCTAATTACTTAGGCTTTAGTAAAACCACAGTCTTTAACGAACTTCACCGGCTCAACGGTGAGTATCAAGCTGAACTAGCGCAAACTGACTTTGAACGCAAGGTTAGTCAACGGGGGCGGAAGTCTTCACTCACTAAAAGCCTTAAGCACTTGATTGAGGAAAAGATTCAAGTCCAGAAGTGGTCCCCTGAACAAGTTGCCCATGTAGTTGGGATTGCCTACAAGACGGTCTATAACTGGATTGATCAAGGATGGCTTGATGTACAGTTACCCGATTTGCCTGATCATGGAATTCGTCGTCATCGTGCTAAAGAAAAGCGTGGTACGTTCAGTCACGGCCGCTCCATTGAGGAGCGTCCTCATAAAGTCGAAACTCCCCAAGAATTCGGCCACTTTGAAGCTGATACCGTACTTTCTGGCAAACGTAAAGGTCAAGCTGTGGCGACCTTTGTGGAGCGTAAGAGTCGTCTGACAATTGTTAAACGGCTCCATGGTCGCGACAGTCAGTCCATGACTCAAGCCGTACTTGAACTAGCTAGTCAACTTCAAGACAAGCTCAAGACGCTTACCGTGGATCATGGGAAAGAGTTCGCTAACTATCAGGCAATTGAACAGCTAACAGGTACTCAGGTTTATTTTGCCCATGCTTATTCACCACATGAACGCGGTAGTAATGAGAACCGTAACCGAGTTTTGCGACGGTTTATTCCCAAGGGACAAGCCATTGAAGAGCTGAGCGATCGCCAGCTGGTTCAAATCAATTGGTATCTGAATTCCCGACCACTTAAATGTCTTAACTGGCACACACCAATCGAGATCTTCTTGCTTAATCTACGTCACTAAATTCGTTCAAGTTATTTCTTGCAATCTGCCATTTCCATTATAGCGAGAAAACAAAATAATGAAAAATAGACTGCTAACTCCCAAATAATGAAGGTAACAGTCTATTTTAAGCAATTAAGCATGTTTACGCTTGCGATCAATAATTGTCAATCCGGTTGCTGCCATTAATGAACTTCCGAGAAGAAGTAATGCAAGATCTTCATCGTTACCAGTTTGTGGTAAAGCTGCTTGCTGGTCAGCTGCTTTTTGTTTTTGGCCATTAATTGATGTAGGCGTCAAATTAATTAATTGATTATTAGCAGCTACGGTTTGTTGCTTAGATTGAGCATGTAGTGTAACAGTTTCGGCGGGTTGACCAGCTGTTGTTGGCAAGGTTACTGTTAGAGATACCGGTTGGCTCGGAACTTCTTGAAGCTGATTTCCTTCAGTCTGGGAATTAGCATCGTTTTGAGTGTTCTGATTAGTTCCTGTTTGTGACTGTGTGTCTGCGTCTGCCTTCGCTAATTGTTCAGCAGTCAAGTAAATCTTACGGTTCATTGTTGGTGCGGTAATTGGTTTACCATCATTAGTCATATCAGTAATATAGTCAATAAACGCGTCTGTATCTTGACCAACAATCCCGATAACTTTGGTGCCCTTAAATGCAGAAAAGCCATCTCCGCCACCTGCTAAAAAGTCATTAATAACAACATTATAAGTCTTATTCATATCAAGCGGTTGATTATGTTGGTCATAAACTTGAACGACCTTATATGGTTGGTTAGGATCATTTTGATCAGTATAAGTATAATGAAGCCCGGAAATCTGTAAGTAATAAGCTTGATCTTCGTCATATTGTTGATTCAAGGCTTCAACGATTTGTGCCCCTGTCATTTCAACTACCCGTAAAATATTACCAAATGGTTGAACCGCTTGGGCACTTCCCCATGTAATGGAACGATCAGGATTAACATGCAGGTCTGCACGAACGCCGCCTGTATTAGTCATCGCAAAATCAGCTGGTAAGCCCACCTTATGAGCGGCATATAATTGACCATCGACAACTAATTCACCAACGGCATTTTCACGAGTAGGGGTATTATGTAGTCGTCCAAGAATATCGCCTGTGGTAGCAGCTTCCCCTATTTTCTTATTAATAATTGGTGCTACTCGATTGTTAGCATCCTCAACAATTGCTGTAACATTTGCATCTGTTTTGATATTAGGCGCATCCTTTTCTGATAATACAGGAAAGACATGCGAAACGAGACTATTCGGTGCGAAATCATTAGTTGTTGGATCGATGTAACCGATAATATCATCGTAAGCCTTACCTGTGTAAATGGCTTGCACTAATTTTACACTACCAACAGTAGCATTAGCATATTGGTGGGAGTGACCAGCAACATAAAGGTCTACAGAATTATCAGGGTCAATTTGGTAAAGCTTCTTAATGATATCAACAGCATTACCTTTAGTGCTGCCATTTTTATCCGTTGAAACCCCTGTATGGGCAAGAACTACAATTGCATTAACACCCTTTTTACGTAAAATTTGATCATATTTTGCAATTGTTTCAGCCTCGTCTAAAACATCATAATCTTTGTAATTATCGTATAAGGTTAAAATTGGTAGGGAAGTAGTTTCAATCCCAATAAAGCCAATCCGAGCAACTTTACCATCGCTAGTATGAATTTCTTTAATCAAGTATGGTTGCATTCCAAATGGGATTTGACCATCAGATTTATTTACAACATTGGCAGTAATGATATTAATCCCTGTTTTCACATGAGGATAGGCCATCTCAGCTTCATTATATTGTTTAGTAGGTTCACCACCATTAACAATCCGCATATACTCAGCTAAACCTTCATCGAACTCATGGTTTCCCAAAGTTCCTATTTCAAAATGCATTGCGTCTAAAGCATGCATGGTTGATTCGTCTTGGAGAAGAGCAGAATTTGCTGGAGAAGCCCCAACCATATCTCCGGCTTCTACCCGAATTGAGGTTCCTGTCGGATTAGCGTTCTTAAAACTTTCCTCTGCCACATCAAGGTTACCAGCTAGGCGTGCAACTGTTCCGGCATTCGAATAAGTCTTATCTCCAATCGTAGCTGATCCAGTCGTTTCTAACCCGCCATGCAGGTCATTGATTCCTAAAATCTGAACTGGAATGTCATTTTGATATTTGGCTGGGTCAGACCAATCAGTAGTTGTTTGCGGTGTACTTGCCTCATCCTTGTTAGTCTGAACCATTGGAGTAACATTGCTATGGGTAGTTTCTCCATTAACTGTTGTATCAGTCGTATCCGCATGAACGCTATTAGCTTGGAAATATAATCCTAACAGTGCTGTACCTAACAATAAACAATATTTTGAACTATTATTCTTCATAAAAAACTCCTCTATAAATATACAATGGACAATAGCTTAAAAGTTGTTTTAATTTTATCATGACCAAAAGTTAATTTTTATAGTAATTCCGACGCTTATATAAAGGCATACAACAAGACTAGATTAACTTTTTAAATTGACTTTTATATGATATGATCTTAGAGGGGAAAAACACCTATTAAAGAAAATGGGGGAAGTATACTGTGAGAAAACTAGCAACAATCTTTACTAGCTTTTTTGCTGGAATATGTTTATTTATTATCCCAATTAACCAACATTCAGTACTTGCCAGTGATTTACCACTCACCGTTAATATCCCAGACGGTAAGAATGCGCAAGCGACAAGCAAAGGTATTAAGATTGATACTGAAGCAGATGGATCTATCACTTTTTCAAGAAAGACTGAAGCCAATGCAACCATTAAAATTGTGAGGCATGGCGGAAACAACGGTCACTATACTGTTGAAACCGATGATAATGGTAATTTTAGTAAGAGTCTAAAACTTGCTACTAGTACCAAGAAGTGTCGTTTCGATATTACTGCCACTAACAGTGATGATGATAAAAGCGCCAAAACAAGTTTTACTGTTACTAGTACTACTTACGTAAAACCAGTTGTTGAAAGCGAATCATCTAGCAGCAGTAGCGAGGAAAGTTCAGCAGTTAATACAAGCACCAGTTCAACTGCACCATCGAATAACGGTGATATGCGAACCGATCAGGCCGGTATGATCGTTGGTAATGCTCGTTCAAAAATCTACCATACGCCTGATCAGCAAGGCTATCATATGAACTCAGCAAATGCGGTCTATTTCAACTCAGAAGCAGAAGCGCAAGCCGCTGGATACCGCAAATCATTAAGATAAATAATTTCAAAGTCATTATTGCCCTCCTGTACAATAATGGCTTTTTTATATTATAAGAAAAAGCTAAGAAGAATTTCCTAGCTTTTAAAATGAAGGCCTATTTGATTGTGAAAGATAATATGGAGTTAAAGAGCATTAAATGCATTTTTTAGGCCTTCACTTAAATATATACGTAAAAAGATAACATTTGCACTTTTTATTTTAAAAAATAAAGATCTCCTATCTGGTGATACGTAAAAGAGTAGATAAGAGATCTTTACATTAAGATTTGTGGGAGAAGAAAGAGAGCGAGACAGGAATCACCTGTTACTTCGTTTTTTGACGCAAACCTAGCCTTTGGAGGCCACGCAAACATCAATAGTCACCAACAGCTTTGCCAAGCGATGATAGACCATTGTTGTACCGCGCTGTCACCTCATTATGAAACCAACTTGACTCATATCACAGCTCCCATTAGGGAAGTGATTGCAGACGAAGACAGCAACTAATGGGGAAAGGAGTCTATGAACGAACAAGTCCTCATCTCGCAAATCGCCTCTCCTATAAATATATATACGCAAAAAACTAATTTTTGCACTTTTTATTTTTAATTTTTTATCTAATTTCATCATCGCAAATTTAAATACTGTTTTGAACTTATATTTCATGCTGATATGCGACATAACTACGGCCATTTCTTGATCGAACAATTAACTGATCTGGAATTTGCTCCTCAAGTTCAGTGATATGACTGATAATTCCAATCATCCGGTGGCCTTCGAGTTCTTGAAGGGAATGAAGAGCATCTTCAAGAGCTTGCTGATCAAGAGAACCAAATCCTTCATCGATAAAGAGCGCATCAATCTTAATTCCCCCACTTTGCTCTTGGACAATCTGACAAAGAGCTAAAGCAAGAGCAAGTGAAGCCATAAAACTTTCACCACCAGAAAGCGTCCGGGCACTTCGCGTTCTACCAGCATTATCATCATATACATTAACTTCAAGCCCACTCCACTTGGCACCAGCCCCATGACTTTCCGTTGCTAATTCAAACTGGTAGCGACCATTAGTTAACCGGTCTAACTGAACATTGGCTGCTACTAAGACATCTTGAAAATATGCCTGTAATACATACCGTTCTAAGCTAACATGGTTTTCAGTATTCCCAGTCACAACATCTGTTAATGTTTGTAATTCATTAATTTCTTGATCAAGTTTTCCAGTTTTTTCGACTACCTTAATAATCTTTTGATCCGTTTCTTCTAATTGCTTATACTGAGCAGTTAACTGACCAATTTCTTGCTGACATTGCCGAAGTTGTCCACGCTCAGCATTAAGCTTTGTCTGCGTTGACGCAATATCTGGCATCGAATGATTATTGATGGCCTTAGTCAACCGCTCTTGTTGGGACTGATTATCCTGAACTTGATTCTCAAAGGTCGTTACCTGTTCACGTAAAGATGACAATGTTGCCACTTGTTCACTAGCTTCTTGCCAGAAATCCCATTTAAGCTGGACATCATATTGTGCTAAAAGGTTCACAAGATATTGGTGTAAGTTATCCTGTTGCGTCGTTTGGGTGGCAAGTTCTTCTTTAGTCTGAGCGATCCGACTATTTGTCCCTGCTAATTTTTCAGCATTTTCTTGTCGTTGCTGTTTCAATAATTCAAGCTGGTTATTAAAGGCTTTGATCTTTAGTTGATCAGTTTGAATTTGCTTGTCAGCAGCTTCTTTAGTAGGAAATTTTGCTGGTAAAGAAGCTGCTTTTTCTTTCAGAATAGTCTGCTTGGCGATTAAATCCTGTTTGCAGCGGTTCACACTTTCGTCTATTTTATCTAATTCTTCTTGAGAGAACTTGGATTCTTGTTGCAATTCTTCCTCTTCTTGGCGCCATTCTTTAACCTGTTGTTCTATTCTATCGAGGTCAGTCTTCATTTCTGCTAGTTTTTGAGCGTGATTTTCGATTTGTCCTTCCCAATCACTCGGTAATTCATTATCCCCTAACAGTTCAGCTAAATTTGCCTGCTTGGTTTCTACCTCTGTCGTTAAGTTAGCAATTTGGGCAACGCTTTGGCGAACTTGCTCTTTTAAGTGGTCAAGCGTACTACGGTTTTGTTGAACTTTAACGGTTGACGCTTTAACTTGTGTTTCCGTTACCAATTCATCATCTGCCAAGCTTGCTGGCTGGGGATGGTCAAGCGATCCACAAATTGGACAAGGGGTGGCTGGCTTTAATTTTTGAGCAAGGATGGCAATTTGGTGACGGGCAAAGCGATCATTTAAGTCATCCAACTCACCTTGCGATTTTTGAACGAGTTTTTCAGCATCCCCCTGCTTTTGCTCCAATTTCACGCAATTTTCCTTTTTAGATAAAAGTTTTGTTTCTAATTGCTTTAAATCTTTTCTAGCAGTCGTTAATTTTTCCTGAAGCCCTTCCTTCTTTGCTAGTTGAACTTGGACTTCACCTAAGTTTTCATGCTCTTTTAAATTATTAGCAATAACCGTCAATTGCTGTTGAGCGTCTTGCAACTTCTTCTGGGAAGCAGCTTGCTGTTTTTCCTGCTGCTTTAAGTTTGTTTGTAGTTCATCGACAGTTGATTTTAGCTTATCTCGATCATCGAATAATGGGAGTTTATTCGTCAAGTCGGCGACCTCTGTTTGAAGCTGATCAATCTCTTCTTGCTGCTTGCTCGTTTGTTGTAGTTCAGTTTCAATTGTTTGCTGTTGCTTTTGAAGATTACGCAGGTCCTCATGGAGAATATTACTGTCTGCTGTTAATTTTTGGAGACGCTTTTCGCCATCTTTCCACCGTTGATATTCTGTCTGGTGTTCTTGGTACCATTCAAGGATTTTTACTTGCTGCTTTGTTTCGCGGATCTTTTCCGCTTGAGCTTGCAGTGTTTCTCCAGCCTTGATAAGTTCAGCCAACTCCTCAATATTCTTCTTCAACTCTTGCTCAGTATGAAGTTGAGCATCAAGCTGATCAACTTTCTTTTGCTGTTGCTGCTCATCATCGCCCAAACGTTCAAGATTAGCCTTTAGTCGGGATAAGTAATTTTTTGCTTCCGCTAACCATTCTTTAGTTGTTAATTGCGCATTAATCTCGGTTACTGTTTCCTTTAATGATTGAAGTTTTGTTTCTTGGGTCGTCAATGACTTCTTCTGTTCACGCAAATCATTTTTTAGCTGCGCTGCCCACTGCTCATAACGGGACGTATTAAAGAGGTCCCGTAGAAGAGCTTCCTTCGTATTGCTATCTGAATCAAGAAACTGCCGAAACTTTCCTTGAGGGAGAAGAACAATCTGCTTAAATTGATCGCGGGTCAGGTTGAGCAGGTCAGTAATAAACGTGTCTGCTTCCTTGATTTTAGTAATTTCATGGGGATGATCGCTTTCAAGCGGGTAAATAAGATCAACGGCTTGATTATGTTCAACTAAATTACCGCGGCGTCCCTTTAAAACCTGTTTAGGACGACGCATAATTTGATATTTAAGGTCTTGGTGTTCAAAGGTAAACTTCACCATTGTTTCTTGATCAGCTGGTGCGAAATCAGAACGTAAAGCAGCAGCCGACCGATCACGATCATTGGTTGTTTGACCAAAAAGCGCATAACACATTGCATCAAAAATCGTGGTTTTCCCTGCACCAGTATTCCCTGCTACCAGAAATAAGGAACGCTCTGTGAACTGCGTAAAGTCAATCACTTGATGCTCATACGGCCCAAAGTAATGTAGTTCAATCGTTAATGGACGCATCTCCTATTCCTCCCCTTTCATAATTTGAGTCAAGGCCTTTTCTGCCCACTTCTTTTGGCGGTCAGTTAAATCATTTCCCATCGTTTGGGAATAAAAATCCGCAAGCAAATCAAGGGGCGATTCCTGAGCACGTTTCTTACTAAGGTTGAGTTGAACCTGCTTGGCCTGATGTGTCCGATGAAGGCTGACAATCTTGGGATAGTATTCGCGTAACTTGTTTAGCACATCGGGGATTCGTTCTTGGTCGGTCAATTCAATGTCATAAAAATCTTCCCGTAATGCTTCTTCAGGTTTTGTAGCCAGTTCAGCAAAACTCCCTTTCAAAAGGTGAATATCATGAACTGGTGATAATGGAACCCACTCGGCCTTAAAGGGTGCTGTATCAACAATCCAAACGCCTTTTTCTTGCTTAGCTTCCGATACGGAAAACTTCATTGGTGAGCCACTATACTTAACTTTTTCGTCATTTAAAGCATTGCGGTTATGAAGGTGGCCAAGAGCAACATAATCAAAGGGAGCTAAAACATCTGTCGCAACTGCACTCAATCCGCCAATCTCAATCAAAGTTTCAGAATCAGCCGTTCGCTTACTTCCAGCCGCAAAGAAATGGGCGACAAGGACATGCCTTTTACCAGGGGCAAAATGCTTTTCCATCTCAGCTGTAATTCGTGCCATCGCATCATTGACATTTTTAATCTTGTCGTCATTAAAATAGTTGCGAACTTCTTGAATCCCAAAGAATGGCAATAAGAAAAACTGGGTATCCTTGATTGTGACCGGAGTAAAAGCATCATTAATGTTAGTATTTAAGAAAAATGACTGGTAAACAAACCAATCAGTCCCCGTACTCAAACGGACCGCTGAATCATGGTTCCCACTGATTGCCAGTAAAGGAAAATGATCAGCCAGGTTTAAGTCTTGCAGCATCTGGTTTAAAAGTCCAACCGCTGCTTCATTGGGCACGGACCGATCATATAAATCCCCGGCAATCACTATCGCATCAACTTGCCGGTCTTTGGCAATTGCTTCAATCTGCTTAAAAGTTGCTAGCTGATCATCAAGCAAGCTAAAATCGTTTAAGGTCTTGCTAATATGCCAATCAGCCGTATGTAAAAAACGCATAGGTTCCTCCTGAAAATAGTGTCTCTAATATTATATATACGCAAAAAATCGTTAAATTCACTTAAAATCTTACATTTTACAGAAGTGAGGCTGGGAGAAAATTTTTTCTTTCAGCCTCACCTTTTTTCGCGAATAATCCGTGGAACTAGCTTCTTAACTAAGTGATTCAAACTTGCCAAATGCCTCATTACTATCAGCGTTTCGGCATGGAAGATAGCCATATTGACCATCTGCGCGGGGCTGACGTAACCAAACATAGCCATTATGACGTGACCAGGCATCATAATCAATCACGGAACCAACTGGCAAGGTCGCAATCACAGAAGATGTCGGCAGTGCGCCCCAGCGTAAATCAAGAACTCGATCTGTGATAAACCGTCCCTTTTTCACGGTGCCACTCATCGCCCAAGGAATCTGTCCACGTTGACGAATCGTTTTGTGTTAGGGTTGGTTTAACATCAACTTGGCCACTTAGATTAGCAAGGCGCTCCCAGCCCTCACGATCAACCGTTGCAATTGAGCGGTCCTCATCATCCCCCGCGAATTGCCAAAGAGTATATGTCTGCCATGGACTTGTATTGACTGTCATCGTCGGAACTGTCCACGAATGCCAATCCATCGAAGCATACTTGGCTACCCAAAGGCCACAATCACTGACACAATTTGCTACTTGCCAAATTGCTGATTCTTGAACATAAATCAACGGCCATATCCCCGTCTGACGGTGAATTTCATCAACAAACTGCCGTACCCAAGTGGGATCACCCCAAGCAGTATTTTGATATTGTTCCCAATCAACGGCTAAAACTGCCTGGCCAAGTTTATCTTGAATATGCGATAAGAAATAATTAGCTTCCGCGATCGGATTGCCACCACCAGCATAATGGTAAAGTCCTAAAAGCCGACCAGCATTTTTAGCTAACGAATATTGGTATTGGTACTTTGGGTTTAAGTAGCCCGTCCCTTGTGATACTTTAACAATCGTGCCTTGTGCATGCGGGTCAGTCACGATCCAGTCGGCACTTCCAGAAAAAACATCGGTAAAATATAATGCCATCAATTTATCCCTCTTTCGAGCCCCTGCAAGCAACAATAGGCCTCCAATGTTCGGTTTAAACCGGGCGTTGGAGACCATTGTTGTACTGCGCTATTTGTCTTTTATAAAAGTAACTTGATTTATGTCACAGTCTCTGAACTAATTTTAGCTTTTGGCAGATTGCAAGAAATAACTTGAACGAATTTAGTGACGTAGATTAAGCAAGAAGATCTCGATTGGTGTGTGCCAGTTAAGACATTTAAGTGGTCGGGAATTCAGATACCAATTGATTTGAACCAGCTGGCGATCGCTCAGCTCTTCAATGGTTTGTCCCTTGGGAATAAACCGTCGCAAAACTCGGTTACGGTTCTCATTACTACCGCGTTCATGTGGTGAATAAGCATGGGCAAAATAAACCTGAGTACCTGTTAGCTGTTCAATTGCCTGATAGTTAGCGAACTCTTTCCCATGATCCACGGTAAGCGTCTTGAGCTTGTCTTGAAGTTGACTAGCTAGTTCAAGTACGGCTTGAGTCATGGACTGACTGTCGCGACCATGGAGCCGTTTAACAATTGTCAGGCGACTCTTACGCTCCACAAGAGTCGCCACAGCTTGACCTTTACGTTTGCCAGAAAGTACGGTATCAGCTTCAAAGTGGCCGAATTCTTGGCGAGTTTCGACTTTATGAGGACGCTCCTCAATGGAGCGGCCGTGACTGAACGTACCACGCTTTTCTTTAGCACGATGACGACGAATTCCATGATCAGGCAAATCGGGTAACTGTACATCAAGCCATCCTTGATCAATCCAGTTATAGACCGTCTTGTAGGCAATCCCAACTACATGGGCAACTTGTTCAGGGGACCACTTCTGGACTTGAATCTTTTCCTCAATCAAGTGCTTAAGGCTTTTAGTGAGTGAAGACTTCCGCCCCCGTTGACTAACCTTGCGTTCAAAGTCAGTTTGCGCTAGTTCAGCTTGATACTCACCGTTGAGCCGGTGAAGTTCGTTAAAGACTGTGGTTTTACTAAAGCCTAAGTAATTAGCGATGTATCGTAAGGAACGTCCTTCATTATGAAGCGTTTCAATGACAATGCGGTTCTGGAATGATAAAATAGTGGTGCCCATTAAGGTCCTTCTTTCTAATGGAATGTTGTGGTAACACCATTAAAGACCTTGATGGGTTTTTCTGTCCACTTAAATGTTCAACTCAAATTTTACAATCTGCCTTTTTAAAATAACCCAAACAATTTCTTACGTTGCTGAACCTTCTTAATCTGATGACGACCAATTTCATCCCCGTTAATGATAGCTCGCGCGTTATCTTGGTATTCTTGGGCAACGTCAGCGCCTAATTCACGCGATAATTTGTCAAAGGCCTGCCGCATTTCGTATTTTCGTCCCGGAAGGTCATGAGCATCAGAAGCAAAAACATATCCTTGACCGGCCGCAATCAGATTTTTACTGAATTTTTCGACTTTTTTACCAAATGTACCAACATAGGAACTAGCGGTGATTTGCGACAAGCACCCTTTTTCAAGCATTTGATAAAGCAAGTCCGGTTCAGCCATAATCTTAGTATTCCGTTCAGGGTGGACAACCACTGGCGTAATCCCCCGTTGTTGAAGGTTAAAAATCATCTGGTTAGTGTAATGAGGGACATCATTGTCTGGAAATTCCAGCATCATATACTTCCTACTCTCATCAGCAAATAGAATATCATCATTATCAAGTGCTTCAATTAGCTGACCATTAATTCGCACTTCTTGTCCGGGAAAGACAGTTAGTGGAATATTATTTTTCTCCAGTTCTTCCTGAAATTCTTTTGTTCGCGCTAAAACATCTTGTTTATGGTTTACATAGTGCCCGTTCATATGGTGAGGGGTCAAAAGAGCATGGGTAACCCCGTTTTCTGTTGCTTCTTTTGCAAGTCGCAATGAAATTTCCATACTTTTCGAACCATCATCAATCCCCGGCAAAAGGTGACAATGCAAATCAACCATTACCATTCTTCTCATCCCTTTTTTCACATATTAATATTTTAAGTATAGCAAGTTATAGCGGGATTTTATAGGGGCTTAGGACAAAACTTCACAAAGCCTATATTATTTGAGGATGTTGAGAAGGGTCTCCTTGTTGATGACGGCATTTGCTAGCTCATTTCCTGAAAGAATAGAATTAGCAAGAGCTGCTTTTTTCTGTTGCATTTCAATAATCTTCTCTTCAATTGTGTTTTGTGCAATCATTTTGTAAATTGTTACGTTATTCTTTTGACCAATACGATGAGCCCGGTCAGTCGCTTGATTTTCAGCCGCAATATTCCACCACGGATCAAAATGAATGACAACATCAGCACTCGTAAGATTTAACCCCGTTCCTCCTGCTTTCAGAGAAATTAAGAAGACGGCTGGCTGATCATAGGAATTAAATTCATCAACAAATTGTAAACGATCTGCTTTCTTTGTCTTTCCTTCAATCACAAAGTACTTAATTCCTGCATTAGCAAGTTTTTCTTTTAAGATTGCTAATGCCGATGTGAACTGCGAGAAGAGTAAAATTTTATGATTATCTGCCATTTCATCTTTAATTAAATTCATAGTTGCCTTAATTTTTCCCGAAGGACCACTGTACCCCCTATCTAACAATTGAGGACTGCAACATAGTTCACGAAGACGAGTAATTTCTGCCAAGACTGCTAATTTATTCTGCTGAAACTCTTCATCATTCTGTTTTTGAATCTGTCTTATCAATCTTTGAGCCCGTGCCTGATATAAACTTTCTTGTTTACCAACCATGGGCGTTAAAAATACCTGTTCATTTTTCATCGGTAAATCATTAAGGACATCTTTCTTCACACGACGGAGCATGAATGGTTGTACCAAACGTTTTAAGTCGTCCTGAGCTTGCTCATCCTGATTTTTAATAATCGGTCCTTCATACTGTTTGCGGAACTGCTGATAAGAACCGAGAAAGCCAGGCATCAAGTAGTCAAAAATACTCCAAAGTTCGCTTAACCGGTTCTCAATTGGGGTTCCGGTTAAAGCAAAACGCTGCTTAGCATTGATCGCTTTGACTGTTTTAGCGGCAGCAGTTTGGGGATTTTTAATGTATTGGGCCTCATCAATAACTTCAATATTAAAGACATGCCCTTCATAAAAATCAATATCTCGTTTAGCGGCATCATAAGAAGTAATAATGATATTCCTTTCTGTACTTTGCGCAAACTGTTTCCGTCGTTCAGCTTTACTACCATCAAGAACAGTTACTTTAAGGTCTGAGGCAAACTTGTTAATCTCATCTTGCCAATTATAGATAACTGCCGCTGGGGCAACAATTAAATTCTGTCCGTTTCCCTGTTCACTTAATAGAACAGTAATAATCTGCAGGGTCTTGCCTAGTCCCATCTCATCCGCCAGCAGTCCACCAAAATGATACTTCATTAAGGTTATTAGCCACTGGACACCATCATATTGGTAGGGACGCAATGTTGCATGAAGATTTGCCGGCACCTTAAAATCTTTCTGCGGAATTTTAACATCAGTAACTAGCTGGTGCAATTCTGAAGTAGTACGATAATTCAATGCTTCTTGGTGGGATAAAAGATCATCAAGATAAAGAGCACGATACACCGGCAATTTAAGTTCTTCCGCAGTAAAATCACGTGATGAGATTCCCATTTTGCGCAATGTCTCAACTAATTCAGTTAGCGAAGGTTCATCCATCTTCAAGGTTTTCTTGCCCAATTGATAGTACTGTTTATGCGGCCGGAAATCTCTTAGAATTTGTTTGATTTCTTTAGCGGTTAGTTGATCATCACCAAAATCAAGCTTTAAAAGGCCAGAATCAACGGAGATACCGACACTTACCTTAGTAAACGGCTGTTTGTATAACCCATTAAATGCAGGAGTAGCCTTAGTAATTCCTATTTTTTGCAATTCATTGACGCCAGTTGCTAGCAAATTTGTTGCCTCATCAACTAACAGAACTGCTCTAGTCCCGGTTTGATTAAACTTGGTGAAATATTTAGCTAGTACCTGTTCAACTCTTTGCATCAAAAATTGCGGAAGGTCATCAATTTTCTTAATTTTTTGTGTTTTTCCATCAATTTCAGTTGCCAAGTCACAATAAATTTGTTCGTCATGATAATCCAATAAGAAAACTACTGTTGGTAACGGAGGTAAAAACTTTGATAAATCGCGATCTTGGGGCATCTCGACTGAAAATATCGACTGAATCTTGGGTAACACATAGCGGTAAAACTCAGCCATAGTATCAACACCAAAAACAAGATCACTGGTTACTGGAAAAACAGGGTCTAACTTATCAGGGGCTATTCCTGTAAAAGCAGTCCAGGTATGGTCATCAAGGTGGTAATAGGCTGCCTGTCCACGAATAAGGTCAGCCGGAAGGTCAACACTAACATCAAGGTAACGACTTGGATCGTCATCAGCACCATTTGCTTTAATTGAAACTGCTGCTTTTAATGCACGTTCTTCCCGCTTAATAGGCACTTTCCACCGATTATAAAGCGTATTACCGGTCTTTAATATTTGGTCAACTTCATCCATAATCACGCTAGCCAGGGGCAGCTCATTTTTTACGGATGCTTCATAATACCCATCGCGCGTTAAATCAGCGGTCGAGGATAGCTTGATGATCAAGTCTAACCATTGTTTACTATCTTTATCAAGGTTTTCGGGGGTAATTTGCTGATCAAAGAACTTTCCTAAATGAAGCCGCTCACCACGGGCAATCCCATTTGTTAAGGTTGTCAAGTTTGGAAACTTATACATATGGTCTGGTACACCTGCCCGGAAGTAAAGGTATTGACCACCATCGTAGTATTCACCGATATTAGCAGTAATGATCGTCTGACTATCAGGATCGCGATCAAGAAAATTAGCTAGCATTTGCCGGGCCGCTTCATTAGTATTCTCTTCAATATTATGTTGATCAAGGTACTTTAACAAGTAATAAAGGGCAACTATTTCAGCAATCTGTTGTCCTTCTCTTGTCTTTATAAAGTCTACCTGGACGTCCACAATCATTTCTCGATTAAAAGCAACTAGCACTGAAAAGTAATATTGTTTAAAACGCCCAGCCACTGAATAATTCCACTTAGCTCCAGGAATTGTGAAATAAGCATCTGCAGCTTTAATTAGGATCTCAGAAATGATTTGAACATCGTCAAGATTAGTAAAGACATGTTCAATCAGCCGTAGCGGAAAGACTTCTTTACTTAGAAAACTTTGCGGATCAACTGGTAAACGGTTTGGCGGAAAAGCTGATTGAAAAACCTCCCCTAATGATTTTTGCGGTTCAATATTTGCCGAATCATCATCAATCGCCTCTAAAACCGCGGCCATATGTTTACAACGATGGTTATCCTGCGCATAGGGACAATCACAATGAAGTTGAGAAAACTTTCCATTATGGTATCTACCAGTTACTTTATAAGCCCGATTTCCCTTAACGATTGCAGAAAAATTATCGTCTTCATCGATTATTAAGTTTTTAACTTTATCGCGATAGTAGTAATCCCTACCCCGTTCATAAATTCGTTGTGCAAATAGATTACGCCAGTTACTCATGTGTCGATCCTTTCAAATATTGTATTTTCATTGATTATATAGACTAGCATGACGAAAAACAAATTTATTCGTACCGTTTAAGTGTTGCCCCAATTCCTGCAAGCCAAATAACAGCACCAAGGGCAATAATCGAAAGTGAAGCTTCATCCCCGGTTCGTGGCAAAACATTATTTCTTGTCTTATCCTCAAAAGACTTAGCTAATGAAGGCTGGACAATGTTATTCAGTGCTGCCTGACCTTTTATTACCCCGTTTGGTCGGACGGTATTTTGCTTGGTTTGCGAAGTCACCAATACTTCTGGTGCTGAGGTTTGGTTATCATTATTAACTTCTATTATCTGAGCAGAAAGATCATTCGCACGCATATTATTTTCTTGGGTACTATCAATTGTTTTCTGTGCAGGCGAAGTCTCTTTATCAGCGTCTGCCTGTTTTTCTATTGCGGTAACAGTAACTTGCTCGCTAGTTAAAATTACCGATCCATCAGGAAAAACAATCAAGACATCTTCAGTATGCTTTCCAAGATGTTGAAGGTCGGCTGCAACTTTAGCATCATCTTTCCACACTACCTTTGTTCCCTGGGGTAGCTTATTTTCTTGTTCATCGCCGGGTAAAGTAATAACAGCTTTATTCTGATGATCATCATTTTCAACCGCAATCGCTGTCGTAACTTTAGGAGTAGGAGTTACTCCTGGCGCAACTGTTAGTGGTTCAAGGGTGATTAGCGAACTATACTTTAAGGCATCGGTTTGTGCAGGAAGTTTCTCTTTTGCTGACGCTAACTTTTCTTGTGAATTTGTCTTATTGAGAAGTGCTTGTAAGAGCTTCGTTTGCGCATTGATTGCTTGAGATTGAGCATTAGCACGATCTCCTTCAATTTGTGATAAGAGTACACTATCTTGCCAAGCTTTCCGTCTTGTTGAATCTAAATTACTTTTAGCATATATAAGCTTTTCTTGTGTCTCAATAAGATTGTTAGTCACTTCTTCCAGCTGTGGCAAAAGATTCTTAGAAACACTTAAATAGTAATTTCCAGTTTCTAATTCTTTTTTCGCAATTGGCAATATCTCAGCAGTCTTCTTTTGGTCTTCTTCTATTATTTTATGATGCCAATCAATTATCTCTTGAATATCACTGATATCCGCAGATTCTAAATTCAGCCATGAACGCGAACGATCCTTTGTAATCCAATCATGATAATGTTGATATTGGTTAAAAGTACCTTTTTTCTTTTCAGCTATTATTTGATTAAGCTCAGTTAATTCCTTATTAACTGCATTTATTTCATAATTAATGGTGCCTAAGTTATAATAAGCCGGCGTATTTTTATAATCATTGTCAACAAAGCTCTGGTTTCTTCTAATAACTTCTTTTAAGAGATCAATATTATCCTGATATGCTTTGAGTTTAAAATTCTTTTCCGCTTGTGCATTCTGTCCTTTATAACCATCATAGTTTGCTAAGTCAAATACTAAAGGTTTGTCTGAATTCATCATAGTATTTAAATAGAATACCGGAACTTTCAGTATTCGCTGATACTCTTGTTGATACTTTGTTAAGTCACTTTGAACATTATCAAATTCTTGCTGAGCATTATTAACAGCCTGATTTGAACTATTGCTTATTTTTTCCTGTGCCTTTGCTTTAGAATCCGCGTCTGCCAAATTTTGATTAGCAATATTAAGATCATTATTTGCGGTTGCTACATCAGCATTGGCTTTATTAACCGCATCTTGAGCTGCACAGACATTCTGCTGAGCTTGTTGGTTCGTATCAGGCAGCGTTTGTTGAATAGTATTTTTACTATTTTGTACTGTATCAGCTTTAGCGGAATTACTAATGGCCGTCACCCCCGTTGTAACTGCCATCACCGTCGCAGTTGTTGCTAAACTCTTCTTTAATTTTCTTTTCTTCATAAATAAAACCCACTTAATTATATTTAAAATTACAAAAGGCCAGTCAGCGAATATCGTTGATTGGTCTTAATAATCTTTATCATTTTAGCATACTTTATACTACTTTCGTGAACGCCCTGGTAAAAGTCTTTCTCTTTCTACTGTTTTAGTATATACTGAGTATACACATAAGGAGGGATAATATGACTGTTAAATTAAGACAAGTTGGTAATTCAAGAACTTTAACTGTACCGTCAGGAATTAAAGTAACTGGAAAAGAATATACCGTAAAGAATGTTGGTAAGACAATTGTATTTACCCCTGTTGCAAAAAGGAAAAATATTTTTGCAACCAAATATTGGAAAGAATACGATTATCAAAAAGATATCGAAAACGATCCAGCATTACAGCCAATAAAACAAGTAGGACGTGAGGTAATTGATTAATGGAATTTCCTAAAAAGGGAGATATTATAATTGCCGATGCAGAACCTCACGCAGGACATGAAATGGGTGGACATAATCCTAAAAAAGGAAATATCCGCAGACATTATGTTGTCATGAGTACATCCGCCTATAATGAGGCAACCCATATGTTTATTGGGATGCCAATCACAATCGCTAACTATTCTAACAATCCTCGTTATATGCCCATTTTAATAAATGGTAGTGACGGCACGGGAGTTAAAGGATACGTTGTTTTATGGCAATTACAGAATTTTGACTATCATGCTCGCAATGGAGCTATTGTTAATCATTTATCCGAGAAAATGATTAAACAACTGCAACAATATGTAAATGATATGGTTGGCAACGAATAATATAGGAAAGCACTATGTAGTAAGTCTCATGGTGCTTTTTTTGATTAAAAAAGTGAGTGCGAATTAACCGCCTTGTCAAGAAAGTTAATTTCCACTCACCTATTTTTATATTATTCTTCAAATGCCTTTAGCTGTTTCCAAAACATTGGAAGCAAGAATAACTGGAGGAATAATACACAGCCAGTAAGGACACTTGTATAACTAAAGAAGATCAATTCTGAAAATAAGTCGGCTAAGATTACGACCGCGATGCACAGCTGGCTAACGGTTAACCATTCTCGCTTAATTCTATTAGCTGAGAAGATCATTACTAATTGGATTGCTACTAAGACTGTCTGAATCAACTGTAGTAAAAATAGTGAATGCATTTTATATCTCCTAATTAAAAATTATCCTCGTACATTTTACTACGCGTTATGAATTTTTTAATTACAGCTTTTTTACATCTATTTAACAACTGTTGAAACCTTTTTCTTCGTAGTATACTTGCACCACAAGGTTTGTAAATAATAAGCAGCATAGCAAACAATTACAAACGTAATCGTACAATACAAGGCAATTCGTTGTTGCGAATCAAACCAAATTAAGATACAAGAAAGACTGCTAGCAATAAATGCAAACCATGGAACAACCGGATACCATGGCGTGCGATACTTTAACTCACTTAACTGGTGACCAGCCGCTAAAAAGCGCCGACGGAAAATGAGCTCACATAAGGAAATCGCAATCCATACAAAGACAACCGCCAATCCAGAAACAGAAACCAAAACTAAATAGACCGTTCCAGCCGCATAGATACTGGAAAGCAAAGCTAACACCCCACCAAGCATACTTAAGATCAAGGCAAAAACAGGAATTCCGCGTCTATTAGTTTTAGCAATGACAGCCGGAATCGTTCCTTCATTAGCTAATGACCATAACATCCGGGTTGATGCGTATAGGCCAGAATTAGCGGCAGAGATAATCGCGGTGAGGACGACAAAATTCATTAAGTCGGCAGCATATGGAATTCCGAGTTGGCTAAAAACGTAGACAAATGGACTTTGTGTTACCCCTGCCTTTTGATAAGGAATCAAAGAGGCCATAACGATCATGCTCCCGACAAAGAAAATCACTAACCGCCATAAAGTAGTATGGATCGCCTTAGGAAGGGCCTTTTCGGGATGCTTAGTTTCTCCCGCGGTGATGGCGATTAATTCAGTCCCAGAGAAAGCAAAGTTTACCGTTAACATCGTCATAAATAATCCGCTAAATCCACCCGGGAATAGGCCGTCCTTAGTAAAGTTGTTCAGCAAAGGTGCATGATGGTAACCTTGAATCGGGATAAGACCAATTACTGCTAAAGCCCCCAACAAAATAAACGCGCAGATCGCAACTACTTTAATCACCGCAAACCAAAATTCGCTTTCCGCAAATGATTTGACAGTAAAAATGTTGGATAAGAGGATAATGATGATAAATAACAAGCTCCACCACCAAACTGGAATCTGGGGAAACCAGCGCTTTATAATTAGGCCAGCCGCGGTAAATTCGGAACCCATCGCAATCGTCCAGGTCAACCAATAAAGGATCGCAACGGTAAATCCAGCGGCCGGCCCAATCAGATTTTTGGCGTAAACATGAAAAGCCCCCGTATACGGCATCGCAACACTCAGCTCACCTAAACATAACATAACAGCATAGACAATTAACGCGCCAAGCAAATAAGCAATAACGGTTCCCAACGGTCCAGCCTGATGAATCGTGTAACCAGAACTCAGAAATAGGCCGGTCCCGATCACTCCACCAAGTGCAATCATCTGGATATGACGAGCACTCATTTCACGGGCTAAATGTGTTTTCTTAGTCATGATGGTCGCCTCCTTTTAAGTACTCATGTAAGGCAGCAATATCTTGCGGTGTAGTAGTGCAGCATCCCCCAACAATTGTTAATCCAGCCGCCAGCCATTGTGGTAAGTAATCAACCAAACCGCGACGCCCGTGGGGATAGCTCCACGTTTTTGTAGTCGGATCATAAGTCGCACTTGAATTAGGATAAGCAATAACTGGTTTATCAGTCGCCCGATGGACCGTCTCAATGGCGGCTGTTACCTCTTCTAATGGAATACAATTTACGCCAACCGCAAAAACATTTGGATACTTCGCAACGGTACAGGCAGCAACTGCTAACGGTGTCCCATCTGGTAAATGTGTGGAATCTTTTAAGGAAAAACTGACATAGCATAAAGTATCCGGAGCCAGTTCTTTGACAAGGTCCAATTCTGCTAACACTTCATCTAAGCGTGGCTGAGTTTCAATTGCAATCACATCGACACCAACCGTTAAAATATCAGTTAATCGTGGCCGATGAAATTGTTGATATTCGGTTGTACTGAGGTGGTAATCACCACTATATTCACTTCTGTTGGCAAGATAAGCGCCATAAGGACCAAGCGCTCCCGCCACATAGTTATAAATACCGGTTTCCTGCTGATATTCATCACGCGCTTCTTTAGCCAAGGCGACTGCCCGCTGGATCAATGAATGAGCCTCTTGTTTTGAATAACCGTTCTTTATGAATGCCGGAACATTTGCCTGGTAGGTATCAGTAATCGCTAACCGGGCACCCGCCTTAAAATATTCCTGGTGAACTTTTTTAACTAATGCTGGCTGGTTAGCTAAAACACTCGCCGTCCATAATGAGTTATTGGTATCAGCAACTAATTGTTCCAAAGCCGTTGACATTGCGCCATCAATTAGTAATGGTTTAGTTAATTCTGCAGTAATCTTTGTCATCTTTATCCCCTCCTCGTAAATAAAAAAGCCCCTCAAAAAGAAACTAGTCTTTTCAAGGGACGATCAATACGCGGTACCACCCAAATTCAGGAAATTTAAAATCCTGCACTCAAACAAACTTATTCATAGTAATAAATTTGCAGCTTGGGTAACGGTAGCAACGCCGTGATCTGCTAATTATTCACCGATCAATCGCTCACGAACCATCTTCACTAATTTTAGAAATACTGTATTGCACCAGTCACAGCTCTCTGTTAAATCTATCATTAGTTACTCATTCGATCTCAGCAAATTCTCATATAAATTGTAATTAGTATAACGAGCGAGGGCGAATTCTTCAAGGGTGTTTTTAATGTAATTTTAATTTAGAAATGAATCTGATATTGATGGCGATACTTAGTTGAATATTTCCAGCCAGTTGAATGCTTAGCAGTAAAGTATTCGTCATCATCAAAAACTGGAAATCTAAAATAATGGCGACGATCTTTATGGTTGTGGTGAGTAAGTGGATAGTCTTTTAACTCTCTTGCAGATAAGCGCTTATTGCTTAGCTTTCTTGTACAAGTCCTTTAATTTCTGTTCCTCAATTTTTTTGCAATCATCGCAATCAATTTCAAAGTAGGAACCTGCACCTGACACTACACGTTTAATACTGTGAACATTTCGGTAAAGAGTCACCGTACTAAAGAATGTAAAATCTATTAGCGGCTTAGCATTATTCAGCGCTTTTACCAATTCAGAATACATATATACTTTGTCATCACGACTGTAAATATAGTCATGAATAACATAACAATTGAACATTTTGCATAATAGTCCTTTCAGGGCCTAATTAACTTAGGCCACTTATGCAAAACCGGTCTGATTAATGAATAACATTGTTGTACCTCCATATTTTTGACTAATGGTGATAAAGAATTAAGGTATCTGTTCTAGGTAATGATACTTTTTTATATCATCATCAGATAGTAGCGTATTTCGTCCTTTACTATATGCTCTATTCCATGGCGTACCATTATTATGAGTTGGATTTTGATCTGAATTCTCAAATTGCTGCCCAGAATCAAAAAAATTAGCATATTTTTTAACTGAATTATCAATAAATTCCTTAATTGAAGGATTTAATGCTGCTTTTTGGATAAAATCATAATTCTTTTCTTGCAATTCCTTTAAATTATCCTGGGCCTTTCGCCATACTTTTCGATCAACAGGGCCATGGTCGAAAGCTTGAAATGATGCTGAAAAAAGACGATGTCCCTTACTCTCTAAGTAATCAGCATAACTATAATATAGAACCTTTTGAAGCGGAAATGCATGTAAGTTAAACTGAGTCTTTAAATAACCCGCCACTTCCTCATCTGTAAGTTGACTTTTTTCTTTTATTTTTTTAATCGTCGTTTGTAAAATTAAGTTAGAAAAAATAAAAAGCCATTTGTGATAGACTTTTGAATATCCCTAATCAAAAGAAAGGCAATCACAAATGACCTATAAACATCTTACCACACGTGAATTAACTCTCATAGCTGATTTTTGGTATCAAGGTACTAAAGCTTATCGGGCTGCTAAATTACTTCAGCGTAGTCAAGAAACCATCTATCGTGTTTATCGTTTCCTCAATGACGGTAAAACCATCGACCAATATCTTCAGACTTATCAGCGTCATAAGCGTCGTTGTGGTCGGAAGCAGACCCAACTGCCAACTATCGAAGTTAACTATATTCATGCGCAAATCAAGGCAGGTTGGACTCCTGATACTATTATTGGTCGTCATGAACACCCAATTAGCTGCAGTATGCGCACCCTTTATCGCATGTTTGCCCGCAATCAGTATGGTTTTTCCGTTAAACAGCTACCGATGAAAGGAAAACGCCATCCCAATGGCTATGTGGAACATCGTGGTAAAGCTGGCCAATTAGGACGCAGTATCTATCAACGATATCGTGATTTTCCGCATTACCAACATGAATTTGGGCACTTTGAAGCTGATACAGTTCAAGGTAAAGCTCACCGCGGAGCGGTAATGACGCTAGTAGAGCGACAATCCAAAGTAATGATTGTCCTTAATATTCATCATAAAACAGACGAAGCAGTGAATTGCCAGCTTGATCAATGGCTCGCTAAACTGCCACGTCACTTTGTTAAATCAATTACTTTTGATAACGGGAAAGAATTTGCTGGATGGCGAGAAATAGCCAATAAGTATGATCTTCACACCTATTTTGCGGAAGTCGGTGCTCCCAATCAACGAGGGCTAAACGAAAATAATAACGGCCTCTTGCGTCGTGATAGTCTTAGTAAAAAGCTAGATTTTCGCGATTTACCAGACGAACTAGTCACTCAGCTAATGCATCGTCGCAACAATATCCCACGAAAATCTCTTAATTATCGTACACCATTAGAAGTATTCTTGAGTCATGTCACAGAAGAACAACTTTCACCTTTTTTCTAATTTAAATTGACATTTCAGGTATGAAAAATTTCAAGTCGTGATATGCAAGAAACTGCTTAAAATATGGATCTTTTTCACATAAAGAATCAAATGAAGCATCTTCTGTAGCAAGAATATGCGAGCTAAACGATAATGGAATATCTTTAATCAATTCATTAAAGAATCTTTCATGTTCAAATACTTCATCTATGTTATCTGAACCATAGTGGTAGGCCAAATCTTCATTATCAACTGTAACTAATTCGACTAATTGAATCATGATTTATTGCCTCCTTCTTCTAGAATATTATCTCGTTGCTTTTCATGAGCAGAATGTAGTTTTTTATTTTGTTCTTCATCTTGAATATCCCAAATCTGTAACTCCCACGGAAATGTTTTATTATTTTCCTTGAAGTAACAATGAAATGCTTTATAACCATTATCTTCTCTGTAATAATAACGCCAAATTATTCCTTTGTCTCTATAATGTTCAAGAATGTATCTGTCAAGTTTTCATAGGTAGCCTTTAAATATACAGTTTTAGTGGGTTAGTGCCTTAAAAAGTTGTCCCATTGGTCTACTTGTGACCGTGTTAATCGGAATTATTCCTTGTACTGCTCCAATTGACGGCTTTGTCGGTGCCTTTCTTAGAAACTCTCCAGTTCGAATATGCATTTCCTGTAATAGGCTGGTTTGAGCCACTCGAGGAAGAACTGTTAATTGTTCTAGGATTGTATTTAAACTAGCTTGCAGTTCACCATTCATTCGGGCTTCAATTAAACCAATCATGGCTTTAGCCCCCTGCTTAGTCCATGACTTGCCCTGTTTCTTCATCCGGTAAGTAAAAGCCCGGTGAGAACTTTCGACTGAACCAATTAAATGAATATCCTTAAATCCACGCATTTGTGGTGAGAGGATATACCGCCAATTTCGCTGTAGATACTTTCTTAAACGCATTAGGTCGTCTGCTTGTTTTTCCGTTAGGTTTTGTGATTCATAAGTATCTAAAATTATTGTTAGCTCTGCTTGATCATGATGACGAACGGCTTTAATTGCTCGCATGGCTAATTCGTTGTGCCGGCCTAAAGTATGTTCAATTTTCTGTAAACAATGATAGCGGTCGAGAAAGTATTCACCATGTGCACCTTGAGGAACTAGACTTAATAGCTTAGCTGGTTCGTAACCTGGGCCAGCGTCACTGGCCAAAAAGATCGTTTGACCGGCAAGCTTATAATGGCGGTCTAAATAATCACTTAGTCGTGCTTCAAGCCGTCCTTGGTGCCCAACACTGAGAAAGTCATGCCGATTAATGATTTGATTAGCTACTCGCTCATAAACCCGATAATGGTGCACAAGAGTCAGCTGACCTGCTTCTTTTTTACCTTTAATCATAAAGGCATCACCCTCAATAGTTAAATTTTTAGGCATATGGCGAGGAGTAGCTTGGTGTTCTTTTGCTTGAGTTTGTTTAGCTACCTGATTTCCTAACTCATGCACGGCGTGCATTACCGAATCGGCAGTAATTCCGCTGTCAAATACAAGGTTCAAAATGTCGGCAGTATTGCGCATTGTAGTTGTTTGGGCAATCTTAGCCATCATCATTAAGTAGTGTGGCGATAAACGACGACGTGGTTTAATTTTTAATTGTTGGTCTAAGTAAAATTCACGTTTCTTTGTCCCAGCCTGATAATACCGTCGTTGAAAAGTCACCGGGCCAAAGATAAAATTAAGCGTCCGTGGCTGTTTATTGATTACTTGATAGTTCGCTGGAGCTTGGGACTTTAAGCTTCGATCTAAGCTTTCCAAAAAGTTTTGCATGATTACTTGTCCTAACTCCAATACACCTTTTAAAATAATCTGTTCAGCTTCAAATAAACTGCCTGATTTCACCAAATTCTGCTCGATTTCTGTTAAAATATCCATGAGGAAAGACCTGCCTTTGCTTAGTATTCGACGGCTATAATGCCCTCTGAGTATACAGATGAAATAGAAAATTCATCTTATACTCGGAGGGCTTTTTCTATGGGAAGAAAATCTAAATACTCAGCAGAGGAAAAACTCTTAATCCTCAATGAAGTTTTACGAAATGGAATCCATAAGGTAATAACTAAGTACAAGATTAGCCAAAAAACTATCAGGCGGTGGAGTCTTCTATACAAGTATCAGGGAATGCCAGGACTTCAAACAAGTCATCATAATCAAAGCTACTCTAAAGAATTTAAAAACTCATTGGTTGAACAATATCAACAAACAGATGAGGCATTAGATTTATTTGCGATAAAACACGGTTTACGATCTCAAAGGCAACTAGAACAATGGATTATCCGGTATAATGAATCTAACTTAAAGGCCTATACGCCAAGAAAGCGAGATTCAAAAATGAGTGGACGAAAGACTGACTTTGAAGAACGACTTACTATCATTGAAGAGTTGATTAAGCATGATGTGAACTACAATTGGGCAGTTGAAAAGTACCATATTAGTTACCAACAAGTTTATGGCTGGTATCAAAAGTATCGCAAAAGCGGTAATGACCCAGAATCACTTCGTGATCGCCGAGGCAAAGCTAAGCCAGAAGAGAAGTGGACGGAAGTTGACCGACTCAAGGCAGAAAATCGCTTATTAAGGGCTCAGCTAGAAAAGCAAGAGATGGAGATTGCGTTCGCAAAAAAATTAACAGAAATACGCAATCGGGAGGTGGAAAAGGACTCCGGTACCAAGCCATCAAAGAACTAAATCAAGAAAATGGATGGTCAATTAGCCAGTTGTGTAAAATAGCTGATTCTTCGCGAGATGGTTATTACAAATGGCTCAATCGAAAGCCAAGTCGATATCATAATGAGCAAGCAGAGTTACTTGAAGCGATTGTAGAGTTAGAAGAAGAACATAATTGGACGCTGGGATATTTAGCGATGACTACACAGTTAAGCTTTGAAAACCGTTTAAGCTTTACCGCTGGATTAAAACGAATAACTAATTGCATGCGTAAGCATGGAATTAGAGCAAATATTAGGAAGAAGAAGCGCAATCGAATTCAACGCCATGAAGAATACATCAATGACAACTTATTGCAGGGACAATTCGACCGTGAAACTAAAAATGAAGTGTGGGTTACCGACACAACGGAAGTTGCCTACGGCGAACACACACTTCATAAAGTACGAGTACACGTTATTTTAGATTTATATGGTCGTTACGCTTTAAGCTACAATATTTCAGACACAGAAACTTCATCAGCAGTAATTGAAACCTTTAATCGTGCTTTTACGGTTGAACCTGATGCGCAACCAATGGTCCATACTGACCGCGGATCAGCTTACTGCTCAAGTATGTTCAACGACTACTTAGCCTCTAAAAATTGTATTCATAGTATGTCACACCCCGGTCATCCTTGGGAAAACTCCCCCATAGAGCGTTGGTGGAATGACTTCAAGCTAATCTGGATTAACAAACATAATCGTCCTAAGACGCTAGCAGAGCTAGAACAGCTCGTCAAAGGAGCCATTGAATACTTTAATACCAAACGCGCTTACACAAGCAAAAACGGCTTGACCGCGGAACAATTCCGCAATCAAGCCTCCTAAAATTTTTATCTATTTGATCTGTATACTTGACGGGACATAGTGCCGACACACTAAAGGCTACTGGTCTTTTCTTTTTTTGTAAATAAGTAAATTGGTCTACAAAAAAGATTTCCACGACCAGATGAATTATTCATCCAACCTATGAAAATCTTACACTAACATTGAAGAACTCCAAAGCATACCGAGTTTTACAGCTAATGCGACCGATCTTTCATGAAGAGAAACAATTAGCATATTCCAATCATAAGGAAAAACTAGTGCAACGTCGGTTGCACGTGAAGCCTTTGATGGATAAGTTATATACTTATTTAGAAAATATCAGTTTTCCTCAAGGGCGTTTGAAAGCTGCCATTAATAATGCTTTGAAGCTAAGAAAGCGAGTATATCAAATATTTGAAGATGGTCGAGTGCCGTTAACGAATAATCCGGTTGAACAAGCGATTCGTCCATCAACTCTTATTCGAAAGAATAGCTTATTTGCGAAAAGCCCTGCTGGAGCTCAGGCAAATGCCATTTTCTATACTTTGGTGGCAACTGCAAACCAGAACCATTTAAATATCTACAAATACTTTAAGTATCTTTTTGATCACTTACCAAACCGCAAGGACGCAGGACTTGAGGCTTATTTGCCATGGTCAAAAGAAATTCAAGCAGAATGCCATAAATAATAAAAGGATCATGAATTACCATTTTTGGTAGCTCATGATCCCAATTTTTTCAATCCGTACTGTTATTGACTGCTTACTTTTCTTTAAACCACTAATAACTAAGATATCCTTAAAGCTTGAGATGATATCATTTCCATCATCAATTCCAACTTTTAATTCAAATTGCATAAACGGTAAATCTTCTGGAGAAATCTCATCAATGTTATCTGAAGATTCCACAAAATGTTCATTATACCATTCATGTAAATAATTCAAATTAAAATCGTTACATTTAAAAACACCTTTATTACCGCACTTTGTGCTTTGTAATCTGTTTAATAAGCCAATAGCCGTGCTTTTTCCAGCATTATTCTTTCCAACTAACAAAGAAGTACTCTGAGAAATATATTTTTCTGTTAATTTTTCTTTTTCATCATCCTTTTTTCCCTCAATTCCCTGTTCCCAGCTACTATGAGCAAATTCAAAAGTTTCTTCATCATGGAACTTTCGATAATTTCTTATTGATAGGCTCTTCAAATACATCCTTACTCCCCCAATACATAATCACTAAATTCGAACATACGTTCAAAGTATACCACACAAAAAAATGGCGTCCAAGCCGGCCTCAGCACTATTCTTCAATTCCTCCCATAAAATTGAGGATCTCTTATATTCCTACAAACTTCCTGCCTCTTGCTGAATAACTTTGGCTGACAATACGTTACTAAACGATACAGCCTCGTCGATACTCATCCCCTTGTCATACTACCGAAAGCCTCACCAGCCGAATCTGTATAACGATGGTATAAATATTATTTACGTAATTATACAGTACGCTCTAACAATCGATCTAACGCCTCAAACTTTTCAAAATTATCTTCTTGCTGTTTAAAACTATCTTTCAAAAAAGCCATAAGTGAATTATTATTAGGAAACTTTGGATTTAATATGACAGATTTTGCAGCTTTAGTTTTTAACTCACTTAAGGATTCATCATTATCATTAAGTTCACCAGGATACAAGGCAGCAACATCAATAACTGAATTTTCCATATCTTGTGCACGATAAAGATCCTTATATTTTTTATACTTATCATCTTTCAATGGATATGGACTCAAAATTTGATATCTGTATGCATTGAGTTGATCCAGTACTCCCCTATCACCAAAATTATTCATATCTTTTAACCGCCTATATTTCGTATCCAAGATAATTGCATTCTGAAAAACTTTATTTTTGTCATATATTTCTAATCTAATATCAGGTCGATTATGGCTTGAGCTATGCCATAAAGGTTGAAGAAATGTAACTTTATCTTTTTCATCTGGTTTAATTTCATCATCATATTTTATTTTTAAATACATAGGGTACTTATACTATTCATTACTTTTCATCTCAACACACGTTCCTGGTTCTAACGCATGAAAATCAAGGTTATCATTGTTATAGATCCATCCTTTTAACGGAATAAATCCAATTCTATTAAGTGCTTCTATTACTTTAATATATCCCCAAATTTCATACAAAAGATCTGTACGATGCCAATAATATTGATACTGTCTACTAAAATGCGGTTGAAAATTAGAAATATGTTTCAATTTCCAATTTAGTTCCCTAAAGAATATATATCTGTGATCTAAATATGCATTACTTATTCCTTTTTCTTTTTGCACCAACTTAACCTTTTTTAGCCACCCGTCATTCAATAAATAATTTAATTTAGCGACATATTTTTGCAACTTATTAAAATCATTTTTCATGTCCGAACTTAATTGCTCTCTCGGTATTTTACCTATACTTCTTTTTATGTTTGTTGTAGTTTGAAGTATTTCTTGCAGTATTCTTTTTAGTATTCTATTTTCTGATGTATCAACTGTAGCCCGGTAATCCTTAAGATACAGAGAATTCTTCTTTTCCTCCATACTCATCTTCATTATCGATTTATTATCTAAAGCTCTTTTTTTATTTTTTGTCCAGTGATAATATGCCCCCGCTTTGACCCTCGGTGAATTGGCCAAAAAGTATGAATTCAAATTAAATTCCTTATAGCTATCATTTAATATACTTAATGCCTGAATTTCATCAAAAGTCAAAAAAGACGAATAATTTGACAAGTTACCATTAGTATTTGCACAAAAAGAACGTGCAAGACCTTTCACTGTATTCTCTACATCTTGCCTCATGATTTCTAATGAATTTTCTGTAACAAATTTTGGCAATATTTTAAGCCAACTATACTTTATAGTTGATTCTGTGACCAGCTTTAACCTATAAATTCCTGGTAAATATTTACTATCATTTTGTTTATGATTGTATATATAGTACGGTTCTTCACTTGGAACAATATAAGCACCATCATCCTTTTTCATAATGCGCTTATCTAATATTAAATCCAAGCCATCCATATATAGCTTACCATTCATTGGAGCTTGAAATACTAATTTCCACTCAGCATTTTCAAATATTTCTTGATAATTAATATCAAGCTCATTTTCTCTAAAAACGAATTTCTTTTTCTTAGAAAGTCTGTTTATCAAATAAATATTATCTTGCATATCCATTCACAACCAATTCTCGTACCTTCTTTAAAAGTAATTCTCTACTAGACTCAAATGCTGATAAGTCAGCATAAGTATCAAGTATGTCAACAATCTTACCACTTACTTTTTCATTCTTTTCATCATAAGAAATTAAATTCGATAACATAGTATCAGTTCCTCTTAGTTTTGTTAAAATTCTTTCTGATACTTGCCAGTCTAATGCCTTACCTATTTTTTCATAATAGTTCGAAGGCAGTTTATTTAGAAATTTTTCAATAAGTTTCACATTTCTCCAACTAACTCCAACGTTAGGAAGTGCCTGATTAATAGCTTCATGTAAATCCCATAAAAATTCTAATTGTCTTTTGTCTAACTTTATTCCATGAGATGAATAATTTAATAAATCACCTTGAAATTTACGCCAGCTATCTTCTCCTTGTTTCTGCTTTAGCTTTTTCAGCTCCATATTCTCTAGTTTATAAAAGGGGATCGTTCTAAGTTCAATAATATTTGCTCTATCTATTAATTTATCAGAAAGTTCAAAAGTAGATTCATCAATGTTCATAGTTCCAAGAAATCTAACATTTTCAGGAATTAATATCTTAGCATTGGTCCCCTGTCAATAAAATAGACAATTTAAATAGAGACTTTTTTGTCCTATGCCACGACTAAATTTTGAATTTGAGTTTGATACTCATCTTCAAGTTGCTTTGGTGATTTGAATCCACAGTGACTGTGAATTCTAACTGTGTTGTAAAACGTTTCAATGTACTGAAAAACTAGTCGTTTAGCTTCGGAGTATGAATGGATTTTAAACCGATTTATCCATTCACGCTTAATCAAGGCATGAAACGACTCAATGCAGGCATTATCCCAAGGATAAGCTTTCTTTGAATAGCTTAATGTCATGTTAGCTGTAACTTGATTGTAAGCTTCAGACGTAAACTGGCTACCACGATCACTGTGCATGATTAATGGCTTGCTAATATTGCGACTGTGCTTAGTCTTTTCAATAAGTGGGATGACATTCGATACCTCCAAGGTTTCAGATAAGTCCCAACCAATGATCCGTCGGGAGTACAAGTCCATAATACTGGTTAAATAAACGAATCCGTCATGAACTGGAATATAAGTGGTGTCAATGCACCAAACGGCGTTTGGTCGCAATGGATTGAACTGCTCGTCTAAAATATTTATTAGCTGTTTATCAAACTTAGAATTGCGAGTGGTAGTCGTCCAAGGGGTTAGGTAAACGGCGTGAATGCCAAGTTCACGCATATACTTACCAACAGTTCGTTCAGCGATCTTATATCCTTTTGAGCGAAGTTCTTGGGTGATTTTGCCGGCACCGTAAATACAAAGGCTTTTGAGCCAAATTGCTTTAATTTCACCTTGAATAAACTTCTTCCGAAGCTTTCGCGGTGATTGGTGATTATGACGCTTTTCTCGTTGATAGTAACCACTTCTTGAGATTCCAACATAATCACACATACCATTGATGGAAGGGTGGGATTCCAAAGCGTGCTGAACGTCCATTTCTTGGTATACCTTTTCGGTAGTTACTTGCTCAGAATCCCGATTGATTTTTTTAATACTTCGATCGCTCCTTCAGCGTCACGAAGTTGACGCTTTAGTCGTGCAATCTCCTTGTCCTTATCGCTAGCAAAATTACCAGAGCCACGGCCAAACTCCCCAGTCTCAGTAAACAGCTTAATCCATTTATGTAATGTACTAGCCCCAATACCTAGATTCTTACTTATTTCATTCATGGTCATGTGATCCTTGTTATCTAAGTAATACTGAACGGCCTGTTCCTTAAATTCCTTGTCATAACTGTGCTTCGTCATTATTTGATCCTCCAATTTACTTCCTTAATTATACTAAATCAGAGTCTCTATTTAACTTGTATACTTTTTATTCTAGGCCCAAAGAATAGTCAATAAGTTTGACTTGATAGATGTGTGTAATTTGACAATATCATCATCATCTAATAAAAGCTGATATTTAGATGATGCAAGGACTTCGTTAAACTGATCCAAAAACAATAAATCTGGGTCTTGATTTTTGTCTATTTTTTCTGATTCATCTTTTTCCTTAAGTAAAGTTAAACGTGTTGCAAACTTCTCTAAACGATCTGCTCTCAAATATCGAGTAGGTACAAACATAATATTATGCTCAACATAATCACTATCACCATTGTCATAGTAATAATTATCTAACTGACTATCATTATTTAGTTTGCGCAATGTTATTGGATTGTTATTATCTGGTTTTTGATATTGAATACTTCCAATCCCATCCGTACTAATTGCGGTAACATCCTCATATAGAATCCAATTAGACTCTTCATCCTTTGATAGCATAAATGAGCTAATGCTATCTTCCTCAACACTCAGCATGCTTACAGTATGAGAGCGAATTGTTTCGCCAGCTAATAATTTATTTGTTAGTTCTTTAGAATCCGTTCTATTATCTAAATAAATTGGTATTTCTTCGAATGTATCATCAATAGAAAAATCATTATTTTTAATATGTTCCCGTACATCATAAGCATATAAATTATCTAATTCACTATCATCAATTTTGAAAATAAAGATTTTCTTTTCCAAATAATTTCTTAATGTTTCTTTTCTAGTTTCTTCATCATCATAATAATTATCCTGAAAGCCCATTTTTGCTAATTCATTTGGAAAAACATGAATCTGCTCTTCCCGATACTCTTTATCTAGTGAATTCAAAATTTGTAAATTAAACATTACATTACCATTTTTATCTCGCCGTTTGTAAAATTAAGTTAGAAAATAAGTTAGAAAAATAGAAAAGCCATTTGTGGTAGACTTTTGAATACCCCTAAACAAAAGAAAGGAAACCACAAATGACTTACACCCATCTTACCACAAACGAGCTGACAATCATCGCCCATTCTTTCGTGCAAAAGCTTAAAGCGTACCGAGTGGCCCAAATGATCAACCGTTGCGCCGAAACCGTTTATCGCGTTTATCGTTACCTGGAAACCGGTGCCTCAATTGCTGATTATCAAGATCACTATATGCGCAATAAGCAACGTTGTGGCCGAAAACGTACTCAGTTGTCACTGGCTGAACTCACTTATATCAACGACAAAATTGCCCAGGGGTGGACGCCTGATACCATTATTGGGCGCGCTGAGCGCCCAATTAGTTGTAACCGGCGAACTCTTTACCGGATGTTTGAACGTGGCCAGTTCGGCTTCGATGTCCGTTCCTTGCCGATGCGAGGTAAGCGGCACCCGAATGGCTATGTCGAGCGCCGCGGGAAGGCTGGCCAATTGGGGCGAAGTATTCACGAGCGTGCCAAGGACTTTCCGCACTATGCCACTGAATTTGGGCACCTTGAAGCTGATACCGTCCAAGGCAAAAAGCACCAAGGGGCGGTAATGACCCTGACCGAACGCCAATCGAAGGTCGAAATTGTACTCAATGTGCACGAAAAGACGGCTGATGCGATTAACCAACACTTAAGTCAGTGGCTTCGGAAATTCCCGCGGTACTTCTTCAAATCGATTACCTTTGACAACGGAAAAGAATTCGCCGGCTGGCGCGAGATTGCCAATCAATTTGACCTTCACACTTACTTTGCCGAGGTTGGTGCTCCCAATCAACGAGGGCTGAACGAAAACAACAACGGTCTTTTACGCCGGGATGGCTTAACGAAACAGCTAGATTTCCGCAATCTTCCTGATGAATTGGTAACCCAACTGATGAGTAAGCGAAATAACCTGCCCCGTAAATCACTAGGCTATCGAACTCCATATGAAGTATTCATGTCTTACGTCACTGATGAGCAACTATTTTCTTTCTAACTTAAATTGACATTTCGGGTCATATGAAAATATACCAATTCTAAACCAGGAAACTTACGTAAGGTTTGATCATCTAGTATTAGCTTTTCAAACTTGTCAATTCTTACGGTAACTCCATACAGCTTTACCTCCTTCTGGTCATTTCTCAATGAATTACTTTGTTGTAGCAATCCCGCTATATTAACAGGATGATCATCACTATCCGTAGCTTTATAAACCTCAAATTTAACTTTTTGTTTTTTTACAACCAAATTTCTCATATCTCCCTTGTACTCTTTCAATTGTTTTATTAGACAATTAACCTAATATTGCCATACAAAACATGCGTTCAAATTATACCATAAAAAACGGCATCTAAGCGTTTTCTAACACATGTGAACATGACCTATTATTAAAAAAGCCGACCCTAAGGCCGGTTTCAACATATTATCCCTCAACTTCTCCCATAAACTCACTCAATGCAGTCTGCCAACCCATAATCTCAAAGCCAGTATCTTCTGCCTTCTTCAAGCTCATAACTGAATGGCGAGGGCGGTAAGCTTTGGCCGGATATGCTGATGAATCAACAGGAGTGACTTCAACATCTTTATCCTTTAAGATCTCGGTAGCGAATTCGTACCAGGAACAACTATTCTCGTTAGATAGCTGGTAGGTACCGAATGGCTGATTATGATCGACCAAGTAAGTCATAAATTCAGCAAGGGTTCTAGTCCATGTTGGACGGCCAAACTGATCGTTGACGACGGTGAGCTGATCATGATCTTTGGCAAGACGAAGCATTGTGTAAACAAAATTCTTACCGTATTTACCAAAGACCCAGGATGTGCGGATGATGTAGTAATCAGTTAAGGTTTCTTGGATTGCTTTTTCACCGGCAAGTTTAGCTTTACCATATTCATTTCGTGGATTAGTGGGCGTATTAACTTCATACTCGCCTTCATTAGTTCCATCAAAGACATAATCGGTACTGATGTAAACCATCTTAGCGCCAACTCTTTTAGCGGCCTCGGCAACATTGCGCGTACCATCTGCATTTACTTGCCAATTGAGGTCTTTGGCAACATCTTCTGCGTTATCAACGGCGGTATAAGCGGCACAATGATAGATTACTTCCGGCTTAAGGGCGTTAATCTTTTCATTTACAACGGCTTGATCAGTGATATCCATTTGTTTAGAATCAAAGGCGTCATATGCAATTCCGTGTTCATCTAATAAGTTACGTAATTCTGAACCGAGTTGACCATTAGCACCTGTAATTAAAATTTTTGTCATTTTTACCTCTCCCAATTACTAAACAAAAGGCGACATCTAAGAAAAAAGATATCGCCTAATGCAATTATTTAGCTACCATATTAGTATAAAATATCTTCTAAAATTTTGGTAGTAGTTTAAAAGAAAAACCTGCAATAAATACAGGTTCGACACACATATTACAACATTAGTGTTAAGAAGAAAAAGGCGTCCTTTGACAGACACCAATTCAATGAAGTTTAATTATGTTGCTTTATTATTGTAGCAAAAAGACAAGCAGAATTCCATGTAGGTCTTGAATTTCTCTTAAATATCGAGTAAAATTCAATCGTTAGTGAGATTTTTCGTAAGCAGTCAATAACAGTACGGATTGAAAAAAACAGGGTCATGAGCTACCGAAAGTGGTAATCCATGACCCTGTTTTTATTTATGGCATTCTGTTTGGACTTCTTTTGACCATGGTAAATAAGCCTCAAGTCCTTCGTCCTTGCGGTTTGGTAAGTGATCAAAAAGATACTTAAAGTATTTGTAGATATTTAAATGGTTCTGGTTTGCAGTTGCCACCAAAGTATAGAAAATGGCATTTGCCTGAGCTCCGGCAGTACTTTTCGCAAATAAGCTATTCTTTCGAATAAGAGTTGATGGACGAATCGCTCGTTCAACAGGATTATTTGTTAATGGTACTCGGCCATCTTCAAAAATTCGGTACACTCGTGTTTTTAACTTTAAAGCATTGTTAATGGCGGCTCTTAAACGTCCTTGAGGAAAGTTAATGTTTTCTAAATAGGCATAGAACTTATCCATCAAGGGTTTTACGTGCAACCGACGTTGCACTAGCTTTTCCTTATGAGTGTGATATGCTAATTGTTTCTCTTCGTGAAAAACTGGTCGCATTAGTTGTAAAACTTGGTATGCTTTGGAATTCTTCAATTGTTCCTTTTTCAATAAACATGTAATGCGGTAAAATTCACGTCGAATATGAACTAAACATGACCCGAACTTTGCTTGAGGATATAATCGATCACTATATCCGCCATAGCCATCACACATAATAACTCCACTATATTGCTGACCAAGAATTTGTCCAACAGTTTTGCCAGCTCGGGTATTATAGTAATGAAACATGGTAATTTGATGTTTACTGAATTCTTTCGTTGATCGCGTTACCCAAAAATAGCCATTTCCATTAGATTCAGCAATTATGTAAAGGTCGGAAGTAAAATGTAGGAAATCGGCGGTTTAAAATTGTCGGTTTTCCTACATTTTTTGTATACTCACTTTATCAATCTTTTAAGGAAGTGATGAGTATGCGAAAAGACGTTTACGAAAGGATGAGATATTTTGTGGTAGAGAAAATAAAACCAAATTATTCCGCTATTGCACGACAATACGGTGTTGATCCACGAACAGTAAAAACTGCATATTTACGAGCTCAAAATGGTGAAACAATAGTTAGAAATCAACGAAAGCGTCGTAGTAAGTTAGATGGATTTCAAGACATCATTAAAGATAAATACACCGCAGGGTGTTCTGCTAGAGCAATTTATGATTTTATCGTTGAAAAAGGTTTTACAGGTAAATACACCATCGTTAAAGATTATTGTCGCCATTTTCGCAAAGCACAAACTAAGAAAGCCACGATTAGAGTTGAACATACGATGGGACTAAGTGCTCAAGTTGATTGGAAAGAACAGGTTACAATGACTGACCAAAATGGGGTTCCACATACTTTCAGTATTTTTTTGTACGTCCTGCCCTATTCAAAATTTAAGTTCTTAAAATTAACCCTGGATCAGAAGCAAGATACTTTATTCAAATGTTTATTTGAGGCCCTTAAGGCTACTGGTGGAATTCCTAAAGAAATCTGGTTTGATAATATGTCAACTGTCGTTGACCATAAATTAAGTGACTTTCATCATCATCGATTTAATGAACGATTCCTATCATTTAGTCATGACGCCGGATTTCATCCAATCGCTTGCCGACCATTTAGGCCGCAAACTAAAGGTTGTGTTGAAGCTTTGGCAAGAACAATGGGACGATTAAAACCATATGATGGAGAATTTAGCACCATCAATGATTTGAATGATATCGTTGATCGACTAGCCAAACGGCTTAATCATGAGAAATCGCAAAGTAATAATCAGAAGCCAGTTGAATTATGGACAAAAGAAAAAGAGCATTTCCGGTCTCTTAACCATGATCTCGTAAGATATTTCCACAGCGACCAAACTAGAAAAGTATCTCGAGATTCAATGATTAGATTTCAAAACCATCAATACTCTGTTTCCCCTAATTATATCGGAAAAGAAGTTGAAATTAAACTAACTCCTGATGATAAAACTATTCATATTTTCTATCAAGGTGTTGAAATTCAGAAGCATGATTTAACCAATAAGCAGTTTAATTACGATCTGCATGATAAACACGCCATTCTTAAAAGTGATTTGATGGCAGATAAAACGGATGAAGAAATTAACCAGTATATGCTTAATAATCTCAGTATTTACGATCAGATTGGAGAATAGAATGAATCAATATCAAAAATTAGTCGATAATTTAACGAAGTTAAATTTAGATAATATGGCTGCATCAATTGCGGATTATCGTCAACAAGTTAACGATAACCAGATCAGCTTTAGTGAAGCCCTGTTGGAACTAACCGATAAGGAGATTGCCTATCAGCAGCAAAAAAGCTTAAAGAGAAGAATCAAACGTGCAAGATTTCCAATTATTAAGCTGCTCAGTGATTTTGATTATCAGTTCCAACCTTCAATTAATCAACAACAAATAGCTGAGTTTGCGACGATGTCATTTCTGGATAATCAAGAGAACATCGTTTTTATTGGCAGCCCTGGCGTGGGTAAAACACATTTATCAATTGGCCTTGGCATCGAAGCGTGCCGACAAGACGTACGAACACTATTTATTAATTGCCATGAACTAATTCTTAGATTGAAAGCAGCGCAGGGAAAGCAACACTTAGAGCGCGTAATGCGTCGATACGAAAGGTATGACCTGTTAATCATTGATGAATTAGGCTATTTACCAATATCGGCGGAAGAAGCAAAACTATTATTTCAACTAATAAATGGTCGCTATGAACGTAAATCAACGATCATAACGACCAATGTACCATTATCAAGTTGGGGAGCCGTCCTCCATAGCACGGCAACCGCAGAGGCAATTTTAGATCGCCTTGTATATCACTCACACGTAATTAAGATCAAAGGAAAGTCATATCGCTTGGCATCGGTCAATTCTTAAACCGCCCAAATCATACATTTTTAAACCGCTATAAAATGACAATTTAAAACCGCCCTTGACAAATTACTTTAAATGGTGTTTCATCCATATGAATTACCGGTTCTTTTTTGACTAATCTTTGTAAATAATCGTACAGTGGTTCAAGGTAAGTTTGACTAACCTTAATGATGTTCGCCGCCAATAATCGGGCATCAACTTGTAAGCCGATGGCTTGCCAAAGCTTAATTTGACGATGAAACGGTAATGCAAGATTAAACTTCAATTCTGCTACTTTTGCTAAAATAGTACTCGAAAAGTAACTATGCGGTAAAAGACTTTGGGGCATCTCGCTACTAATTAATACCTCGCTACCATTAGAATTAATACACTCATCACACTTATATGTTTCTTGAATCAAGTTCACACAATATAATTCAGCTGGCTTTAACCGAGCTTCTCGACTATAAATGTGTTGACCTATTCTTTTCATTAATTGATGACAGTGAGGACAGTTAGTATCTTTTAATGAGATGACTTCGTTAACCTGTGGCAAGCCATCTAAAAAAGTGGTCCGCTGACCAGATTGCTTTGCTTTCCGGTGACGCACCACTTGTTTTATTTTCTTTTCAGTCACTTTCGTGACTGAAATATCAGGATCTTGAAGTTGATCCATTTCTCGCTCACTAAATAATGATTGTTGTCCATTCACTACGGACTCCATTATTTCAGTTTTTTTCCCAAACATTTGGTTCCGCTGAAGTTTAATGATTGCCATTAATTGAGCAATTTTTTCATTGGCATCAGCTAATTGCTGTTTAAGTTCTTTGATTTGTTCTTCCGCTGTTTGCTTCATGGTACGTCACCTCCTTTGAAGAATTCTTTGGTAATTATATCAAAGAATTCTTCTTTTAAATAGAGGTAACTCAATAAAAACTTCCCGGTCGAACAGCTTGAATTTTACGAATTGGTAATGGGTTCAGTCCTTGCAATAACCAGTCGAGCTGTTGAGCAGATAATTCTTTGGCTTCATTACTGTTTCTCGGCCAACTAAGGTGGCCATTTTCAAACCGTTTATAGAGCATAATAAAGCCCTCGCCATCCCAAAACAATCCTTTAAAGCGATCATTCCGTCCACCGCAAAATAAGAAAAGCGAATTGCTATATAATTCTAATCCATAGTTTTCGGCAATCACCATTACGAGCCCATCAATGCCCTTTCGCATGTCGGTTTTTCCGCAGACTAAATAGATATGATCTGGATCATGCCAATTAACGAGCATAACGAATAACCACTTTAGCGATATCTGAAACCAAAATAGAATTAGTTCCCTTAAAAATAGTTAATTCGACTTCATTTACATTGATTTTTACGGCAGGGCGTGCCGTAAAAACGTGCTTCTTAAAATCACTTGCTTTATTTTTGAAGACCGGGGTAATAATTTCATTTTGTTCTGTCATACATAAAAATCTCCTTACTGATGATAGTCTCAGTATAGGAGATCCGGGGTAGCTAGAGCTAGACGTACTGTTATTGACTGCTTACGATTTTTCTTACTATTCTCAATCAATCTCATCCAAACTAAAAAGGGTATCCGGTAAATAAAAGCCGATACCCTTTTGATTTATTTAAATTCTTCTTTAACAGCCGTCAATGCTGCGTGTAATACTTGATCCATGTTGTAGTAACGATATTGACCTAAACGACCACCGAAAATCACATTATTAGCCTCTTCGCTCGCTAACTTTGCATATTGCTTATAAAGTTCGTTATTCCGTTGATTATTAATTGGGTAATATGGTTCATCACCCCGATGCCAATCAGCCGGATATTCACGAGTAATCACTGTTTTATCCTTATCACCTTTACCGAATTCAAAATGCTTATGTTCAATAATCCGGGTATATGGTGTTTCTGCATCAGTATAATTAATTACTGCGTTACCTTGATAGTTGCCTATGTTCTTTTCTTCAGTTTCAAAACGAAGACTACGGTATTGTAGTTCACCTAACTGGTAATCAAAGAATTGATCAATCATTCCGGTAAAGATAATCTTTGGATAATCTTTAAGGTATTCATCCTTCTTATCAAAGAAGTCGACTCCCGTTTCAACGTCAATTAAATCACTATCAAGCATTTTTTCGACAATCTGAGTGTATCCGCCAATTGGAATTCCTTGATATGTATCATTAAAGTAGTTGTTATCATAAACTAATCGCACGGGCAGACGCCGGATAATAAAGGCTGGTAATTCAGTTGCCTTTTGTCCCCACTGCTTTTCGGTATAACCTTTGATGAGTTTTTCATAGATATCGCGACCGATTAAGGAAATAGCTTGTTCTTCCAAGTTTTGTGGTTCTTTACCGGCCATCTCTTGGCGTTGCTCATTAATTTTTGCCATTGCTTCTGCTGGTGTCCGCACACCCCACATTTGACTAAAAGTATTCATGTTAAACGGCAGGTTATACATTTGTCCTTTGTAGTTAGCTACCGGACTATTCGTATAGCGGTTAAATTCCGCAAACTGGTTCACATAATTCCACACTTCTTTATTAGACGTATGGAAAATATGCGCACCATATTGATGAACCTGAATACCATCTACTTCTTTAGTATAGATGTTACCAGCAATATGGTCTCGTTTTTCAATTACTTTTACACGCTTACTACGTTTAGCAGCTTCATAGGCAAAGGTCGCACCAAAAAGGCCCGCACCTACTACTAGATAGTCATATTTTTTCATTATCAATTAAACTCCTTAATTTTTAATATCTTAGTCTTAACTAAAAAGATTCTAAGAATATATAAAGCACATATTATAATTAATGCTACTCTCCAGTCAAAACTATTTGACACAAACATAAAAATAATAGCAAGAATAACGTCTGCTACTTCTAAAGCACTGACATTAGTCTTAATATCTTTGCTTAATAAAGTATCAGCTAATACACTTCTAAAAATGATTGCCAATACCATTCCCACTATCACAAAATACATACTGTTAAATATATATGCAGAAATTAATCCAAAAATTGAACTAATAACAATAGTGATAATATTAATTTTTAGTAATAATACTTGTTTGTTTAATACCTTAAAGAAGGTATTGCCGATTAAATTCATCTTACTGTCAAAATAACAAATTGGTAATACTGTTGCTAAATAACTAATACTTTCTTTATAGTCTGGCAACCATAATTCTAGAATATATTGAACTGGTAAATACACAATATACATCAACGGTAAAATATAGAACAATCCTAAAGTTAATTTACCATAATATCCTTTTAGTTCATCTGAAGATAGTCTCCTTAATGCCGGAAATAGAACTAATCCAATTTGCATGATAAATGTCAGAGCAAAATTCATTAATGTTAGAGAAAAGGAAACTTTACCAAAAGCAACTAATCCCCATTTCATATCAACAATTTGACGACCTACACCCAAAATTAGTAAGGAACAAATATTGGCAATCATCAAACTAATTCCGACCCGCATACTAATTAAGGACTCACGAACTCCAAGGTTAATATCAAATTGAGATATATGAAATTCGGGGTGAATTCGAATCAACAGATATCCTAAGGCAAGAGCAATTGACACAATATATAAAACTATATAGGGATATACCTCTCTATACCCTAACCACATCAGGATGATTTGTGATAAAAGAAAAACAATCCGAATAATAATTATTGATTTTGAATAGATATTTGTTTCGTTAATTGCCTGAAATATATATCCCAAAAAATTATGACAAGTATAGAATAAATAATAAACGACTACCAAGAAAATTACCTTTTGACGATTTGCTGAGTCAGAAAATAGGATCATAACTGTGCCAACAAGTATTCCTAAAATAGTCTGAAAAATTATTCCTACTCCAAATTGGCTTTTAACAGCATTCCCGTCAAGTTTGGACCGTAAAATACCACCATATCTTAAATAGACACCATCATTTAATCCTAATGCTAAACATGGAATATATGTACTATAGAAGATAAATAGCTGCCAATAACTATAGTTAACTACGCTTAATACTTTAGGCAAAACTAAATTAGTGCTGCAACTAACAATAAGGGAGATTCCTTGTGCTAAAAAAGCAAAGATAAAATTTTTCTTTAATTCTTTTTGCATTTATTTAATCAACCTCATCATAATTTGAATTTTTTAGTAATCATTATATACAATAGCCAAAAAACGACAATATATATAATAAAACCAACGGAAACAAACATTGAGAATAACCAATCATCAATTGGATGTAAGAAAATTGCTTCAGCCATGTAACCATAAATAATTAAGGCCAAAATATGCCTTTTATATCCCACTTTACGCAATAAATAGTAATAAAAACTATAAAATAATGCAAAGACAGTTTGTAAAACATATACCCCATTAATTCCAAAATCTGATAACCAATTTCGATAAGCAGAATACACATTTCCTAAGTTTATTCCATTATAAAACCTAAATTCCTTTTTTGAGATATATTGAGGAATATCATACCCTAGTGACCTAAATGTCTTTAATAAAGATGGAAAGGTCTCTTTTCCCCAAATTCCAGTATTTTGCACAGGATCCCTTATAAACATATCAAATAATTTAACTGGTCCTCCTGCATACATACTTATATATTCAATAAAACTATTTCCTTGGGAAGAAGATCGACCAATCATTAATCTAACCCCATAAAAAACAATTAATAGCACAACAAAAATTTCAGTTAATCTAATTAATGTTTTAAAGCCTTTTCCTTTATTATTTTTCATAAAGTAATAATAGACGACATACGACGCTATTACACCTAAAATATTTAACCGGTTACTATCAAAAAGGCTGAACAAAATATAAATAATTGTATTAGGCAGACAAAGATAGTAATCATCTTTTTTCACCGTATGATGAATAATATTATATATAAGAATAAAACCATATATATACCCGCTAGCTGTCGTTATTTTTGACATTTGTTGCAGGTATTCTGGTATCCCTACTCCCCCAATTGAATATGAGGTATTAATTCGATAATTTTCAAGAGCTTGACTTAAAGAGCCACCACCCCCAATTGTTTTTACATTTTTAACCCATAACACTAAAACTATTAGGTTTATAAACGTGAGAACAACTGTTATTCCAGCATTAATATTAATTCGAGCGGTATAATCAGGCATTTTCAGACTATTATTAGGTAAAATTAATATTTTAACCAAATACGACACAAAAATAAATAGCAACGCCCCAAAAAGATATATATTAAAGGCTTCTTGAGAATAATCATTCAATCCCCATTGCTGATAATTAATTAAAGCACACCCAATTGATACTGTATACATTACACAAAATAAAAAGGCAGGTGCTAAGAAATCATGACCAAATAGCTGATACGTTATAAATACTAGGGCTATGAAAATTAAAAATAATCCTAAAATCATTATGTTTCCTCATCAATTCTAAAATGGCATCTTTCTTTTAAAAGTTTTTGTATATTTATACAATTTAAACAACAAAATAGTTTTAATTGAAACATTGCTAATTACACTATTAGAAGTTTTTATTCCATATTTTTTTAAAAATCGCAAAGACTTTATTCCACCATTATTCAATGCTATCTGTAACTCTGTACTAAAATCATTCTGCTTACTAAGAGTCTTAATAAAATATATGTCGTCCCAGTATACTGCTGCATGTTGATTTACTATTTGTGGTAATTTAGTAAATAATCTTTTTAACATACCTAGTTTGCCGTAGTTCCCTGGTGTCCCAGAAACATTATTTCCAGTTCGTCGATATAATACAAGAGGACGGTCAATAAATTTAATTTTCCCAGTTATGGCAGCATATTTACCAATATAATTATCGTGAGACATATTATACTTTTCAGTATTTTGATCTATATAGACTTGTTCCCACAATTGCCGATTGTGAGCCATTGTTGTTCCCCAAATATAGCGATAGCTAAAGAAAAGATTATATGGATTTTTCGTGACATCAATATTAGTTAACTCCGACATCTTAGTTTTTGTATCTTTACCGTTAGCAGTCATAAATTCAAGATCTGAATAGCAAAGAGAAGGTTGTGATTCATCAGCTAAATATTCGATTTCAATTGCCATTTTTTCATTAACCCAAACATCGTCTTGATCGCAATAAAAAAAGTACTGATAGTTTTCATTAGGGAGTGATTTAACATACCTCATTACATTGTAAAAATTATTAAATGCACCATGATAATGAGAATGATGCAGGATCTTCTTTATACGGCCATCTTGAGCCATATATTTTTCTAAAATTTGAAGCGTCTGATCATTTGATCCATCATCACTAATATATAAATCCCAATTTTGAAAAGTTTGGTTTTCAAGACTATTTAATTGTTTTTCTACATAATTTGCGCCGTTATAAGTAGTCATCATGATAACGGCCTTATTTTGATTAATAGCCATATTTTAACACCCAAAGTCGATATAAAATTTTTGTAAAAGGAACCAGTGCATAATTATTTGATCTAATCAAGTGAATAAACCGATCATCATTTAATCGTTGATAGCTTGCTTCAGAAATATTATGAATATTCTGGTCAAAAATAGTTATTTTGTTTTTAGCTACCTTTGTTTTTAATAAAAGATATGTTCTCATTGTACTTCCAATGGATCGCTTAAATGTATTAAAAATAGTGCTGTCTTGGTTTGGTTTCATACCATTATTTATAAATTTGTCATAGAGCCGTACTAACTGATATGAAACTTTTTCTTGCATTCCCACATTCTTCAACATATTATTTTTATTAACACTTTGATCACTACTCCCCAATCGGTACATATATAAATAAAGATTTAAATATGTAATTGTTTGAGAAACATAGGTTGCCCAAACCACGTATTCCACATCAACGTAAAAACAATTTTCAGTTATATGAACATTATTTTTTTTCAATAACTCTGTTTTAACAGTTAAAGTGTGGAGAACTACTCGTTTGATATCGAAGTCGTTATTCCAAGTATATTCTTTATTTGCTTCCATTCCTTTAACTAAGCAAACTTTATTAGTACGATTTGGATATACCTCGACATGATTCGTTAAAACCATATCGGAATCTAAATGCTTTAATTCATCAATAAATTTAACTAACACATCTGTGTCTACCCAATCATCACCGTCAATAACCTTAAAATACTTACCTGTCGCTAATGAAATTCCTTTATTAATTGTAGAACCATGTCCCCCATTTTCTTTTTCTACATATTTAAATGTTTGTGGAGCAACTTTTTCATATTTTTGAGCCACCAACTTTGTATTATCTTTAGAACCATCATCCACAATCAATACTTCTAAATCATTATAAATCCGAGCATCATTGAATGACTCTAATGTTTTATCTAACGTTTTTTCTACATTATAAGCTGCAACTGAAATTGTTAATGTCTTCACGATTATCTCCTTGAGTTATCTTCATAAATTTTAGAATATTTTTTTGCCATTATTTTAGTATTATATTCCTTAATAATATTCTCGTACGCATTCTTTTTTAATTCTAATAATTGCTTACTATTAATATCATGTTTAACTAAATTTATAATTGAAATATATTCTTGAATATCTTCACATATAAAGCCATTTATATTGTTTGAAATAACATTATTGTTTCCTGCAATATTACTAACAATACAAATTTTTCTTAGATACATAGCTTCTAATAGTGAAATTGGTAATCCTTCCCATAGAGATGGTAGAACAAAAATATCGATCGAATTTAATTCTTTCAAAGCATCTTTTCTATCTAGCCAACCGGTTATTTCAATATTAGAAGAAGTCAACGTAGAACGTAATTCGCCATCGCCAATCCATTTGAATTTTAAGGAAGGAAATGCTTTAGCTATTTTATTAAATAGAGTAGGGTTCTTTTGAGTAGAAATTCTTCCCAACGTGCCGATTGTTAATATATTCTTCTTTTTTGTAGGTATGCGATCCAAGAAAGAATTAATTTCATCAATGTTGATACCATTATTAACATAAGTTACTTTATTAGTAATTTTTTTTGCTGTCAAATACTCACCATAACTACAAGCAATTGTTATTCCAGTGAATGAAGCACAAAACTTTTCTAAGTAATAATATACTTTTCTCTTATAAGTACTAACATTCTTCATTAAAAAACTATATCCATGTGGAGTATAAAACACTGGTCCCTTAAAATTCTTAAATGCAATTCTTCCAAGAACACCTGCCTTGGAAGAATTAAGATGAATAATATCGGGTTTTATTCTGTTTTCAATATCTTTTATTTCGAATAGAGCTGCTAAATCTTTTTTAATATCAACTGATCTTGTAAAGTTTCTTACATGAATTAAGTTAACAGAGGGATTAAAATATGATTTATAGTCTTTAGGAGTTTGCTTTCTTAAACCGTAAGCAACAGAAACATCATAATTTTTAGATAATTCATTTGCCATATCCACGATATATGTAAATACGCCCCCACCCATTGCTTCAACAACAAATAATATTTTTTTCATACTTTTCTCCTAACCGTTATTAATATTAAAAATGGTCAGACACCTAAAAGGTTAACTGACCACATATAGTCTAGTTTATTGACCGTTTTTCGCATATTTCGCTTCAACTGCAGCTTTTTCATCTTTCCACCAATCTTGGTGTTCCGTATACCAATCAATCGTGTGTTGTAAACCGTTCTTGAAGTCAGTAAATTCGGGCTCCCAACCGAGTTCAGTCCGGAGCTTCGTGGCATCAATGGCATAACGCAAATCATGTCCTGGACGATCTTTAACGTGATCATAAGCATCTTTAGGTTGGCCCATTAACTCTAAGATCATTTCCAGAACTTCCTTGTTGTTCTTTTCACCATCGGCTCCGATCAGGTAAGTTTCACCGATCTTCCCCTTGGTCAAAATATCCCAAACCGCCCGCGAATGATCATTAGTGTGAATCCAGTCCCGCACATTCTTGCCCGATCCATAAAGCTTGGGCCGAATACCGCTCAAGATATTAGTAATCTGGCGTGGAATGAACTTTTCAATGTGTTGGTAAGGGCCATAATTATTGGAACAATTGGAAATCGTCGCCCGTAAACCAAATGATCGAACCCAAGCCCGCACTAACAAGTCAGAGCTGGCCTTCGATGAAGAATAAGGACTTGATGGTCGGTATGGTGATTCTGGAGTAAACTTTTCTCCTTTTCCTTCACCATGACCGGGTAAGTCTTCCCGCAATGGTAAATCGCCATAAACTTCATCCGTTGAAATATGGTGGTAACGGACGTCATACTTTCGACAAGCATTGATTAAAACTGAAGTACCCACAATATTAGTTTGGATAAACGGGGTGGGATCAATCAAGGAATTATCATTGTGACTTTCTGCCGCATAATGCACAACGGCATCAGCTTTGCTTACTAACTTATCAACTAAGTCTTTATCACAAATATCCCCGACTACGAGTTCAACTTTATCCTTTGGCAAGCCATCAAGATTAGCGGGATTACCAGCATAAGTCAGTTTATCTAAAACCGTAATGTGTTCAACTTCCGGGTGGTGGTTAACAACATAGTGAACAAAGTTGGAACCGATAAAACCGGCTCCTCCGGTAACAATAATATTCTTAAAAGTTTCCATAACGACCTCGCTTAAATTTCACCATAAACAAATGGGTTGTCTTTTTCAAATTCAGTTAAGGTTGGTTGTGCGGCATCCTTTTCGGAAGTAATGGCCTTATCAAATTCAATTGGCCAGTCAATGTTTAATTCCGGCGTCTTAAAGGAAATTCCGCCATCAGCTTCTGCATCGTAATAGTTATCGCACTTGTAAACAAAGTTAACGTTATCAGTTAAAGTTAAGAAGCCATGGGCAAAACCACGTGGAACTAATAATTGGCGGTGATTACTTGCAGATAAAATGTAACCTTCCCATTGCTTGTATGTTGGAGAACCCTTCCGTAAGTCGACAATGACATCCAAGACGGCCCCAGTGACTACCCGAATTAATTTTGTTTGAGCCGCTTTCCCCCGTTGGAAGTGTAAGCCACGAAGGACACCAGCATGCGTAGAAAGGGACTGGTTATCTTGAATAAAGTTAAAGTCAATTCCAGCCTTCTTAAAGTCTCGATCAGAGTAAGTCTCTTCAAAGAAACCACGGTGATCACCAAAGACTACTGGTGTAATAATTTTAACGTCTTGTAATTTCGTTGTCTGAACGTTTAATTTTCCCATTATTTATCCACTCCTAGTCTTGTTGAGCTAACCGCAATAAGTATTGACCATAATCATTTTTCTTTAGCGGTTGCGCCAGCTCTACTAATTGTTCCTTATTAATATAGCCCATCCGATAGGCAATTTCCTCTAAGGAAGCCACCTTTAAGTTTTGTCGCTTTTCAATTGTAGCAATGAAGTTGGCTGCTTCAAGCATGGAATCATGAGTTCCGGTATCCAGCCAAGCATAGCCGCGCCCCATTAACTTCACATCGAGCTTACCTTGACGTAAATATTCCTTATTAACGTCTGTAATTTCAAGTTCGCCCCGAGCCGATGGCTTAATGTTTTTAGCAATATCAACTACTTGGTTATCATAGAAGTAAAGACCAGTCACCGCATAATTACTCTTGGGATGGGTCGGTTTTTCTTCAATGGATAAGGCATGCATCTGGTTATCAAAGTCGACCACGCCAAAACGTTCTGGATCATTGACATGGTAGCCAAAGACCGTGGCGCCATCCGTTTTTTGTGCTGCCGATTGAACCAATTCAGACAAACCAGCGCCATAATAAATGTTGTCACCTAGGATCAAGCAAACACTATCATCACCGATAAAGTCTTCCCCGAGAATAAAAGCTTCGGCAAGTCCATTTGGTTTTTCTTGAACCTTATAAGAGAAGCTTAGTCCTAAATTAGTACCATCTCCTAGTAAGTCTTGAAATAGTGGCATATATTCAGGTGTTGAAATCACCAGAATATCTCTAATACCAGCCAACATCAAAGTCGATAGCGGATAATAAATCATTGGCTTATCATAAACCGGAATCAATTGTTTCGAAATACCACGCGTAATTGGGTACAGACGAGTCCCTGACCCGCCGGCTAAAATTATTCCCTTCACAAACACTCCCCCTAATAAGATCCATTTGGTTTAATTATTATTTCAACAGTTTTCCAAATAATCCATAAATCAAACAAGAAACTAGCACGCTGGATATATTCAATATCTAATTGGACCATTTCATTAAATCCTACTTCATTTCTTTCTGTTGCCTGCCAGAGCCCAGTACAACCAGGCGTCACATATAACCGCTGTTTGTCATAATCACTATACTCGGCCACTTCAGATGGTAGCGGTGGCCGGGGACCGACTAAGCTCATCTCACCCTTAATCACATTTAGGAACTGCGGTAATTCATCCAAACTATGTTTACGAAGAAAATGCCCGATTTGGGTTATCCGTGGATCATCTTTCATTTTAAACATCGGACCATCAACGTCATTTTGTTCTTTAAGCCTCGCTAACATTTGATCGGCGTTGACAACCATTGAGCGAAACTTATACATCTCAAACGACTTATCATTTTGTCCAATCCGCTTTTGCTTATAAAAAACCGGTCCATGATCTTCAGACTTAATTAAAATTGCAATAATGAGCATTAAGGGACTCAAAATTATAATTCCACAAGTAGCTGCCAAAAAGTCGAATACCCGTTTGACACTATGATAAATAAAGCGTGATTTTATTTTATCCCGATTTAGTAAAACAACTTTGCTTTCCAACAATTTCATCCCCCATTATCTTTTATTTATTCGCATACTCTCCATAACCGTAGCCATATCCATAACCATAAGCAACATCACCATCGGCATTAACATCATTCATTACATAACCTAGTAAATTAGCATGTGCTAAGTTTAATAATTCAACTGCCCGTTTAACGGCTAACTTTTGGGTTTGTCCTTGTTTCACAACTAAAACAACTGCATCCAGATGACGTGAAAGGATTTGCGTATCGGTAACTTCTAGCATTGGTGGTACGTCCACAATGACCATATCGTAAATACCTTTAACCGTATCCAATAATGTTTTCATCCGTTGTGAATTTAACAATTCTGCTGGATTAGGTGGAATCGGACCGGCTGTTAAGATATCAAGATTATCTACCCCACTAGGTTGAATAATTTCGCGTAAATCAACGGAATTAGTTCCACTAGTCAAAATTGTCGTTAGGCCATGTTGATTGCTCTTGCTAAACGTTGCATGAAGAGTTGGTCGCCGTAAATCAGAATCAATCAATAATACCTTTTGATCAGTTTGTGCCCAAACTACAGCAACATTATCCGTCACTGTTGACTTCCCTTCACTTACATTGGCGGAAGTCATGGCTAAGGTCTTAATTGGTTTATCGACCGCCATAAAATTAATATTGGTCCGAATCGTCCGGAACTGTTCAGAAATGGGGCTCTTTGGGTGAGCAACGGTAATCAATTTGGCCCCATTATCCATGGTATCTGTTGATTTTTGTTGTGTTCGATGAAATAATGACATATTCTCTCCTCCTTAAACCCGTCGATTACCGTTATTTTGGCGCCGACTTTCTTGATTATTAACTTTAAAGTCCCGGCTCATCTCAATGTGGTTCACATGGCCCAGATTAGTTAAGCCTAATTCATTAGTTAGGTAATCATCACCGTGCACACTGGTATCCATTAAGTCGCCGATCAGGATGTATAAGAAACTGAGGATCAAACCTAGGATCGCTCCAGCTAAGGCGAATAACTTCTTATTTGGGAATGATGGTTCATCTGGCGTACTTGCCCATGAAACGATTGTTACATTGTTCACACTCATAATCTTCTTAATTTGTTGCTTGAAGACATTGGTAACTGTATTAGCCACTACTGCTGATTCTTGTGGATCATCCGTCTTAACTTGGAGGGAAAAGACCTGTGAATTTTGTTGGGTTTTAACACTAATGGCTTTCTTTAATTCATCAGTTGAAAGATTATAGCTCTTGCCACCACGTTCAACGACTGCCGGTTGGGCTTCTTTAATCAACTTCCGCGTACCATCCGCATTAGTCCGGTAAACTGCTTTTTGTGCAGGCTTGATAACACGAACTGGATTCTTAAGTTGCTTACTTGCCTTACTCAAAATCACTTGGTTAGTAATGATATCCTTGTAGGTATTAATCATTTGGATATCGGCTTGCTGATTATTGTAAGCTTGACCATTATCGTTATTTTCATGCTTTTGGTTAACCAAGATTTCTGTCGTTGCGGTATACTTTGGTACCACGACGAACTGAGCCACGACATACCCTAGTATTCCGGCTAGTAATGTCCAGATGATTAACATCTTAATATGTTTACGACAGAGCATCATTAACCGATGCAAATCAATTGTATTATTTGCTGTTTGTTGTGAACTATTCACGACTTCTACTCCTCATGTATTAATTTTTTAAACTATTTTGTAATAAGTTAGTGATCCGTTGTTGCTCGCTCGTTGGCACTACTTCAAAGGCTTGGCCATCTTCATTTTGCCCCCGTCCTTGCGCATGGTCTTGAACGATGTTTTCGTTAGTATCACGATAACTTTGCGCTAACCGCATCATATCATTGAAGGTCAAATCGGTTTGTGAGTTATCAGATACTGATCGTAAGAATGACCGGTTAAGGACCGTCTTATATGAAATGGACTTTTTAAGCAAAGCAGTGATTACTAACCGTTGCCGTTGTTGCCGACCATAGTCACCGTCTGGATCGTCATACCGCATCCGACTGAATTGAAGGGCCTTTTTTCCGTTCATATGGTAGGTCTCACCCTTTTCAAAGTGATAACCTTCATAATCAAACGTCAATGGGGACTTGACATCAACCCCACCGACTTGGTTGATGGCCTTTTCCAAACCACCCATGTTAACTAACACATAGTAGTCAATTGGGATGTTGAAGTGGTCTTGGATCGTATTAATTGATTCCTTGACTCCCCCATAGGTATAGGCAGCATTGATCTTTGCTGGTGAATATTGCGGATAACCCGGTAAGTTAACCTTCATATCCCGGGGAAGACTAACAATCGTGGTGGTCTTCGTTTTTGGATTTAAGGTCATTACCATGATCGTATCCGTCCGACCCTTATAGTCCCGACCAAGCGCCCCAGTATCAGTTCCTAATAGGAGGATTGAAACGGGTTTCTTTTTGTCAAGAACCTTTTGCGCATCTCGCGATTTGGTAGCACCTGCGCTACTATACATATCATCAGTCGTTGATTTTAGGTTGTGCCATGCCATCCCCGCAAAGAACAAGGCGACGAGGACTAATACCCCAACAACTGACCAGAAGATCTTCCATCCCCGGTGCCGCCGATGATGTCTATGGTGATGATGGTCCTGGCGTTGCATACCATCATCATTATTATTCAAGGGTCGATTATTTTCGTCTGACATAAAAATTTCTCCCATTTTTGACTGACGCCGTAATTAAAAAATCCACTAGTGCAACAAGTTACATTACTGGGAACCTACACTAACAATGGTAAATAACGAGTTGCGAACTTTTTTAATATCAGTTGTCAGTCAATCAAATTTTATAATTATTATAATACATTATTAAGAATCTAACATCGATAGTCAAGGACGAACTTCATAACTTTTTCACACTTTCGTCAAATCATCAAGTTCCTTCTCGCTTTCCTTGTGATTATATCAGCCTTTTAACGGGCCAATCGCGAACTCTGATCGTTAAGCACCTGTTTATTTCATTTTAGTTACAAATTCAAATTTGGTTGTTTTGCCTAATAAAAAAGGTGAGTGGAAATTAACTTCCTCGACAAGGCGGTTGGCTAAGGATAGAACGGTGATTAGCACGGCACGGGCTGATTATCGTTCGGACTTAGCCTCGATCCTTGTAGTTACGACGCGAAGCTAGCCTACGAGGATTTCCACGATATCGTAACAAGGTTCGTATAAAAAACGAGGCTGTTGAAAAAACAAAAGTTTTTTCTCAGCCTCCTCACCGTTCGTTAAATATATTCATTAAGCTTCTCATTATATTTAATCAGCTCTGACATACTGGCATCTTTTTCCGGCTCAACAATCTGCGTGGAAACTCGGTTAGCAGAGTCATCCATTTGTTGCCGGCCCCAGACGCTCATGGTTAGGACCATATTGCATAAGTCATTACCATCATCGGTCAATGAATACTTGTTTTCTTCATCAACAACTGGATTAACAATTCGCAAGTTCTGCAAGGATGTTATTTCTCCCTTAAGAGCAACATCTGTTAAATCTGGTAGCAATTGATGTAATTCCTCAATGGCAAATGGACGAAAGCCTAACCAAAAGATAATCCGTGGTTGCCATCGATCTTCTAAAACATCTAGTGTGTATTTCACGCCACACTTATCTTTCTTTTCAGTCATAAAAACGCTCCATTCTATTACTTAAGCTACTCCTCTTCACCACCTATTATAACAAGCTAATGGACTAATGTTTAATTATTGTGCATTTTTGTGCTGTTTTTTCTCTCAGAATTTATTTATCACCCGTTTTACTTCTTTAACAAGTTCAGCAGGTGTTTCTTCGCCATATACCTTCTTATGAGCCTTGTTCAGGATATGTAAAACTGTTCGAATAAAGAGATCAAGTGCCAACTTACGAAGTTTCATATAAACACAATAATCACCAAAGTAGGTTCGTTCGAAGAGCTCCCTTTTCACCTTCCCCAGGCGATGCATCCAGTATTCAAAGAGGGAAAGCTGGTCATTAGCAACTTCATCAGCAGCACTTACAATTCGTCGAAAAGTGCGCTCAGAAGTAGCAATTTGGACATGGTATTTGTCTCCTGCTCGGCCATTCATAATCATTTCTACCCTCTTATCACTCTCTAACGCACTAGCATCCTCCATCAAATGAACCATGTAATAAATAACCTGTTCATTTGATGATCCACAAGTTGGCACTAGGCGATAGTGACCGGCGACATACCCCCGTGTTTGACAACCGACTTTAGCAAAGTGGACTTCCATTTCATACTCTTGAACTACTCCCACTTAGCTAAGCCTTCGGCTTAAGCTTGAAGTGGGAGATTCTGGGAACATCGCATACTTACTTTACTGATTCTAAGTGAACTTTTGAGCAGAGGTTACGAATATTAACCAAGGTTCGTCCCGAACCTAATTAGCTTAATTATTGGATAGCTAATCCTTTACTTAAAATTACTTTTGCTGCGTTGATATCACGATCTAGATGAGAGCCACAATTAGGACAATCCCATTCACGAACATCTAGCCATTCTGATTTATCTAAACCTAACCGATGATTGTTTTGCCCACAGTTAATACAGATTTGACTAGTATATGATGGGTTGACCTGAATGAGTTTCTTTCCATACCAATCGCATTTGTATTGCAAAATACTAACTAGCTTAGACCAACTAGCGTTGGTAATCGCCCGAGCTAGTTTATGATTTTTCAGCATACCTTTAACGTTAAGTTTTTCTAGCACAATGATGTCATATTGTTTAACTAACTTGGTTGTGAACTTTTGTAACTGATCCAACCGTTGGTTGGCGATTTTTTGACGATACTTAGCAACCATGACCCGAGCTTTTTGGTAATTTTTGAAGTCGTCTAATTGTCGTGGAGCTAAGACCTTATTATGGTAATCCCAAGCAATGGCTCGTTTAGCTAATAGGTAGCGTCGACTGCATAATTTTTCCCAATGGTGCAGTTTTTTACGATATTTATCTTCAAAATGGTGAATCGGCTCTTTGTAACCGTCAGACAAATTAAGTAATGATTTTAAGCCTAAATCACCACCAATGTACTTACCAGTCTTAGGTAATGTTTGGTTTTCACATTCAGCTAAAACGGTAATGTAGTATTGATTAGCAACAGTTAAACGAACCGTAACGTTCTTGATTTTGCCTTGCGGCAAACATCCTGATCGAAAGTAAACTATCCCTAATTTAGGCAATTTAATATGGTGATCGTCGATTACCTTAATGTTATGGTTAACACATTTCGAGTTATAGCTTTGCGTATACTTTCGTGACTTAAAGTGCGGAAACTTATTTTGTCCTTTAAAAAAACGCTGAAAGGCATCGGCTAAGTTACGATTTGCACTTTGCAAAGCTGTTGATTCGGCCTGCTTTAACCAAGGATATTCTTCCTTGAGTCGTTTAAGCAGATTGTTCATGCCGAAGGCATTAACGAACTTGGCTTCGGGATTATTCTTTCGCCGTTCAATTTGCATATTAAGCATCTGATTCCACACAAAACGAGTGCAACCGAAGGTTTGCATTAAACGGTCGCATTGCCCGGAATTAGGATATATACGCATTTTCACGGCTTTAAGAACCATTACTTTCTCCCTTGACTCTCAATGTATTTCTTTACTACTTCTAACGGTGCACCACCAGTACTAATCAAGCAATAGCTCTGCGTCCAAAAAGCTGATTTCCACAATTGATGCTTAATCTGCGGAAATAGTTTCTTGACCATTCGAGAACTTGATGATTTATAAGCGTTCAGGAACTTAGCCATTTCCGTATGCGGTGTTGCACGGAACAAAACATGAACATGATCAATATCATGGTTCCATTCTTGGAGATTGATACCATAAGATTGACCAACTACTACAAAACGATGTTTTAGATACTCAGATATTTCATCGTTAATGACTTTACGTCGGTATTTAACAACCATTACTAAATGGTAATTTAGTAGATATACTGAGTGCTGATTACTGTCTAATTCTATTGTTATCACCACGATTCTTTAACGTATACTAAATATACAATAGTGCAAAAGAAAAAGCACTATCGTGCTTTAAGGGGGATGAATCGCCAATTATGGATAAATTAGATTCGCCTGTGCAAAGCGACTAAGGACATCTTTCAACCGTTCCCGAATAAGCAGCTGTTCCCCATCGGCAGTTAAGACAAACGTTCGATTTTGATCGTAAGCCGTTAGCAGTAAGGTGTTATCCCACTGAACCAAGTAGTTTGCTACCTCCCCATCAATTTTTAATTTATCCAGCATGGTCATATCAATTGTTTTACGAACCACAATTATCTCCTCCAAGCAAATCATAAAAAAGTGCAAATTCGTTGTAAAACGGTTCACTTTTAACTTGAATATTAAGATACTGGGATAAATCTACCCTGTCAACGTCTTTTTAGGACACTTTCGCCCTGTTTTATCGTTCGCCAAGACAACGGATTTTTTGATAAGTTAACGGTACTCAAGAGCTCTTGAGAATATTTTTAAAGGATGTTCTCAACAATGAATTACAAAAAAATTTCTGACGGTCTAACTTTTCTGATGAGCGATAAGCGGATCACGATTGTTCATGGAGTATTAAAGAGTCTCGGGATCTCACCGCGCCGGGACGACTATGATGATTTTGTCCAAGATGCTTCGATTATCTTTGCCCAGGCCTACGCTGATTTCTTACAGGAGACAGATGAGGTCGAAAACGAACGGGACTTGATGTGTTTTGCTTACCAACGGATGCGCTGGCGTTTACTTGACCGGTTACGGCGGCATCAACTTGAAAGTTTCCTCTTTAATTACACCCTAGACAACGAAGAAGATGAGCATGACTACGACGAGACAATGGTTGACCATACAGCGACCGTCCCATTTGCTCACCTAGAAAATAGTGACTTTCTTAACTACCTCTATCACCACTGTCTCCGCGTTCAACAACGGTATTTGATCGCCAAACTCAACCACCATTTGAGTGACCGGCAGATTGCGGATGAGTACCAGGTCAGCCGGGCAGCCGTTTCGCAGTGGCGGCGCGGAGTAATTACCCGTGCCCACCAGCTTCGTGCTAAAATGAAAGGAGAGTTTTGAGGTGAGAATGTGGAAAAACATGAAATTGACCACCAAGCTAAGTGGCTCCATATTAAGTATGATGGCGAAGATCGCGATGATGAGTGTATTAATGAGCTTAGCATTTATCAAAACGCTGACGAATCTGAGCTGCAAATGCTGGTGTCAAATATTGATTTTGATAATATCAGCCATGATAATACTTTTGCATTAACAAAAGAGGATGCGAGGGTGTTGATTGAGTATTTAAAAGATTGGATTAACTAAAAAAACAGGTCTGGATTGCTCCAGGCCTGTTTTTTATTCACTTACTTGATCTTTTCCCGATCAAAACTTTCACCCAACATCTTCCAATAATCCATGATCATCGCAAAGTCAATCGGACCTTGAATCTCGAGGTCAAGTTGGGTAATTTTTTGCAACTCATTACTCAATAAGACCCGGAAGTCAGTTAGTTTAATAATCGTTGAATGGGGCGATGGTGGGACTAAACTAAGGACGTGATCCATGAGATCCTCAATCAATCCCGAGTAGAAGTCCATTAAGTCCTCACTTGGCAAGGCAGTTGGTTCTAATAAATGCTCTCGCTCTTTGTCAAAAATCTTATACCAGTGCGACATGGAGTTCCAGTACGCATTGTAGAGGCGTTTGCTTTCCTTATCAGCGTATGCTAACTGGTAACGGCTTAAAACTTTCCACTGTTCTAACAAATCAACATAGAGTGATTCATGAGGGAAAGCCGTGTATTCCCGGGTTTCCTTAATAAAGTGCGCCAAATCATCAGTCATCTGAACCGGTGTTTTTATTTTCATTTCTCTCATTTTCCTTTTACATTAGTTTGTTGAATGGTGAGCGGTGTTTTTAGTTAATCTTTGCCATAAAACTGCGCAGCTGCAATGGCACGTTGCCATCCCCGATACAAGTCAGCTGCCTCTTGCGGATCCATTTGTGGATCAAACTGGTCGCCAATCCGCGATAGCTTCCGTAACTCATCCTGGTCTTCCCAGAAATCAACGGCCAAGCCAGCGAGGAAGGCTGCTCCCAGGGCGGTTGTTTCTTCCATCGCTGCCCGCTTGATTGGCGTTTGTAAGATATCGGCCTGGAACTGCATCATGAAGCTGTTCCGTGATGCTCCCCCATTAACCGTTAGTGCTGTTAGTGGTAATTGGGTGTCCTTGACCATCGTATCGACAACATCTTTGGTCTGGTAGGCAATGGCTTCCAAGGTTGCACGGATGATATGTCCCCGTTCAGTTCCACGGGTAAGGCCAAACATTGCGCCCCGCACTTCTTGATCCCAGTACGGTGCGCCCAACCCTGTAAAGGCGGGAACGACATAAACGCCGCCAGTTGTCTTGGCATCGACAGCCATTTGTTCGGACTCACTGGCCTTCTTAAACATCTTGAGGCCATCTCGCAACCATTGAACGGCAGAACCGGCCACAAAGATACTTCCTTCAAGCGCGTAATGGGTTTGTCCGTCCAGGCCGTACGCAATCGTCGTCAACAAGCCGTTATCCGAAAGCGTGGGTTTTAGTCCCGTATTCATGACGATGAAGGCTCCGGTCCCATAAGTGTTCTTGATTGAACCTTTATCATAGGCTGCTTGACCAAAGAGGGCTGCTTGTTGGTCACCCGCAATCCCAGCAATTGGAATCTGGACACCATAGAAGTGGTAATCACCCGTATAACCGTAAATGGCTGAACTCGGCTTTACTTCTGGCAGAAGCGACTGCGGAATCTCAAGCAAGTCAAGGATATCTTGATCCCACTCGAGGGTATGGATATTAAAAAGCATCGTCCGGCTAGCGTTAGTCACATCCGTTGCGTGGACCCGCCGTCCTGATAAATTCCATAGTAGCCAGGTATCGATGGTCCCGAACATCAAGTCGCCCTTCGCCGCTTTTTCCCGGGCACCAGGGACATGGTCAAGAATCCACTTGATCTTAGTGGCCGCAAAATATGAATCAATCACTAAGCCGGTCTTCTTGTGGATCATATCCTTATAACCATCTTTAATCAATTGTTCAGCAATATCGCTCGTTTGCTTCGATTGCCAGACAATTGCGTTATAAATCGGCTTCCCGGTATGGCGATCCCAAATAACCGTCGTTTCCCGTTGGTTAGTAATCCCAATCGCCGCAATCTTATAGGGTTTGATCTGGGACTTAATCATTACGTTTGAAATCACCGACTGAACGCTATCCCAAATCTCTAGAGGATCATGTTCAACCCACCCTGGTTGCGGGAAGTATTGGGGAAATTCCTGTTGACTGATCGCAACTTTATTTCCGTCATGGTCAAAAATAATCGCCCGTGAGCTCGTCGTTCCTTGATCAATCGCCATGATATATTGTTGTTCACTCAATTATATTCATCCTTTCGCTGCTAATTGCGAGCAGTTTCTACCTATATAGTAGGAAGAAACTTGATGGATTTTAGATCATACAAAAAAGCCACCGTGCAAAGACTGAACTGCCTCCCCGATGACTCTCTTGTTGTTACTTGTCGCTGACCATCTTACCAGCTACACTATAGCGGTCTTTGCGCATCTCATTCAACACGATATGCACCCGTTCAGCAGGAACGTTGGCATTCTTTGAAATTGCTGCTGTAACATCCTTTACGAGAGCCTTTAACTGCTCATCGGTCCGGCCTTCAATTAAGTCAATATGAACTAATGGCATAATCCGTGCCTCCTTCTAAATTCATTTAAAATCTTACCATAATAGCGCTTTTACGGCAATTGCATTAACAAAAAAATATTTTAATTAATGCCGCGCAAGGCTTCACGAACCTCTTCGGCTGCTTTCCGATCCCCAGTAAAGAGGATATGATCACCATACTCGATAATCGTATCACCATGCGGATCGATTGGCTTGCGCTTCCGGAAAATCCGACTAATCGTAATGTCATTAACAAATGGCAATGTATGCAGTTCACGTCCAGTATAACGTGAATTAAGGACGGTTGCTTCGTATAGGCCAGCTTCAGTATCGGTCAACATCCGCAAGATCAATGGTGATTCAATTAAGGCACGCAGGACACTGCTTTGAACATTGAAACTATTAAAGATCTCAATCCCTTTTTCCCGAAGCGCATTAATATCTTTGGGATCCAGCCGCGGATTGTTTTGGCTGGCAATAACCCGTTTTACCCCATGCTCTTTGGCGATCTGAGCTAACCGCGCTGACTTATGATCATTTAAGAACCCAACAACAACAATATCACAGTCAAAGTATCCTCCCTGCTCCAGGGCCTCCGCGTCAAGCTTCGGCAGATATTCTAAATGTTTTACCTGACTATTATAGGTCTTGAAGTTATTTTCATTGTCCGTAACCATCCGCACGTCATACCAGTTTTTATATAGTTGTTGGGAAATCGGAACAGTTAAGGTATTGGTTCCGATAAAATTAACCTTTTGCTTGATCAAATCAGATTTTTCAAGCTTATACATTGAATTGAAGACGATTGGCGCAATGATACAGACAATTACGGCGGCCAATGTAAAGGCATCGGATTGCGCACTAGTAATTGCATGCAAATTCCGCGCAACTTGCAAGGTTGGCAATACTAAGGTAATCGTTGTCGCTACTAAAAAGCTGCCGCCAAATGAATTGCGAGGCTTAAAACGGCGCCGATAAATGAACATGGTTGGCAATTTAGCAAGTAAAAAGCCGATGACCAAAATCGGAATCAGGGCGAGTGCTTGGCGGTTAGCAAATAAATTCTTCAAGTCAAGGCGGTCACCCGTCATGATAAAGAAAAACGGGATCAAGAAACCATAACCAATTGAGTTTAATCGGTCTTCAGTGGCTTCACTTGGTTCAAGCAGTTTCATGACCATCCCGGCGAGGAAGGCTCCCAGGATATTTTCCGCTCCCACCGTCTCGGCGATTGTTACTAAGGCGAAGATCAAGAAGAAAGCTAACCGAATATCAAGTTGAGTGGTTGATTTGGAAATTTTATTAAACCAAATAAACGGTTGCTTAAAACGCCGCAAGAGGAAAAAGGCTGCCAAGAAAAGAAAGACAATTAAGCCCAAGCGTTTGGCATTGCCCCCATTAATGGATGCATAGAAGGTCAATGCAAGCATCGGGATCACTTCCCCTAATACCGCCGTCAATAAGAGGGTCTGCCCCACTGGCTTTTGTAAAATATCCTTTTCCTTTAACGTCGCGATAACAACTCCGAGGGCGACGGTTGAAAAAATAATTGTCGCTAACAAAACATCGCTAAATAAGTGCAAACGGCTAATAATTAAAGCAATCACAAATGAAGAAACAACAATAAGGCCAAACGCTTGTGAAGCCATAATTACTGGCGATTTACCATCACGTTTTTTCCCGGGGGTTTTACGAAAAAGATCAAAATTAATCTCCATCCCCGACAAAAACATTAACATAATAACCCCCAACGACGACAAGAAATTCAACGTCCAATTGGGGTTAACGATATTAAAAAAACTTTTTCCGAGAATAATACCAGTTAAGATTTCCGCAATCGCCGTTGGAATCGAGGAAACCTTAAACCGTGCCATAATAATAGGAATAATTAACGTCGCTAATATAACAATTAACAGTGATAATTGTTGCATATTATCCTCTCCCTTCCTATTTTATACAGCAATATTATATACTCCTTAACTTGAAATTAAAATATTCCAACTAAATCGACTTAAATCACGGTTCGCGGTACAATTAATATATTACACAAAAGGAGAATTTATTATCTATGGGGAATAAATTAACTGCATGTACAAGTATATTAATCGGAAAGGATGCTAGTATCGACGGCACGATCATGATCGGTCGAAATGAAGATGCTAAGGCTGCCTGGCCCAAGCACATGGTTGTTCACCAGCGTGGCGAAATGCCCAAGCACTTCATCTCTAAGGATACCCGTTTAGAGCTTGACTTGCCAGAAGAAAGCGCTCGATACACAGCTACTCCCGAATGGACAGATAAAGATGGTTTATTTGAAGAAGACGGGATTAATGAATACGATGTCGCAATGAGTGCAACCGAAAGTGCTTATTCAAATGCTCTTGTTTTAGGCTATGATCCGCTGGTTGAAAATGGGCTAAACGAAGAAGCAATGATCACCGTGGTGCTACCATATGTCAAAACTGCTCGTGAAGGGGTTCAACGCCTTGGTAACTTGATTGCGAAGTACGGAACTGGCGAAACTAATGGAGTACTCTTCGCCGATAATGACGAGGCTTGGTACTTTGAAACCGGTGCAGGTCACTACTGGGTTGCGCAACGGATTCCGGATGATTCATACGCGGTGGTGGCAAACCAACTGGCAATTCAAGAGATTGACTTTAATGATTCTGCCAACTTCATGTCCCATCCGGGGATTCAAGAATTCGTTGAAAAACATGACTTGAACCCAGATCCATCGACTTTTAACTTCCGGAAGATCTTTGGGACGGCTGATCGGTCAGACGCAATCTACTCTGAACCGCGGGTATGGGCTGGTCACCAAATGTTTAGCCCCCGGCAAGCAACGGACGAGACACCAGAATCCACTGAATTGCCATTTATCATGAAGCCGGACCATAAGTTATCGATTTTTGATGCCCAGAACTATCTCAGTAATCACTATGAGGGAACCGAATTCGATCCCCTTGGTCACGGTGAATACGCCCACAAGTACCGGCCAATTAGTTTAGCTAAGACCCAAGAGTCACATATTTTACAGATGAACCGGCCTGGTGCCAATATTCACTGGTTAGCAATGGGTGTTGCTGCCGAAAGTACCTATGTGCCATTCTTCAACGGCATTACCGATACGCCAGCCCCTTACAAGCGTGGAAAGTTGCCAGCCCAACTCAACTCCGCTTACTGGATTTTCAAGCATGCTAGCGTGTTAGTTGACAGCCACCTGCACGACTTTCTTCCTTTATTACGGGACGTACAAAAAGAACGAAACGCCGCGGCCATTAAGATGATTGCGGAAACTGATCGTCGCCTCCCGAACCTTAAAGGTGAAGCACGAGCAACCTTCTTAACGCGGCAAAGTGACGACTATGTGACCGATACTTTAAATGCTTATAAGAAGTTAAGTCTTGAATTGATTACCAAGATGACTGATTATTGTGAATTAAACTTTAATACAGATGAGAACCTGTAAGACAAAAAAGAAGCAGCTCCTAAGTTGGAAATTCCAGCTTAGGGGCTGCTTGGTATGAAGGAGCTGCGATTCCGCCCTCAACAAACTCATAGCGAATATCTTCATTAATTATTCGTTGCTCAGTGACCTTTTCTGTTCCATGAGTTAAGTGAATAATTACATTTAAGTCATGGTCAGCAAATGTAGCTGGCAATGTTTCCTGGCTCACCAGTTTGTAGCCGAGTTGCTCATAATGTGCCCTGACATTTTGATAGTCTTCACGCATTGCAAGTGGTAATTGTTCGTCAGCATAGCCTGATCCTAATCGCGCATGAGCAATAAAGGTTAGCCCTGTTGCATCATCAATTACGGAATAAGTAATTTCATGAGGCTCGGTTGTATAATTTACCGTCACTTCAATCGGCTGTTCGCCTTGGCTAGCAAGCTCATTAGCAACTACTGTTTGATCTGGAGTATAGTCCTTAATTGATGGTGAAGCTACCGCCGCAAAACTCGTTGGATCACTTTCAATTACTGATTGACTATCCTTAATCGTTTCCGACTGCAAGACTTGCCACTCGCCCCGGTTAACTTCTTTCGTAACCTCATTTGTCGTTAATAAACGAGCAAAAGTTACTACTTGTTGAACATCGGGAGCAGCAGTTTCACCTGTTCGTGGACCATTTGCATATACATAATGAATGGTCCGTAATGATTGCACCTGTTCTTCTTTTGATGTCATCCGCGGTTGATAATATACTTTGACACTTTCACTTGGCACTAATGCAGTTGGGTGACCATCTGCCACAACTGGATACGGATTGCCTTTTGTATCTTCCGGAGCCGCATACCCATACTTTTGCAGGTCTGGATTTGGCGATGCTGGCCAACCGCCCCTTTCTAGCTTCCATGCTTGATCAGCATTAGCGAGTGGAACTTCAACCAGGTAATTGCCATTCTGATCACGTTGTTGGTTCAGCGTATAACCAATAATTTGGTGGTGAGGGCCGGCCACAATTGCTTGCCGGGCAAAGGCAGCCTGTTGGATGACCGGTTCAGTAATGCCCTCAATCATTATCTGTTTATCCGTGGCGCGGTCATAGTAGGTAATCGTCCGCGTGGTTGTTTGATGTTCCACCTGTAAGCTATTCTTCATCAAGATATGAACAACTACATTTTGGTCAATATGGGTAAATTTGCTTGGCAGCTTATCTTCACTCACAACCGTGTAACCCAATTGCCGATAATGATCAATCGCTCCCTGATAAGTAGCGGTTGCACTTGCCGGTATTGATTCATCTGCAAAGCCACTTGTTAAAGATTGGTGATCAACTAGTGGCTTATCATCGGTATCATCAATAATAGTATAAGTAACTGCATTAGGAGCGGTCTTATATTCTACCGTGACCGTAATATCGGGATCGTCCGGTTTAGCTTGCATGACTGCGACCGTTACTTGACTCGGTGTGTAGTAGTCGATTGCCGGTGAATTAACAGCAGCGAATTGATTGTCCTTAGTAGTCCATTCACCTACTTTTGTTTCACCAGTTACTTAATTAACCTTCTTAGGGCGGGTAAACGTAACTTGTTGATGCACACTTGGAGCAGCGACTTCACCTTTTCGTGGTCCATTCGCATAAACATAATTAACTGTCCGCTTGACCGGTAATTCTTCGTTAGTGACAATTACTTTTTCTGAATAAAAGACTTTTACTTCTTCATCCCCAGACAAAGCAGTTGGATGGCCTTCTGCAACAAGTGGGTAAGCTTGACCATTTGCGTCTTCAGCGAGTTCATAACCTTTTTCTGTCAAAATCGGATTAGTCGACGCTGCCCATTCACCAGTAGCGGGAGTCCAGGCCTTATCACCGTTAGTTTCTTCAATCAAATAGTTGCCATGACTATTCTGTTTACCATCAAGGTTGTAACCAAGAAGGGAACCATCCTGACCACTAATTACCGCTTGCTGGGTGAACTTAACCGCTTGCTTAACTGGCGAAATATCAAGCTGTTTTCCGGTATCTTTGTCATAGTACGTAATTGTCCGCGTAATGGTGCGTTCTTCGCTATGCAGTTGATTTCGTTTAGCGACATAGATTGTTACGTTTTGGTTAACACTCGGATTGTCATCAAAAGCAGCAGGTAACTTATCGGCAGAAACCAGGTAATAGCCTTTATCTTGATACCCTTGAATTACCTGTTGATACTTAGCTGCAGTATCAGTTGGCAATGGTTCATCACTTAATCCGTTCGCTAATGGGACCTGATTTTCTAAGACTTTTTGAGTATCTTTATCAATGACGGTATAGGTAAGTACTTGTGGGTCGGCCACATAATAAACAGTGATATCAACATCTGGTGAATCATGGTTAACAGTTATTGCAGCAATTGCTTTAACCGGATTGCCACCTTCATCGACCGCGTGGTAACCAGCAATTACCGGAACATCCACGGCCGCAAATGTATCATTAGCCGGTGTCCAGGCAAGCCATTGACCGTCATCATTAATCCGGGCAAAGCCTAACTTAGTTGTATAAGTTGGCACTGCTTCCTTGCCAGTGTCTTTGTAGAGATAGTGGATCGTTTCTTTAACTTGCTGGTTTTCAACATTATTTACTTTTCCAGTTAAAATCCCACTGTTACTAGGGTCCGTCTGAAAACTACTTAAGTAAGATGCAAATTGAGGCAATGTAAACCGTAGCCAGATAAACATGAGCGAGCTTATCATAACGCGTTGCAATCCTACGAAAGTTCTTCAACTGATTGAAGAAGTTCTCAATCAAATGGCGCTCACAATAAACGTGGTAATCACAGGTCCACTTGTCTTTGGTATTTTCCTTTGGCGGAATGGTATAGACGGCTGCTTTATCTTTAATATACTGGCGAAGTTTCGCGGTGCCATAGGCTTTATCCGCGATAATATTTGATTGAGAAATATCGAAGCCTTCCAGCAACTCACTGGCAACTTGGCTATCATGTACTTGACCACCTGTTAGGCGAAAACCCAAGGGATTCCCTAATCCGTCAACGAGTGCGTGAATCTTGGTCGTTCGGCCACCTCGACTTAGTCCAATAGCTTGATTTTCGACCATACATTCGGCGTTTTTTTTGCCCCAGTGGCCTTTTGATGCGCTCGAACGATCGTTGAATCTAAGCTCAAGTTTTCCATGTCGGGATCGTCAATCAATTTGAGAAAAACCTGTTCGAACAAGTTTGAACTTACCCAGGCTCGGAAGCGACTATACACCGTTTTCCAAGAGCCATAGCGTTCAGGTAGATCACGCCAAGGAGCCCCGCTGCGCATGAGCCAGAGGATAGCGTTGAGGGCGGTACGGTTGTCTAGGCTTGATGGACGGCCAGTCCGGTATGGCGGGAAGTATCCTTTGATTCGGTCCCACTGAGCATCTTCCAGTTCGTATCGTTTAGGTGTTGTCATCGGAATGCCTCGATTCGTTTTTCATCAGATTATACCTGAATTTTTAGTTTTCAGACAGTCCCTAGTAGTATCATTCCGATAAACATATGATTGGAGGTAGTAGCCCGCTTCTTGATTGACTAGTTCTTGTCCCTGCTCGTTAGTAACAGTCAACTTCCATGGATGCTGCTCAAGGTAATTTTGTAAAGCGGTATCTTTTAAAGCCACCCCTTGATAGTAACCCTTGATAAAGATTTGATCTGCATTGGGATCCTTAATGTTAGCTGGCGGTAATACTCCGCTTAAATTTTTAGGTCGCCAGTTAATTAGGCCAATGCCAGTATCTTTCCTAAAACCTATATAATCACTTGCAACTGTTACATCGTAGGTTCTCGTCAATCCATCGCTCGAATCTGTACTTTTAACTGTAATCGCTGGAGCCGTTGTGGAGATCATTTTGCGGGTAACATAGGTATTAGAGGCATCAAGAACGGGGTCCAGATCATAGTCTTTATAGTGGGAAACGATACTCTTTTCAAGCACATTTTTGACCCCTGTGGCACTGATGAACTGGTAATCAACCTAATCATTGTCAGCAGGTTTAGTAACGGTAATCGTAAAATGCTTTCCTAATTTAACCCCGCTTTCACTCTGAGCAGCAAGGGCAACTGTTTCTTCATGATCAGGATAACGAACAGCTTCATCACCGATACTCCATGTCTTGGTTTGTTGATTATAGTACCAAGTGTGAACAGCATACTCACTGCTGCTTTGTGGGATAATAGTTTGATTAAAGTTATCAGCAGGCCTTACCTGATCCTCAACTGGAATCTTAAAACCACTAGTTAACCGGCGATTGCCAATTTGAATGTCGTTTTGTGGAACGAGCATTGTTGGTGCCGTTGCTGTACTGGAATAAAGATGGAAATAGCGAGTATCTAACGGTGCCTCATCCAGGTTAAAACCAGTAATATTGTGCCACGTCAAGTTAAAATGCAAGCGTGCCAAAGAAAGGTTATTCTTACCGTACTTAGTCTTAATATTTTCTAACTCATCATTAAAGACGATCTGGTAGGAATCGTTGGACCCGCCATTACCGTTGCTACCAAGGGTATTATTATTTTGTGATGCTTCCCAGGTTACATCTTGCAGATCCTGAACAACTTGTGAGTTCGGGCTGCTAATGGCATATGACCGATTATTAGCAGCAACCGGCCGCATGTAACCAATTACCGTTGAATAGCTTTCCCCACTAGTAGCTTGATAGTTAATGTTAATTGGTATTGTTTGACTTGCCCCACCCCCATAGGACAAGATGTGCTGCTGATCATTAGCCGTCAGCTGATATGGAATTCCCATAGAAACATTAATGTAATTTCCCGATTTAATCTCATGGTTAGCAATGTCAAGGTCAAGATCAAAGGCCAGATTAGTCCGGCCAATGTGATCAGTCCCGTTTCCCTGTTCAGACGCTGCTTTAACATTTGTTACCGTATAAGCTGTTTCATCAACCGGTGTTGTTGGTGTTAGCTCCTTACTAGTTGATGTCGTTGTATTGATATTTGATTGGCTCTCATTTGTGGAAACAACAGCTGGTAGTGTTGTTTGAACAGCAGCCGGCTAGGGCATTATTCGATTAGCACTTGTATCAGCTTGGGCAGTCTCACCATTAAGGCCAAGAGCAATACTTGTTCCCAATAAAACCGATACTACCCCAACACTAAGCTTTCATAAGGCAAAGCGCTGCGTTATCAGCATATTCTTTGTCAACCGTTCAACCTGATTATTCTTTGCAGTCAATATAAACTCCTCCTAAAATCAACCAGTAAATTTTTACTGATCAACTCTTTAATAAAAAAGGTTAACTATTAATCAATAGGGAAAAATATAGTAAAAATTTTACAAGCAATTTCTATTGATTGATGGTTGATAGATGTGGCTTAAGCATCAATTTACAAACATAATAAAACAATCCAATTACAATTACAAGCTGATAAATGATTTAAAATTAGCATACAAAAAAACTGCCTTACAACACCACTATTGTAAGACAGTTTTTTTAGACAATGCATCGAGTATTACTGTAAGTAATTAAGCAAGCATTGCATAAGCGTTAAGTCATTGCAATAAACCCTTGCACTCTGCATTGTTATAATAATTACCATGTGATAAATTTTATAACTTATCCACACTTATAGAATAACAGGATTTAGATAAATTTCAATACATAAGTTGATGTTTTTTGCCGTTTTTAGGCCTTTTTGCAAATTTTACTGACTCTTAATACTGATAAATGAAGTTTTCTATCCCATTGTTTCAGAAATGTTAAATTTTGATTTCGATTGTCATTAATAAAAAGTTTAAGTATTTACCAGTAATCATTGGCTGGCTTGTATTTATCAATTGATATGAAGGCCCTCTTCTCTATGCAAATAAAAAGCGAGGATTAAAGAGTTTACACTTCTTCAAATCCTCGTTTATCTTAATTTTGATGATGTTTTTCAACTGCCGTAACTAGTTCTTCCAATGATTGACTTCCAAAAATAACTGGGTCATCATCAATCATCGTCGCTGGAACACTCATAATCTTCTTTTCTTTTCGTAATTCTGGGAAATGTTGCAGATCAATCATCGTGGCAGTAATTCCCGTATTCAGAGAAGCCATCCGTTGACAAGCCGCAACAACATCAGGACAGAAATGACAAGTTAAGGAAACGCCAATCCGAATCTTAGTCGGCGCAAGTTTCTTAATTCGTTCTACCATTTCTGGTGCAATTGTTTGTCCAGGACCAGCAACGTTGTAGACACCTAGAACTAAGGAATTTAATTCGTGACCAGTTGGAATCCCCGCATAATGTAAGTCAGTATCATTACCATCCGCATCAAGCAAGCGTAATTGTGGTAAGTACTTTACGTCCGCTGGTGCCGGTTTAGTCTCCATCTGCAGGTGCTTATCAATCGAAGCAAATTCTTCAACAAAGCTAACTAACTGATTGCTAAGCTCTGTCCCATTGGTTAACACTTGAAGTTTAATATCCTTAGTCAAACGGGCAAAGATTGGTTGTAACTGTTGGTCAATCTCAGCTGGCAGCCAGTTTCCTTCATGCGGCGTGGTGTTTTCTTGTTGACTAAGTTCGCTCGTCTGTCCCACGGTCTTAGCAGGCTTTTTATTAGTTTCTGCATGAATGGGGATACCTTGCTTTTCCTTTTGCAAAATAATGTATCGTTCTGCAGCAGTAGAAGCAACCGCCCCATCGGATGCAGCTGTCACGATCTGACGAAGATTTTTATGGATAACATCCCCAGCAGCGTAAACGCCATCGATGTTTGTCTTACCATTTTCATCCGTCATGATATAGCCCCGATCATCCAAATCAAGGATATTAGCTAATGCTTTCGTTGCGGGTTGCGTACCAATATAAATGAACATCCCAAATGTCTGGTCACCATCATCGACATGGTAAACTGTCTCTTCGCCAGTCTTATTATTAACCAAGGTAGCAGTAGTAAGGTAATCATCCCCACTAACTTCCTTTACCTCAGTATTGTATTCCACATTGACTTTAGGATTATCCAAAGCACGCTTAGCCGTCAATACTGGACATGCAAAATGATCACCACGAACTAAAACAGTAACGTGCTTGGCAAAGCGGCTCAAATAGTCAGCTTCTTCAGCGGCCGCATATCCGCCGCCAACGACAAAGACTTGAAGGCCGGTAAAAAGTTCGCCATCACAAGTTGAGCAATAAGCAATTCCACGTCCACGAAATTCATTTTCACCGGGAAAACCAACTTTTTTAGGATTAGCACCAGTCGCAATAATTACGCTTCGGGCAGTATATTTTTGACCACTCTTGCCAATCAATGTCTTAACTTCACCAGTAAGATCAAATTTTTCAATCGCATCATGTTGAATTTCAACCCCAAAGCTAGCTACCTGACTTTGCATCTGGTTCATCAATTGGGTACCATCGACTTTTTCGACAGCTGGATAATTGTAGACTACCGAGGTCGTTGTTACCTGACCGCCGACAGTATCTCCTTCTAAAATCAACGTATCCAGGGTTGCACGTCCAGCATATAAACCAGCAGATAATCCCGCTGGTCCAGCACCAACGATGATTAAATCATATAAATGTTGTTCTGCCATTTAGCTCACCAAATTAAAGCTTACCAACTAGATCAAGACTTGGCTTAATTGAATCTTGGCCTGGCTTCCAGTTCGCTGGGCAGACACGGTCACCATGTTCACGAACAAATTGGGCAGATTGGAGTGTCCGTAAGATCTCATCAGCACTCCGACCAATTCCCATGTTGTTAATTGTGTAGGATTGGATAATACCATCAGGATCAACGATGAAGACTCCCCGGTATGCTTGACCAGCGTCTTCGTCAAGAACATCGAACATCCGGGCTAACTTACCAGCTGGGTCAGCAAGCATTGGATATTTGATCTTACCAATCTTGTCAGAAGCCTGAGCCCATGCCTTGTGGACAAATTCGGTATCCTCAGAAACAGAGTAAATTTCGGCATTTGCTTTCTTGAAGTCTTCGTACTTATCTTGCAAAGCTTCCAATTCAGTTGGACAAACAAATGAAAAGTCAGCTGGGTAGAAGAAGAAAATACTCCACTTACCTAAAACATCCCTCTTGGATACTTCGGTTGTCTCACCATCATGATAAGCATTTACCTTAAAATCTTCAATTTCATGTCCTACAAAGTTCATGTATATCCTCTCCTTAAATTAGAATTATTCTTAACTACAGCTCTTAGTATAACCTTTTTATGCTAATTTGCAAGTAATTTTAGAATAATTCTAAAAAGATTAAATTTCCTTGCCGAAGATTTTCGCCTTAATCGCCTGTCCAGTTGGGGTTCCAGCTAGTCCACCGAGACCCGTTTCCCGTAATTCAACTGGCATTGACCGGCCAACTTTATCAAGCGCAGAAATACATTCATCGGCCGGGATCATACTCGTACAACCAGCGAGTGCCATATCCGCCGCAATCAATGCGTTTCCGGCCCCAATCGCATTTCGTTTAACGCAAGGGATTTCTACCAAACCGGCAATCGGGTCACATACCAAGCCTAACAAGTTACTAAGAGCAATTGCCAAAGCTTGACTACTTTGTTCCGGAGTACCACCTGCTACTTCAACAGCCGCCGCGGCAGCCATTGCTGATGCTGAACCAACTTCTTCTTGACAGCCACCTGTCGCACCAGCAATTCCCGCATGATTGGCAATAATTAAGCCCAATCCACCAGCAGTAAATAAGAAGCGAATCATCTGATCTTCACTAAGGCCTAATCGTTGTTCTAACATAAAAAGAGCGCCAGGAAGAGTCCCGGATGAACCGGCAGTCGGGGTTGCACAGATGACTCCCATTGCTGCGTTAACCTCGTTAGTTGCGATCGCATTTTCCACGGCAGCCATCATAACATCACCAGAGAGGGTCTTTCTTTCTGCGCGATATTTTTTCAGCTTAATCGCTTCGCCTCCAGTTAGACCAGTTTTTGACCGAACTCCCAGCTCATTTTCACCTTGTTTAATTGCGGCTCGCATCGTCAGTAAGTTTGATCGCATCCGTTGCCAGACTTCTTTTCGATTGCTACCGGATTCATGACATTCTGCCTCAATCACTAGTTCGGACAATGCTTTTTGCTGAATTTCTGCAGTTCGCACTAAATCTTTAACACTTTGATACATCGCTCTTTCTCCTAAAGACAAATTGCAGCCGGGTACTTCTTTTCAAAATAAGCAATCGTCGCTGGCTGCATCGGTTTCTTAATATCGTAAACATAGATATCACAATCATCTGCCCGTAATACTTGCCGCCGGGTAAATGGTGCTTTTTCTTCCAAATCAGTATTGATCGCCAGTGCATTGGCCATCTGTTTACTATAATCGCGAAAGATAACAATTGGTAAGGGACCCGCTGGTAAAATATCTACACCATCAAGGCTAATAGCCCTAATTTCAATTATCCCGCCACCAATCGAACAACCGGCAACCGTTAACCTCGTCTTGTCACCAGTCATTTGAAGAATGGCTGTGTTAGGATGGTGAATCGGGCTTTCACCCTCTTCTTCAACAAAGCGAAGATCTATTCCTCTTTGGCGAGCAATCATTGGCGCCGACGGAACTCGCGAATCATCTGGCGAAAATCCTAGCAATCCCGCCGCAATTGCATAGTCTGTGCCATGGCCACGATGCGTCTGGGCAAAAGATCCATAATAGTGAACGGTTACTTTAGGTGGAACCATGCCAAAAAGCTTATTTGCGACTCGACCAATCTTGACCGCCCCTGCAGTATGCGAACTAGAAGGACCAATCATTACTGGTCCAATAATGTCAAAAACACTTTTATAGTTATTTTTCATGTTGTTGTTCCCTTAAAAATAAAATAGAGGTTGAAATAAAAACCATGTTTTTCTCAACCTCTTCATTATAATTACTTTTTCTTTTTATGAAAGCCAAGAAATGACCAGAAACCGCGATGACCACCAGATTTTTTCTTCGGTTTCTTTTCTGCTTTTCGATCTTCTTTGGCAGCTTTTTCAGCGAATGCTTTTTGCTTGGCGAGAATTGCTTCCCGCTTTTGCCGCTCTTTTTCAGCCTCTTTCATTAATTGTGGCCGCATCTGTTCCATTGTATCAAACATTGTTGCCACCTTAATAGCTGTCTTATTGGCTAAAGCTTGATCAGTATTTGAAGCCACTTCAATATTATGGGCTGCTGCAATCTCGTGTTCCCAGTATTGTTGTGTCTTAATAGGTAAACCAGTAAACTCCTGGCTCCGTAAGAACTGACCTGCTCGTGATAACTGCATCTTCAACGAATGCTTATCCGTTTGCTGACCATTTAGTGCTTTTCGCGAATTATAAATTGCTTGATCAACAAGGTCAACCATTGCTTGTGGTTCATTATATCCCTCTTTATGCTCTTGAAGGACATCCTCCCCCATTCTAATCGCTTCATCATAAAGGCCTTTAGAACGATCAGTCCCATTAAAGTATTTATATGTTTGCCTTACACGTACTTGATCAGCTACATCTTTACTTAGTTGATCAAAAACTACTTTTTCGTTCATTAGATTTCCACCGCCCGACTTTACTCGTCTGCTATTCTTAGTATAGCAGTTATTGATCGCGAACGAAGCTAAAATGTCAATTTTTTTAGAAGATTATCGAAAAATTTACCCGCTCGCCAGTTTGAGCAAAGTGTAATTAAGCTATTATTAGTCCTAATTTTCATCCATTATTCAAAAAAGGAGCTATCGAGAAGAATATTTCTCGACAACTCCTTATAAAAATAAGATTTAACTTACCAACTAGCCTTACGAACACCAGGGATTTGACCCTTGTGTGCTAGTTCACGGAACTTAATCCGTGACATTCCAAACTTACGCATGTAAGCATGTGGTCGGCCATCGTAACGGTCACGGTTGTGAAGACGAACCGCACTAGAGTTACGAGGAAGTTTGGATAAACCGATGTAGTCGCCCTTCGCCTTTAATTCTTTGCGCTTTTCAGCGTATTTCTTTACTAAAGCTTCTTGGTGATGTAATTTAGCAATCTTTGACTTTTTTGCCATTAAGTAGTTCTCCTTTTATATTAAAAACTTTATCTACTATACAATTACTATTTAAAATTAAAACATCTGCGAACTCTTTTCGTTTTAATATTATCGCTGATACTTACAAAAAATACAAGGATTTTTCATTACTTTTTGACTTTTCTTAACCATTTAGTTTTTTCGCGTATTTACGGTATTCGTCAGCATAATTATATTGATTATTATATTTAGTTAAAAGTTCATCATCATGGGTATAAGCCCGCCCCGTCACCATCATCTTCTTGTAAAGGTCACGGTATGGCAAATCACTCTTATCGGCAATTTGTTTTTCCTGATCGCGACTATATCCAATATGACGGAAGCTAGTTTCAGCTAAACCAATATCGTCTACTTCCAAAATTAGATAATGAGCCCGCAAATCACGCTGGAGAGGTTGCCAGTGATTGAATGGCTCGCCGATTGCTCCGGGATTTAAAACCATGCGTTCATCACTCCCATACCGCAAAAGATCATGATGGACATGAGCATAAATGGCAATATCAACTGGCTCACCAGCGACATTAAACAGCTTATCAAAGTTTTCACTAGCTTGCGTGGGAAAAAGGTCTTGGCCCATATTAAGCCAAGGTAAATTATGGGAAATACCAAAATTAAGCGGGCCCACGCGTTTCGTCACGTGCATCGGCCAACTTGCAATTTTATCAACCATTCCGTCAGGGGCATGTTCTGCAACATACTGGGCTAACCGTGCAAAGTAAATGTGGGAAGGACGTTCCATATCCATCATCCCACGAGCACCACGCACAACTAGGTCATCCCAATTCCCTCGTACAATTACTGTCGGCGTCAATTCTTGCAAAATTTCCCAAATTGGTTTTACACTTGGACCCGGCATTAGTAAATCACCAATAAACCAATATTCATCAACATGTTGTGCTATACTATCGCGATACATTGCTTGCAACGCTGTTAGATTTCCATGCGTATCTGAAAAGACTGCAATCCTCTTTTTCACAGATGATTTCCCCTTCCTTACCTTCATTAATATATTAGCAAATTTTCGAAAGGGAATGCTAAATTAATTTGTATTTTCGGAAGGGATTCCCACATTACAAATTATTTTGTTACAATATAGTTTTATGAACAAATCATTTTAGGAGATGATAATTGAAATGGATTCGGAAGTCGCAAGAGGAAAAGTTCCTCACGGTTGGCACCGAACTTTTTACACCCTTTGGCTCGGCGCGTTCATCACCGGGATGGGCTACTCGATGACGATGCCGTTTATTTCACTTTTTATTGCAGAATTAGGAAACTTTACGCGTTTTCAGCTCAACATTTACTCAGGACTAGCATTTGGTGCGACCTTCATTAGTCAAGCCATTGTTTCACCATTTTGGGGCAGTCTGGCTGATCGTAAAGGACGAAAAATGATGTGTATGCGTGCATCGGGAGTAATGGCTTGTACAATCTGTGCAATTGGGTTTGCTCAAAGTGTCTGGATGATTATTGGCATGCGGTTCCTTCAAGGAGTCTTTTCTGGCTACATTAATAACGCTACTGCTTTAATGGCTGAGGAAACACCGCATAATAAATCAGGCTGGGTAATGTCAGCGATGACTACTGCGGGGGTGGCCGGTAACCTGGTTGGTCCTTTGCTTGGTGGTTTCCTATCAGGATTGTTTGGGTACCGAATCCCATTTTTCATCACCGGAGCACTAATGTTTTGTGTCTTTCTCAGTACGTGGTTATTGACGGTAGAACACTTCACCCCAATTAAAAAAGAAGCGATGAAGCCAATGAAAGAGATAATTCATAATTTGGATAATCCTCCATTGATCTTCGTTATGTTCTTAACCACAATGATCGTTACCTCTTCTACAATGTCGATTGATCCAATTATCAGTTTGTACGTTCGGCAATTAATGGGCGGGCACGGTAATATTGCATTTGTCGCTGGGATTGTTGCTGCTACTCCAGGGCTAGGAACATTGCTTGCCGCTTCAAAGGTTGGTCACACGATGGACCGGATTGGACCAGAAAAAGTATTACAGATTGGGATTCTCACGGCCTTTATCCTCTTTATCCCCATGACCATTACTAAATCTCCATGGGCCTTGGCATTCTGGCGTTTCTTGCTTGGTTTGGCAAACGCGGCGTTAATGCCTGCTACCCAAACGGTCTTAACCCTTGACGTCCCAACTGAAGCATTCGGCCGGATCTTTAGTTACAATCAATCTTTCCAGGCTGCGGGTGCGGTGTTAGGGTCAATTCTTGGGTCATTCATTTCGGGAATTTCTAGTTATGAAATGGTCTTTGTCATTACTGGTTTGACTCTCCTGCTTAACTTTATCTTGGTGATGTTGGTTAGACCAAAGAAGCAGCTTACAGAATAATTTAAAGAAAAGAGAAAATCATGGTTCAAACAAATAAATTATTAAATGAATACGAAGTAAATAACTTATTTTCCCGGGTTGCCCCCCGCTATGACTTATTAAACAATGTGATTAGTCTAGGAACGCAGAAAATATGGCGACACGAAATCTTTAACCAACTTCAAATTAAGCCTACCGATAACGCCTTAGATGTTTGCTGTGGAACGGGAGGCCTCGCAATTGCCCTGGCTAAGCGGATCTCTGCTGGACGAGTAACCGGACTTGATTTTAATAAAGAAATGTTGGAAATCGCTAAAGAAAAGACAAAGATGATTGGCAATCTTTTTTTGGTACAAGGGGATGCCATGGCGTTGCCGTTTGATGACAATAGCTTTGATATCGTCACCATCGGCTTTGGCTTACGAAATGTTCCAGATGCAGATAAGGCGCTCAGCGAGATTTACCGGGTCCTCAAGCCAGGTAGGCAATTCGTTAGCTTGGAAATGTCACAGCCGACCAATCCAATTATTAAAGTCGGCTGGAAAGCTTATTTTACGGCCTTTCCATTAATGGCTTCATTAGCTGGTGGACATTACCGCGATTATCAATATTTAAAGGAAACCAGCCAACAATTCGTCTCCGCCCACCAACTTGCGCGGATGATGAAGGCAGTCGGATTTAAGGAAGTCCATTACCAACCATTGAACTTTGGCGCAGCTGCATTACATTTTGGGAATAAGATCGAGTAGGAGATAATTGATTAGTTCAATTATCGACCTCTCACACCACCGTACGTACGGTTCCGTATACGGCGGTTCGACAACTTAATCACATTGAATTGACTGGAGCGTCTTGGACATATTCATAAGTCCGAGTTGTTCCAGTTTTCTATTAGTTAGAGAATAGCTCAAGGTCTTACTATGTGCAGTTCGCCAGTAGCCCTTTCGGGTACTAGCGAAGACATATGCATCATGCTGGGACAGCCCCAACTTCTGTAAGTTAGTTACCTTAGTTTTAAACTTTTTCCATTGCTTCCAAATATACTGCCTTATTCGGACCCTCAACCACTTGTCAAGGCGTTGAATAAAGTTAGTTAGTTTCCCAATTGAGTAGTACTGAAGCCACCCACGCATTTTTCGATGAATTTCTTCAAACATTCTTGTCAGAGATATTCCACGATTACGTTTAGTTAATAACTTCAGTGCTTTCATTACTCGTTGTTGCGATTGTTTAGCTGGACGGGCGTAGGCCCCATTGTGGTCTACACCCAACGAAAAGCCAAGAAACTTCAATCGTAGCGGGCTACCGACTTTGGTTTTATCTGGGTTCACTTTAACTTTCAAGCGCTTTTCTAGAAACTGGGTAATGCTTCGCATTACTCGTTCTCCGGCTCGTTGACTTTTAACATAGATGTTACAATCATCCGCATAGCGCACAAAGTGGTGACCACGTCTAGTCAACTCTTTGTCCAACTCATTTAGATAGATGTTCGCCAGTAGTGGTGACAATGGCCCTCCTTGTGGGGTTCCTTTTTCACTCTTAGCGAAAAGCCCATGGTCTAAGACTCCGCTAGTTAGAAACTTACGAATGAGTCTTAGTGTCCATGGGTCATCAATATATTGTTGGAGATACTTAATCATCAAGTCATGATTAACGTTATCAAAATAGGCTTTTAGGTCTAAGTCGACAACTCTCCGATAACCTTGATTATAAAGATCTACTACTTTTGAAATAGCGTCATGGGCCCCACGGTGGGGACGGAAGCCAAAGCTATTATCAGAGAAAACACGCTCAAAGATAGGCGTAAGAATTTGGGCTACAGCTTGTTGAACCATTCGGTCCACCACCGTTGGTATTCCAAGTCTTCTTACTCCACCATTAGGCTTCGGAATTTCTACCCGTTTGACTGGAGCTGGTTTATACTTGCCCTCACGCAAACTAGCGATCAGTTCCGTCTTATTTTCTCTGAGATATGGCAGAAGGTCATTGACTGTCATATCGTCAACACCTGCTGCTCCTTTATTTCTCTTAACTCGCAAATAAGCCTGATTAAGGTTATTGCGATCCAAGACCAGGTCTTGGACAGTGACACTCATACCTTTACCTTCACCATAACCGGTACTACGCGCCCTTGTGTACTTTCGGTTTTCCAAACCTATTCTCGACAAGCGGTCAGCTTGTTGTTCTGTTTTCTGCGATTGTCGCACCTGATTACACCTCCGATATAAGTTACAAGTTATTGTCGTTCAGTCCTTCATCTGATTATTCAAACTACTATGACCTCGGCTGACTTCTGGCTTACTCAACACTGCATCACTGCACCGCTTGTTTCTGTGGAAATTAAACTTATTCCTCTTGTCGGAAACGTGTAGGCCAGATCTCCCCGGGTAAGAATATTAGCTTTCGTACCATGTCATCGTTAGCTTTACTGAGACCAACTTCGAGTAGTATTGGACTTTAACTTGTCTAGCAGCCTTATCCAGTTAATTTCAGCCTTATAGCTACTTCTTGTTCATCGATGCAGTACTTTGCCTTAGACTTCCTTCAGATTCCACCTCACGGTGGACACCCTTGTCCTCAGCTCATGGTTCCGACTACTACGGCCCATAGCGGACTTTCACCACCTAGCTAATACCCATGCCGGGCGCACTAGAAAAATCGGGTCTGAAAAATTCAGAACCCGATTTTTTAAATCAACCCAATCGCAAACGTTACGACTTGAACCAATGAGCCAATTAATAGTATCTTAACTGCACATGGGAATGTCTCTTTCTTAACTTGCTTAGCAAATAACATCCGTGTTTGCTTAACCACAAACGGGATAATCAATAAGGTTAACAAGACTGTCCATGGCGTGAAACGAAGAACCGCAGCGAAAATAATAGCTAAAAACGCTAAAACGTTCTTAATAGCAAACGCATATAGACCATTTTTCTGCCCAATAAAGTGAATAACTGTATGACGGCGATTGTCTTCATCTTCACCCGCATCACAAATATTATTTGCTAATAATAGGTTGGAAATCCATAATTCATCTGGTAAAGCAACGAGAAAGACGACCCCGATATTTGCCCAGGACCATGTAAATTGTGGGCCAACATTAATGAAGACAGAAATAAGGGTAATCATGAACCCCATTGTAAATCCCGAGGCAAATTCACCAACTGGCAACCCTGACAAAGGAAATGGACCAGAAGAGTAAAGAATGCCGATCGCAAAACAAAAGATTCCCATCCATAGTAATGGAAGGCCAACACGGGTAACTAAATAGATTCCGATTAAGCCGGCTACTATACTAAAGGCAAGCAAGAGGCCGAGAACTAAACGCGGTGAAATATTTTCCCGCCCAATAATATTTGTATTTTTCTTATAATCAACGGTGTCAATGGCATGGTTATAATCATTATAATTATCCATCATATCAACCGCCATATTGAATAATAGCATTGCAATGAAAAACAGAAATGAATTCATTAGGTTTAGTGAATGATAATAATAGACACTAAGGCAAATCCCGAGGAACATTGGTAAAATACTGGCAGTTTTCGCCTTAATTTCTACTAATTCTAAAAAAATATTTAACGACATTTAGTAAATTTTCCTTTCATAATTCCTTAGTTGTTCGGTACAATATAGATGGTACACCATAACAAAGGAATTATCGATTAATGAAACAACATTTTTTCCATACCTATCCGGCGATTAATAACGCTCTGGGTAAAGTAAATCAAACAATTAATGACCGGATTGCAATTAAAAATCCCCAACTGCGCGATGCCCTACAACAAATGGCTTCAAATGGTGGTAAATACCTTCGTCCAGCATTCTTCCTTTTATTTGCAAATATCAATCATCAAACTGCAACTGAACAAGAAAAACTAATTAAAATTGCCTCTTCACTTGAGGTTTTACACATGGCTACTTTGATTCATGACGATATTATTGATGATTCACCTAAACGTCGTGGAGCCGTCAGTGTTCAAGCTGCCTTTGGTAAAGATACGGCTGTCTATACGGGGGACTTCCTTTTTACTATCTTTTTTGACCTCCTCGTGGAAACGATGACTGGTTCTCCCTATCTGACACGAAACGCCCAGACAATGCGCAAAATTCTTACTGGAGAACTAGGACAAATGGATAATCGCTTTGATCTTGATCAATCATTACTCGATTATTATCGCAATGTAAACGGCAAAACGGCTGCCATTTTTAGTCTTGCCGCTGAAGAAGGAGCCTATTTTGGTCATGCCGATCATCGGACCATCAATTTAGCAAAACGGATTGGCCAAAACATTGGGATTAGCTTCCAGATATTAGATGATATCCTTGATTATTCAGGGGATGAACGTCTTAACAAGCCCGTTTTGGAGGATTTAGCAACCGGTGTTTACTCCCTCCCACTTCTTTTAACCTTACAAAATAATCGTCATGAATTAGAACCGTTACTTGCCAAGAAACGCCAAATGACGATTGAAGATATGGAAAAAGTCCAAAAGATTGTTGTCACTCATGGTGGTGTTAAACAGGCACAAGAGATTGCTACTAAGTTTACACAAAAAGCGCAAATCGAAATCGATGAATTAGCAGATCAGCATACCCGAAAGATGTTAAAGTTGGTAGCAAATAAGTTATTGACGAGGGTAAATTAAAACAGATAAGACTAAGAAAATTCCAGTTCTCAGTCTTATCTGTTTTTTATTCTTGAACCAAGATCTCAACATCCCACGAATCAAGCATCGTTTCAGGTGAAGTGTCAGTCAAAAGATCTCGATAACCCTTTTGAAATTCTACTGGCAATCGTTGCTTCCCTTTTCCCATATTAAGGACAAAGTAAATATCCTGGCCTGCTGAATTTTGGCGTTTTGTTATCTCAAGTTCTGTTGGCTCTTTGGCTAACGCGGAAAGGTGCATATCATCAACAATATGCATAATGATCTTACGGAGACTAGCATGGTCAAGGTGACTACCGACATACCATGCTTTTCCCTTTGAATAGGTATTCTCGGTTACCGCGGGAGTCCCAGCATAAAATTCACTAGCGTATTTAGCTAGAATATGGGCTCCATTAAGGCGAATTAAGTCCGCTATCAAATGTCCCGTTAATTCATCCCCGGTCGTCATTGCTAATTTAACATCTTTATCAGGAAGGATTGCATCACTTTCTTCAACCAACAGCCCCATTACATCTTTTAATGGTCCAGGATAACCGCCCGGATAGATATTATCGGATTCATTCACCATTCCGGACATAAAACTAGTAATAAAATTACCACCGTTAGCAACATAATCCGTAATCTTCTTGCCTAAGCCATCCTTAACCATGTAAAGGACCGGAGCAACTACGAGATCATATTGGCTAAAATCATCATCAACAGAAATGACATCAGTCGGAATATTTAGTTCATAAAACTGGCGATAGTAGTCAAGAATAATAGGTACATATTTTAGGTCCTGGGTAATCCCATCGACGTACTCAAAGGACCAGAAATTACTCCAGTCAAAAATAAGGGCTACCCGCGCTTTAGTCTGAGAATTCTTAATAACCGGGCCCACTTTTTTCAAATCTTGACCTAAGTTCGCCACTTCCTTAAATGCCCGAGTATCAGTCCGATTGGCATGACTAATCACGGCACCATGAAACTTTTCTGATCCGCCCAGCGCCTGCTTCAACTGGAAAAATTGAACGGTATCCGCGCCATGCGCAACTGCCTGTAATTCAGTGGCCGCCATCTGTCCTGGACGTTTTAACGGGCTATATGGTTGCCAGTTAACTTGTGATGGCGTTGATTCCATCAGCATAAACGGCTGGTGTTTCAGGGAACGCATCAAATCATATAAGAATGCTGGCTGATAAACCGGTGCATCATAAGCCGGATAACTATCATATGATATGATGTCTTGCGCACTCGCCCACTGCTGATAATCAATCATTTTATTTGGCAGACTATGAAAGTTAGTAGTGACTAAGGTTGTTGGATCATATTTTTCGATGATTTGCTTTTCCATCTTAAATAAATCAAGCATTTGGGTCGATTGGAACCGCAAATAATCAACTGAAAGTCCGGCGAAAATTGTTTCCGATCCTTCTGGTCCCCATGCATCACCAAGATCATTAGGCACAACAATCTCATCCCAGTCATAAATTTTATGACTCCACACATTCATATTCCATGCATGATTAAGATTATCTAAGGTTTGATAGCGCGCCTTCAACCATTGCTGAAATTCTATTTGGCATTCTTCACAATAACAATTGCCACCATATTCATTGTTAACATGCCAAGCAACAATATGCGGATTATCGCCATACCTTTTAGCAAGCTGTTCAACAAGATTTTTCGCTAAGCGCCAGTAATTTTTACTACTTGGGCAAAAGTTATGCCGGGCACCAAATACATGGCGGCGTCCTTGGTAGTCGACCCGCGCAACACCTGGATATTTTTTGAACATCCAAGCAGGCATCGCTGCAGTTGAGGTAGCAAGAACAATGTCAAAATCAGCCGCCGTTAATTCTTTGATAATCTTATCAAGCTTGGTAAAATCGTATTTTTTCTCCTGCGGTTCAAGCAAGGCCCATGAAAAAACATTGATCGTGGCGGAATTTATATCTGCCTGTTTAAATACTTTAATATCTTCAGCCCACGTTTCTTCTGGCCACTGTTCTGGATTATAGTCGCCACCATATAAGAAATGAGGTAATTCTCTCTTTATCATTTTCTCACCTTATTTAAATTCTACTGTTACTACCTTATCACCATGTTTAACGGTCTTTCCGGGAGTAAAGCCATTAGCTGCTTCAATATTATGCGGTTGCGCAAAGAAAGTAATTACCCAATCTTCATACCCGCTTTGTTTAATCAATTCACGATCAAAATCAAAGAGTAGCTGCCCCTTTTTAACGATTTGACCGTCATTATAATGGGCATTGAAGCCTTCACCACACATGTTCACAGTCCCGACACCAATATGAACAATTATTTCTAACCCCTTATCAGAAGTAATACCAAACGCATGACGGGTGCCAAATGTAAAGTTAATCTTACCGTCAAATGGGGCGTACAATTTATCGCTAGTTGGCTTAATCGCAAAGCCCTTGCCGGGGAACGGTTGACCATCACGATCGACAACTGCTTTCATGGCGACTAATTCTCCATCTGTTGGCGCATAAATCGTTTCTTCTTTAAGACTAGTCGATGATGGCGACGCTTCACTTGTCAGTTCTCCTTGTGCTAATTTATCCTTTAATTCTTCAACTACTTCCGCATGAGCTTCTTCACTCAATTTCACCTTAAAAAGGAAGACAAAAATTGACAAAACAGCTAATACCAGCGGAATATAAAAGGCCATACTATCAAAAGTCCGAATATCATGACCTGTCATGTCAGCAGCAGTTGCGCTCCCCGTCATTCCGGCCGCGATTGCGATATAACCGACAAGTCCATTTGAGATCGCCCCTGTTAATTATCAATCATTGGTCGCATAGCAAGAACAACCGCTTCATTTCGTTGACCAGACTTTAATTGGCCATATTCAATTGCATCCGTTAATGTTAAAACTGTTACCAATTGGGCAAAATTAATGTTAAACAAGACTAATCCAAAGTCCATCATTAAAACATTAGAGCGGGCAAAAATAAAGATTAAATATGCTAAACTCATGCAGACTTGGCCACCAATGAATAACCATTTCCGTGGAATAAATTTATTCAAAATAGGATAAAGAGGACTCGTACAGAAACCAATAATCGTAGCGATGACCCCAACGATCCAGAATTCACCAGGTTTACCAATAACAAACTTGTAAAGGTAGAAAAGGACACCATTAGTTACAACATAGGCACATGAATAAAGTAAATATGCTAAGCTCGGCCATAAGATTTGGTCATTATGAAAAATTGCCGAAAAGACTTCGCGAATAGTTGTCTTATCTTGAGCAGACTTACGGATCACATTGTAATTTTCTTTCGTCCCAACACAAACAACCAGAGCACAGATAACAGCTAATGCCGAAATGATGGCAGCAAAAGCAAACCAACCAGCAGGCCCTTGGCGATGTTGACCAGTAGCTAAATAAGTAAAGGTCGTTACAATCGGGACCACGATAATCGTTAATCCATTCCAGCCAAGGGTTCCCGCAAAGGCACCGAGAGCGGTATAAACACCCCGCTCTTCAGAATCTTCACTTAAAGCGGGCACCATTCCCCAATATGAAACATCAGAAAATGAGTAGAAAATATCAAACGTAATGAAAATAATAACAAATAGAATGGCAAAAAGAACCCAATTATATTTTGCTAAGCCAAAGATTCCGGTAAAAAGGATTAACAACAGAATCGCACTAACGATATTTCCCATTAAAATCCACGGCTTAAATTTTCCCCACCGAGTCTTCGTATTATCAACAATATTTCCTAATAGCGGATCAATTAATAATTCCAAAATCCGGACAGAAACAATCAAACCAGTAATCAACCCAATTAGTTTATTAGCAACCGTTTTGCTTAGTCCCGCGAACATTCCGCTTGTTACAAAGATAATAAAGTAAGTACTCATTACCCCATAAAATGCAGAGTGTCCTAGGTTACCAAAGCAAAACGAAGCACGAGAAATAAGTTGCTTCCCCGTGAGCTTATGGCTATGTGTCATATTTACAACCTCCAAACTACAGCTTTCTGTAATCGCTTACAAATACATTGTGATTCTTTAGTCGATTTTAGTAAACATTTATTTAAAAAGTAAATTCATCACTAGCAGAGATATAAAAAGTAGCTAATCCGTGAATCGCTGATACGAATACTGATTAGCTACTTATTTTCTTTAGGAAAGCTTTTACGAAAAACAATATCGGTATTTACTGTCAGATGAACGTGCGGACGCTGGGGATGAGTTATTAAATCTTGGAGAAGGCTAATTGCCATCCGGCTAAGCGTCTCTTGGTTGATATTGTAGGACGTTAACGGCGGTGAGACATACTTAGCAACTTCACTGTTATTGATGCTAATCACAACAGTATCACGTGGCACAATTACCCCTGCTTCATTAAAAGCCTGGAGAACACCAACACTTAACGTATCAGAGGCAATAATAAAGGCTTCCGGTAAGTTATCACCGCTTTGTTCAAGAACCCGTTTACCAAGTTGATAACCGTTTTTTACATTAAATGGTCCATCCACATATAATGGCGCTTCTTTTATCCCTTGCATCCCTGTAAATTCACGAAAGGCGATTTCACGGGCATCAGCTTGTTGGACATTATTGAGATTAAGACCTTTTCCGCCAATGAAACCGATTCGTTCATAACCTGCTTTGGTGAGGCGATGAAGAGCATCCTGAATCGTTAATTCAAGGTTAGGTTGGACAGAATCAAATAATTGCGGCATCGGATTAATATCGACAAAAACGCCATGCGGTAAGTATTGATGGAGTTCGATAAGCTGGTCTTGTGTTACCCGGTCCGCCCCTACACCAATAAATCCTTGGAACTGATCAGCCACCGCAATTAAATCTTTGATATTACTAAAGATCTCAACCTGTGCTCCCGCCTCATCGACTTCTTTAATAATTGCATTTCGCAAAAACGTAAAATATTCATCTTGCAGTTGTTCTTTACCGCTTACCCGATACAATAAAGCAAGATTAGGACGAATTGGTTGCTGCTGAGAATTCTTTTTATGATCATTCCAATAGCCAAGCTCGTTAGCCACCGTCATTATCTTATTACGGGTACTTGGACTGATCGATAAATTTTGGTCATTATTCAAAAGACGCGAAACCGTTGCTGGTGAGTACCCTGATTTTTCCGCAATTTCTTTAATTGTCGCCATCATTTTTCACCTCTTTTAGTAATGGGTTTAGTAAATATTATACACTAGTTTGAAAAGAAAATGAAAAAGCCCCGCTGAAGTTGGCGGGGAAATTTGAAGCATATTTAAGATTTTTCTCAGCCGTGAGTTCGACTAATATTTATTCTAATCATCATTGATTTGAAGTACATCTAAAACACTCGAGGTGTATTTATGTTTGAAAAATTAGTTCTAAACATTATTGATTTGAAGTACATCTAAAACTGATGATCTGCAAACACAAACAGCTTAGGAGTTCTAAACATTATTGATTTGAAGTACATGGCAGATTGTAAAATTTGAGTTGAACATTTAAGTGGACAGAAAAACCCATCAAGGTCTTTAATGGTGTTACCACAACATTCCATTAGAAAGAAGGACCTTAATGGGCACCACTATTTTATCATTCCAGAACCGCATTGTCATTGAAACGCTTCATAATGAAGGACGTTCCTTACGATACATCGCTAATTACTTAGGCTTTAGTAAAACCACAGTCTTTAACGAACTTCACCGGCTCAACGGTGAGTATCAAGCTGAACTAGCGCAAACTGACTTTGAACGCAAGGTTAGTCAACGGGGGCGGAAGTCTTCACTCACTAAAAGCCTTAAGCACTTGATTGAGGAAAAGATTCAAGTCCAGAAGTGGTCCCCTGAACAAGTTGCCCATGTAGTTGGGATTGCCTACAAGATGGTCTATAACTGGATTGATCAAGGATGGCTTGATGTACAGTTACCCGATTTGCCTGATCATGGAATTCGTCGTCATCGTGCTAAAGAAAAGCGTGGTACGTTCAGTCACGGCCGCTCCATTGAGGAGCGTCCTCATAAAGTCGAAACTCGCCAAGAATTCGGCCACTTTGAAGCTGATACCGTACTTTCTGGCAAACGTAAAGGTCAAGCTATGGTGACTTTTGTGGAGCGTAAGAGTCGCCTGACAATTGTTAAACGGCTCCATGGTCGCGATAGTCAGTCCATGACTCAAGCCGTACTTGAACTAGCTAGTCAACTTCAGGACAAGCTCAAGACGCTTACCGTGGATCATGGGAAAGAATTCGCTAACTATCAGGCAATTGAACAGCTAACGGGTACTCAGGTTTACTTTGCCCATGCCTATTCACCGCACGAACGCGGTAGTAATGAGAACCGTAATCGAGTTTTGCGACGGTTTATTCCCAAGGGACAAGCCATTGAAGAGCTGAGCGATCGCCAGCTGGTTCAAATCAATTGGTATCTGAATTCCCGACCACTTAAATGTCTTAACTGGCACACACCAATCGAGATCTTCTTGCTTAATCTACGTCACTAAATTCATTCAAGTTATTTCTTGCAATCTGCCTTTCAATAAAATTCTTAGATAAAGTTACTAATGATTCTGAATCTAGCACTAACTGACGTGCATTATATTGATAAGTAGAACTACCCAACGTAAATTTCTGGTCACCATCAACTATTAACTGACGATACATAACTTCAGGGATAATCACATCAAACTCTTGTGGTACAAGAACCCTTTGACCAGTCTTTCGATCCTTCTTTGTCTTAGCAATTTGTGGCTCAATGACTGCCTTTAATTCTGCAAGGTACTTTTCATTACTCTTTTTCTTTGCTTGATTTAATTTGTTAACTGCTCTTACTGGGATTCCAACGATACGGTAAGTTTCACCTTTTTTATTTCGTAACCTAATGATAGACATATACGCTGCTTTACTTCCACTATATCCACCATAAATTGCTGTGGTTTTATTTTGCTTCAGCGGAATTAATTTCTTACCTGAATTAGCTGGGTAAATTGTTTGATCAAACAATGCACCACTTCGCGTATATACTTCTTGTGAAATTAACATGTACTTAAAATTATAACCACGGTTCAATTTGGCAACTAATTCATCACGATCACCAATAATTTCACCAGTTTCCTTGTTTATAATCTTAGTTGGTTTCCTTATTTTTACATTTTTGCCCTCGGGCTCAAGATCATACAAAAAATTAAAGTGGTTAGTTTTCATCCCAATCCGAGTACTTTGTTTATCAAATTTTTTAAACTGACCATAAACAAAATATGGCTGCAATTTAGGATAACGATTATATAGGTATTGCCCTATAAATGCACTTAAATACGCATCAACAGCATGATGATAGTCATTAACATCCCGATTCTTAATTAGGTTAAATGATTCACGCATTTGATGAGTTAAACTTGCTTTAACTTCAATAATCTTAGAATCAGGATAACGACTTGCTAAAATATTTGCAGCTAATTTTATAACTTGGCGTGTTTCAACTAACTGACGGTTCACAAAACCAACTGCTTTAAACTTATCGATACTTTCGGGATTAGTTTGCAAGTTATTAAGTTTACGTTTACTAATCAAGCCGTGCTTTTGTAATTTGTTCCAAAATGGTTTCATCTTTCCAAATTTTAAAGCCGGAACAGTGTCAGACTTAGCGTTATTATCCTTTCGTCTTACAAGTATCCGGTTATCTAATGAATCATCCTTAAGAAACGCCTGCGGAAGGATATGGTCAATGTCATACATAGTCGAAATTTCATCAATATTAATTGGCTTCCCTGTATACATATCGCGACCAAGCTGGGTAAAGTATAAGTATAACCGATCTGATAAATCTGAAACACTACCTAACTCTTTAATTAACTGATCATCTTTCAGTAATTCTTTAGCGGTAGTTTCATAAATTTTTTGGATTTGTGTTTTCCTTGACTTTGTACGATCTGACCGTTCATCCGAGCGAGCAAACTCTAACGAAATAAACTTTGGTACTTTTCCAGCTGCCTTAACAATATCATCGACAACTTTAATTACCTGGCGAATTGCCTTTTTATTTTGTGGTGAAGTATAGGCATTGGCCAGTACGTCTTCGTAATTATCCTCAGTTAATTTATCTTGGTTCTCGTTAGTAATCTGTTCAGCAAACTCTGGACGACTTTGAATCTCCATAAATGTTCGCTGTGAGTTCCACAATATATCAAGAATTGATCTCCCATTCTTATCTTTTAGTTCGACTAGTAATTTTCTTGATAATCGTCCCCAGCCTTGATAGCGATGGCTTACTAACTCATTCTTTTGCTTTTCAGTGAGCCACCCAATTTCTTGTAACTTAACCTTATAGATCCGTGAATCTTCAAAAACAGTTGACCATTCAATAATCTTTTCTAAATCATCCTGCTTATTAGGATCATCAACAATTTCACTTCCTAGTATTTTTGTAAATCAATATATGAGCTTAATTGTGAATTAAATTTTTCAGGATCAGAGAGACCTGTAATTTGAGGTCGTTCAGGGATACCAAGATTTGCTTGAAGATAATTAGCTAACTTCTTCCTATTAATTTTCTTTTGGTGCTTAAATAGGTCATTATAAAGATTTTGTTTAACCGAAACAGAGAGTTTTTTACCATTTACTCTAATCATATTTAGCTCATTCAATACCTTAAAACGTTCGTAAATAAGGCTATGGGCAGGTAATACATCTTCGCCGATTAAATACGTATCCTTAGTAATCATCCGCTTAATAAAGTTATTTGCAGACGAAATTCTATCTACTTTTTTATCAAAATTCCATGGCGTTATTTGACCATTTTCTTTACGAACCATCCACGCAAATGAAGCATTTTTATTTCCTTGTTCTGTTTGAGGAGTTGTTTTAGGATCAATTAACGGTCCAACATAATACGGTACCCGGAAAGCAATTAATTCATCTAGCTTATACTTTGCATCTTTATGCTCCTTAACTGGATTTAATTCTGCTAACCATGGATAATATTGAGATTGGTTTACTATAATCTGATCAAGTTCTTTTTGGTGAAGCTGATATGGAATGACCCCATTTTGATTGGTCCGTTGCTTAGGCATAAACTTTTCTTCACTAATTAAGCCAAGAATTTTTTGAGTTGTTTCGGACTTATCAAGATTCTTCTTTACTGCTTTATAAAATTCTTCTTGAGAAATATGTCCGCTTTTCTTCAAAGAATTTCCAACATACTGGGCGTAGGTTTCAGCAATCTCTTTCCGATTTTTTATAGGAAGGATCTTTACATATTTCTTTAATAAATCAAGGTGTTCCTTATGAGTATCATACTTATCAATCATTGCTTCGGAAAGACTCATTCCACTTGGAACAATTCCATTTAAAGTCAATCGTGAGTACAAACTTAAAATAATATTCAAAATTGATTCTTGACTTTCATCAAGTTCGGAAATCAAGTTGGGTAACTTATCATCAATGTCGGCGCTACTAAAGTTTAGTTTCCATTTGCTTTTATCATCTGCTTCAATTTTCAAAATTTCATTTAGTGAAAAGTTATAGCCAAGAATTGCTTTACTTATCTGAGTAGCAATTTGCTTATTTATTTATCCAGTTCCTTATTATCCTGAGACGTAAGTAAAAGTTTAGCAATTTGCTTATTTATTTATCCAGTTCCTTATTATCCTGAGACGTAAGTAAAAGTTTAGCAACTTGCTTTTGCTTATCAAACTTCTTAATACTATGATCCAGTAAAATATCACTTATTTCTTTTACATTTTGTAAATTAATTTCAAAAATATTATTAGGATCTTCATTTAAGCAAAGATTATTCAGCTCATTGAAATCACCTGCAAAATCAATCTTACTCGTATCAAAATGTGCTACAGGTGTGGAATTCAAGAAATTTCCCCGGTACTTGATCATATGGTGAATTGCTAAGAAGATAGCCCGAAGATCAAATTTTTTATTTTCAGTCATCAATGCATATCGCAAATGATAAATTGTCGGATATTCCTCAGAAAATTTTTGATCTGTAATATCAGGAAAAAGTAATGATCCACTAAAATTTTTGTTATTATCTTTTGGTGAAAGATTTGATTCCTTCAAACGTGCAAAGAATGTGGGATCAACAGGCGTAATATATGGGTCAAAAAACTCTTCTAATAATGATAAGCGCCATTTACGCCGGTTCAATCGCTGACGGGTAGTGCGAAAGCCACGCCGATCTGCCGCTGTTTGCCCTTCTTCAAATAGGTTAACCCCCACTACTGTTTTTCCTTTTAACTTAATTGGGTCATACTGTTCATCAATACCAGCGAAGCCGACCGAGGTTGCCCCAATATCAAGTCCAAGATTATAGTCTTTCTTTATCATCCTTCTCCTCCTAGATAAGTCATTCATATATAGCATAGCAGAATTTTTAACCTAAATCATTAGTATCTATTGCATTTTCGAAATCGCTTACAATGAATGATGAATTTCTTAATTATTTTTCCTTGTTTATTTCCCTTAAAAGGGCCTTATCCTTGCTCTTGCTGGTATTACTGTTGGAACTAGTACTGTGGACTTAGCACTACCTTTTTTCAATCAACCAGTGTTGCCTATGCTGCTGAGATGACAAAGGAAAAGAATGATTTAGCCAACCGTTATATCGCTGATTATTTAGGCAACTGTCAACAATATGAACAGAATGACAAAACATTCAAAGGCTTTTCTTCAATCAAAGATATTACCTATTCGCGGGACAACAAGATTAAAATTGATGTTAATAATGATATCTATCAATTATCTAAAGCTCATCGTTCACTTTTGATTCAAGATTTGCAAAATGGTGTGTATGGCACATTAGCAGACAACGACCTTAAGAAGTTATCTGAAAAAGATATTCAAAAGGGTTGCCCAACTACTGTTTACTTGAATGGAAAAGTAATTGGCCACACTGCCAAGAATGATAACCACCATATTATTTGGAATAAATAACAAAATAAGAGATTTGGGACAAAGTCGGTGCTCCAAATCTCTTGTTTTCAGTTAAAGATCAATTTCTAAAATAATCGGCGTATGATCGCGACGTTCTCCACTATCGATCATCCCCGCTTCTGTAATCTTATCAGCAAGCCGGTCACTGACTAACCAGTAATCAATTCTCCAGCCAGAGTTATTTTGTTTACTAGTAATTACCCGTTGTGCCCACCAAGAATAAACTCCCTTTTCGTCGGGATGAAGGTGCCGGAAACTATCGGTAAAGCCAGCAGCTAATAGTTTTGAGAAATGCGTACGTTCTTCATCAGTAAAGCCAGCTGAATGATGGTTGGTCGCTGGATGAGCTAAATCAATCTCCTCATGAGCCACATTAAAATCACCACTAGCAATTACCGGTTTTTGCTGGTCAAGTTCATGCAGGTAGTCTCGGTAACAATCATCCCATGTTTGCCGCTCATCTAACCGCTTAAGCCCATTACCGGAATTTGGTGTATATACTTCTGTAACATAGAAGTCTGGAAATTCAAGGGTAATGATTCTTCCTTCATCATCCATTGGTTCTGGCGCATTAATTTTAGGATAAGTTACTTTTGGCTCATATTGGGCTAAATAAAGGTACATGGTTCCAGCATACCCTTTCCGTGCTGGTTCAACGGAACTTCGCCATGCCACTTCATAATTGGGGAATAATTCTTGTAAAACCGTCAAATGCTTCTTAGTTGGCCCATTCTTTGACAGCTTGGTCTCTTGAATGGCGATGACATCTGGCTTCATCGCTGCAATCTTTTGTAATACTTCCCGCGTTTCTCCAGCCCGTACGGAGGTTCCAGTTAGTGCCGCATTAATTGAATCAATGTTCCACGAAATAAATTTCACAGCTATTTCTCCTCGTATTCTATAAATATATCCTTACGGATTTTGTTACATTACAACTTGTTTTCTGGTCACCGCATGATAACCTCTAATTATCATTGGCTTTGGTCAGCTGGTATAGGTTATTTTCTCCTGTAGTTTTAACTACTTAAAAAGTCTGCCGCCCAGACAATCAACTGATTTTCGAACTCACATGCTGTATCGATTAGAAAGTTTGCTAATTCAGAGTAGGATTAGGTGCAGCTTTGACTCTCTAACCAATGAATACTGATACTTGCGAGGATGTTTTTAGTGATTGTAATTAAGGGCTATCATGCAGTGATCAGATTAAGACCAGTAAATTTTAATGAAAGGAGGCCATTCCAATGAAACTTTTTGTCGGTATTGACGTTAGCTCAAAAGATTTAGTCACTTCAATGATTTCTGAAGAAACATGTGATGTTGTTTTTCAAGGTAACTTTGTTAATGATTTGAAAGGCGCAACCGAATTAAAAGCCATTATTATTAACACGGCGAATTCAAATCATCTCGACCAAGTTGTGATTGGCATGGAAGCTACTTCCATTTACAGTTTTCACCCCGCAATGTTTTTTCAAGAAGACGCTGACCTCAAAAAACTTAATACGCAATCAGTAGTCATCGATCCCAAGAAAACTAAGCGGTATCATGATGTCTTCGCTGAAGATAAAAATGACCAAATTGATGCTTTTTATATTGCGGACTTCTTACGTGTTGGACGTTATTCAACAGGGATTGTTCGCCAAGAAAACTATATTGCCCTGCAACGATTAACGCGTTCCCGGTATGAGCTTGTTCAAAGCTTAGTTCGCGCCAAGCAACACTTTATTGAGAATTTATATTATAAGCTCAATAAACTAGTGATTTCTGATGAACTTAATACCTCAGTCTTTGGTTCGACGATGATGAGTCTGTTAACCGAAGATATGACCACTGATGACTTACTTAACATTTCAATTAATGATTTAGCTGATTACCTGAATGAACACGGTCGGGGTCGCTTCGCGAACCCTGAAGCCTTGGCAAAAACGATTCAAAAAGCAGTTCGCACTTCTTATCGTTTAGACAAGGTAATTGCTAATTCGGTTGATACTGTTCTCTCAGTTTATGCCGAGGAAATTAAAGCTTTTCAGAAAATGATTAAAGACCTCGACAAGGCAATTGAAGAAGTAACGAAAGTCATCGGTAAGGAGGAAGAAGTTCTGCGTTCAATTCCCGGAATTGGACCAGTATACGCTGCTGGTATCTTAGCCGAAATTGGTCAAATTGACCGATTTGATAATGAAGCTAAGCTAGCTAAGTACGCTGGGCTTTCCTGGCGAGAAAAGCAGTCCGGAGGTTACGCTAGTGACAACACTCCACTCAAAAGAACTGGCAATGCTTATCTTAGATACTATCTGGTTGAAGCTGCCAACCGCGTTAGAATTCAGGATCCAGTTTTGGGCGAGTATTATCAGCGTAAATATAAAGAAGTGAAGCATACACCATCAAAACGCGCCCTCGTTCTTACCGCACGTAAACTTATCAGGGTGATTTTCTTCCTACTCAAAAATCATCAAATCTATCAGGAGAAGAGGTAATTGGTATAGGAAGATAACTTGATTCTCGACGCTTAATTTTTAAAACACCTTGGTATCAAGGCTTATTTAAGTGCGTCAAAAATCTGGTCAAAACAAGTTCGTCAGTGATAATTTCATCTTGACTTATTACCACATGACTTTTTATTTCTTGATTTAAGGTCGCTTTCTTTGATGAATACCCCATCAGTAGTTGTCTTACCCGTTCGCTTTGCAATTTCTTGATAAGCTGCGGCAAGCGCTTGTTGATGGTCAACGCCCACTAATTTACAAAAGATTAGCAGTGCAATCTGTAAGTCACCGATGCTGTCGATAAGCTTAGTCTGATTTTCCTTATTATACGCACTAGAAAGTTCGCCAAGCTCTTCTGCCATCTTCATAAATTCGACACGTGGATCCGCGTGGTCAATCCCGCGTTCATGCGCCCACTCATCAATTTTTTGAAACAGATCCTCGTAATTCATCACATGTCACCTCATCAAGTGATAATTCTAGTCTTAACTATAAAATAAAAGAACTAGCTACGCAATAAGAAAATTTCACGCAAGCCTTCTTAACAGTATTTATCAATCACCGCTGTTATAATTATTGCTAGAGAAGGGAAGTGAAACAAGTGGACTTAACCAAGTATCGAATCGATCCTGCTAAGTTTGCTTCAGCTTGTGTTTAAAGTTCACCTGATCTTACCACTGAAGATAAATTAAGGATTTACAAGGAAGCATACGAAGAAGCGCTTACTTTCTATCACCAAATTCAAACAGCCGTTATTAATAAAGGTCGTTCAAAAGAAGATCGCAGTCTTAAGGAAATGGGAGACTTTTTCGATTTAAAGAACTAAATTAATCACCGAACTCACTACCTATCAAAATCTCCCATCCCAATTGATGAAAAATGTTTTTAAAATTAATTTACTTTGACTACTCACTGCAATCATGATTGTGGTGAGTTTTTTAATTTAAAATAAAAAAGGATGCCGATTAAGGCACCCTGTTTACCGGTACGGATTAAGTAACGAACTGAATCCATTTTGCACACCGGCATCTTTATCATTATGCTTTAATTATAACACAGTAATTCTGTGATACAATAGTCAAGCACGCTGTTAGGCGTAACGAACCTACAAATATATGCAAGTTGGGAGGTGTCCCAATTGCATTGGTGCATCTTTATCATTATCGTGCCGAACGGGCTCGTTAAGCAACTGTTACACTTTGTAAAGGTTGCAATCAAAAAGGCTCTCAAACGCCTAATTGAGGAATTACTTGGTTAAAACTCCATTTAATTCCAAGAGGAGGTGGGCGAGATGTTATTTCAGCGGTAGCGTTTATTTGCTATCGCTGTTTTATTATCCCGAAATGTCAATTTAAGTTAGAAAGAAAATAGTTGCTCATCAGTGACGTAAGACATGAATACTTCATATGGAGTTCGATAGCCTAGTGATTTACGGGGCAGGTTATTTCGCTTACTCATCAGTTGGGTTACCAATTCATCAGGAAGATTGCGGAAATCTAGCTGTTTCGTTAAGCCATCCCGGCGTAAAAGACCGTTGTTGTTTTCGTTCAGCCCTCGTTGATTGGGAGCACCAACCTCGGCAAAGTAAGTGTGAAGGTCAAATTGATTGGCAATCTCGCGCTAGCCGGCGAATTCTTTTCCGTTGTCAAAGGTAATCGATTTGAAGAAGTACCGCGGGAATTTCCGAAGCCACTGACTTAAGTGTTGGTTAATCGCATCAGCCGTCTTTTCGTGCACATTGAGTATAATTTCGACCTTCGATTGGCGTTCGGTCAGGGTCATTACCGCCCCTTGGTGCTTTTTGCCTTGGACGGTATCAGCTTCAAGGTGCCCAAATTCAGTGGCATAGTGCGGAAAGTCCTTGGCACGCTCGTGAATACTTCGCCCCAATTGGCCAGCCTTCCCGCGGCGCTCGACATAGCAATTCGGGTGCCGCTTACCTCGCATCGGCAAGGAACGGACATCGAAGCCGAACTGGCCACGTTCAAACATCCGGTAAAGAGTTCGCCGGTTACAACTAATTGGGCGCTCAGCGCGCCCAATAATGGTATCAGGCGTCCACCCCTGGGCAATTTTGTCGTTGATATAAGTGAGTTCAGCCAGTGACAACTGAGTACGTTTTCGGCCACAACGTTGCTTATTGCGCATATAGTGATCTTGATAATCAGCAATTGAGGCACCGGTTTCCAGGTAACGATAAACGCGATAAACGGTTTCGGCGCAACGGTTGATCATTTGGGCCACTCGGTACGCTTTAAGCTTTTGCACGAAAGAATGGGCGATGATTGTCAGCTCGTTTGTGGTAAGATGGGTGTAAGTCATTTGTGGTTTCCTTTCTTTTGTTTAGGGGTATTCAAAAGTCTACCACAAATGGCTTTTCTATTTTTCTAACTTATTTTCTAACTTAATTTTACAAACGGCGTATACTTAAAAAGCCTGAGCAGCAATTGCAGTTCAAAGCTTTTCTTAAAAATAATTTTAAAACAAAAAAAGAACCCTTGATACACAAGGGTTCTGCACTACTAGTTGTCACGACGACGTTCAGCGATACGAGTAGCCTTACCAGTACGTTCACGTAAGTAGTAAAGCTTAGCACGACGTACACGACCGTAACGAAGAACATCAATCTTGTCAACACGTGGTGAGTGAACTGGGAAAGTACGTTCAACACCTACACCGTTACTGATCTTACGTACAGTGTAAGTAGCACTGATACCAGCACCGTGGCGCTTGATAACAACACCTTCGAACATTTGGATACGTTCACGTGAACCTTCAACGATCCGAGCGTGAACACGAACAGTATCACCGGCACGGAATTCTGGAATATCATCCCGTAATTGACTAGCAGTAATCTTTTCGATTAACTTATTTTGACGCATAATGTATTTCTTTCCTTTCGCCGACATTCATGTCCTGTATGACGGGCAGCGGAATACCGTTATTCACAGCTAAACAGCCAATAACTACTATACATTGTTTTCGACTGTCTTTCAAGGGTAAATTAGTGGGTTTCTTTATTAATGATTGAATGACGAATCCCATAGATAAAGTAAATTAACAAACCAATCACAAACCAACCAACCATTAAAATTTTCGCATCAGTATTTAGGCCCCAGAAGATCACAGCTGAAAAGATCGCCGAAATCGCTGGAAGTACTGGATATAACGGCATCTTAAACTGAGCTTCGGGTAAATCTACCCCTTCCCGCGGACGCAAGGCATAGATTCCCAGAGAAATAAAGATAAATGCGACCAGGGTTCCCGCAGAAACAAGGGTTGCCAAGAACGTAAATGGGAAAACAGAACCCAAGATCATAGCCAAGAAAGTAATCATCCATAATGCATGATTAGGGACGTGTTTATCATCGATTTGTCCGAGTGATTTTGGTAATAACCTATCCCGTCCAAAAGCATAGATTAGTCGAGAGGAAGCTAAGAGAATTGCGATTAATGCCGAGAAAATACCAACAATCGCAACAACAGAAAGCAAGTTCGCCGTAATATAGTGTCCAGACTGCCTTAAAGCCCAGGCTGCTGGTTCCGCATTATTTGCATAACGGCTATATTTAAACATCCCCACTAATACGAGCGAAACTGCAATAAAGAAGCCTGTTCCTAGTAAGAGTGTCCCGATCAATCCTCGTGGCATTGTCTTTTCCGGGTTAATCGTTTCAGCTGTATTAGCCGCAATCGCATCAAAGCCGACATAGGCAATAAAGATTTGCGCAGTCCCAGCTAATATCCCCTGCCAGCCTCCAAAAGTGGTACCTGGTTGATGAGCGGGGAGAAATGGGACATAGTTTTGGGGATGAATTGCAGTTGCGCCCACAACGATAAACATTAAAATAACCAATAACTTTACACTAACAATAATATTTTCAATCCGGCTAACCTGATGGACACCGCGGGAAATTAAGATTCCAACGATTAGAATTGCAAAGGCGGCCAGAATATCAATATAAGACCCTGTATGTGGATCAAAGCCACCAGTTAAAGCATGGGGCAATTTAATCCCAAAGCTGCCGAGAAAGCCTTGCATATAAGCTGACCACCCAGACGCAACAAAGGCGACTGAAATAAAATACTCAGCTAAAAGGGCCCAGCCAGCAATCCAGCCAAAGAATTCACCAAACAAAACATTGATCCAGGAAAAAGCAGAACCAGCAAAAGGCAGTACCGAAGACGTTTCCGCATAAGCTAATGCCGATAATCCTGCACCAATTGCGGCTACAATGAAGGCCAATGGAACTGCAGGACCGGTATGCTCAGCGGCAACAATCCCTGGCAAAGTAAATATAGCCGTGCCCACTACCATCCCAGTTCCTAGTCCAATTAAGTCTCTTGTTCGTAAACTAGGAGTTAATTGCGCATCCTTTTCTTCATAAACGCGCGGATTTTGCTTAAGAAATAATCGTTTAATTAATTTTTTCATTCACGTCACCTTAGTCTGGAACAGTTGGATCTTCATCCAGCTTAATATCTTCTAACATTAGTTGTTGTTCCCGACTGAGCTTAGCGGTTTTTAAAAGGTCTGGTCGACGGTGAAGAGTCCGTCGTAGCGATTCACGCATCCGCCATTCTTTAATTTTTTGATGATTTCCACTCGTAAGAACTTCCGGTACCTTCATTCCCCGAAAATCTGCCGGACGTGTATATTGCGGATATTCTAGCAAACCGTTACTAAATGAGTCTCCCATTGGTGAAGACATATTGCCGAGCACACCAGGAACAAAGCGGACGGTTGCATCAATCATCACCATCGCAGCTAATTCTCCACCTGTTAATACATAGTCACCAAGAGATGCTTCATCGGTAACTAAATTACGAATTCGTTCATCATATCCCTCATAATGACCGCAGATAAATGTTAAGTGATCTTCTTGGGCTAACTCTTTGGCATAGGCTTGATCAAATTTTCGACCAGCGGGATCCATTAAAATAACGCGCCCTTTTGAATACTGATCTTTCGTTTGTTCATGAATTGCATCCATAGCGTCAAAAATCGGTTGCGCTTGAAGAAGCATCCCCGCTCCCCCACCAAATGGCGCATCGTCAACATGGTTATGCTTATCGGTAGTATATTGACGAAAATCGGTCACATTAATATCAACAAATCCATTATCTTGTGCTTTACCGATAATGGATTCCCCCATTGTTGCTTGAAACATATTGGGGAACAAGCTTAAAATATCAATCCTCATTATTCAAGTCCTTCCATTAATTCGACTGTTACAAGATTTTTATCAAGATCAACGTTTTTAACAACATCATCAATCACTGGTAATAATAAATCCCGTTTTTCTGGACGTTCAACAACCCATACATCATTCGCACCAGGGGATAGAATTTCCTTAATTTTACCCAGATGACGGCCATCTGTTGTTTCAACGTCTAATCCAATAATCTGGTGGTAGTAATATTGACCATCGTCTAAGGGCTGTTGATCATCAGCACTGACCATTAATTTGTGGTCACGGAATTGTTCAACATCATTGATATTATCGTAGCCGACAAACTTAACAAGAACGAAGCCCTTATGTTGTCGAGCACTTTCGATTGTCAATGGTAAAGGTTCTCCTGATTGTTGTAAGTACAAGATATTTCCCTTGGCAAATCGTTCATCAATAAAATCAGTAGTTGCTAATACACGCACTTCTCCACGAACACCATGAGTATTTACAATTTTACCAACATTATAATATTCCATAAATTCCTCCTGAAAAGACAAAAACTCCCACAGATTAGTGTGGGAGTTTTAAATTTAGTGACGATGGTCATTAATTAATAGCCGGACTCGCTTAGAGTTAGCCCGCCGAGATTGAGTACCCTCGACTATTATTCGCAATGCTGCGGCAACATGTCCCTGTCGGCCAATTAGACGGCCAACATCATTGGGAGCAACATCAATTATATAACGATGGTAACGTCCATCATCTTTTTGGGTAATTGACAATGCCTGTGGCTGCTTCAATAGCGGAATAACTAAACTACGAATTAACGACTCAATATCTGTCTCAGCCATGACTGATTATCACTACTTCTTAGCGTACTTTGCTTCGTGGTACTTCTTCATAACACCAGCTGCTTGAAGCATGTTACGAACAGTATCTGAAGGTTGAGCACCCTTTTGTAACCATTCCATAACAGCGTCTTCATCAAACTTGACTTCCTTAGGAGTAGTCAATGGGTTGTAAGTACCTACTGAAGTAATAAAACGACCATCACGTGGGGCACGTGAGTCAGCTACAACGATCCGGTAGAATGGACGCTTCTTTGAACCCATGCGCTTTAAACGAATTTTAACAGACATTCTTTGCACCTCCCTAATTTCTTTTAACAGGTAATAATATACCAGTGTTCAAATAGAATGTAAAGTATTTTTTCTTGACAGGCTTAAATTTTTTGAAATTATTTTTTCTTTCGTAATTTACGAAGCTTTTTAATACGTTTTTGCTTATCTTTTTTCATTTTTCGTGCCAAGCGGTTCATGGCCATTTGTCCCATCTTACCACCTGGCATTTGGCCACCAAACATATTTTGCATTCCATTGAAGTTACCGTTTGTAACCTGCTTCATCATCTTACGCATTTGATTAAATTGCTTAATCATCCGGTTAACTTCAACAATTGGTCGTCCCGCCCCTGCTGCTAAACGACGACGACGACTAGGATTCATTAAATCAGGATTTTCACGTTCTTCTGGTGTCATTGAAAGAACAATGGCCCGGATATGAGCAAATTGCTTAGGATCCAAATTAAGATTCTTCAAGGCCGGGTTATTAGCCATCCCTGGCATCATCTTAATAATGTTTTCCAACGGTCCCATCTTGGTAACCTGGTCCATTTGTGCCAAGAAATCATTATAGTCAAATGTGTTTTCACGCATTTTATCCATTGTTTCTTGTGCTTGTTCTTCATCAAAATTCTTTTGGGCCTTTTCAATCAGGGTCATCATGTCCCCCATACCCAAAATCCGTGAAGCCATTCGGTCAGGGTGGAAGACATCAAGATCCTCCATCTTTTCACCCTCACCGACAAACTTGATCGGCTTACCTGTAACTGCTCGAATTGACATGGCAGCACCACCACGGGTATCACCATCTAACTTGGTTAAGATAACCCCAGTGATATCAAGTTTATCATCGAACCCTTGAGCAGTATTTACTGCATTTTGACCAGTCATCGAATCAATGACAAGCAAAATTTCATTTGGATTTACTAGCTCTTTAATGTTTGCAAGCTCATCCATTAATTGTTCATCAATTTGGAGTCGACCAGCAGTATCAATAATGACATAATCATTATGATTTTTCTTGGCTACTTCCATCCCTTCACGAACAATTTCAACAGGGTCAACGTCTGTCCCCTTTTCAAAGACAGGAACATCGATCTGATCAGCGACTTGTTGTAACTGAGTAATAGCAGCGGGCCGGTAAACGTCAGCAGCAATAAACATTGGCCGGGCGTGATTTTCATTCTTTAACCGTAATGCTAATTTACCGGCAGTGGTCGTCTTACCTGCCCCTTGAAGACCAACCATCATGATAACAGTTGGAATGTGCGGTGCTTTGTTAAGAGGGACTGCCTCTTCCCCCATTAGTTTTGTCAATTCATCATTAACAATTTTAACGATTTGTTGAGCTGGATTTAACCCTTTCAATACTTCCGCCCCGGCTGCTTTTTCCCGGACAGTCTTTACAAAATCTTTTACAACTTTAAAGTTAACATCGGCTTCTAAAAGGGCGAGCCGAATCTCACGCATCGTTTCCCGCAGATCAGCTTCCGTAACTTTGGGTTTGCGTCGTAATTTTTCCATCGCCTTTTGCAGACGATCTGTTAAACCTTCAAATGCCATTTTATTCTTCCTCCAAGCTTTCCAAATGATTTACTAAATGATTAAGCGTTGCATCATCTGGATAGTTTTCCCGGACGTATCGTTGAATTCGATCCGCCTGTTGATTACGAACTTGAAATTCAGCATATAAATGCAATTTGGCCTCGTAATCTTCTAATATGCTTTCTGTGCGCTTTATATTATCATATACGGCTTGACGACTAACATGGAAATTCTCGGCAATTTCGCCTAATGAGTAGTCATCCCCGTAATAAAGCTCTAAATAATCATTTTGTTTTTTGGTTAATAAGGGTTGGTAAAACTCAAATAATGAATTTATCCGATAATTCTTTTCAATTTCCATTTCGTCACACCTGCCTAGTCAACTTCGACTAATCCCTTGAACAGGCCATAAACAAAGTCGCCAGCATCAAATTTCTGGAGGTCGTCTACCTTTTCACCAAGCCCTACATACTTAACTGGTAGGTGGAGTTCATTACGGATAGCAAGGACAATTCCCCCCCGAGCAGTTCCGTCTAGTTTTGTTAAAACAATCCCTGTTACATCGGTACTTTCCTTAAACAGTTTAGCCTGGTTAAGAGCGTTTTGCCCAGTCGTTGCATCTAAGACTAACAGTACTTCATGAGGAGCATCTGGGATTTCACGAGTAAGGATTCGTTTCATCTTAGCTAACTCCTTCATCAAGTTAACCTTATTTTGGAGCCGACCAGCAGTATCGACAAACAAGATGTCATAGTTTTCATCTTTTGCCCGTTTTACTGCATCAAAAACAACAGCCGCTGGATCACCGTTTTCCGGTCCAGTAACGATGTCCACACCGTCACGCTTTGCCCACACATCTAATTGTTCAGTGGCCCCAGCCCGGAATGTATCAGCGGCAGCCAGAAGAACTTTCTTACCTTGATTCTTAAAGAGGGCGGCCATCTTACCAATCGTTGTTGTTTTTCCGGCACCGTTAACACCGACAAACATAATAACAGTTGGGCCTTCCTTTGCCATGGTTAAGTCAGGATTTTCATCTTGACCAGCTTCATCGTAAAGTTCAACCATTTTTTCAATAATGACATTGGAAACATCCTGCTTGCTCTTAGCATTTTGCAGTTTTACTTCTTCCCGCAATTCATCACTGAGTTTCATTGCCATATCATAACCGACATCAGATTCAATCAACATGTCTTCAAGGTCATCAAAGAAATCTTCGTCAACATGCCGGAAATTAGCCAAGAACTTATTTAATCGTGCTCCAAAGCCTGTTCGGGACTTCTCAAGCCCACGATCATATTTCTTAACCGTCTCAGTTTCTTGATCCTCTTCTGGTTCAGGAGAAGGTTGTTGCTCCTCATCACCATCATTTTCTTCAGAATTATCAGTCTCATTTGATTCTTCAGCAGCCGAAGAATCTTCTGCCGGTTTCTCTTCGGTTGTTATTACTGGTTCTTCAACTGTTTTTTCTTCTTCTGCAACAGGTTCAGTCGGTTCAACCGCCTCTTTAGTTTCAGAAGTACTAGACGAGGCCGACTCTTCTGCAGAAATAGTCTCATTAGGAGTACTAGATGATGGTACTTCTTCTTCAGAAACACTTGAATCTGCTACCTCTTCTGAGTGACTCTCCTCATTAGTTCCCTCTTCTTTTTCCTCTTTAACCCCGTTATGAAACGTTTCGCGAGTTCCATCCGGGTTAATCTTTTCCTCATAGCTATCGGCAGGAGGAATATTTATCGGTTCCGGATGAATTGGTGCAGAAGCTGGCGCCGCACTTGTCGTATCTGCTGATTCATCTTCATGCGCGGTTTCAGATTGAACAGCCGCATTTGAACTATCAGGCTTTTTTTCCTCTTCTTTTTTCTTATGACGACGGAAAATATCAAATAATCCCATACTTGAAGCCTCCTAAATTAGTTAATTATCACTCTCTTGTAAAGTATCAACAACATCCACTGATACCATCTTTGAAACTCCTGATTCTTGCATTGTAACCCCGTACAACACATCGGCATCCATCATCGTTCCCTTCCGGTGGGTAATGACGATAAATTGTGGACCTTCAGCACCAAATTTGCTGAGATAATGGGCAAAACGTTGTACATTAACCTCATCCAAGGCAGCCTCTGGTTCATCAAGAATTGAAAATGGAACTGGGCGAACCTTTAAAATAGCGAATAATAAGGTGATCGCCGTTAATGCTCGTTCCCCACCTGATAACAATGAAAGGTGCTGATTTTTCTTTCCTGGTGGCTGGGCCATAATATCGACCCCGGTTGTTAATAGGTCATGAGGGTCGGTTAAGACAAGTTTAGCATGACCACCAGAGAAAATTTGCTGGAACGTCTCGTCAAACATCTGTGAAACCTGATTAAAGGTTGTAATAAACCGTTTCTTTACTTGGGCATCCATCTCACCCATCGTCTGATTAAGCTGAGCTCGTGAGGCAAGCAAGTCATCTTGTTGACCCTTTAAGAAATCGTACCGTTCACGAACGCGCTCATATTCTTCAATCGCTCCCACATTAACCTGACCAAGATCATCCAATCCCCGCTTTAATAGTTTCAACCGGGTCGCCAAGTTCGCTTCGTCCAAGTCACTCATCTGTTGGCGAGCCTCATCAATGGTCATGGCATATTGCTCAGATAATCGATTAAGAGCTTGATCAACCATTGATTCATATTTCACGCGCTCTTCATTTAAGTTATTACGATCATCAAGGGCTGCCCGCTGAAGTTCCTGCAGACGGTTATAATGTGCTTCGGCTTGTGACAGCTTTTGTTCAAGTTCTTCAAGCGCAACTATATTATCTTCCAGTTGTACTTTAGCTTTTGCTTGTTCTTCTTTAGCATCTTTTAAGGCCGTCTGTGTTGATTTCTCACTGGTTGATTGACTAGCTGATTGAGTCGTTAACTCAGCGATTGCAATCGTGACCTTTTCTAAACTCTCTTCAACTTCTCGCCGTTGCCGGTTATACTCTTGACTTTGGCGTTGATATTGTTGAAGTCGTTCTTCGGCCACTGCAATTTTTTGTTGCATTTGTGCTAATTGTCGTGCCTGAGTCGACTCATCATTCTGTAATTCATCGATCTGGGTAAGAATTTGCCTAATCTTTGCAACAACTTGCGTCAATTCCCAGTTTACTTTATCAGCTTGTTCATTATTTTGTTGAACTTGTGATTCGTAATCCTGATGTTGAGTGTCTTGCTGTTTATTTTGGGTTTCTAAAATTTGTACCCGATTAATAAGCGTCTCACGCTTACTTGAGATTAACTGGCAATTACTTTCTTGCTCATGAAATTTATCCTGTAAAGTCTGAACTTGTTGCTGATAATCAGCTACTACTTGTTCGTTCGCTTTTTGTGCTTGTTGGAGTTTAGCAATTTCTTGCTCTAAGTTTGCTGCAAGCTGTTCCTGTTTTTTTAGCTCTTCTTCTAGTTGCTTAGCCATTTGCTTTTGACTTAAAAGTCCTGTTCGTTGACTACGGGTGGCTCCCCCCGTCATCGCTCCACTAGCATTGATCAACTGACCATCAAGAGTTACTACCCGTACCATATGACGACCTACGCGAGCAATCTCAGTGGCATGATCAAGGTTGTCAGCAATAACCGTTGTTCCTAGTAAGTGGTCAGCAATAATCTGAAACTTTTGATCAAACTTAATAAGTTCTGTTGCTCGCCCCAAAAAGCCAGGGAGGCCAGTTAGTTGTGACCAAATGTTTAATGGTCGCCGGTGGCTAAGCGTATCAAGCGGCAAAATAGTTACCCGGCCAGCGCGCGTCTTAATCAAGAAGTTAATAATTGCTTTGGCAGTAGCTTGCCGATCAACAACCAATTGCTGAAGCTGACTTCCTAATACTGTTTCAACCGCTTGCGTGTACTTGGCAGGAACATCAAATAATTCACTGACTGCTCCAGCTAATCCAGGAAATTGTTGCCGTTGCCGAAGAACCTCTTGAACTCCTCGGTAATAGCCACTATATTCATCAGCCATTGCCTGGTAAGCGTTAATTCGTGACTTAAGCGAACGCACATCCCCCAATGCTTCATACCAATCACGTTGTTTGGTTTGATACGCGTAATTAAGTTTTTCACGGTGATCTTGAGCCGCGTTTAATTTTTCGCTGACCGTCTGCAGATATTTCTTAGTATTGGCAGCTTCTTGTTGGTAGCGGTTAAATTTTTGATTAATCTCTGCAAGCTGGTTCTTAGTAGCGTCAAGTTCCTCGACATTTTGTCGTTGAAGACTCATCGCCTGTTCATGATTACGGGACAAGAAAGATTGCTGATTGTGAATCGTTGTTCTTTCCTGCATCAAACTAACTTGTTGGTTACGTAAATCCTCCACTTGCTGTTTCAGGGCAGCGATCCGTTCACCACTACTCATCTTTCTGGCCGCTTCAAACTCAGCTTGCTGACTATTAATCAGCGCTTTTTGCTTAGTCAATTGCTGGTCATTTGCCTGTTGGCTTGTCTTAACCTCTTTTAAACGTGCATTGAGTTCAGCCTGTTGGGCAGTTAACCGTCGCTGTTCATTTTCACGCTGCTCGCGACGAACGCTGGAAACCGATTGCTGATTTTCATACTTAGCAATTGCCTCCGTTTGATTTAAGATGATTGCTTGGAGCCGATCCTTAGTTGCGTTTAGTTGTTGGCGTTTTTGCTTTAAGTTATCAAGTTGCTGCTGATCATGACCAGCTTGTCCTTGATAGTCTTTTACCATCGCACCCGCTTGATCGAGCTTGATACTCAATTTGGTTAACTTTTCATAGTACTCATCATAATGACGAACTGTTTGTGTCCGGTCAAGCACATCAAATTGTTTCTTTTGTTCCAAGTAATCTTGAGCAATCGCACTTTGTTCTTCCAGGGGTTCAATCTGCTTTTCTAGCTCACTAATAATGTCATTTACCCGGTTGAGGTTTTCCATCGTCGTAGTAAGCCGCTTTTCGGCCGTTTCTTTGTTCTTTTTATACTTAGCAACTCCCGCGACAGTTTCAATAATTCCCCGCCGATCAATTGGTTTACCATTAAAAATTTCTTCAATCCGTCCCTGGGAAATAATAGAAAAGGATTCTCGGCCTAATCCAGAATCAATGAATAAATCTGTAATGTCCTTTAGGCGGACGTTTTGATCATTGATTAAGTACTCACTATTACCATTGCGGTATATTTTACGAGTAATAGTGAGTTCCGTAAATTCACTAGCTAAATAATGGTCACTATTATCTAGCGTAATCGAAACTAGGGCTCGGTTTAAGGGTTTACGATCTGATGACCCATTAAAGATAACATCAGCCATCCGATCTCCCCGTAAATGATGAGCCGACTGTTCACCCATTACCCATTGAATAGCTTCGATAATATTACTCTTTCCACTACCATTTGGACCAACAATCCCTGTCATCCCGGGCTCAAATTTAATTGTTGTTTTTTGGGCAAAGGACTTAAAGCCGTCCAAAGTTAAAGACAATAATTGCATCAGTTATTCCTACTTGCTATTTATTTTTATTTCTCATATTATCAAGTGCCTGTTGTGCTGCTTGCATTTCAGCATGCTTCTTCGATGAACCCTTTCCTTCACCGATAACGTCACCGTTAGCAGTAACGTTTACTTTAAATTCAGGGTCATTTTCTGTTCCGCTTTCCTCTACTAAATGATATTCAATGGTAATATCACCGTCGCGTTGGAGAAATTCTTGAAGACTAGTCTTAGCATCAACCGCATGATCAAACCAGCCCATATCAAGCTTAGGAAAGATAACCCGCTGGACAAATTTTTCAACTGCTGGCCGACCTTGATCTAAATAGAGAGCGCCAATGAATGATTCAAAAATATCACATAGCAGGCCTGGACGTTCTCTTGCGCCGGCCATTTCCTCACCATGCCCCAAACGAATGTATTGATCAAAGTGACATTCCTTGGCAAATTTAGAAAAACTATCCTCGCATACCATTGCCGCTCTTAAGCGGGTAAGTTTTCCCTGCGGCAATTCAGGGAAACGTTTATAAATATATTCTGAAACGATCAGTTCCAACACAGCATCGCCAAGAAATTCAATCCGTTCGTAATATTTTAATCCTTGGTTAGGATGTTCATTTACATATGAAGCTTGAGTAAAAGCTTCTGCTAATAAAGCAGGATTATCAAAATGAATATTAAATTCCTTGGCCAGGTAGTCTTGTAATTCTTCGATCATAAAAAATTCCTTTCGTTTTTGACTTAAAATTATAAAAAATGTCTAAGGCCTATTATACTAAACAACCCGCTATTCCGCAGGTAATTTTAATAATATTCGAAAAAATTAAAGGCTGTGAAAAAACTTTCGCCTTTTCTCAGCCCCTTACTTTTCTACCTTAATAATTAAACAGTTCAATTAGTTAGCAGTATGTTCTGCAATATAATCAACAACTTCACCGATCGTACTTAACTTTTCAGCATCTTCATCATTAATTTCTTCGCCAAACGTATCCTCTAATTCGAGAACAAATTCAACAAAATCAATTGAATCAGCATCCAAATCTGTCTTTAAGTTCAAATCATCAGTAATTTTAGCCCGATCAACACCAAAATGGTCAGCAACAATCTCTGAAACCTTATTAAAGATTTCTGTTTTCTTATTATCAGCCATTATTATTAACCTCTCTTTACTAGTTCGCTACTTATTCTATTCGTTTTTCTTAGAATTGTCTAGATTTTCGGTGTTATCGAAAAATTCAACTGTTTTTTCAATCACACCCGTTTTGAGCATCGTTCTAATTTGACTAATTGTATTTTTCACTGCTAAAGCATCAGAAGATCCATGAGTTTTAACAACTGGTGCCTTAAGTCCTAATAAGACCGCCCCACCATAAGTTGAAGCATTCATTTTTTGTCCAATTTGATGGAAAACTGGCTTTAGCATGAGGTAGCCTAACTTAGCACGAAGACCACCATGTAAGATTCCATCTTTAATTAACGTCATCATCATCTTGGCGGTTCCTTCAGTAGCTTTCAAGGCTGCATTTGCCGTCCATCCATCACTTACAACAACATCAGCTTTGCCAAAAAGAAGGTCACCGGATTCAATGTTACCAACAAAATTCAGATCAGCTTTGCTATTGAGAATTTGCCACACTTCTTTATGCAATTTGTCACCCTTATCTTCTTCCGCACCATTATTTAATAATGCAATCCGGGGATTAGCAACTCCCAACACATTTTCGGCATAGAATTTACCAAGGTAGGCATATTGTTCCAAATTTTTCTCTTTACTTTCCGCATTTGCACCAGTATCAAGGTAGACAAAATTACGTCGACTAGCACCCGGCTTGGCGATTGGCAAAATACTAGTGAGGCCAGGACGGTCAATTCCTTTAATACGGCCAACAATAAAGAGGCCGGCCACTAAAATTGCCCCGGTGTTTCCCGCAGAAAAGAAGGCATCAGCTTTGCCTTCTTTAACTGCTGTTGCCGCACGAACAATTGTCGAATCTTTTTTCCGCCGAATTGCCCGGACTGGTTCTTCACCCATTGAAATTTCTTCACTGGTAGCGACAATATTAAGCCGCTCATTATTTTTTATTAAGGGCTTAACCTTATCTGGATTTCCATAAAGGTCAAATTCTAAGTCAGGGTATAGATCCCGTGCCTCTTCTACCCCTTTAATAATTACTTGGGGAGCGTTATCTCCACCCATTGCATCAACAGCAATTTTCATAAAATTTCCTCCTCATATTAGTCAAAGTGTGTCTCCAATTCATGACGCTTTAAATATAAAACAAGTGGCTGGTTTTCATCGACTTGATCCCAATTGGGCATTCCTAACAGGTTTCCGGCATCGGCACGGGCAATTTGCAACATCTTTAAATCAGCAACCGGATCACCTACCTTAAATTCTGGCATCCCCGATTGTTTCTTTCCTAAGACGTCTCCAGATCCGCGTAGTTTCAAGTCTTGCTCAGCAATCTTAAATCCATCATCAGTAGCAACCATCGTTTTCATCCGAGCTTTTCCTTCATCAGTTTTCGGATCTGCAATCAATAAACAATAGCTCTGCCGATCGCCACGACCAACACGACCACGTAATTGATGAAGCTGTGCGAGACCAAAGCGATCAGCATCATATATAACCATTACCGTTGCATTGGGGTTATCAACACCAACTTCAATAACCGTGGTTGCAACCAAAACTTGAAGCTCACCAGATTTAAACTGATGCATTGCCTCATCTTTTTCTTCCGTCCCCATTCGTCCATGAAGTAATCCTACTTTATAAGTTGGTTCAAGATCGGCTGACAGCTGATTATAAAGATCTGTCGCGTTTTGTACATCTAAAGCTGCGGATTCTTCAATCAGAGGACTCACAACATATGCCTGTGCCCCCTGTTTTAATTGTTCACGCAAAAAATGGATTGCTGCAGCATGTTGGTTAGACTGCAACCATTTTGTTTGAATTGGTTTTCGGCCAGCTGGCAGTTGATCAATTATCGAAACATCCATTTCACCATAATTAGTGATCGCTAGTGTCCGAGGAATTGGGGTTGCTGTCATGGCTAATACATCAGGATGTTCGCCTTTTTCACGAAGTTGCTGACGTTGGTTGACCCCAAAACGGTGTTGTTCATCGGTAATTACTAGACCAAGATTAGCATACTCGACACCATCTTGAATTAGCGCGTGGGTTCCGACAATGAGATTGACATCTCCCCGCTTCATCGCCGTCAGTAATTCTCGATGTTGCTTAGCAGTCAATGAACCAGTAAGGAGAGCAACTCGGACATGTGTTCCTTCAAAAATTTTCGCTAATTTCTCAGCATGCTGGCCTGCCAGAATTTCTGTCGGCGCCATTAAAGCTGCTTGGTAGCCTGCAGTAATAGCTGCATAAACAGCAATGGCCGCCACAATTGTCTTTCCAGAACCAACATCTCCCTGCAACAATCGATTCATTTGGTATGGTTGACGTATATCACGGCAAATTTCATTGACAACCCGTTTTTGAGCATCAGTTAGTTCGAATGGAAGTCCACCAATAAATTCTTTCAGCTCATCATTATGATATAAGATCCGCTCGCCATCTTCTTGACGGTGGGCACGACGAATTGCCTGCAACCGTAACTGAAACAGGAAAAATTCTTCGTAAGCTGCTGTTCGGCGAGCGGCTTTTGCAGTTGCTTGAGTTTGTGGAAAGTGAATCTCCCTAATCATTTGTCGGCGATCCATTAACCGGTATCGTTGACGAATCGTCTCCGGTAAATACGTTGGAATGATATTAGCATATTCCTCATAGGCTTGACGAATAAAGCTTTGGAGGACACTTTGGCGAATATGCTTATTTACTGCATAGACAGCACCATATTCATTGCGATCATCAGCCTTTTCCTTAAGAAGCTTATTTCCCGTTACTTGACGGCGGGGTGCATCCCACTTGCCCATTACAGTTACTTGTTGATTTAATTCAATTTGTTTTTTGATATAGGGCTGATTAAAAAAGGTCGCGATTACTACCTCATTACCTACCTGCATTCGAAAAGTAAGCCGGTTTCGCCGATAGCCATAGCGGACCAAGAGTGGTTCCGACACCACTACTCCTTGAAGAGTAATTTTCTGTTTATCCTTGGCACTTTCAATATCTGTAGGCGTGAAATCGTTATAACGGGTGGGATAATATGTCAATAAATCTTCAATAGTATCTATTCCAAGTGTGGCTAGATCTGCTACCCGCTTAGGACCAACCCCTTTTAAATTGGCGACTGAATCCGTTAAACTCCGCATATCTTTCACCTCTTTTTAACACAACCAGTAATCAAAATAGGAGTGGGAATAAAAGTAATCCTTTATTAACCCACCCCTATAGAAATTAATTTAATGTAACTCTATTCAACCGAAATCAGGTATGGATAAACTGGTTGGCCACCATCGTAAATCTGAATATCTAATTCATCATCTACTTCTTCAACTGCTGCTTTAATCTCTTCAGCAGTTTTTTGATCACCACCAGCTCCATATAGGATTGTTACAATTTCACTATCCTCATCAAGCATGGCTTTTACCATCTTAATAGCGGCTTCTTTAAGCTCCGGATCAGTGGTGACGATTTTACCATCAACAATTCCCATGTAATCATCTTTCTTGATTTCACGACCGTCAATTGTTGTATCCCGAACAGCATTAGTAACTGCTCCACTGGCAACCATCCCTGTATTAGCTTCCATATTCGCTTGATTTTCGTCTAAAGATGCTTCTGGATTATATTCAAGCAAAGCACTCATCGCTTGAGCAATCGTCTTACTGTGAACAACCTTTGTTGGGATGTCAGCAACCTCGGCAGCTTGATCAGCAGTCATAAAGATGTTGCCGTTATTTGGCAAAACAAGAGCTTGCTTAGCACCACTATTGTTAATGGCATCGAGGATATCTTGAGTACTTGGGTTCATTGTTTGACCACCTGTAATGATGTGGGTAACACCCAAACTCTTTAATAATTTTGCAATTCCTTCTCCTGATGCTACAGCAATAACAGCTGTCTGGAGGTCCTTTTTAGCTTCTGCAGCTGCTTTTGCCTTCTCAATTGGCGACTCACTGTCAGTGTCTTCTTCATCCTTTTCCATGATTTCTTCTTGTTGCCAAACCATGTTATGAATTTCAATTGTCTGTAAATCACCGAATTGCTGACCCCAAGTTAATACTTTACCAGGGTGTTCAGTGTGAACATGAACCCGCACAACTTGATCATCATTTAGAACAAGTAAACTATCACCTAAGTCCGCTAGATAATTATAGAACGTATCATAGTCAAACTTTTGAGTCACTTGTTTACCCTTACCAAGGCGTACCAACATTTGAGTACAGTAAGTATACTTGATATCTTCAGGATTAAGCTTTCCTTGAACGCTTTGGTGATCCATGGCGTGAACCATCTCGTCAATTTCAGCATTGTCAGGTTTATAGTCATCACTTTTATCTACGCGGCCACTCAAGGCTTCGTCAAAGGCTTGAAGTACAAAGACGAGTCCTTGCCCACCAGAATCTACCACGCCAACTTCTTTCAGTACTGGCAATAAATCCGGCGTCTTTTTAAGCGCTTCTTCACCTGCTTCATAAATAGTATGCATAATCTCAACAAGATCATCAGTCTCGTTAATCTTATTGAGGCCTGCTTGAGCTGATTCACGAACAACAGTTAAAATGGTACCTTCTGTTGGCTTCATCACAGCCTTATAAGCTGTCTTTGCACCATTAGCATAAGCATTAACAAAGTCAGCAGTAGATAAAACATCCATGCCTTCTGTTGCCTTTGCAAAGCCACGGAAAATCTGCGATAAAATAACCCCAGAATTTCCGCGTGCTCCCATTAAAAGGCCCTTTGCTAACGCTGCACTCAGGTCGCCAACCTTCTTACTGGTTTCGTTGCGTTCGTACTTGGCACCACTTGCCATTGAAGAAGTCATGTTTGTCCCGGTGTCTCCATCTGGAACTGGAAAAACATTTAATGAATTAATAAATTCAGCGTTCTTACCAAGTTTATCGGCGGCCGCCTGGACCATTTTACCGAATTCAAGGTTTGTAATTTTTGTTACAGCCAATTCGAAATTCCTCCCCAATGCTCGCTTAATCTTCTAGTGTCCGTACACCTTGGACACATACATTAACTGAATTTGCCGTAATGCCGAGCATTGTTTCAAGATTATACTTTACCTTTGCTTGGACACTTTTTGATACTTCTGAGATCTTTGTGCCATAGCCTACAATAATATTTACGTCAACAGCTACACCATTATCTTGCTGCCGAACAACAACGCCGCGCGCAAAATTTTCACGACGAAGAATTTGGTTAACCCCATCACGGATGGGGTTTCGGCTTGCCATTCCAACAACACCGTAGTTATCAGTAGCAGCCCCACCAACAACTGATGAAATCACATCATTATCAATGTCAATTGTACCTGACTTAGTTTTGATTTTTACTGCCATCGTCATGGCCTCCTTATAAAATTACCAATTGATTTTAGAATCCTATGATACTAAAATTCACAATTAAATCAATACCATCATACCATAGCATATTTCACTAAAAAAGTAACTGATGGATATTTTTGCAATCAATCAATGGGGTTAATCAATTAGTGTAAAAAATAAGCCGCCCAAATTGGACGGCATCATTTTAATTAAACCCGAGTCACTTTACTTGACTTCAGTGTACGTGCTGAAACGTATACCTTCTTAGGCTTACCATTAACTAAAATGGTTACCTTTTGCAAGTTAGGCTTCCAGCTACGCCGACTTGAGTTAAGGGCGTGAGAACGCTTGTTACCAAATTGCGTCCGTTTACCGTTGATAAAATCTTTAGCCATTGGTGATACCCTCCTCTTTGCTTCATAATTTTTTCGTTTACGCAAAACTGCGATGTAACTCACCTAATTAATCTACCATAGGCATCGTAACAATGCAATAGTTTTCTTTCAAGTAATTTTCCTTGACAGGGTATTTTCCCCTCAAAAACCTATTTTAATTGGTCGCTACACTGAATTACAGAAACAATTCCACTTTCAAATGAAAAATGATTTTCTTCAGCTGTAAATTCATTGCTTGTCCACGAAAATGGAATTTGACTACTCCAGTTTTGCAGTGGATATTTTTCGTCTTTCAACGTAAGGCCTCGAACAGGAGTAAGATTGACAAAGGCCAGATACTTCTTATGCGGCAGGCGAGAAATAGTGTAATCCCCTGGCAAGTAATAAGAGACAACATTTTGACAGTCAATAATCTTAATCCGGGTTAAGTATGGTTTAAATTCACTCTGCAGCGGAAGAAAGAGGTTAGCTAATAAATGGTCTAAGCGCCCTCCCGTTGCACCAAAAATTTCAATTTCATCAGCCTGTTCCTGAATTGCAAATTTCACGCCCAATTGCGTATCGGTATAATCTTTTTCAGGAGGATACGTTTCTATACGAGTAATTTCACCTTCTAAACCTTGCAATTCATCCCCGGTAACGGAATCAAAGTCACCAATTGCTAATACCGGCTTAATTCCCCACTTTAATAATCTTAAAGCGCCCCGGTCAACCCCAATCCATTTTTCATCTTTACGTTGCAAAATCAACTCGGTTGGAACCATTTCAAGCGGACCGCCAACTAGTACATTTACTCTCATTTTTCACTCCTAAAAAAATAGATCTTCAATATTCAGATAAACCCGAACTAGAAGATCCATTTTATTTTTCTTAATATGACTAATTACTTAGTAGCATCTTCAAGAGCCTTGATTCGTTCAGCAGGATCTTCAGCGTTAAAGACATATGAACCAGCAACTGCTACCGTAGCACCAGCTTTATAGCAATCTACAACCGTCTTGTCGTTAACTCCACCGTCTACTTCAATATCGAAATTGTAGCCCTTTTCTTCCTTAATTGCGTTTAATTGGGCAATCTTGTCAACTGTTTCTGGCAAGAACTTTTGACCACCAAAACCAGGGTTAACCGTCATTACTAAGACTTGATCAACCATGTGTAGTACCGGTTCAATCATTGCAACTGGAGTACCCGGGTTAATAACAACTTCGGCTTTTACGCCACCGTTTTTGATAATTTGAAGAGCACGGTGAATGTGTTGAGTAGCTTCTACTTGAACACCAATAATATCAGCGCCAGCATCAATGAACATTGGCAAAATATGTTCTGGACTTTCAACCATCAAGTGCACATCCAATACCATGTTTGTAATTGGACGAATAGCCTTAACAAAACCTGGTCCGTAAGAAATACTTGGAACAAAGGTACCATCCATAACATCAATGTGTAAGTATGGTGCATCGGCCTTTTCTACCTTTTCAATATCCTTTTGTAAATTTACATAATCTGCACTTAAAATCGATGGTGCAACTTTAATCATCCTAATTCCCTCATTTCTTATAATTTGGTTTTTGATTAGCAATCAATTCATGGAACTGAAGATAATCATCATATCGACTCTTCATGATTATACCATTGTTTACTGCTTCCTTCACAGCACATTGTGGCTCTTTTATGTGAAGGCACCCCCGAAACTTACAAGCGGCTGAAATCTTAGCCATTTCAAGGAACAAATGCGGCAAATCATTCACTGTCATATCAAATGTTTCATACGATGAAAAGCCAGGGGTGTCGGCTATCAGAGCGCCGTTAACATCTAGTAAGCTTACTTTTCGCGTTGTATGCCGTCCCCGTTGAAGTGCTTGGGAAATTTCGCCCGTCGCTAATTTTAATTGGGGGGCCATATGGTTAAGCAAAGTTGACTTCCCTGCTCCTGTCTGACCCATCATTGTTACAATATTTCCCTTTAATTCTTCCATCAAATTTGCTAATTGATCAGGATTGAAAGGCTCACGAGCCGCATAAACCTGGTAGCCAATTTTACGATAGCCTTCAATTGTCGGCAGAAGGTGTTGGTATTCCTCGTCTGTCAGTAAGTCAGTCTTTGAGAAATAAATTAAAGGAGTAACATCCTGTGCTTCTAAAGCAATCAATTGCCGGTCTAAAAGATTAGCGGAAAATGCTGGTTCTTTAGCTGAGGTTACAACAACTGCCATATCAACATTAGCAACAGGTGGCCGCACCAACTGATTGCGGCGGGGTAAGATTTTTAATAAATACCCTTCCTGCTGATTTTCAGCGCTAAATTCAACGTGATCGCCAACTACTGGCTTAATCTTTCGTTGACGGAAGTTTCCCCGTGCTCTTGTCCGATAAATCTTTTCATCTGCAATTACATCATAAAAGCCACTTAATGATTGTTGGATTATTCCTGTTTTCAAACTGCACCTCCATTATCCAGTAATATTTGTTGCACTCATAATCGTTCGGCCATTGCGAACAACGCGATATGCACCTGTTTGTCCTTGTTTAAGGGTAAACGGTACATTAATTGTTGTCTCTTGGTTAATTGTAATATCTTGATACTCCATCGTTAAATTATGATTAGCATCTCTAATATATACCTGCACCCGGTTTTCACGTTGTCCACCATTTCCATCAAACGGAATGTTAATCTGAATATTTGTCGTCTTCGTTTGGTTACCAGAATTAGCAATGGAAACCGTTAATGTATCACCATGATTTAATGTCGAACCAGATCGTGGCGTCTGATTAATCACATGGTTAGTCGCAATTGTTTTTGATTTTTTCTCTTGAGTTGTCAATTGTAAATTATTTTTATTTGCAAACTGTTGAACAGCACTAATATCCTGATTCTTAAAGTTTGGAATCTTGATCGGTTCTTTCCCTGCACTTACCCGAAAAATAATTGTGTTAGTAGCAGGCTTAACAAGCGTACCTTTTTTGTGGTTTTGTTTGATAATCTGTCCCTTATCAATATCATCCGAATACACTGGTTCTTGATGAACTTGAAATCCCTTGCGACGAAGGTTAGTGGCTACTGAAGAATAGTCTTCACCGACATAATCAGCCATTTGCAATTGCTTAACTCCTGTACTAACCGTTAGATTAATCGGGGTGCTGACACGGGTCTTATGGCTGACATCTGGATTGGTTGAAACAATTCGGTTTTTATCAACCGCCTGGCTATTTACCCGAGTAATCTTACCAATCCGTAAGTTTTGCTGGTGCAATCGTTGTTCTGCCTTTAGTACCGTCATTCCTTCTACATCGGGGATGATTACTTGACGGATCAAGAACCACCAGCTACAGACTGCAATCAGTGCAATTATACCAAGCGTACCGCTAATAATCCCATATTTTTTCCACTTTTGCGGCTTGGCTGATGAATCAACGGTTTGCGAATCAGTTGACTTCTTTGGTTGGTAATCATCAGCTTTTAGGTGTTTAATATCTAACACCTTAGTTTCTCCATTATCATCTTGTTGGATCTTTAACCGCGGCTCATTAGCTCTTTGTGGATCAAGGACAGTTTTTAAATCAGTCGCCATTTCATTAACTGAATTATACCGCTCGGCTGGTTCCTTTGCCGTTGCTTTAATTATTACGTTTTCGAGTGCTTGAGGAATTTCTTTATTCTGTTCACGGACAGAAGGAATTTCTTCACGGAAATGCTTTAATGCAATTGAGACAGCTGTTTCTCCTTCAAATGGAATCTTTCCTGTTAAAAGTTCAAATAAGATAATTCCTAGTGAATAGATGTCTGATTGTTTAGTAGCAATGCTTCCTCGCGCTTGTTCTGGAGATAGGTAGTGGACTGAACCCATCAAGGTATTAGTTTGCGTTAATGAGTCTTGCGATACAGCAATCGCAATTCCAAAATCAGTAATTTTAACATTTTTATTTTCATCAATTAAGATATTTTGTGGTTTTAAGTCCCGATGGATAATCCCATGAGCATGGGCGGTCGCAACTGCCGAAAGCACCTGTTCCATAACATCAATAACTTGTGGAAGTGGAATTGGATAGTGCTTTTTTATATATGCTTTAAGGTCTGTTCCCTTCACATATTGCATTACCATATATTGCAGACCATGATCCTCGCCAACATCATAAATACCAACAATGTGAGGATCATTTAACTGCGTCGCGGCCATTGCTTCCCGATGAAATCGTCGTTTAGTACTTGGATCGTCCCGCAAGTCAAGACGCAAGAGTTTAACAGAAACGTCCCGATCAAGAACCATATCATGTGCCAAGTAGACATTAGCCATTCCACCTTCACCAAGTGACCGAATTATCCGATATCGGTGACCAATTTCATATCCAGGATTCATTTCCTATCCCTCCTGGTTACTATTAATCCCAATTAAAACGGTAATATTATCTGGTCCGCCGGCATCATTTGCCATTTTTATAAGTTGAGCACATTTCTCTTCAAGCGGTATCAGCAATTCAAGCACCTTGATGATCCGCTCCTTAGAAACAGTCTTAAACAAGCCATCAGAACACATTAACAGTTGATCACCTTCATTTAATTCAAAGCGATTTACATCAACTTGTGCATCCGGTGAGATTCCAATTGCTCTTGTAATTATATTGCTCTGGGGTAACTTCAGTGCTTCATCTTCTGATATATCTCCGGTTTTGACCAATTCATTAACTAATGAATGGTCTACTGTAATCTGTGTTAACAGGTTTTGATGAAGGATATATCCTCGACTATCGCCAATATTAGCAACCACAACTGCATCTTTAAATGTAATAGCAGCGACCATTGTTGTTCCCATCCCCTGCAAGCGAAGATTACGTTTGGATTGCGCTAAGATTTTATTATTGATTAATTGAGTTTCACGAGCAAACCAGCGGATTCCTTCCATCAAAGTTTGTGGGGGCCTTTTTTTAAACTGGCTCCCCAAAGTAGCAACAGTTTGCTCTGCAGCGATATCTCCACTACGATTGCCACCAATTCCATCAGCAATCACCATTAATTGATTACCGAGGTTATTAGTAAAAACAGCAACCCGGTCTTGGTTTTGCTTTCGCTGGTGGCCGATATCTGTTTGATAAGCAACTTTCATTAATTTACTATATTCCCTTCTTAAGGCTACTGATGAAGAAGCCATCAGAATCAAAGTCACTCGGTAAGATAGTTAAGGTTGGTGAGTGACGACTATCCTTAATTTTTCGTGCAGTTGTTGTTTTTACTAACTCAAACTCCGGATGTTCAGCTAGAAATGCTTGAACAGTATCATCATTTTCTTGTCGTAAAATTGTGCACGTGCTGTATGTGATTATACCGCCTTTTTTTACTTTTGCGGCAACCACATTTAAAATTGCTAATTGAATCTTATGTAATTGTTTGCTATCACTTAGCGTCTTTGTATAACGAATCTCTGGTTTCCGGCGTAAAAGCCCGATTCCACTACAAGGTGCGTCAACTAAAATCTTGTCAAAACTTTCATCATCAAAAAGTTGATCAACTTCCCGTGCATCAAGGGCATGAGCAGTAACGCGCTTTTCAACTCCTAGTCGATGAGCGTTTCTTTCAATCAGCTTAACCTTGTGTTGGTGAATATCAAGTGCATCAACATGGCCGTCTTCATTAGTGAAGGCTTCTGCTATTTGAACAGTCTTCCCACCCGGAGCTGCGCAAGCGTCAAGTACTTTATCGCCCGGCTCAATATGCATGCTTTCCACGGCTAACATGGCACTTTCGTCTTGAATAGTAATTTCGCCTTTTTTGAAGAGATCGGAACTGATAATTTCACCTTTAGTAATTACTAAGGCATTTTGAGCAACACGGCTTTCTAGATATTCAATTCCAATAGCATCCAAAGTTTGTTTGACGGTCAGAAGGTCAGTTTTAGCAGTGTTGACCCGAATCACCTGATGAGCCGGCTCATTAATTGATTGAAGTATTTTTTCAGTATCTCCTTCGCCATATTCGGCAGCCAGCTCATTGACCAGCCACCGTGGCACACTGTTTTCGATACTCAACCGTAAATCACGTTCATTTATTTGATGCAGGTCAGGTAATCCTTTCCGCAAAACGGCATGTAAAACACCAGTAACAAACTTTCGAATACCTGGATTTCCCCGGCGTTTAGCTATTTCAATACTTTCATCAGTTACAGCCCAATCTGGAACTCGTTCTAAATAATGATACTGGTAAAGTGCAGATAGGAGAAGCGTCTTTACCCAAGGATCAAGCCGTTTCCCCTGCACAAACGAATTTAACCAATACTCAAGGGTAAGTTTATGCTGCAAAACACCATAAATAATATTAGTTGCCAACCGGCGATCTTTATCTGCCAACGGGTACTTTTTTAATAACTGGTCAACCTGCAAGTTTGAGTATGCACCATTTTCGACAACCCCTTCAAGCGCCACTAAAGCTAATTCACGTGCATTTCGCGGTTGAAATTTAGTCTTCACTTACAACTTGGCCTCCCTCTGTAATATTTTTATGTCCATTAAGGTAAGAAGTAATATCCATTGCCTTTTTCCCTGCCGGCTTTAACTTATTAATCTGGTATGTTGTTCCATCTCCAGCAGCAATTACTAATTGATGCTTTGTAACCCGTACTACTTTTCCTGGTTCAAGGGCTGTTTTTTCTTCTAATGGGGTCACATCATAAATTTTTGTCCGTAATCCATCAATAATCATGTTACCAAGAGGAGCTGGCCGCAATCCGCGCACTTTCGCATCAATTAAACGTGCTGGAAGGCGGAAATCAATCTGTTCTTGTTCACTAGTAATATTGGGAGAAAAGACTACTTTATCAGGATCTTGAGCAACTGGATTAACATCCCCGCTAATAAGCTTAGGCAACGTTTCTAAAAGTAAGTCTCTTCCTAACAAACTAAGCTTTTTAAACATAGTGCCACTATCATCAGTATCTTCAATCGGAATAGACCTTTGTGAAATAATATCTCCCGCATCCATTTTCTTAACCATGTACATAATGGAGACCCCGGTTTCTTTGTCACCATTAATAATGGAATATTGAATTGGAGCCCCTCCACGATACTTTGGCAGTAATGAACCGTGGACATTGATTGCTGCAATCTTAGCAGCTGCCAATAACTTTGTTGGAAGGAATTGCCCATAGGCAGCAGTAATCATTAAGTCAGGCTGTAAACTAATAATTTTCTCCATTTCAGGACTTTTGCTGAGTTTAGCTGGTTGTAAGACTTCAATGTTGTATTGTTCAGCTAACTCTTTAACTGGCGATTTATGAAGAGTACGCTTTCGGCCGATATGATGGTCTGGCTGGGTAAGAACTGCTTGAACATCGTATCCTGGATTATCAATTAAACTTTGTAAAATCGGAACAGCAAATTCCGGTGTTCCCATAAAAACGACTGATGTTGACATTAATAACATCCTTTCTTTTACATGAAATACTGTGGATCAGGATCAATACTGACTTGGACATCCTTAAAACCGCGGCTTTGCGTATCTTGAAGAATATCAAACAACAACTGACGTAAGTACGGATCCTTTTTATATTTGATTACAATTTGGTAATAGTAACGCCGCTTCATCCGTGCAATTGCGCGGGGAGTGGGGCCAAGAATGACTGTTGAAGATAATAACCCCTGTTTTAGGCGACCATAGATATCTGCCATTGCCCAGGCTGCTTTGGCTTCTTCAGGGTGGCTAGCCATCAAACGAACCGTGTAATAGTATGGCGGATAACTGGCTTGCCTTCGCAACATCATTTCTTGGTTAAAGAATTTTTCATAATCATGCGTTTTTACATCTTGAATAGCATAATGGTCAGGGTTATATGTCTGGATAATAACTTTTCCCTGCTTATTTGCCCGACCAGCCCGACCGCTAACTTGACTTAGCAAATCAAAGGTCCGTTCACTAGCACGAAAATCTGGTAAGCCCAGCCCAGTATCAGCATTTAACACTCCTACTAAGGTAACATTTGGAAAATCAAGCCCCTTTGCGATCATCTGGGTCCCCAATAAGATATCCGCTTGGTGTTGACCAAACTGTCGTAATAGCTTTGCATGCATTCCCTTCCGTCGGGTTGTATCAACGTCCATGCGAATGATTCGGGCTTGGGGCAATAATTGATGTAATTCCTGTTCAACTTTCTCCGTTCCAGTTCCATAATAACGAATCTGATGACTATGGCAATTTGGACATTCACGGGGGATTGGTTCTTCATGACCACAATAGTGACATTTCATCGTCCGTGTATCCATATGGAGCGTCAAGGAAATATCACAATTAGGACATTTTAAAACATTTCCACAATCACGGCACATCATAAATGATGAAAATCCCCGTCGATTTAGCATTAAAATACTTTGTTCGCTCTTTTGTAGGCGATCGTTTAATTCGGTTAATAGTTTCTGGGAAAAGTTACTCTCCCCGTACTTTTTAATTTCGTCCCGCATATCAACCACCTCAATTGGTGGCAGTTCCTGTTTGTTTACCCGGTGGGGAAGACGCAACAAGTGATAAACGTTTTTTACTGCTCGTGCACGACTCTCCAGACTAGGAGTAGCTGATCCGAGGACTACCGGTGCTTGATTATATTTCCCTCGCCATTTAGCTACTTCCCGCGCTTGATAACGGGGTGATTCATCTTGTTTATAACTAGATTCATGTTCTTCATCAAGAATGATTAACCCTAAATTAGTCAACGGAGCAAAGATTGCTGAACGAGCGCCCACAACTACTTGCGCTTCTCCACGTTCGATCCGTCGCCATTCATCATATCGTTCCCCATTCGATAAGCTACTATGTAAAACAGCAACCTTGGAGCCAAATCGACGCCGAACACGGTTAACAATCTGAGGCGTTAATGAAATCTCAGGTACAAGCATTAATGCTGTCTTTCCCTGGTGAAGAGCATTAGCAATCGATTGCAGGTATACTTCTGTCTTGCCACTTCCTGTAACTCCTTGCAAGAGAAAAACTTTAGGGTCATGATTGTCGATTGCTTGATTAATCTGATTAACGGCATTTTGTTGATCAGCATTGAGCTGCAGGGGGGCTGCTAAATGAGCATCATCAGGAGTGCCCTGCATAGCTAAGGGTTGTCGATATACTTCAACAGGTGTTTTTTCTAGCCATCCCTTCTGTTGTCCCTGATTGAAGGTGGCTGCTTTTAAACCAGTTTTATGTTCAGCATCCTTTTGCTTAACAACTTGACTGCCAATTGATTGTAAATATGAAAGAAGACGGTTTTGAGCATGAGCATTAGCATGAAGGGATGCGCGCTCATCTTCTAGTTGTTCAAAATTAAGTAAGGCACGAATACCAGTCACAGTTTTAGCTTTAGCTCGATCCTCCACTTGGTATTCAATTGTTATCTTTCCTTCCTTTTGCAGTTTGAACAATTCACTTAAGATTGCAGGTTTATCTTGTACCTCCGCCATCTCTAATTCGTCTCGACCATGAAAAATATCAAAGGCAACATGCTCATCTACTTCATCCACAATTCGAATAATTCTGGTGGTTTTAGCCTTTAATAAGTTAGGTAACATCGTATATAAGCAAGAAATCCAAAAAGAATAAGTAGTATCAGCCAACCATTTGCTAAGATTCATTAATTCAGGATTAATTACCGGTTGAAGATCCATTATCGCCTGAATCGGTTTGAGTTCTCCCTCATATTGGGATGCATTGTCAAGGGCAACAACGAATCCTTGAACAGTCCGTTTTCCCTTTCCAAAAGGCACAATCACCCTTACCCCGACCTGGATTTGTTTTTCAAGCTTTGGCGGAATCTGATAAGTATATGGTTGATTTGTTTGCATTGTTGGAACATCAACAACTACCTGTGCCAACTCTGGCATTTAATCACCTGACTTTAATTTTGCACCAACTAGCTCAATAATCTCGTTTGCAATTTTAGCTTTAGATTGCCGGGCTAATTTAATTGGCGTTTGATTTTTTTGTAAGATGGTCACTTGATTCTGGTCACTGCCAAATGCCCCTGCATCCCCTGCCACGCTGTTTGCAATAATCATATCCGCATTTTTGCTAGCAAGTTTACGATTAGCATTTTCCAAGAGATCATTTGTCTCCGCTGCAAACCCGACGACGTATTGACCGGTTTGCTTCATCTTCGCAATATTCTTTAAAATATCAATCGTTTCAGTAAGTGTAATGGTAAGATGCGGGTCACCATCTTTTTTCTTAATCTTATGACCAACTGTTTCAACTGGTCGATAATCAGCAACCGCGGCCGCCATGATTAAAATGTCTGCTTGCGGAAATCGTTCTTTTAAACTGATGTATAAATCTTCAGTTGTGGTTACGCGCACAACTTCAATCGCTGGTATTTGTGGAAGCGGGACGGTAACTTGACCGGCAATCAAGGTTACCTTAGCTCCTGCTTGAACCGCGGCGTTGGCAAGTGCAATCCCCATTTTACCAGAGGACCGGTTACCAATAAAACGAACAGGATCAATATTTTCACGTGTTCCGCCAGCAGTAACAATCAGGTGCTTGCCCTTTAAAGCTTGACTGCTAGTTAAAAAGTCCTCTATATATCGGCAAATTGCTGCTGGTTCTGGTAAACGCCCGCGGCCAGCATATCCTTCAGCTAATCTTCCGCTAACTGGCGGCATAATATTGACCCCGTCTTGTTTAAGTTGAGTAATGTTTCGTTGAGTTGCGGGGGCCAACCACATATGGCTATTCATTGCCGGAACTACAATTTTAGGGGCACTAGTTGCTAATAGGGTGGTAGAAACAGCATCATCAGCCAGTCCCGTTGCCATTTTAGCGATGATATTTGCTGATGCTGGTACCACCACTGCTAGTTCTGACCAATCAGCTAGCTCAATATGAGGAATAGGTGTTGAATGCTCATCCCATAAGTCAGTAAGAACTGGTGCTTTCGTCAAGGCAAAAGGAGTAGCAGGAGTGACTAACTTAGTAGCGGCGTCAGTCATTCCTACGCGAACCTCATGTCCCATTTTTTGCAGGCCACGCACTACTTCGATCCCTTTGTACGCAGCGATACTGCCTGTAAGATACACTGCAATTCGTGTCATTATGTCACCTCAACTTATTTTTTCTTAATTGATTATAGCATTTTTAGAAGCAAAAAAGGGGGCCAGTGACAATCTTGCCCTAGTCCCTTACTTTTGTTTATCCAGCTTATTTTAATCCTGTAAGTCTTCAGTATGATCAGGATCGATCGTAACTTTTCCAGCCAAAATCTCTTCAAAGGCCTTCCCAACTGACTTGCTTGAATCATAATGTTCAAGCAATGGGGCAGCTCCTGCATCTAATTCGTTGGCACGCTTACTAGCAAGCATAACTAATGAATAACGAGAATCAATATGTTTTAATAATTCATCAACTGATGGAAAAAGGATCATTTTTTGGCATCTCCTAACATTTCAAGATAACGTGGCATTACACGGGTAACACGAAGCCGTTCAGTACGAATAATATCTTTAATCTTCTCAACTGCATTTGGTACTTCGTCATTAACCACTGCATAATCATAGTTTTGCATCATTTGAATTTCGCCAAATGCTTTATGAATTCGCTTATTAATGACTTCCATACTATCAGTTCCCCGGTGAATCAACCGTTGTTTTAATTCATCCAAATCAGGAGGGGTTAAGAAAATAAACACACCATCTGGGCACTTAGACCGTACTTGCATTGCTCCGTTAACTTCAATCTCAAGGAAAACATCTTTCCCTGAATCCAAGGTCTCATTAACATATTTTAATGGGGTACCGTAATAGTTGTCAACATACTTAGCATATTCCAACATCCCACCGGTTTGAATTTGGTGTTCAAACTCTTCTTTGCTTACAAAGAAATAATCAACACCATTAACTTCTCCAGGACGGGACTTTCGAGTCGTCATCGAAATTGAATATTGAAAATCATTATCATTTGAATCAAAGATAGCTTTTCGAACGGTTCCCTTCCCAACCCCGGAAGGACCTGAAAGAACAATTAACATTCCACGATTTGCCATTATAACGCTCCTATTTATTTAATCGTATTAATACTATAATGCACTAGATTAGTACTGAAATCAAGCACCTGAATAACAAAAAATTATTGAGCTTTTTGCTTGCATTTCTGAATGTATGTTCGTATGCTGTAATCAAACGAATGTTCGGAGGAGCAATTATGCAAATTGAACAAAAGTCTATTTTTAAATTTACGCCACAAATTATTAGTAAGAAGCTTCGCTATATTTTTGAAGAAACATCTGCTGACGATCAACAAGCAGGGTTGCTTACTCCCCAACCTGCTAAACAACGACAATTATTTTTAAAACGAGCTATTAAAGATAAGATTAAAGCAACGTTTCAGCTAATGCCGATCAACAACGACGGCTATCCCGTAAATGTTACTGGTAACATTGCTCAGTTAGCGAATAGCAATCGATACCTTATTACGAATCAAAATGTGAGTTACGTTGTTAACTTTAATCAAATTAGGTACATTGCAAATTTGTAATATTAGATTCGATTTAAAGAGAGGGTGAGAAAAAAACGTTTGTTTTTTTCTCACCCTCTCTTTATTTACCGAATAATAGCAAGATAACGTGGAACTAGCTTCGCGTCGTTACAAGGCTCTTTCCCACTTCCCTTTCCTTTTTATTTTGCCATATTAAGTAATTCCTGCGCATGCTCTTTTGTCAATTGGGTAATCTTTTCACCCGATAGCATTCGCGCAAGTTCTTCAACCCGGTCGTTTTCTTTCAATGGCATAACTCGAGTAGTTGTCCGGTCATCATGGACAGATTTCTTAATAAGAAAATGGTGTTGCGCAACCGCTGCTACTTGTGGCAGGTGCGTGATACATAATACCTGCGAATGCTGAGCAATCAAGCGAATCTTATCAGCAATTGCTTGAGCAACCCGTCCGCTCACCCCAGTATCAACTTCATCAAAAATGATACTAGTAACGCTTTCCTTTTGCGCAAAGATTGTCTTTAGGGCCAACATTACCCGTGATAATTCACCACCAGAAGCAATCTTTGCTAATGGTCCCATCGATTCCCCCGGATTAGTCCGGATATAAAATTCAACCTGGTCAATTCCCGTCGGTGTAAACTGTTCCCGACTTTGATTGGCAAAGTGAACTTCAAATTCTGCTTTTTCCATATAAAGCTCTTTAAGCTGCTGGTGAACTTTTTTACCGAGTTCATGAGCAGCTTTTTGCCTTACCTGACTCAATTTACGACCGGTTTCTCGAATCCTATTTTCGGCTTCTGCTAACCGTTGCTCTAGATCACTGCTAGAATCAGCCGCAGCTTCCATCGAATCGAGCTCTTTTTTGATCTTATCATAATACTTTAAAACGTCTGCCAATGTATCGCCATACTTATGTTCAAGATCGCCGATAGTAGTTAACCGTTGTTCAATCTGAGCTAACCGTTCATCATCAAATTCAAGCATGTCTAATTGCTGACTAGCTTCATTCGCCACATCTTGAAGCGCATAATAAGCATCATTAAGAGCCTTGCTAAGGTTATCGTAAGCATCATCAAATTCAGCAATTGCATTAATCGAGTCCATCACCGTGGCAACTTGATCTAAAACTGGCGCCTGCTCACCTTCATTAAAGGTCGTTACAGCTAGTTGAAGAGCATTATTAATTTGTTGAAAGTGTTCCAATCGATCACGTTCACTAATTAATTCATCTTCTTCATTTTCTTTCAGATTAGCTTCTGCAATTTCATTAACTTGGTACCGAAGCATGTCCAATCGCTGCGCCCATTGTTGCTCATTCGCTTGCTTCTTATTTACCGCAGCTTTTAGTTTAGAATAGGCTTGATATTCTTCCTGGTATTTTTGAAGTAACGGCTGAACTTCTTTAGCCGCAAATTGGTCAAGCATCCCTAAATGAGTCTCAGGTTGCATTAATTGTTGATGCTCATTTTGTCCTTGAATATCAACTAATCCTGCACCAATTTTACGAAGAGTTGCCGTATTAATTAGTTGGCCATTGACACGAATAATATTGCGACCATTACGATGAATTTCACGGGAGACGATTAAAATACCATCTTCATGATCAATTCCTAGTGATTCAAGTAGTTTATCAAATTCAAGATCATCAGGAATCGCAAATTGCCCCTGAAGGCTTAATTTTTCTTCTCCACGACGAATAAATTCCTGAGAACCACGACCACCGGCTAATAAGCCAACTGCATCAATAATAATTGACTTTCCGGCACCAGTTTCCCCCGTTAGAACAGTCATTTGATCAGCAAAAGTTAAGGTTAAGTGCTTAATAATTGCTAAATTATCAATTGTCAATTCTTGTAACAAAAATTTTCACCTCGCCTAGTCGAGCATTGTATTAAGCTTTTCTTCTAATTTAATTGCCGCTTCTGGAGACATACAGACTACAAGAACATTCCCATCATCACCAATTGTCGTGAAAACCGTTGGAAAATCCATCTTGCGAATTAAAGTAGCTACTACCGGACCATTCCCGGGATGAACTGTTAATGCTAAGAAACAGTCATTGCGTTTTAATTGTTCCAAGCTATCTTGAAGGGTCTGGGCTAATTGATTTTCATGTCCTTGATGATGATATGCCGGCAAGCCATAACGATAGCCTCCATTATCAGCAGGAATCTTTATCAGTTTCATTTCTTTAATGTCTCGCGAAATAGTCGCTTGAGTAACTGTCAATCCCATTTCACGCAGGCGCTCAACAAGATCTTCCTGCCGCTCAATGCTCTCATTAGTAATGATTTCCCGAATTTTTTGTTGTCGTTCTGCTTTTTTCATGGATTAAGTCACCTTTATTTATTCCTTATGATTTAAATCACTATCGGCGGCTGCAATAACCTTATCGATATCTACTTCTTTAGCAAGAGTACCAGGATTTTCACTTAAGCGCAGGTGAACCAAGAATTCCATATTTCCTTGTCCCCCTTTGATTGGTGAGTAGTCTAATCCAAGGATGTCAAAATGATCTTCCTGGGCAAACGCTAGTACTTCTTCCAAAACTGCCCGATGGACTTTGTGGTCATGGATTATTCCATTTTTGCCAACATGTTCTTTCCCAGCTTCGAATTGTGGCTTAATTAGAGCTACTACTTCACCACCCATTTTCAATATCTGGGCCAATGGCGGCAAGATTAAACGAAGGGAAATAAATGAAACATCAATCGAAGCAAATTCTGGTTGACCACTGGTAAAGTCTGCTAACTTACTATAACGGAAATTAGTTTGCTCCATAACAACTACCCGGGGATCTTCCCGTAATTGCCAAACTAATTGATTAGTTCCCACATCAAGCGCATAGCTTAACTTCGCTCCATTTTGTAACATTACATCAGTAAAGCCACCAGTTGATGATCCAATATCTAAAACCGTTTTATCCTTAACTGAAATATCAAAAACCTTTAATGCTTTCGCTAGTTTCAAACCACCGCGACTAACGTATGGCATTTTATGACCTTTCATGTGAAGGGTTGTGGTAATCGGAATTTTTTGTCCCGGTTTATCTAATCGTTCATTATTTTTGCCAAGAATTTCTCCTGCCATCACTGCCCGCTTTGCTTGTTCGCGAGAGTCAAACAGCCCTTGTTGAACTAATAATACATCTACACGTTCTTTTTTCATAAGCTCTTTCCTTATTTAAAATATGCTAAAAGGTCATCATAGCCAGCAAATGACTTACCAGTAAGTTTTTCAAGATTCTTTTGATTTTGACCAGCAGCTGTTAAAGCTATCTGTAACTGCTCCTTTGCGCCATCTACACCAAGTAATCCTGGATAAGTATTCTTCTGCTCATCAGCATCTTTATGGACAGCTTTCCCCATCTCTTCAGTAGTACTGAGGACATCCATTAAGTCATCATAGATCTGAAATGCTAACCCATAATTTTCACCAAATGTTGCTAGTTCTTGTTTAATTTCAGCAGATTGATCCATCATAATCCCACCTGCCAAAACAGCATAGCGAATTAATGCCCCCGTTTTTTGGCGATGTAAATACCTTAACTGGTTTAAATTCAAATGTTGGTGTTCACCTTCAATATCCCGTGCTTGGCCGGCAACCATTCCAGAGGGTCCCGCAGCTTTTGCAAGTTCAAGGGTCAACTGGCTCCGAACATTAGCTGGAAGGCGGTTATCGGTAACCCACTGAAAGGCCAACGTCAATAATCCATCTCCTGCTAAAGTTGCCATGCCCGCTCCAAATTTACAGTGATTAGTTGGCTTTCCGCGGCGTAGATCATCATTGTCCATTGCTGGAAGGTCATCGTGAATTAATGAATATGTATGAAGCAATTCCAACGCAGATGCTGCGCGAAGCAGATCATCATTAAGCGTGCCCCCTAGCATCTCAATCGTTGCAAGCGTCAATGCCGGACGCAGCCGTTTGCCCCCAGCCATTAGGGAATAATTCATGGCATCCCTTAAAGTTGCCTGATCAACATCTGCGGCCAGTGACTTGCTGAGATAGTTTTCAATCTGTTCTTTTAAAATCGGCAATGGTGTACTCATCTTTTTCTGCTCCGTTGCTTATTGTTCATCAGTGCTACCAAATCCACGGTTACCGCCGCCATTATTGCTTGGGTCATCGGTTTGCTTTTCGTAGACTTTTTCATCACCATTATCGTCAATTAAGTGGCCAAGCGTTTTTTCAGCATTTGTTAGCTTCGTTTGTAATTCCTTAGAAAGCTTGATTCCTTCTTGAAACTGTTGGAGGGCTTCTTCTAGTGGCACATTCCCCTGTTCAAGGTGATTAACGATCTGTTGTAATTGTGCTAATTGTTCTTCAAATGTTGGTTTTGCTGTTGCCATCTTAGTGCTCCTTTACCTTTTTTATTTCTGCTTGAACTTCCCCGTCATCAAAATGCAGGTGAACATTTTGCCCAACCGTTAATTGACTGGCATGATTAACAACCCTTTCATCACTCGTTACATACGTATATCCCCGACTCATAATTTTAAGGGGACTCAGTGAATCTAATTGTTTAATAAGAGTCGTCACTTGTTGCTTCTTTTCATTTTGATTGGCAAGGGAGGCTGTAACTAATTGTTTTTGTAACTGATTAACTAACTGTTCTTGTTGTTGAACCTCGTGCAGTGGAGAAATAGCCGTTAGACGCCCGCTTAATCTTTCCACATTTATCCGCATGTCTTGCATTTTATTTTGCGTTGCTTGACTTAACTGTTGAGTTAGTTGGTCAACCTTTTGCGCATAATTTTCATACAATCTTTCCGGTTGCTGAAAAATATAGCTTTGCAGCTGTTTATTCAATTGTTGGCGGTCAAAATTAATTTTGGTTTGCATCGTATTTAACAAACGATTCTGGTCTTCTTTAAGTGTCAGTAACACATCGTTTAATTTTACCGGTGTTGCTAACTCAGCAGCGGCAGTGGGGGTGGCAGCGCGTTGATCGGCTACAAGGTCAGCGATTGTTGTATCTGTTTCGTGACCAACAGATGAAATGACCGGAATTTTGCTATTAGCAATTGCACGGGCAACCACTTCTTCATTAAAAGGCCATAAGTCTTCCATTGATCCCCCACCACGACCTATAATAAGGGTGTCAAAATCCCCACGGTCATTGGCACGGTTAATTTGCCTAGCAATATCCGCTGCTGCCTTATCCCCCTGAACAACAGTGGGGTATAAAACAACTTGGGCAATTGGATAACGTCGTCGAACAGTCGTATTAATATCCCGGATAACTGCCCCATCAATACTAGTAACAACTGCAATTCGTTTCGGAAACATTGGAATCTGTTTTTTAGGTAAATTAAATAAGCCTTCAGCGCTCAATTTCTTTTTTAGTTGCTCAAAAGCTAAGTATAAAGATCCCAGACCATCTGGCTCCATCCGGTCAATATAAATCTGGTAGCGACCACTTTTTTCATATAAGCTTACATGACCGACTACACAAACCTTCATCCCCTGTTCGGGAGTAAATTTAATTTTCCGGAATTGATGTTCAAACATTACAGCATCAATCACGGCATTATCGTCTTTTAAACTAAAATACTGATGCTTTTGCCGTAAACGAAAATTAGAAAGCTCACCGGTTAAATAAACCGTATGTAAGTAGGGATCCCGGTCAAATTTCATTTTCAAATACTTAGTTAATTCACTAACTGTTAAATACTGGCTTCTATCCATGATGCCTCCACTCCGCTAAATCAACTGTTTGTTCCATCAACGTTGCAATTGTCATCGGTCCTACGCCACCGGGAACAGGAGTGATTGCCTGAGCTTTTGCCCTTACCGCTTCAAAGTCAACATCCCCCGTCAGTTTACCATCGCTTAAACGATTAATCCCCACATCGATTACTACTGCTCCTGGTTTTACATCTGTCGCCTTGATAAGGTGAGGCACACCAGTAGCCACAATTAAAATATCTGCTGTTTTCGTTAAAGCAGAGAGATCACGAGTATTTCTGCCAGCCATCGTCACAGTTGCGTTAGCATTATTTAAAAGAGCTAAAAGAGGCTTACCAACTAAAATACTCCGGCCAACAATCACCGCATTTTTCCCGTGTAAATCAATATTATATTCCGCTAATATCCGCATGATTCCACGGGGTGTACAAGCTACGGGATAATTACCATGCTGATTAGCAAATAATTTTCCTAAGTTTAAAGGATTAAGACCATCAACATCCTTCACTGGTAAGATAGCATTAGTAATTACTTCTGGATCCAATTGAGGAGGAAGAGGTTGTTGAACAAGGATGGCATCAATTGTGTCATCATTATTCAACTTTTCAATTTCAGCAAGCAGCTCATCTTGGCTAACATCAGCAGGAAATTTTTTTAAAATTGAATTGATTCCTAACTTAATAGCCTTATTATGTTTATTTCGGGTATAGATTAAACTTGCTGCATCATCACCAGCAATTACGACTGCAATTCCCGGGATTATATTTTGTTTTTCTTTTAACTGTGCTACCAGTTCTTGGGTCTGGGCATTGATTCTTTTAGCAAGGGCCTTACCATCAATAATTGTTGTCACAATGATTCCTCCTCGTTAAATTTCCATTTTATATTCTACCATAATAATATTGCGCCTAAGCAAAAAAGGAGTGGAATCAGAAGTTTATCGCTTCATCTTTTCCACCCCAGAATTATTGTTAACAGTAAGATTAATTATTTTCGTTGACTTGTTTTTCAAATTTACCAAGAGCTCCATTGATAAATTTACGTGACTTATCGCTGCTGAATGTTTTCGTAATTTCCAATGCTTCGTTAATCGCTACTACTGTTGGAACATTTTCAGCGTATTGAATTTCAAATAAAGCAAGCCGCAAAATCACTAGATCTGGTTTTGCTAAACGGTTGATGGTCCATCCGCTTGCCAAAAGATCATTGATTTGTTCATCGAGCTGATCTTGATGTTCCCGCACCCCATTTACCAAAGTCAGTAAATAAGGAGGAATTTGCTTTTCGTCATGATGAGGAATTGCCTCATACACGGTTTGAATATCAGCTTCAGGATCTGATTGCAAAGCAAAGAGAACTTGGAAAGCCTCCTCACGAATCATGTGTCGGTTCAAACTCATTTTATTCACCAGCCTCGTCATTAAGATGTTCGCCAAACAAGTCATCAGGGTCTACTTGTTGGTCTTCTTTAGATGTTACGATTCCCTTAATATGAACATTGACCTCTTTTACTTTTAGGTCAGTCATTAATGTAATTTGTTGTTTAACTTTATCTTGAATCATTGCCGCTACTTTAGGAACGGAGACACCGTATTCAACATAAACATCCACATCAAGTGATAATTTTTCATCATTGCTGGAAAGCTTTACCCCACGCCGGCGATCAGAGCGTCCCAAAAGTTCACTTACGCTATTTGCAAATGAACCATACATCTTTGAAACACCATCGATTTCACTTGCGGCAATCCCCGCAATAATTTCTAAAACTCGTGGCGAAATTTGAATTGTCCCGAGTGACTTGTCTTCACTACTTAAAACAATCTTTGATTCTTCAGCCATCGTCAGCCCTCCAATTTATTTCTTCTCTTAATTATAGTAATCATTTCTATTCTGCACTATGTTCGAACAAATTGCAACAACTTGGTCAATTAGGAACGTAGCGACAATTTAGAAATTAACTGCGAATTATGATTATACCAATCATGAACAACTAAATCGAGACTAGATGTGGTAAATTGTCCGAAATTAATTGATTTAAATCCTTCTAACGTCTCCAAAAAGCAATCTGCTTGTTGAAGAGGCCTAGTATACCGTGCAACTGTCACATGACCTGAAATTGTTGGATAGCGTTCTTTTAGCAACAAATTATGTAATGGCAGCTCTTGCCGAAGTTGATTCCGTAACGTTGATAATTCTGCAGAATAATATCCTTTTACAAGAAGTGCCCCCGAACTAGTGATCATCCCTGCTAAATGCCAGTGAATCGGTCCAATTTGTGAAATAATCTGCCCTACTACGTTTTTATATTTTTTCTCTTCGAATGTTGAGAGCGAAAAATCAGAACTGGCTGCAATTAGGTCAATAATTGTAATATGCAAGTCAGCAGGAGGATAGAAGTATTGGTTAGGTTCAATTGCAGCCAATTTTTGCAGGCAAAACATAATATCACGGCTAACATGCGCAGGAAGTGAAGCAGTAAGCGTCAGTCCTCGCCGCATATCTTTATCAGGATTTAGTAAGTTACTATCTAGCTGTTCTTGATGATTTCTAATTGCCGACATTCCCTGTTGATTAATATTATTATACAGAGTCGCTAGTTGCATCTTATTCTCCAACAATTATTAGGTCAGTGGGCGCCTTCGTCAATACCTCGACTCCACCGTGAGTAATCAAGATATCATCTTCTATCCGGACTCCGCCAATTTCAGGAATATAGATACCAGGTTCAACAGTGATAACTTCATTATTTCGTAATTTAACATTTTTAGTATTAGGACCATAGCTAGCAGGCAATTCATGAACCGATAAGCCTATTCCATGCCCCATTCCATGATTGAATTCATCGCCATAACCTGCTGTTTCGATTATTTGTCGTCCTGCAAAGTCAAGTTGATCTCCTCGTTGACCAACATGAGCAGCTTGAATTACAGCTTCACGAGCCTCATTGACGATCTGATAAACATCACGTAATTCTGGATCAATCGAACCAACTGCAAAGGTTCTGGTCATGTCAGCCGTATAGCCATTAACATAGTAACCAAAATCTACAGTAACAACATTGCCGTCTTCAATCACTTTTTTTGAAACTGTAGCATGCGGTTTGGCTGCATTTTTACCACTAGCAATAATTGTTGGAAAAGAGGCCCCGATTGCTCCATGCTCCTTCATCCAAAAATCAAGCAAGTTCGCAACATGGCGCTCTGTCATCCCGGCATGAACACTTTCTAAAAGATACTGGTATCCTGCTGAATGGAGGTCCGCAGAAGCACGCAAGGCATTTACTTCATCACTATCTTTAATCATTCGCATCCGTTCAATTTGCTGGTGAAAAGGAACAAGATCTGTCGTCATCTGCTCATCAAGCACATCAAATAAGGCGTAAGTAACTGTATCTTCATATCCAAGAACAGTCATTTTCATCCCCTGACATATTTTATTGAGCGAACCGTAATAGTCACGGGTAATCATTCCCACAACCTCATCGTTTTCAAATTCTTCTAATGCAAGTTGGTACCGGTCATCAGTAATAATAATCGCATTATCTTTTGTTATTAAGAGGCATCCATCACCTTCCATAAGATTAAAGCCAGTAAGGTAATAAATATTTTTCTCATTCGTTACCAAAAATGCATCGATATACAATTTTTCAAATTTTTTCTGTAGACGTTTAATTCTAGACATAGCACATTCCCTTTAATACTGGCGGTTAGAGTAATCACGAGGACAAAAGATAGCTGTCCCAACTCGCACACAGGTTGAGCCTTCTTCTACCGCTATCTCATAATCATGGGTCATCCCCATGCTAAGGACATCTAACTTTAATTGATCATTTTGCTTATTCATCTTATCTCGCAATTCACGTAATCGGCGAAAAATCGGCCGTGTTTTTTCTGGATCATCATAATAAGGTGCACTAGTCATCAATCCCCGTAACTTTACATGCGGTAATTGAAGACTTGCCTCAGCTAATTCCATGCAATCTTGCAAAGTTGGCTTAACCCCAAATTTACTCTCTTCTTCTCCAACATTAACTTCAATTAAAATCGGGATTATTCGATCGTGCTTTTTTCCTTCTTTTTCGATTGTATTCATTAATTTAAGGGAGTCAACCGATTGAATCATTGTAACGTAATTAGCAATGTATTTAACCTTATTACGTTGAAGATGGCCAATCATATACCAGTTAATGTCTGCTGGTAATTCACCATGCTTTTTATCCAATTCTTGAACATAATTCTCACCAAAATTGTCTCATCCTGCTTTATAAAGCTCTGCAATATCTGCTGCTGAATGATTTTTGCTAACTGGTAACAATTGAACGTCTTGAGGGGCTCGACCGCTTCGCTTGCATGCAGCAATAATTTTTTCTTGGACTTCTTTAGCTTTATCAACAATCGTCATTAAACGTTATACTCCCTTCAATATATCAGTTAATTATATTCTTATATTATAGATTAACATACAATGAAGCACGAAAAATTATTTTAAAAAATAAAGGCTCTACAATATCTGGTGTTGATATAGAAATATCACTTTCTATACCAATATCAGATTTTTGTTTTTAAACTAAAAAGAGGCTCGCCCTCTGATACAATGAAATCGCCAAATCACATAGTAAAGAAGGTAACCTCCATGGATAATGATACAAGAACTCTTCTCAATTTAACAGACCCTCATTTAAATTTTCCTCATCATTGGCTTAAATATAAAACAATTAAAAAAGTTCGGGTGGCACAAATATCCTGTACCCTTTCTTATACACCACGGGCTTGTCCAAATTGTGGAGTCATTAATCGTGGTCAAATCTTAAAATATGGCTTTTATCAAGCTAAACACAAATATGGACAATTTAGAGCTCAACCATTAATGTTGCTTGTTAAGATTCAACGTTTTCAATGTCCTGATTGTCATACAACATTTAACGCAACTAGTTATCTCTTTGAGCATCAACGGACAATTAGTCGAGATTTAAAGCATGAAATCATTCTTCGATTAACGCGGATTCAAACAATTAAAGATATTGCCCATGACTTATTCATCAGTGAAGCTTCAGTCCAGCGGGTCCTTTTGGACCTCGCCGATCAATATAAACCAAATTTAAATTATCTACCGGAAACATTATGTATTGATGAATTTAAATCAATGCGGAGCGCTAAAGGCAAGATGAGTTTTATCGCCGTTGATGGTGATCGAAGTTGCTTATTTGAGCTCCTTGAAGATCGCCGATTACGTAGCTTATTTAAACATTATCAACAGTTTACGCGTCGTGCTCGTTGCCGAGTGAAATATCTGGTGATGGATATGAACGCTACTTATGACCAACTAGTTAAACAGTTTTTCCTTGTGCTCAAATTATTTATGATCGCTTTCACATTACCAAACACCTTAATGACACGATGAATCATGTGCGAATTCATGTCTTTAACCGTTTGCGAAAAGGTGATTCAGCGGAGCAGAAACAAGCTCGTCGTCTTAAACATTATTGGCGGCTATTTCTTCAAGATCGAGAAAAATTAAGTACAAAATTGTATTACGAAGGACGTTATTTTAATCGCGTTGTTAATTCCATGATAATCTTAGACTTAATGTTAGGGTATGACCAAGAGTTAAGAGCCACCTATAATTTTATCCAATCCTTGAAGCATGCTTATAATCAACGTGATTTTACAACTTTCTTTCAATTACTTAAACTTCGGCCAGACAGTGTTAGCCATTATACAATCCACCGTTGCCAGGTTTTAGCGCGTTATAAAGAGGGGATTAAGTGTGGCTTTGAGACTAAGTTCTCAAATGGTCGAACCGAAGGGATTAATAATCGAATTAAGACTATCAAACGAGTTGCCTGTGGTTATCGTTACTTTACGGCATTTAAAACTCGGATTTATTTAATTATTGGCCACCAAATTCAAACTAACTAAAAAGAACCGTCACGAATGACAGTTCTAACTAGACCAATTTAATTGGCGATGATTCATATCTGCGTATCAACACTACTTGACGAAGAGCCAAATAAAAAGACTACTATTTCATGTAGAAAAGCAGTCTTTTTATTACTATTCAGCGATTGGGTAAACTGATACCTTACGCTTACTGCGACCCATGCGTTCAAATTTAACAACACCGGCTACCTTAGCGTATAATGTATCGTCTCCACCACGACCCACGTTTTCACCTGGGTTGATGTGAGTACCACGTTGACGGTAGATGATTGATCCAGCAGTTACGATTGAACCATCAGCAGCCTTAGTACCAAGACGACGACCAGCCGAGTTCCGACCGTTAGCAGTGGAACCACCCCCCTTGTGGTGGGAGAAGAATTGCAAATTCATAATCATAGTTGTTCACCTCCAACAATGAACTTTAATCAAACATTTTTACTTCAATGTTTTGTGGATAGCTTTCTTGAATATCACATAATCCATTTAAAAAGGTTTTAAGAAGGATCTGACTATCATGACCAAGGTCTAATCCTGTAACTTCAAGAAAGCCACCATTATCATTATCTTGTTTAAGGTGAGGCTTTGTATGAACAACTTGTTCAAGGCCGTTCACCGTTGAAATAGATAATGCAGAAACTGCGGCACAAACAATATCCTGCCCATATGGACCAGAATCAGCGTGCCCAATCATTTTAAAAGAAGTGATCCGCTGATTCGAATCTAAATTAAACTGTACTCGAATCATGATCTCACCTCCGCATTAAGCGTTGATCTTGTTGATAGTAACCTTAGTGTAAGGTTGACGGTGACCTTGCTTAGTGTGAGTATGCTTCTTAGGCTTGTACTTAAAGGTAACAACCTTCTTTTCCTTACCTTGCTTGTCAACAGTACCTTCAACAGAAGCACCGTCAACTACAGGAGTACCGATCTTAGTGTCGTCTCCACCGACAAAGATAACTTGATCAAAAGTTACCTTGTCACCTTCCTTAGCATCAAGCTTTTCAACATAGATAGAAGTACCTTCTTCTACCTTGTATTGCTTACCACCAGTAACGATAATTGCGTACATACTTTGTGCACCTCCTTAATATCTCAGACTCGCCGTACTAAGCAGCTAAATAAGCTTTAGACTTAATAACGTGCGGTTGTAGTTGTTGGTTCACAAATACAACGTTTGTATAATATCAAATATTATTCTCTTCGTCAACCATAGTCTCCACTTTTATAGTGAAAAAGAGACTCTGAAAAGATATTTTTTCAAAGCCTCTTTATCTTGTAGTAGCTATTAAATCTTTTCTAAAGTTCCTTCTAATTCACCATCAAAAAAATTAACCAAAGAAACATTCTCGCTACTAAACTGATCCAACATTTTTGCCACGCTTTGCGTCATGTAACGTGGAGTATAAATCATGCCATCTTCTAGCCATCGACTTACCAAGCCTAAAAATGCTGAATCAATAAAGGAAATCTGCAAATTAAGTGGGACCTTCAACTGTTGGTTCTTATTCACTTGCTCATTAAAGTGTGTCATTTCATTTGCTAACCGATTGTAAAGTTGTTCATAAAAGAAGTTATTCTTTTCATTATTTAATAGAACATCAAAAATATCGGCGTTATTTTCGATATACTGAAACGCTTTGCGGAGTGAAAACACCTTTACCGTCCGTTCTTTCGAAAAATTACTATCGATCATTACTTGGTTGAAAAAATCGTCAATAATCTCTTGGATTGCTGACTGAATAAAATCTTGTTTATCCTTATAGTGAAGATAGAAAGTTCCCCGGGTGATGTTGGCAGTTTCAGTAATCTTTTGGACGCTAATATCTTCGAGCTTTTCACGTCTCATCAGATATACAAGAGCTTTGCACAGACTATTACGTGTTTTAATTACACGTGGGTCTGTCTTATTAGCAGCCATTTAATCATCATCCTTCCATCATACAGCTTAAGTTCTTTCTACTTTCGTACTTCTACTATTTTAAAGTATAGTTGTCACGAAAGCGGTTTGTCAATGAAAGTGCAGATTTTATCTTAACAAAATAATTATATTAGATTATTACCATTGACAACTTTGTAGTGAAAATTATATACTTAAATCTGTTTGGAGCGGTAGCTCAACTGGATAGAGCATCGGTCTTCTAAACCGAGGGTTGCGAGTTCAAGTCTCGCTCGCTCCATATAAACGCTATTTACAAAAAGAGGATAGAGAAACGTTTTTGTTTCCTATCCTCTTTTTCAGTTACTCTCATCTAAACTTACAAATAATTCGCTAATCTTTCACTTTCATTTTTTAAGTATTTCTTAAATGCACTCTCATATGTTACAATTTCGTTGCAAAAATAAACATTTTTAATAATAATGAATATAGAGATTGCTTTTTGAGGTGATTATTATGCTACCATTTCTTATTATTGTTTTAATTTTGGCTGCGTCGGTAATTGGTGAATTTATGTTTGGCAGTCTTAGTAACCAAGAAACTGGTAAACATAGTGCAACTACCAATCGCTTACGAGATCGAAAAGCTTAATCTTATATTCCGTTCAACACGAGAGGCCGGGGAAAAATTCCTCGACCTCTCGCTTTTTTATTCTAATATTGATTAATCATTGCTTGATAAGCACTAGAAATCTGGTCAGGCGTTAATTGCCAATCGCTAATTCCCGTTTTCAGCAAAAGATGCCAAGCATGCCGAAAGCTTTCTTGTTGATGATTGAAATAGGCATCACTCAAGAAGTGTTTAATTGCCAGATACGATTTATTAAGGTCTGCTAACTTTGTAGAGATTTTTGCATTCGTAATCCGTTGCCAGGCTTGATCATCGAGTACAACCAGGTGTGTCCATTGCATCTTTGCACTATACAATAAAAGTAGCGCTACCGATTGAACATACGATTTTAGCAAATCTTCTTTGTCTGCTTCTCTAGGATTAACTACCTTATACCACCCTGCTGCTTCAGCCATATTTGATAAAGAAATATCAAGGTCAACAAAAATTGTTTGCTTTCTTGTTTCTGGCCCAATCATTAATTCCTTTTCATCATCAATCTTTAATTCTAAATCGATAATTTGGTGAAGCATTTTAGTAATATCTAACATTGCTGTGCCTCCACAATAAAATCTGCTGCTTATTCTTCCTCATTGGGAGCTGGATCTTCTGATGGTTCAGCAGAAGATGGTTCATCTGAAGATTCATCTTCTACTACCTCTGTCATTGCTGATGGTTCTTCATCAACGATCTCCATATGATCCGTTCTCACGGCCAGGGCAGAGCGGTTTGTCAAATACCACTCGCGAACCAGGTCGTAATGAAGCAATACATCAAAGAATGAAATTTGCTCATCAGAATCTTTCACCAAGAAGGCCCATTCTTGACTATAATCGTCTGGATCAAAAGCAATGTCAAGTTTTGTACCTTGATCTAATAGTAACTCAGCCCCATTGTTCCGTGGCAAATTCATCAACATATAATCTTCATCAGCAGTCGCAACAAATAAATGATCAATTACTGTCAGTGGAAGTTCAGGCTTATTCAACATAAAGCGGCGATCATTTGCAGTTGCTAAAATGCCTAGATCAATCGTGAAATCAAGATCTTTTTGCAAGTATTTAGCAAAATCAATCAGAGGTTTAACCGCATCACGTAATTCAAGGTTAGTATGCTGTTTAAGCGCATAAACGATAAAATAATTTACTAATGCGCGGTTATTAAATTGCATTAATTTATCTTCTAAACTCAGGTAGAAAAGTGGTTCGTGCTGACTTTGCTCTGTAAAAGCCGCTTCTCCTCGACTATCAACTTCAAATTTAAAAACAGCTTCACTGCCAATAGCAGCAACAGTCGCTTCAAATTCATGCTTTAATTCATTTTCTGCAACATTAACAGCTGTATCACCACGCATTTTTAATAGGCGATCCATAAAAATCAGATAATAGTCAGCTACTTTATAATGTGGTGGAAAATCAATAAATGCATTCGCCAAGTCCAATTTTGCTAGTTTATTAGTAGCTGATAATAAATTCTTAGCATCCTTAGTCTGGGCTAACTGGTCTAAGAGGTCAACATACCTTTGTCCAAGACTTAAAACATCCTTAAATGAATCAGAAAGAGCTTGGACCCGTTCACTAGGAGAAGTCACGATTCGATTATTGCTCATCGTCGTCCACCTGCTTTCCTTCTGATCCATTTAAACTAGATAAATAATTAGCATATAAATTGCGATTAGCTAATTCGAAATCTTCAAAGCTGCCAAAAGTATCGATAATGCTCTTTTGTTCATAACTTAAAATCGTATTTTCTTTTGATAAGGATAGGACAACACGTTCATTATCCTTAATAGTTTGGGCTGCATTACGAGATTCTTCTTCTTGGTCCTCTAACTTTTGCAGCTGCTCAACCAGTTCCTGGCGACTCTCCTTGTTACGACTTGATTCCCAAATGCCAGACCGTGAACTAATTTCTTTTAATTGTTCTTGAAGAGCTTCTTTACGTTCCTCACGTTCTCGTTGATGATCAATCAAATCTTGGAGACGGTCATTTTCACTAGAGATTTTACTAATCCGGTCACTATTGTAACGTTTATTGTCACGCGCCAATTCAAAAGCCGTCCGTAATTTATCATATTCTGTTTGGTCAAAAGAAAAATGAACATTCAAAACGTCTAATTCACCAAATTGACGGCGATCCCACCAGTTACCAAAATAAATCCGGTAGTGACCAGTTTGATATTCTTCATAATAGAAGAAAGGATAGGTTTTACCCAAATATTTAATTAAGTTTTCACTAAGGTAATTACTTAATTGATCAGCCAAATCATCGACTAGGTTCATTACACCTTTATCATTTGGTCGTTGTTCTCGATGCTCAATCTCTTTAGCATAGCGTTGGTTATCTAGTAATTGGTAGATTTCCCGATCACGATGGTTTGAAATTGCATCATTAAAGCGTCGCAAATACTTTATTTTTGTAATAATTTGTTGATTGATGACTTGAGTAACATCAAGTGAATCACTATTAGTTTCTACACTCGCCATAAGCATGCTCCTTGTCTAAATAACTACCTATTATAATAAATAACTTTACTACCTTTTTTCCACTCTTTTTAAATTTTTTTCAAAAACTTTATATTTTTAGCATAGATCTGGTTTTTTGAAGGTAAAAATAGGGACTGTGACATAAGTTAAGTTACTTTCATAAAAAGCAAATACGCAGTACAACAATGGCCTCCAACGTCCGGTTTAAAAACCAAACGCTGGAGGCCTATTGTTGCTTGCGGGGGCTCCCAGAGGCTAGCTTCGCGTCGAAAAACGAAGTCACAAGCGACTTCTGTCTCGCTCCCTTTCCTACGATTAGTCAAGAAAAATATTTAGAAAAGAAGAGTATACTAAACCAACCCGGTTCTTCTTCAAAAATCGAGAATTAGTGGTATATTAAAATTGTGAGGTGATCATGCCTTCACAGGGACCATTGAGTCCGTATACCGATAGTGGTATTTTTCATGGTGCTTAATCATGGATAAGAGACATTTCAGAGTTTTATTCATACAAGCTACCATGGCGACCTTGTTCAGTTTTGGATGAGGTCGTTTTTCTTTTAAACGATAGTAATAGTCAACAATATGATTAGAATTAGCGTGTTGTTGGCGGATCATATTACCTACAGTAAAATATAAGAGCTTACGGGCAATCGGATTTCCACGCTTATTAATGTGATCTTGACCTAAATAGGTTCCAGATTGGTAACGACGAATATCAATTCCGACAAAGGCATTAAGCTGATTAGCATTGTCAAAGCGACTAATGTCGCCCAATTCTCCCATTAACTGAGCCGCAGTTTGTTTCCCAATTCCCGGAAAAGAGCAGTATAGGATATACTCTGGCAAGCGCTGGGCAATAGATTCCATCCGCTTGATAACCTCTTCCTTTTTACGGGTTAGGGCAATTAATTGGCGAGCATAGTAGCGAACTTCATCAACCTGAATGGCATCACCAGAAACAGCCGGATATGATTTTTGGGCGAGATCGATTAATCGATCGGCATACTTATAAGCTTTCATCTTAGATATTCGTTTATCTGTAGATGCCATTAGAATATTCTTTAATTTAACTCTCGAATAAGGCCTAACTAGTGCTGGATGAGGAAAAAGCTCCACGATATTCAACGCTAATTTAGATGTTCTATTTACAAATAATTGCTTAAGTTCTGGAAAAACTTGTTCAAGTGCAGTATGAAGATGATTTAGACGATAGTTCCAATCAGCGTTGAGCTGATTATAGAACCGACTAAGCTCATGTAGCTGAAGATAATCTTTTTTCCAAGGAACTGTTAATCGAAAAGTATTTTCCTGGACAGTGAGCGCAATCCGGTGAGCGTCTTTCTGATCGGTCTTAACTCGTCGTAGACTTTCGGACTTTAAATGAAGTTCTAGTGGATTAAGACGGCAAAAGCGGAGACCATTGGTCTCGCAGAAATGTTCAATTACTCGCGAATAAATTCCAGTCGCTTCAAAGTAGATAATTGGCTTCTGAGCTTTCTTAATCATATCTCGTAGAGCATTAACCCCCGCTTTCGTGTGTACTAAAGAAAACTCTTTTAAACAGTGTTTCCCTCGATACCAGACACAGTAGCTTTTCCCCATTGAAACATCCAAGGCAAATATATCAGCCATAAAAAAACTTCCTTTCTATAAATAGAGCTAGATATAACCGCTATCCTAGATTTGTACTTCATTTCCTAAATACTCGAACTCGTAGTTCCACAGCCTAAAAGCAAAATATCAAATCAAAGATAGCGGAGATCATTTTATAATACGGACTCGAAGTCCTTGGGAGCATGATCGATCTTAGCTCTATCTTCAGAATAACAAAAAAGTCCAGGACAATAATTATTTTTGTTCTGAACTAATCTTAGGTTGTTTTTATTCCCTTATCCAATTATTAAATATCAATGAACCCCTAACGATAATTTAGCAAAGCGGCTCATCCGATCAATCGTCCAAGCTGGTTCCCACACAAATTCCACATCAACGTTTTTCACCTCCGAAACCCCTTTCACCGCTTTAACCACCATGTCAGCCAGCACATTTGTCAACGGACATCCCATTGTCGTTAGCGTCATTTCAATCAAACATATTCCATCGCTATCGAGATCAATTGTATAAACGAGGCCCAAATTAACAATATCAATATGAAGTTCAGGATCAATAACCGTTGCTAATCGTTGGACAATATCGTCCTTAATTGATTGTTTGTCTCTCATAATTAATTATTTTTCCAATACTTCTCAATAAATTGTTGCCGGCCACCAGCTTCTTCTAAGGCAAACCGTTGCGGATTTTTCTTATAAAAGCCCTGATGATAGTCTTCCGCGGGATAGAAAGGCTGCGCATCCTCAATTGTTGTTACAATCTTTGCATCGCCAAAACGGCCGCTTTCCTGTAAAGCCTTTTTCGATTCCTCTGCAATTTTACGCTGTTCATCATTTTTAACGAAAATTACAGGACGATAATTATCTCCCCGATCCTGAAATTGACCACTTGCATCAGTCGGATCAGTTTGGTGCCAATAAATCTCTACTAAGTCTTTGTATGAAATTTTATCAGGATCAAAAGTAATCTTTACTGCTTCTGTATGGCCTGTTGTTCCAGAACATACCTGCTCGTAGGTTGGATTGGCAACATGGCCACCAGTGTAACCTGATTCAACTTTCTCAATTCCCGGATAAGTATCAAACGGCTGGACCATGCACCAAAAGCAACCACCCGCAAATATCGCTGTGTCTAAACTCATATATATCATCCTTTCTTAATTACGACCATAGATTGGCCATGCTGCTTCTTGTGCAACCTTATATGTCTTGTTAATAGCTTTTTCAGTTTGCTCTGTCTGATATGCTTTTACAATCTCCTTATATACTTTATTATCCTTATTCTTTTCTTGAACCGCAATAATATTAACATATGGTTTTGCAGCTTTATTAACTGGTTCAAGATAAATTGAATCCTTCTTTGGGTTTAACTTTGCCGCTACTGCATAATTTCCGTTTATAATTGAGGCATCAACCGAATTTAACGCTCGCGCAGTCGTTGCCGGATCAACCTCTTTAAATTGTAAATGTTTAGGATTACTTACAATATCTTTTAAGGATGGCTTAATTCCACTTCCTTTCTTTACTTTAATCAAGCCAGCCGACTGCAAGACATTTAACCCTCGTTCAAGCGTTGTGGGTTCACTAGGAATTGCGATCGTTGCTCCTTCCGGAAGATCTTGAATTTTTGATACTTGTGGGAATAAACTCCTAATGGTGAAATCACAGTATTTCCAATTGATGTTAAGTGTGCGTTTTGCTCTTTGTCATATGATTCAAAATAATAACGCGTTAAACATGAGTGCATATCAATTTTACCTTCCTTTAACGCAACGTCTGGTTGAACATAGTCATTGAAAACTACATACTCAATATTGATTCCTTGTTTCTTCAATCTTTTACGAACATTATCCCAGACTGGTTCCTAATCTGTCCCTACTAATCCTAAACGAACAGTTTTAGTTGAGGTTTTATCAAAATGCTGGTGAATAATACCACCAATCCCAACCACTACAATAATTACTAAAATACTAAAAATAATTAATCCTGTTCTTCTCTTTCGTTTCATTTTCTTCCTCCTTTGCCAGAAAAGAAAAAACGTCCCTAAGAACAACTCAATCATGTTCTTAGGGACGTTAATAACGTGTTACCACCCTGTCTTCAGTACAAAAGTACCCTCAATTCTAATCTCAGCTTGAAATTAGAAGCATAGATAACGGCTGCTACCCCGTAGAGAATTTGCTTTTAAACTAAGTTCATCCTCTCAATTAACCAAAGACCATCTTCATTATTTCGTTTCCTGCCATTTCTCAGCTCCTATGGCTCTCTGTATTGGTCGTAAAATAATTACTCATCTTTTCTAACGTAATTTTAATTTATTTTTAATCATACTAACAACAGACGCTACATAAGTCAATATCTTTCTAGAAGTTTTCCTGTACACAATTATGATAATTGCATTTTTTATAGACTGAACTATAATATTAGTAACAGTTATTTTATTTTTGTTAATAACTGTTATTGTTGAAGCGTTTCAGAAAAAGAGGCGAAGTTATTTATGGCACTTAGTAAGCAAGAACGTAAGGAAATGGCTCGTAAAGCTATGGAAAAGCGTGGCAGCAAGAAGCCAGATGGTTCTGGTTTTGCAAAGATTGATGCTGACGCCAAGAAACTGAGCGAATAACTCTTTTGAAGCAATTCACTTATATATTTAAAGAGACAGAGATGTATTAACACCGCTGTCTCTTTTCTTTTAGGCATTATTTTTTGCTTGCTTACAAAACTCTGCGAAACGGTCCATCCCCTCTTTAATCTGCTCAAGACTTGTAGCATAACTAAAGCGAAGGTATCCTTCTCCACCCTTACCAAAGTTTGATCCAGCTGTTACAGCAACCTTGGCTTCATTGGCAAGTTGATAAATTAACTTATTATCATCCTGATTAAGGAATGGTGGAATCTTGGCAAAAATATAAAACGCGCCCATTGGTTGACTGCATTCAAAGCCCATCTCTGTAAGCCGCTTATACATATAGTCACGCCGTTTGATATATTGAGCATCCATTTCCTTTGTTGCTTCATCCCCACCCTTTAGAGCGGCCTCTGCAGCATCCTGAACAAATGTCGCGATATCCGTTACGGCAAATGCATGAACCTTAAACAGCAGATCGGTCACTTTAGCTGGTGCACAAAGGTAGCCAATTCGCCAACCAGTCATTGCATAGGACTTAGAAAATCCATTTGCTAAGATTGTCTGGTCTGGAATAACCTTCGCCATACTTGAGTATTCACCGTCATAGTTTAGTTCACTATAAATTTCATCACAGATTGCAAAGATTGGCTTACCTTTAATTAAGGATTCTAATTCATTTATTTCCGCTTGAGTATAAGCAATTCCAGTCGGGTTAGAAGGATTGACGAAAACAACTCCCTTTACTCGATCACCATATTTATCTAGATACCGTTTAAGAAGTGTAGGCGTTAGTTTAAAACCAGTCTTAGATGTATCTACTTCTACTGGCGTCCCTCCAGCAATCATTACATCAGGCGTGTAGATTGAAAAAGTAGGCGTTGGAACTAAAATTATATCTCCGGGATTAGTAATTGCAGTAATTGCAGCAGAAATCCCCTCCGTTACTCCGTTTGTAACAAGAATCTCTGTTGCAGGATCATATTGAAGGCCATATTTATTAGCCAACGTGTCAGCAATCGCTTGACGCAATCCCACTGTTCCACGTTGGGGAGCATAGTGAGTGCGATTGTTTTCAATGCTCTCAATTCCGGCCTTTTTGATATATTCTGGTGTATCAAAATCGGGTTCACCAATTGTAAACTTAATAATTCCTGGAATTTTTGAAACGTATTGGGAAAAATCAAATACTTTTAACGTTGGAACATCATTTAAGATCTTCCGCATGTGTTCACTCATTTCAACCATTTTACTTAAGATCCCCTTTTTTTACTAATTGCATATCTTAATTATATGACAGTTTAAAAGAAAAAGCATAGAACAACATAGATTAGCTGTTGTCCTATGATCAATTTTATAAAGTTAGTTTTCAAATGCTTTGATCATCCGGTCAAGCAATTCAATATCTGTATCACAAGAATAGATATCCATGATCTCATAGATTTGTGGTGCAGAAGTTGAACCAGTAAAGGCAAGGTTTAATGGGAAGTATAAACCGCGACCCTTAATGCCAGTGTCCTTACCTACTTCCTTAATAGCCTGACTGTAATCAAGGTCATCGCCACCGTTTTCAAGTTTTGCCTTTAAGCCCTTGAGAACAGCTAAAACATCTTCATTAGCGAAGTCTTCGTTGTCCTTAAGTAAGTCATAGTTGAATGATTGGTCAAGAACTGTATAGTATGACCATGCATATTGAATAACTTCAAGAAGCTTATTAACATCCCGCTGGTGAACCTTAATTGTCTTCTTAAGCAATTCAGTCAATTGTTCTTCTGGAATACTTTGAAGGCGCTTAGCTTCTTCAGTTTCGCCTTCTTTAATTAATTCCATTGTCCGATCAGTTAATTCATCAATCGACATACTCTTAATGTATTGAGCATTCATCCAATCAAGTTTCTTTTGATCGAAGTAAGCCGGTGCCTTTGACATCCGCTTTGGATCGTAAGCCTTAATTAACTCTTCTTTAGAGTAAATTTCACGTTCGCCGACTGGAGACCAACCTAAGAATGCAATAAAGTTAAAGATTGCTTCGTGGAGGTAACCGTGCTTCTTGTATTCACTAATGAATTGAAGGGTATCCTTATCACGCTTACTTAACTTCTTGCGAGTCTTTGGATTAAAGATCAATGGAATGTGACAGAAAGTTGGGTGTTCCCAGCCTAATGCTTCATAGATAGCAATTTGCTTTGGTGTGTTTGAAATGTGATCAGCACCACGCAAAATATGGGTAATGTCCATAGTGTGGTCATCAACTACGACGGCAAAATTGTATGTTGGCATTCCATCACTCTTTTCAATAATGAAGTCACCACCAAGGTTGTCAGAGTTAAATGAAACATGACCACGTGCAATATCGTCCCATTCGTAATCATGGTCTTTAGGGAAGTGGAAACGAATAGTTGGCTTCAAGCCCTTTGCTTCAGCCGCCTTTTGTTCTTCTTCACTCTTACCATACCAACGACCATCATAATGAGGTGGTTCATTGTTAGCCTTTTGCCGTTCACGCATCTCGGCTAACTCTTCCTCTGTTGAGTAATCCTTGTATGCAATTCCCTTGTCTAACAATTCTTGAATGTATTTGTGGTAAATACCTTCTTTATTCCGTTCACTTTGACGGTAAGGGGCATACTTTGGATTTAGCTTATTTGGACCTTCATTCCAGTCAATTCCTAACCAGTGAAGATTTTCACGTTGGCTAGCTTCACCATCTTCAACGTTCCGTTTGGTGTCGGTATCTTCAATCCGTAGTACCATCGTTCCATCGAAGTGACGTGCAAATAAATAATTAAATAATGCTGATTGAGCATTTCCGATATGTAAGAAACCTGTTGGGCTAGGTGCATACCGAACTCTGACCTTTTGATCCATTATCTAAGACTCTCCTTTAGTAACTAATCGAAATATAATTCCGATTTAAAATTGGTTGCTAGATCAACTAGCAGTCCTAAAAAACGTACTACACATATTATAATAACACGCTTTTATTGCAACAAATATAATTGTATATGAAACAGCATATTTGTCAATTAACTAGTCGATTTCGCATGAAAAACACTTAGCAAGTAACCCTGCATAAGTGTTTTTCATTGATTATTAACTTATTGTATTAATTAGTATTGTTCCATATAGTGTTGACGTTCCCAGTCAGAAACATGTTGACGATATGAAGCATATTCACGGGTTTTGGCTTCCATAAAGCTGCTGTAGAGGTGTTCAGCCATTGAACTCTTGATAACTTCATCGGCAGCCAAAGACTTTAATGCGTTATGTAAAGTATCTGGTAAATCACGAATATCTTTTTCAGCTCGTTCGGCTTTCGTCATCGTATAGATGTTTTCATCAACATTATGAATTGGTGGTAAGTTATTCCGTAAACCGTCTAAACCAGCTTCAAGAACAGCAGCGATTGCAAGGTATGGATTAGCAGATGGATCTGCTGACCGTAATTCAAGCCGGGTTCCCATTCCACGATCACTTGGAATTCGAACAAGTGGTGACCGGTTAGAAGTTGACCAAGCAACATAAACTGGTGCTTCATAGCCAGGAACTAAACGCTTATAGGAGTTAACGATTGGATTGCAAATTGCAGTATAGCTTCGTGCATGCTTCATCAAACCGCCCAAGAAATGGTAAGCCGTTGCGGAAAGCTTGTCTTTATCATTTTCATCAAAGAAAGCATTGCTACCATCTTGACTAAACAATGACATGTTGAGGTGCATTCCTGAACCGTTAATCCCAGAAAGTGGCTTAGGCATAAAGGTGGCATGGAAACCATACTTCTTAGCAATTGTTTTAACAACGAACTTAAATGTTTGAATATTATCAGCCGCTTCTAAAGCATCTGAGTACTTAAAGTCAACTTCATGCTGACCAGGAGCAACTTCATGGTGAGCTGCTTCAACATCGAAGCCCATCTTTTCAAGCGCTAAGACGATATCACGACGGCAATCTTCACCAGGATCTGCTGGTTCCATGTCAAAGTAATTTTCCTTATCATTAAGATTGGTAGTTGGGTTACCCTTTTCATCAGTCTTGAAGAGGAAGAATTCTGGTTCAGGCCCAATGTTAAAGTCTTTGAAGCCCATCTTCCGCATATCTTCAAGTACCCGCTTTAAGTTATTACGTGGGTCACTTTCAAATGGAGTACCATCAGTCTTGTAAACACTGCAGATTACCCGCGCAACCTTACCGTGTTCAGCACCCCAAGGGAATGCAAGCCAAGTGGACATATCTGGATAAAGATACATGTCACTTTCTTCAATCCGAACAAATCCATCAATTGAAGAACCATCAAACATAATTTTGTTATCCATCAATTTATCTAACTGACTAACTGGTAGGTCAACGCTCTTAATCGTTCCTAATAAGTCAGTAAACATAACCCTTAAGAAATGGATATCTTCATCCTTTACCATTTGGCGAACTTCATCTTTTGTAAATACGTGTTTACCCATAAAATTTCATTCCCTTTCATACAATCTCCACAGAAATAGATGACCATACCAATCCATCTAAAATCTGCTTCTCTCCTTAACACTGTGACTTAGAATAACAATAGACAGGCCATAAGTCAATTCTATTTAAGAGCTTTATTTTAATAAAAAGAATCTGCCTCACCGTACTTTATTTTTTTAACCAATCATTTATAAATTGCTTAATTTGATTAATATCATTGGGATGACGCAAAATATCAAACCAGTGAGTATCAGCCTTATTTCTAAACCACGTTAACTGACGCTTAGCATAATGGCGAGAATCCCGCTTAATTTTCTCAACTGCTTCGTCAAGACTAATCTCGCCACGAAAATAAGGAAATAGTTCATGGTAACCAATCCCCTTACCTGCTGGCAGATCTTCCCCTCCTTGATCAAATAACCATTTTGCTTCTTCTAACAGGCCGTTTTGAATCATCAAATCAACTCGCTTATTGATCCGGTCATATAGAACAGGGCGTTCAGTAGTCAGGCCAATTAAGAGGAAATCATTTGTTGCTTTGAATTGAGGCTGGTTGGAAAATAATTGACCCGTTTTTTTGATTACCTCTAAAGCCCGGATAACCCGACGAGTATTAGACTTGGGGATCCGAGCGCTGGCCACTGGATCCAACTTGTTTAATTGTTCCCAGACATACTCGGCTCCCTTTTCTTCAGCAACCTTTTTCCAATGGTTACGAATTTCAAGCGTTTGTTGATCAAACTGGTCACTTCCCAATGCTAGGTTATCCGTTAAGGTTTGAAGATAAAATCCAGTTCCGCCCGCAATGATCGGCAAATGATTACGTTGAGCTATTTCGTCTATTTTTTGGTCAGCAAGTTTCTTAAAACGAGCAGCAGAAAAACGCTCTTCAATATTGCAGATATCAATGAGGTGGTGCGGCACATCCCCCATTTCTTCAGGAGTAACTTTTGCCGTCCCAATATCAAGGTGGCGATAAACTTGCATTGAATCACCAGAAATTACTTCCCCATCAAATTCATGTGCCAATTTTATTGATAGGGCAGTTTTTCCTACAGCGGTTGGGCCGACAATTGCGATTACATTATTCATCTTAACTCTCCAATTTTTATAAATTTTATGCTAAAACTTGTCCTTCTCACTGGTAAAACGCCATTAATTCTTGCATAATGGAGGTAACCTGTAAATTCGAGGAGGTTTTACGTTATGAAACAATTAGCAAAGGGTATTTTAGTTGGTAGTTTAGCAACAGTTGCTGCCATTGCTAGCGGGGTTCTTACTTTCCATAAAACTGTTATTAAACCAGCGGAAGAAGAAGAAAAGTTTGATCAAAACCGTCGCGCTGCTATCCGTAAGGGCCGCTCAGCACACCAACTTTAATTTCATTTAAGATTCAAAAATAAGGAGTGGAAACTAGCTTTGTGGCGATGCAAAGCTAATTCCACGTTTTCTTACTATTGTTCGCGAAAATAGTTGAGGCTGAAAGAAAACATAGTTTTCTCCCAGCCTCTTTTTTATTGGTTAAATTTTACAAGAGGCTAGATTCCAAACATTAACAAATGATTGTTTAGAATCCTCAACCATCCCGATAAAAAGCATATAAGATACTTTTCTTAATACTTGGACTTTTTAGTCTTACCGTTCCATGCACGATAGCCATCCTTTAAGATATAAAGATGGTCGTATCCATGCTTACCTAAAAACGCAGCAGCCTGGGTACTTAATGTCATGCCTTCATCATATAAGTAAACCGGCAAGTCCTTCCGCAATTCGCCATATTGCTGACGAAGATATGGATAAGGCAAGTTACGTGCACCAAGGATATGGCCTTGTTTAAAGTCATTTTCTTGTCGTAAGTCAATAACCTGTGCTTTTCGCATTCCTTGCTTAAAGTCATCTTGACTAAGGACAGTTGCATATCTCTTTCGACGGTAAGTCTGAAATGCCCAGCTAAAAATCCATACTAACAAGATGATTATAATGACTGCATTAAGAATCATCAAGCCAGAGCTAACTCCAAGTACCACGATCATTTCCCCTTACAAATTAATCTTCGTTTACAAACTGACGAGCTAATGAAGCAGCGCCGATAACACCAGCATCATTACCTAATTCAGCTAACTTCAATTGTGTTGAGGTCCGAACTGTTGGAAAGGCAAATTTTTCAAAGTTTTGCTTTACCCGCTTCAAGAGGAATTCACCAGCTGCGGAAACTCCACCACCGATAACAAGGTATTCAGGGTTTAATGCGTTGCTTAAGTTGGCAGTTGCTAAACCAAGGTAGAAGCATACTTCATCAACAACAGTGTTAGCAAGGTAGTCATTTTCCTTAGCAAGGTCAAAGACAATCTTAGCTGTAATTTCGTCACCGTTATCGATCATTGCCTTCAAACGACTGTTGCCTTCATATTCTTCCACTTTATCTTGAGCGATATGAACAATTCCAGTAGCAGATGCATATTGTTCAAGACATCCATGGTTTCCACAAGTACAAAGGTATCCATCTGGCTTAACAATCATGTGACCAACTTCACCACCGGCACCAACGACACCGTGGATAAGCTTACCATTGGAGATAAGTCCACCACCAACACCGGTACCTAAAGTAATAAATGCAACATCGTCACCTTCATTACCAGCACCCTTCCAACGTTCACCAAGTGCGGCAACGTTAGCATCGTTATCCAGAGCAAATTGCATCCCAGTGCCTTGTTCAATGTCTTCTTTAACATTTTGCGTTGTCTTCCAGTTTAAGTTGTAGGCACCAATAACAGTTCCCTTTTCACGGTCAATTGTTCCGGGAGTTCCCATTCCGATTCCAATAAATTGGTCTCGAGGCATTTTGTATAAATCAAGGTGGTGATTAATTGAGTTAATGATGTCTGGCACAATGTGTGAACCATCATCCAAAATGTTAGTCCGTAAAGACCACTTTTGTTGAATCTCACCGTTCCCCGTTAAAATTGCAAACTTGATAGTAGTACCACCAAGGTCAACACCAATTAATTTCTTAGCCATAATGATTCCTTTCCTGGGTAAGGTTTAATACAGTTTACCCCTTTTAATTCTCGTTTGTTCTTCACGATGTTCTTTACGCAAAACAATCTTTGCTTTTGTATAAGTTGAATTATCTACAACTCCTGATTGATAGAGGTTATCAAGCTCAATGGCCATTAACTCAATATCATACAGGCGCTTACCAACATATACAAACACATTGAATTCTTTCAACAGTTGCTGAACATCGTATAATGTGCGGTAGTTTCTTGAGGCGATCGCCATAAATTATCACTTCAATTCTAGAGTCAAAATTACCAAACTTACCGTTAATACAGCTCCACTTAAAAACCGTTTCAGGCGGTCAACAGTTCCTAGCATGGGAGCACCAACAATAAATGCAATGAAAAAGCCACCAAATAGACCGCCAATATGTCCTATCAAGTCAACTCCTGACAGGAAAAAGCCCATCACAATATTAATAATAACAAATAACAAAAAAGTACGACTTAAGACGCAAACAATAACGTTATGGCGAAAACAAACGCCTAACATTAAAAATGCGCCAAATAATCCAAAAATAGCAGTACTAGCACCAGCTGAAATTGTCGATGGCATGAAGGCCGCGCTGGTAAAGTTACCAAAAAGCGCACTGACAAAGTATATGACTACCATTCGCCAATGACCGAAAAATTTTTCAATATAACGGCCGATATATAAAAGCGTAACGCTATTGACTACTAAGTGTGATAAACCAACATGAAGGAACACAGGTGATACTAAGCGCCACCATTCACCTTCCCTGATTAAGGGCGTACTACGAGCCCCCATGTTAAGGAGGGTTACTGTATTAGTTGAGCCACCTGCATAAACTAACCAGCAATAAACTAATACCTGAAAGATTATTAAGGTAAGCGTCACGGGCGCTAATCTTAGTCCCTGCGTCCGCATCTTCTATATCTCCGGTAAATACAACACTTTATCTATCTGCTGATCGAATTCTTCTGGTTCCCATTCGTTTTCTTCAGCCAGTTGCGTTGTCAATGCCATTGAAACTTTAGGACCCTTATAGTTTTTTAGGTAACGATCATAATAACCGCCACCGAAGCCCAACCTGTTACCAGATGCGGTAAAGGCTACTCCAGGAACAACCATCAAATCAATCTCATCTGGAGAATAAACTTTGCCATCATGTGGCTCTAAAATACCAAAAGCCGTCTCGTCGAAATCGGTATCCTCATTTAATTCAACAAATTCCATTTGACGATGTGGCAACGTCCGTGGAACAACAATCTGTTGGCCCTTATGACGCGCATGAAGGATAATAGGTGCAGTATCAATTTCAAAAGATTGACTTAAAGTAACAGCAATTGTCTTAGCCCCTGTCCATTCAGGTTGATCATATAGCAAAGATGCTAATTTTCTCTCTTCGTAAAGACGGGTGTTTAAATCTAATTGTTGAAGGCGCGCAATATATGCTTGTCGTAACTCTTTCTTTGAATAAGCCATTATGTTATGACCGCTCCTTTATAGTGAAGTAACAAACGGTATCAGATTTTATTATCACCGCTTGAGGGAATTTATGCAAGCGTTTTTTTATAAAAATAAATAAAAAGAGCCGGTCTCCCAGCTCCCTTATATGGTTCATTACTTAGTTTCCCGATGTAATGTAACCTTTTGTTCCCGTGGACAGTACTTGTTTAATTCAAGACGATCTGGGTTATGACGACGGTTCTTGCTAGTTAAGTAAGTCCGTTCGTGGCATGAAGTACATTCAAGTGTAATGTTGACACGCATTATTTTGACCTCCAAACTATTTCTTTTATTTAACGTGGTTATTTATCGTAACCCTAACTCGTACAACTATATCATTTATTTTTCTATTTGGCTAGTAATTTATCAAAGTTTGTTAAGGAAATTTCCTTGACAGTTTAATTAATCACCAAAACCCTTTGAACTCTGAACAGTCTTCCAATATGCTTCAAAGATTTGTTTTGCCATTGTCAGGTTAGCACCACCATCGGAATTCGAAGCACCTGGAATAGCCAAGGCAACTACAACTTGTGGATTATCAGATGGCGCAAATCCTGCAAAACTTAATGTCGTTGTTGAATGCGACTTGTAGTAAGTTTCGGCAGTCCCCGTCTTTCCTGATACTGATGGCTTAACTGAAGCTAAGGCCTTCCCAGTCACGTATTTGTTAGAACCATGGACTACTTGATAAAGTCCTTGCTTAACAACATCAAAGTCAGCTTTAGAAGCAGGAATGGTCAATTGAACTTGTGGTTTAGTTGTATATTCGACAGCCCCAAGTTGACCATTAGATTTTGTACCACGGATTTCTTTAACAATGTATGGGCGCATCCGGTTACCACCGTTAGCAATCGTCGACATATATTGAGCAAGTTGAATCAAAGTGTAACCATCATAGTTACCATATGACAAGTCAAGGGCTGAACCGACATGCTTTTGGTCAGCAGGTCCGGTATAACCGCTTGTTTCACCAGGTAAGTCGATTCCAGTTTTAACCCCTAGTCCAAACATGTTAAAGTAACCCCGCGCTTTAGCAAAAATACTTGGTTTCATCGTAATTTGCGCATTAGGTGTATATTTCATTCCTGCTTCTTTCATGAGTAGTTGCATCATGTAGGAGTTGGAAGAAACTTCAAGGGCCGTTGATGCATTAATTGCCATATTTGCTGAGCCGCCATGGTTAAACCATGATCCCTTAGATGAAGTTCCAGCAAGCTTAATTGGCATATCGGTTAAGGTATTATTTGTTGGCGTAATTACACCATCCATTAATGCTCCCATGACCATCGCCGGCTTTACAACGGAACCCATCGTAATTGGGTGGTTGATAGCACCAATTTCATCAGGGGTTTCTTTACCTGTTTCTGGGTCACGATCAATACCAGCCATCGCATAAATTGCACCGGTATTTGGATTCATTACTACTGCATATACCCCAGTGGAGTACTGGTTTCCGGTAGCCGAGTAATTGTTTTTCAAAATCGATTGAACTTGCTTTTGGAACTTTGAATTAATCGTCAATACAAGGTTATCACCCTTCTTACCAGGGTACTTAGTCTTTTCTTTAGTTACGTCATTTCCATCAGTAGTAACCTCAGTTTGTGACTTCGACCCGGCTAAGGTTGATTGGAACTGCTTTTCAAGATAACTTTGTCCAACGCTATCATTTCGAGAATATCCTTGAGCAAGCAGTGAGTTAACTTCATCACTTGGTAAACCAGTAGTTGAGACAGTTCCTGTTAACGATTGAACATCTGTGCCTTGTGGGTAATTACGAGTCCAAGACGTACCGATCTTTACCCCTGGCATTTCATTCAGGTGTTCTCCAACTGCTGCAAGCTCTCTAGCACTAACACCTGTTTCTTTAATATAAGTTGTCGAAAGGGAATATGCTCCACTCATTGCCGCATAAATTCGGGCATTATTCTTTTGCTGATCACTAAGCTCCCATGAATCAGGATGCTTGCTCAAATATTCGAGAGCCTTATCATATTTAGTATCTTCAGAATCTGCATCTGAAGTCTTGACATGTTTCAAAACACTCTTAAGCCGCTCTTTATCAGCAAGGTAATAATCCTCTTCATTTCGATCAGTTAAACGCGAATTCTTGTTAGAAACAGAAACATATTTTCCTAAACGATTAGCAATCTGGTAGAGCTGATCAGTCGTTACATTGGCCCCTTTAGTATAGGTAATGGCTTGATGAGTCTGATTACCAACAAGAACGTTTCCTTGTGAATCATAAATCATCCCCCGTTGTACGTTATTCGTCTGCGTTGTTGTATCTGATCGCTTTACTTCCGCTTTAAATGATGTTCCTTGCAGAACTTGAAGATAAAACAGTCGAATAGTTAACGCTAATAACAAGATACCAACAATCCATAGTAGCATGTTCAGCCGGAATGGAATAATTGACTGCGCATTTTGACGCTTTTTGGTACGTGAACCAAATAAGTTCATTATTCGATCAAAGAATTTCACAGTTCTATAATTCTCCTTCATCGTAGTGAATCTATTTTAACAAAAATTATCTGCTTTAACAGATAGTTACCACTACTAACGTGAAAATAATACTCTTTATTTTATAAGAAATGAAGAATTTATTCCAATGATTTAATGAAATTTAATGAACAATAGTAATGAATATCATTTTCAAAAAGGATATGATAATGTGGATGTGTCTACTTAATTGAGAGAAGGAGAATTTTGCTGTGTTTTTATATCAACATCATCGTTTATATCGACGCAAAATTTTGATTACAAGTTTCCTGTTACCAGTTATTTTGATGGCTTGCTATTTTGCGTACCGTCAAATGACCCCCTTTGGTAAAAGCAGCTTATTAACCGTTGATCTCGGTCAACAATATGTCGATTTTTTCAGTTACCTTAGAAATACTATTCTCCACCATCCCAGCAGTTTCTTTTATTCGTTTAGCAAAGGGCTGGGTGGCGAAATGTTTGGGACTAATGCATATTATTTGCTAAGTCCATTAAACTTAATTTTATTATTTTTCCCCGCCCAGCACCTTGCAAGTGGGATAACCATCGTTACGCTTGTCCGCTATGGCCTAGCAGGATTGAGTTTTGCCTGGTTAATGCAAAAAACTGAGCTACAACAGGGGTGGCGGATTTTAGCCTTCAGTACCGTTTACTCAATGAATGGTTGGATGATTGCCAACCAATTAAATATGATTTGGCAAGACGCCTTAATCCTTTTGCCATTAATTATTTGGGGACTTCTCAAACTTATCTATCAAAATCGTGTTGGAACTTACATCTCTTGGCTAGCCGTAATGTTGATTGATAATTATTACATGGGCTGGATGATTGCCATCTTTACTTTCCTATTCTTCCTCTGGCAAACACCAGCGTTGGCGTCATGGCGACAACGGGGAGTAATTTTTCTCCGCTATCTCGGCAGTTTGCTGCTTGCGGCGGGCATTTCAGCAGTCATTTTATTGCCAACTTTCTATGCCTTAATGCAAAGTAAGGGAACGTATACTGAAACCAAGATCCACAGCCGTTTTGAGTACTTTGCGCCTAAAATGCTTGGAAAGCTTGTTCCTGGATCATTTAATTTTAATCAAATGCCAAGTGGTCAGCCTAATATTTATATTGGAATGTTATTAATGCTCGGCGCTTGTATCTACTTTTTCAATAATCGCTTTGACCTTCGTCGTCGTTTGATTGGGGCAGCCATTTCAATCTTCTTTATTTTCTCATTCTGTTACGAGCCATTAGATCTTTTATGGCATGCCGGACAGTTTCCAGTTTGGTACCCTTATCGTTTTTCGTACCTCTTTTCCTTCTGGTGCATCTATCTTGCTGCTAAAGTACTTCAACCTGATTTCAAAATAAAAAAGCGCAGTGCAATTATCCTGACGTTACTTATTATCGCAGTTTATTGGTATGTTGGTACGCTTAACTTATCGTATATTAATAGCAATCAGCGAAATGTTGGCTTATGCTTTGCGCTGATCGCCGTTAGTTGCCTTTGTATTCCCCGAACAAATTCACCGCGCTTATACGACGCGCTTCTTGTTCTCCTTGCCGTCTGTGATATTTCTATGAGTGGGTACGCGGCGCTTAATAAGATCTCTTACGTTTCACAACCTGAATTTGGTAACTACACTATTGCTCTTGATAAAAGTGTTGAAAAACTAAAGAAACATGACCCGGGTTTCTACCGCGTTGCCAAAACTTTCATGCGAACAAAGGATGATCCCTTCCAAGCAGACTTTAATTCTGGTGACCATTTTGGTTCGACCCTAGAGCCGCCAATTCCAGCCTTCATGGGTGCAATTGGGCAGCCAGATGGGGATGGTTTTGTTACTTATACTAATGGAACCCAAGTGAGTGATGCGCTTCTTGGTTACAAATATACTATGAATGCTCGAAATACCTCAGCCGGACAAGCATTACCCCTATCCGGCTTTCGTCCCGATTGGTATAGTTATCCATTAGTAGGAGCAACTTCTGCAGTTAGTCTTCGGGAAAATTCACATGCCCTTCCAATTGCCTTTGGAGCTAATGCCGCCATCCTCCACCTTCAACGCACTACAATGGATCCATTAAATTATCAGTCACAGATTTTCCAAACACTTGCCGGACGCCCAACATTTCATTCATTATTTGCCGTTCAAAACTTTAATTCCGTCAAATTCAATAATGTTCAAAGTGCTAAGCAAATTACTGGCGCAATTTTTAGGAAGCAGAACTTGCTTAAACCCGCCTCCGTTCAGTTAGAATTTATTCCGCCAACTAATGACTCTTACTACTTAACACTCGGACCAAACGTTGAGGACAATGCTACAATTACGATGAATAATAAGAAGTTCACCCAATATGATACTTTCCGTAATACAGTGGTGATCAACGTTGCCCATGACCAAAAAGGACAAAAAATCATCGTTAATTTGCAACTAAAGAAAGCAACGCTGTGGATGCAAAATGTTAGTATCTATCAATTAAAGCAACGACCATTCATGGCAAGTTTAAAGACTCTTCAAGCCTCACCATTAAAGATTAGTTCATACCGTAGTAATCGGATAGTTGGAACAGTCAATCTCCAGCGTAATCAACGAGTATTGATGACCACTATTCCTGCTGCTAAAGGCTGGCATGTTAAGGTAGATGGTAAGTCTACTACTCCCCAGAGCGTGCTTAATACGTTTATGGCTATCCCAATGAGTCCCGGAAATCATCGGGTTGAATTTTATTACCGACCACCATTCCTCATTCTTGGACTTATAATTACAGTTCTAAGTCTCGGCTTAACTGGGTGGTGGGTTAAGAAAGAACATCAAATAAAGACAATTTTTGATTAGAAATAAAGGTTTGACTAGCAATAAAGCTCTTTAGCATACTATCATTGGATAGTACATGCTAAAGAGCTTTTTCACTATATAAAAATTAATGCTGCGATGCTCCAGTAGAGGCATCAGCCTTATTATCGGAATGATCATCAGCGTCATTAACAAATCCAGCTACGTCAGGTATATCTCCATCTTCATGTTGAAAATGAAATACTGGTCCGTCTGCTTGCGAATCATAGTCAACAGTAGTGATAAGGTCCTTAAAAAACCATTCATCTAGTGAATCAATGTGGTAATTAATACCATCCTTTTTTACCTCTAAAATCGGCTCAACTGGTTTATCTTCACGAGTAAATCCTTGTGAAAAGCCATGATGGACTTCAGTTTGGCCATAAGTTTTACCGTAAAACTTTATTCCATTCCCTGGTTTTAGTCCCATTTCGTCACGAAACCATTGACTGGCAGCATCAGAAATAATCAATTTCATTTTTCTTCCCTCCTACGTTTGTTGATATCGCTTTCATACACTTTACTATAGCATAGGAGAAAGATAATACCAATAAGAAAAGCGAGATTGAGGAATTCACCACATTCCTCGACCTCGCTTTTCTTATTTTAATTAATCAACCTTGACAATCTTTAGCTTGATTGTCCCATTAGGAACTTCAACTTCAACTACTTCGCCAACTTTGTGACCAAGTAATCCTTTTGCCATTGGAGATTCATTAGAAATCTTACCGTTAAATGGATCAGATTCTGATTCACCGACAATTTGGTATTCTTCTGGTTCTTCATCTGGCAATTCTTGAATAGTAATTGTCCGCCCCATAGATACTTCATCCTTATCAACATCTTCATTATCGATAATTTCAGCATATTGAAGCATATTTTCAATTTGGGCAATTCGACTTTCAACCATTGCTTGTTCATCTTTTGCTGATTCATATTCTGAATTTTCAGATAAATCACCATAACTACGAGCAATCTTTATCCGCTTAATAACTTCTGGTCGACGCTTCAAGCGATATTCTTCAAGTTGATCTTCAAGCTTTTTCTTCCCTTCAAGGGTCATTGGAAAAGTTTTTTCTTCAGCCATTATAAACACTCCTCATAATTTATCCAGTGCAACATTACCATTTCTACTTCAGCTTGTAAATACCTATCGCAATTCGGTGTGTCCACGTTTTACTAAAATATCGCGGATTTTTGTCGATAATATGTCGATTGCAACTTGGTTTTCGCCACCTTCTGGCACAATAATGTCAGCATAGCGTTTAGTTGGTTCAACAAATTGATGGTACATTGGTTTTACCGTAGCCAGGTACTGAGTAATAATTGAATCAAGGGACCGTCCACGCTCTACCATATCACGTTGAATTCGACGAATAATCCGAATATCATCATCTGTATCAACATAAACTTTAATATCCATTAAATCCCGTAAACGTTCATCATCAAGAATTAAGATTCCTTCTAAAATAATGACATCAGTCGGTTCTACATGAACGGTTTTGTCGGAACGCGTATATTGTGTATAGTCGTACACCGGCATCTCAATAGCCTTATTACTCCGCAAATCCGTTAGCTGTTTAATCAAAAAATCTGTATCAAATGCAAGCGGATGATCATAATTTACTGCTTTACGTTCATCCATTATCATATCTGACTGATCATTATAGTAAGTATCTTGGTTAATAATCTGGATTGCTTGCCCATGCAATTGGTCATAGATTTTATTACTTACCGTTGTCTTTCCACTACCGGAACCACCTGTAACACCAATAACTACTGGACGCTTATTCTGTTGAATACTCATCAATTTGTCTCCCTCATTAAACTTTCTAATCTGAAATAGTATATAGCACTCTTTTGTGGTGCGCAAGGTAATTACTAATTTAAATTATTAAAGGCGAGGTAAAAAGTGAATATTAATGCATAACAACATAGTAATTTCCAGGGAAGTATTGTTGATCAGTAATTTTAACTGTTTCATTTTCATTTGGAGCTTGGATAATCCGACCATCCCCTAGTGAAATAGCGACGTGGTACGGGTCATCATCAGAACCATAAAAAAACGAGGGCCCCGTATGGCGCGTTTAAGACATTATCGTGAATATGTGGTCCTAAAGCTTGTTGTTCATACGTCGTTCGTTGAGGAATACCGTAGCAATATTGAACCAAACCAGAACAATCAAATCCACCTGGCTTATTACCGCCCCAAACATACGGAGTTCCTAAATAAGACATTGCCTTGTTAACAGAATCTTGTAGACTCTGACTGTTCTTATTAGCTTGATCCTTTTTCACAGTGTTATTAGCAGGTGTTTCATTTTTATCCTTGGTTGGAATTATCAGCTTTTGTCCGGCAAAAATCAATTCTTTATTTTGCAGATGATTAGCGGTTGCAATATCATCCGCACTAACATTATACTTTTGAGCAATCCCGTTTAAACTATCGCCAGCATTGACGGTAACAGTTGTATCAGCCTTAGCAGTTACCGTGCCCATTGCCATTGCGACGATGCAAGAATTTACTTTGTTGTTGATTTCATTATTTCGTTTATCCCTCTTTATATTAAATATCATTATTTTATTATCAAGCTATTAATAAAATAGCAGAAAATTTTTAGCCCTTCAACCACTAATTATTACTTTAGTGATTGGCCCTATAATATAAATACGTAAAAAATAATTATTTGCACTAAAAAAGGCCGAAAAAATCCAGCCTTTTAATTTTTAACGAATTTCTGCATCAACCTTATCTTGCAAGTAAGCAGTAACTTTATCAAAGGCCGCGTTTACTTGGCCTTCAGTCAATGTTCCTTTATCATCTTGATAAGTTAAGGTGTAAGCTAATGACTTCTTACCGGCGGGAAGGTGCGAACCAGCATAAACATCAAATAAGTGAATATCTTTAAGGTAAGCACCACCCTTTTGCTTAATAGCCTCGACAATCGTTGCATTTTCAACCTCATCATCAACCAAGAGGGCAATATCGCGAGTGATTGAAGGATACTTACTAATAGGTGTATATTCATTTTCAATCTTTGGTGCAGTCAGTAATAATTCGAGATTTAATTCAAATACGTATGTTTCGGGAATCTTATATTCCTTAGCAGTTTGTGGGTAAACTTGACCAATAAAGCCAACTAATTGGTCATCAACCATAATATCAGCGGTTCGTCCTGGATGCATTTCTGGTCGATCACTAGTTGGAACATAAGCAACCTTACCAGCAATCCCCATATTCTTAAGGTAACGTTCAACGATCCCCTTTAGTTGGAAGAAATCAACCGGTTGATCTTTCTTATTCCAACTATTAGCTACCATTTGACCAGTAACCGCAGCTGCAAGGTGTTCTTGTTCTACCGGACGTTCATCCCCCATTGGCAAGAAGACCCGACCTTCTTCATATAGCGCTACGTTATCAACATTTCGCGCCACGTTATAAGCAATATCATTAAGCAAGCCGCTAATAATATTCATCCGGGTAGCGACATGATCAGAACTCATTGGGAAATCAAGTTTCATTGGTTCAGTAAGTGGCTTAATTTGGAACTGCTTAGCCTTCTCAACAGTTGTTAAGGAATAGCTAATTGCTTGGGTTAAGCCCATTCCTTCGAGGTCATGACGACTTGCCCGAATAAACCGTTGACGTGGCGTAAGTCCTCCCCGGTTACGTGTCATCGTTGGTAAAGTAGATGGTAAGTTATCATAACAGTAAATCCGCGCAATTTCTTCATAAAGATCAGCTGCAAGGCTAATATCCCACCGCCGTGCTGGGGCAATCACTGTTAATTGATCGTCACCATCAACAGTGTAAGCAAATGCCAAGCGATCAAAAATATCAGTAACTTGTTCCATGGTTAATGAAGTGCCCAGAACATGATTAATCTTCGCAAGGGATAGTTTGATTGGCGTATCAACTGCTGGCGCTTCACTACCAGTAACAATTTCTGCTGTAATCGTGCCACCAGCAAGTTCCTTAATCATTTCAGCTGCTTCATTCAATGCCGTTTCAACTGTTGCTGGATTGATTCCACGTTCAAACCGCATTGAAGATTCACTATGAAGATCTAAGCGCCGTGCTTGCTTCCGGACCATTACTGGATCAAAAATGGCTGCTTCAAGGGCAACAGTTGTCGTATCATCACTTACTGCAGTTCCTTCTCCACCCATTGTTCCCGCAAGAGCAACTGGTTGGTCATCGACAGTTACAACAATATCATTTGCTTTTAAGGTTTGTTCATCCCCATCTAATGTAACAAACTTTTCACCTTCATTAGCATGACGAACCCCAAAGTTGTTACCAGATAATTGATCATAATCATAACTGTGGAGTGGCTGACCATATTTAAGAAGGATATAGTTAGTCACATCCACAACATTATTTACAGGACGAATACCACTGTTCCATAAGCGAATTTGAAGCCATAGTGGACTTTCAGCAATTTTAACACCTTTAATTACCCGTAATTTATAAGTTGGGGCAATCTTAGTATCAGTAATTTCTGCCTGAAGAAGGTCTGCTGTTTTTTCAGTACCTTCTTCTTTAATTGCAGTTTCCTTAAAATGTGACTTTAATCCGTAAAAGGCTGCGATATCATTAACATTTCCATAAATACTAAGCATATCCCCACGGTTAGGAGTTACGTCTGTATCAATGATCGTGTCGTCCATTCCTAAGTACTTAAATACGGGATCACCAGTTTTAGCATCATCTGGTAAGAAGTAGATACCATCTTCGTAGTCTTTAGGGGCAATCTTATCGCTAAAGCCAATTTCTTGAAGGGCACAAAGCATTCCATTTGATTCAACACCGCGGATCTTACCACGCTTAATCTTTTGGTTGTCAGCAATTCGCGCACCATGAAGGGCAACGATTACCTTTTTGCCTTCTTGAACGTTCGGGGCACCACAAACAATCTGGATCGGTTCTTCTTCACCAACATCAACTTGACAAACATGAAGATGGTCTGAGTCAGGGTGATTTTCACATTTTACTACTTCCCCAACAACAATCTTCTTTAATCCGTCGCTTAATGAATAAACGTCATTAATGTCAACCGAGGTACGAGCAATCTTTTCAGCTAAATCTTGAGGGGCAACATCTAAATCAAGGTATTCTTGAAGCCATTGATATGATACTTTCATTTCACATTATCCTTTCTGGTCAAATTGGTTAAGGAAGCGGACATCATTTTGATAGAAGTTACGGATATCATCAACGCCGTACTTCAGCATGGCAAAACGATCTGGTCCAAGTCCAAAGGCAAAGCCGCCGTATTCTTCAGGATCAACGCCCGACATCTTAAGCACATTTGGATGAACCATTCCGGCACCAAGCACTTCAATCCAACCAGTTTGTTTACAAATTGCACAACCCTTACCAAGGCAGTTGAAACAAGTAATATCTGCTTCAACTGATGGTTCAGTAAATGGGAAGTAACTTGGCCGTAAGCGAACCTCTAACTTATCACCAAAGAGGTTTTGAGCAACTGCTTCAAGAGTTCCTTTCAAATCGGCCATCGTAATATTTTTACCAACAACCATTCCTTCAATTTGGTGGAATTGGTGGCTGTGCGTTGCATCATCAGTATCACGTCGATAAACCTTACCTGGTGAAATCATCTTTAATGGACCCTGACTAAAATCATGTTTTTCAAGCATCCGCGCTTGCATTGGTGACGTTTGTGTCCGCATCAAAACAGATGGAGTAACATAAAATGTATCTTGCATGTCACGAGCGGGGTGATCTTTAGGCAAGTTAAGCTTTTCAAAGTTATAAACTTCTTGTTCAACTTCATCCCCAACTGCTACTTCATAACCCATTGATACAAACAAGTCCACAACTTGGTCAATAATTTGTTGAATAACATGGGGTTGTCCTTGTGCTACTGGTGTACCAGGAAGAGTAACATCAATTGTTTGGGCTGCTAACTTAGCGTTCATAGCGGCCTGTTCTAGCTCAGCACGCTTTTCTTCAATCGCTGCTGACAATTCATCCCGCACCTTGTTAGCAAATTGCCCTACTTTTGGTCGTTCTTCAGCGCTGAGGTCACGCATGCCTCGAAGAACTGACGTAATAGGGCCTTTCTTTCCCAGCATCTTTACGCGGATTTCATTAATTCGTTTTAAATCCTCTGATTGTTTAATATCTTGCAATCCTTCTTCACGAAGTTCGGCTAATTTCTCTCTTAGTCCCATATTTTCACTCCTTAATTCAAAAAAGCCTCATCCCAAGATAGGGACGAGGCTTCGCGGTACCACCCTAGTTTGTAGGAACGAATCCTACACACTCAAATAATCAATAACGGTGATTGGCCGGAATACCATTACGTATCAGCTCCGAAAGTGAAATTCGCTTTAGATCACTGATTGCAATTCTCAGCTCATGGTTGCAACTCTCTAACAGGATCGTCTAGCTACTAGCTCTCATCATCGCTTTTAATTCAATTACATATTCTAGACAATCATCTGTAAGGCGTCAAGCGTTATTTTTAAATCCACTTGTCACTCCAGGTATGAACGGCTTCCATGACTAGGCGCAATTCTTGACCACGTTCAGTCAGAGAATAATCTACGCGACTAGAACCTTCGTAAGTGTTGCGAATAACAATCTGTTCGTCTTCGAGCTCTTTTAATCGTTCGCATAAAACCCGGTCGCTGCACTTTGCAATGCTACTAGCAATATCCTTAAACCGCATGTTGCCATTTTTAAGTAGCACTTCAATGATCAATCCGTTCCATTTCTTTCCCAAGATCATAAATGTACGTGTAAATTTTGGACAAAGTTTACAGTCTTCATCAAGTGCCTTTTCTGCTACTAATTGTTCCATAATTTAACTCTCCCTCTCCTCTACCAAGTTGTTCGTATCCGACGTTTCTTAATCTTTCGGCGCATCTTTGCACGTAGCGGTCCAAAGAATTCATGCTCTGCTTCAAAATCGTCAACTAGCGATACGATTAGGCTCTCTGGATAACGTGGCACTGCCAACGTTGCGCCAAACATATGCTTAAGGATAATATCCTTTTCTTTTTTATTTAACGGGGTTATCTTTTCAGCATTGCGTAATGCAACTCGGGGATGGATAAAAGCATGAGTTCCTAAATTGAACTTGGTTGTCCGCCAATCATAGTAAAAGAGATCATGCAATAAGCCTGCCCGCGCAGTACTACGATAATCAAGATGCATTTTTTTAGCAATTTTGTAGCTATCATACGAAACCGCAATAGAATGTTGCAGGCGGGTAGAGTGATGATGCTGAGTATAGTTCGCTAGCTTTTTGACAGCTGGCTGGGCTAAAAGATCGGCAACGATTAAAACATACTCTTTATCGGTGCGCCATTCATTTTTTGATTTCATGTAATACCCCTTTTCTATATTATTGCAATTATCATACACAATTTTAACGAGAAAATAAATTAATTTAATCTAGATTTTGATTAAGCTGAAACATTAAGATCCCTGCAGAGATAGCCACGTTAAGCGATTCTGCTTCACCACGCATTGGGATATAGAGATTATCAGTTGTTTGTGAAAGAAGATCAGCGCTCATCCCCTGTCCTTCATTGCCCATAATTAAGGCAAAGGTATCGCCAGGATCAACAGTCCGGAAGTTTTTGGCTTGGGGATTCAGTTGGGTTCCATATACCGGAGCATTGATTGATTTAAAATCATCAATCCACTTTCTTAAGTCACCCTCAAACATTTGAAGGTGGAATTGGCTTCCTTGCATTGAACGAACAACTTTAGGACCAAATAAGTCTGCTGAGCGTTGTCCAACTACTACTCCAGTAAACCCAGCGGCATCTGCTGTCCGTACCATTGTCCCCACGTTGCCTGGATCTTGAACCCGGTCGAGGAAAAGCCATGCCCCATGCAATGGCCCTGCTGGTAACCGATGAGAATCTGGTAAAGCAACAACCGCGGCAATTCCTTGAGGCGTTACCGTATCAGTAATATACTTCATGATCTCTTCAGTAACTTCATAGGTTGTATTAGCCATGCCTTCCAGTTCTGGATGAGCAGCTAATTGTTCGGTTGTCCCCACTACTTCTAAAAGCTCGATTCCAGCTTTAGACGCTTCTTGAACTAAGTGCCAGCCATCTAACAGGTAAGTACCAGTCTGGCGTCGTGCTTTTTTGGTTTGTAGCTTTTTCCAATCTTTAACGTGCTGATTGTGAATTGATGTTAATTGTTCCATATAATTTACATGCTCCTTCTTGTTAATTAAATTATACCATGTTCCTGTTGTACAATTGTTATTAACTAATAATAAGTTTTCATTAAGGAGTTTCAATTATGGTTAATTATCATCTTACCATTACTGGCCGCGTCCAAGGAGTTGGCTTCCGCTGGAACGTCTATCAGTTGGCACAACAAGCAGGAATAGAGGGGATTGTTATGAATAAGAATAATGGGAGCGTTTATTGCGAATTGCAGGGTCCCATTGAGATTGTTAAACAATTAATCTCTAAAATTAAAGCTGGGCCGACCCCCTACGCTCGAATTAATAAGGTCAAAATCACTAAGGGAAGTCTGCAAAACTACCATCATTCATTTCAAATCACGCATTAGTTCGCGATTAGCGGTAGAATTCAATTCCTGAATAGAGTAAAATACGTACTATTAACGTAATTAATATACAAAGAAATAAGGGAGTTTGATTCATTAATATGAAACGAAAACGAATAACGATCGCTGGTGGCCTCTTTACCCTCCTGCTTCTTCTTAGCGGATGTGTACGGACTACCAAGAGCGGTCGGCCATACGGGTTTGTTTATGATTATATGGCTAAACCAATGCAACACTTGATGGAATGGTTAGCCAGTCACATGGGTAATAACTACGGTTGGGCAATTATTGTCATTGTGGTAGTTGTGCGAACAATCCTTTTACCGGTGATGTTCTCACAAATGAAAAAATCAACCATTATGCAAGAAAAGATGTCCAAGGTTCAACCATTGATTAAAGAGCTAACAAAAAAACAAAAAGCGGCTAAGACACCTGAAGAACAGGCTGCCGTTAGTCAACAAATGATGGCTCTTTACCGGGATAACAATATTAGCTTAACTGGTGGGATTGGATGTCTTCCATTGTTAATTCAGTTGCCAATCTTTGCCGCCTTATATGCTGCTATCCGTTATTCTCCAGATCTTTACCATGCAACTTTCTTCGGGATTCCACTTGGTAAGCCAAGCATTATCTTAGCAGTCTTATCTTTTATCGCCTATGCTGCCCAAAGCTATCTTGGTCTTGTCGGTGTTCCTGAAGCCCAGAAAAAGCAAATGAAAGCTGCTATTTGGATGAGTCCTTTTATGACCTTCTTCATTTCTATCACTTCTTCTGCTGGATTAGGTCTTTACTTCTTCATCGGTGGACTATTTGCCATCTTACAAACCTTGATGGTCAATGCTTACCGGCCACGGATTCGCCGCCAAATTGAAGAAGAGGCCAAGAAGAACCCAATTAAGATGCCTAAAGCACCAGTAATTAACACCCCTAGTTCTTCAACTAAACCAACTGATGCGATTGATCAATTACGTAAGAGTGATGCCAAGTCAAGCGATCAAGCAACCCGTAATCGCCAACGTAATGCTGGTAAACATCAACATCATAAAAAATAATTATCAAAAAGCTGGGAGAAAGCAAAGGTTTTTTCTCGGCTTTGTTTTTTTAGGAGGAACTAACATGATTAAACCGATTATTAAAGACCATCAGTTACTTGGGAAAAAAGCAATTCCCACAACTAAAGCCGATTTGCCTCTTGCAAACGATCTTATCGATACGCTTAATGCTCACCAAGCTGAATGTGTTGGAATGGCTGCCAATATGATTGGCGTAAATAAAAATTCAATTATCGCGCGGATTGGTCCCCTTAATGTCGTAATGTTCAATCCACAAATCATCGCTAAAAGTCACCCTTACCAAACTGCAGAAGGATGTCTTTCATTAAGCGGAACACGTCCTACTAAGCGTTATAAGCAAATTACCGTTAAATTTCATAATCAGAGTTGGCAAATGAAAACATTAGAACTCACGGATTTTGCTGCTGAGATTGTGCAACACGAAATCGACCATTGTAATGGAATTATAATATAAGCAATGAGAATATTTGCTAAAATACCAATAAACGAAATAAGTAAAGTAGAATCGCCGGGTTCTACAACAAATTAATTTATGCTTCTCAAATAGGCGTCCAACAGGGAGGATGGGAGCAAGTTTTGTGGAGGTTTTTACTAATGTCAATTACAAAAGAAGTGCGGCATTATGTTGTTCGTAATGTTGTCGCCACCCTCGGGATGTCAATGTATGTTATTATTGACACCCTTTTTATTTCAATCGCGGCGGGGGCTTTAGGTTTAACTACCCTTAACCTGGTGTTGCCCCTTTTCAACGTTTTTAATGGAACTGGACTATTACTGGGAGTCGGAGGTGCGACAATCTTTTCGTTAAATAAGGTTATGCATCCTGAAAGAATTAAATCATTATTTAGCCAACTGGTGATTTTTGCTTTTTCTTTCGGCCTTATCCTAGCAATTCTATTAAACATTTTTGCGACTCCAGTAGTTAATTTTCTTGGCGCAGATGATGCAACGCGCCAAATGGCAATCGTTTATTTACGAATAATTTCATGGAGTGGACCTCTCTATATGGTTAACTACATTGCCATTAATTTTATTCGTAACGATGGTAATCCCACTTTAACAATGAAGGCCACCTTAACCGAAACATTATCTGTTATCCTTATCGACTGGTTCTTTATCTTTGGAATGGGTCTTAAATTGGAAGGAGCAGCATTGGCAGTATTATTTTCGCCAGCAATTAGCTTAGTGGTTTTAAGTTTTCATCGGAAGTTTGCCGGACGACAATTAGAATGGCACTGGGTTGTCCCTCACCTAAGAAACATTTGGCGTTCAGCACGCTTAGGGGTTGCCTCAGCATTAAACGAATTAAGTACTGGTGTTAGTATTTATTTCTTTAACCATGTTTTATTGCAGCTAGCTAATAACTATGCCGTTGCCGCATATGGCGTTATTTCCAACATTGCCATCGTTGTGCTAGCAATTGCTAATGGGGTAGCGCTCGGTGTTCAACCGCTTGCTAGTCGGGAATTTGGTAAACACGAATACAAGAATGTTTCGACGACATTAAAAAATGGGATGATCATTACCCTCTTTCTAGCAACAATCAGCTTTATTATCCTAATCACCTTTAAGCATCCAATTATTGAAGTTTTTAACACTTCTCATTCTGGTCAACTCCTCGCCTATGCTAGTGTTGGTCTTCCAATTTACTTTACAAGTGTATTCTTCAGTGCGTTAAACCTATTGTTCATCCTTTTCTTAACAGCAATTGGATCAGCGCGGGCATCATTTTCTTTATCGATTCTTCGTGGTTATATTATCCTTCTCCCCGCGATCTTTATTCTGGCAAAAGTTGCCGGAATTAACGGGGTCTGGGCAGCAGTTCCTTTTACTGAATTTGTTATTACTTGCATCGGTGTAATTATCATTTACCAGCGACTTAAAAAATTGAATAATTGATAAAAAAGCTGAGAGAAAAATTTGCTTCTCCCAGCTTTTAATTTACTTTTTAATCTTCTTTGATGCGTGATTGTAGAAAATCCAAGCAACAATCCCAAAGAAGACCGGGCCAAATGCCGTCCAGAATGCAGTTTGAAAATCATGCTCAATAATCGGTTGGATACACGTAAAGATGATTCCTAGGCAAACAATTATTTCAACAAAGATAACTAATATATTTGTCCAAAAATGGTTCTTAAATACCACAAAATCATGTGGGATATCCTTCTTTTGAAAGAACGGAAATGCACCAACAAGGAAGATATAAGGGGCACAGGTTGAAACATTAACCATATCTGTCAAGATTTGATAAAAACTAGCAGCTGCTGAACCCCCAAATGCAACTAAGAAAATAATACACGAAACAAAAATTGCTTGAATCCACATTGCATATGCCGGCATCCCATGTTTGTTCAGGGTCACAATTTTTTTGGGCCATAACTCAGGATTGGCTCCCATGATAAAGGACTTAATCGGGGAGTAAACTAGGAGGAACATTGCTCCTAACATCCCCATCAGCCCAGCTAACGCAATCATTCGCGTAAAGAGAACACCAAGAAAAATATTAGTAGCATGACTTAACCCTAGCGAAACACCTAATTGGTATCCTAATTGGTTAAAGACAACGTAAGTAACATTACCTAAGTTAACGCTTGATTTTGCAATAACATGATTGTAATTAACGCTAAAGCCAGTCATCAAAATCATTAATACGTAACTGCCAATCGTTAAGAGCGAACCAATAACTAAGCCTCTTGGAAATGTCTTCGCCGGATTTTTCATACTATCAGTAACCCCACCAAGATTTTCCATTCCACCATATGCAAAAATTGCGTAAACAACGAATGAGATAATCGCAATTGGCGTCTTAAAAGCAGGATTAGGCGATTCGATAAAACTACTAATACCATGAATAGGCTGGGCGGTAACTCCCTTGTTAGCAATAATCGTCACTAAACTTGCAATAATAAAAATGGCATTCATTCCAATCATAAACGCTCCACCAAACGAGCTGATTTTCGTAATCCCATTAATTCCCTGTGAACTCAGCAAAGTCACCAGTAAAACGAACAGAATTGCCAAGATACCAATTAACTGATTAGAATTAAAAATCCAAAAGTGCCATTGTTGGGTAGTATCATGACCAAATAATAGTGCCGATAATGTTATCCAAAGTCGAGAAGCACTTGATACTAGCCATAGAACCCAACTCGCTAACCAAATAAAGGTTCCGATAAAGGCCAGCCGTTCCCCAATCGAACCAGCTAACCACGAATAAATTCCTCCTTGGGCATCCTTAAACGCCGAGCCATATTCAGCCATCATCAAACAACAAGGGAAAAAGAAACAAACTCCAGCAAGGATATACCAAAACATTCCCGCATATGCCATTTGATCATAAGCTATTGAAACATTACCAAACCCATATATTGTCGAAATAATCATTAACACCAATGTTGGCGTTGTGATTAATTTTTTCTGCTCTTTCGCAGCCACTCCTATTCAACTCCTCAATAAAAATCCTCATATTTTAGTATCTGTTTTCATTATACCGCCCTTGGTTTAAAACATCGCTTATTTTGTCAGCCATTTGGAAAACAATTGAATAAAAATGTTTTGTAACGCCGTTTGTAAAATTAAGTTAGAAAATAAGTTAGAAAAATAGAAAAGCCATTTGTGGTAGACTTTTGAATACCCCTAAACAAAAGAAAGAAAACCACAAATGACTTACACCCATCTTACCACAAACGAGCTGACAATCATCGCCCATTCTTTCGTGCAAAAGCTTAAAGCGTACCGAGTGGCCCAAATGATCAACCGTTGCGCCGAAACCGTTTATCGCGTTTATCGTTACCTGGAAACCGGTGCCTCAATTGCTGATTATCAAGATCACTATATGCGCAATAAGCAACGTTGTGGCCGAAAACGTACTCAGTTGTCACTGGCTGAACTCACTTATATCAACGACAAAATTGCCCAGGGGTGGACGCCTGATACCATTATTGGGCGCGCTGAGCGCCCAATTAGTTGTAACCGGCGAACTCTTTACCGGATGTTTGAACGTGGCCAGTTCGGCTTCGATGTCCGTTCCAGGTAAGCGGCACCCGAATGACTATGTCGAGCGCCGCGGGAAGGCTGGCCAATTGGGGCGAAGTATTCACGAGCGTGCCAAGGACTTTCCGCACTATGCCACTGAATTTGGGCACCTTGAAGCTGATACCGTCCAAGGCAAAAAGCACCAAGGGGCGGTAATGACCCTGACCGAACGCCAATCGAAGGTCGAAATTGTACTCAATGTGCACGAAAAGACGGCTGATGCGATTAACCAACACTTAAGTCAGTGGCTTCGGAAATTCCCGCGGTACTTCTTCAAATCGATTACCTTTGACAACGGAAAAGAATTCGCCGGCTGGCGCGAGATTGCCAATCAATTTGACCTTCACACTTACTTTGCCGAGGTTGGTGCTCCCAATCAACGAGGGCTGAACGAAAACAACAACGGTCTTTTACGCCGGGATGGCTTAACGAAACAGCTAGATTTCCGCAATCTTCCTGATGAATTGGTAACCCAACTGATGAGTAAGCGAAATAACCTGCCCCGTAAATCACTAGGCTATCGAACTCCATATGAAGTATTCATGTCTTACGTCACTGATGAGCAACTATTTTCTTTCTAACTTAAATTGACATTTCGGGTAATAAAAAAGTGAGGATAGAAGCAAAAATTTCTCATCCTGCTTCTATCCTCACACCTTAAATATTTATTTTTTTGTCTCTGGATCTTCAATAATCGGTAAAATGATTCTAAACAATGATCCAGCACCGACTGAACTTTCTAGGGTAATTGAACCGTGATAACCTTCAATTAGTCGTTTGGCAATTGAAAGACCTAATCCATTACCGCCTTTCTTACGACTACGCGCCTTATCTACTCGATAGAAGCGATCAAAGACCCGTTTTACATTTTCCAGCGAAATCCCTTCACCAAAATCTTGAATGCCAATTTCAACAGTATTTATTCCCCGTGAAAGAATAATATGGATCTCTTTATGGTCGTCCGTAGAATATTTGACGGCATTATCACATAAAATTACAAGTACCTGTTCAAGATGATCACGATAAATATCAACCATGATTGGTTCTTTCAGGTCGTCGTCCAAACGGAAAGTAAAGTCTGGGTATAGCATCTTAAAGTTATTGTAGACCTGGTGAACCACATCATTAACAACCGTATGCTGGTTGCGGAAATTGATCTCAACTTGTTCTGCCCGGCTCAAATCAAGCATTTCCTGAACCAGGTTTTTCATCCGGCGCGTTTCAATCAATGTTGCTTTAATTGAATCATCCAACACTTTTGGATCATCCTTACCCCATCGTTGAAGCATCTCTAAATGCCCTTGAATAATCGCAACAGGCGTCCGTAATTCATGACTAACATCACTGACAAATTGTGACTGCTGGTCGATATACCGCTGCATCCGATCAAGCATCTCATTAAACATCGTTATCAGTTCTGCTAGTTCATCATTACGATTGGTGGTTGGTACCCGAACATCTTTAGTAGGATCAGCACTAATCTCCTTAACCGTATCGTGAATTCCATCCAATGGTCGAAGAAGAAAGAGTGAAAGAGAGTATCCCAATAGACCACTCGCAATCACAACCAAGCAAAGGGCTAATACACATACTAATACCAACTGATGATAGCTTTGCATATAAGCATCGAGGTTATTTTCAACTTGTAAGTACCCAATCAACTGCCGATTATTCTGTCCATAGATTGGCATCTGACCGACCAGCACATCATGATCGGGCCCAGCAGCAATATGGATATTGCGATTAGTCGTAAACTGTGGTTTTTTTATATAGCGACCAGTACTCAAAATATTTTTCCCATCAGGATTGTAAATGTTAATAACTAAGTGCCCATCACTTAATTCCTTGATGACCGGTCGTTTATATTCCTCTCCCGAAATAATGTTTGACCGGTTTCTGTCTGGATCAATAAGGTGACTAACATTCTTTTTTGTTAAGGGCCTATTAACAGTACTTAATTGTGTACTAATGTTGGTCATCCCTTGATTCAATAATTGTCTTTCCTGATGAAATAAATTTTGCGTAAATGAACTAAATAATGCCATGACAACGATACAAAAGATGATTAATGACCCTAATGCTGTTCCAGCTGCCCACTTAATTTTTAGTGAAACAAACCGTCTTTCATCTTTTTGCTTCATAATTGATCATTCCTAGGAGCGAATCACATATCCAGTACCACGAACCGTTTGGATGTAGCTCTTTTCACCCGGACGGTCGATCTTATTCCGTAAGTACCGAATATAAACATCAACAACATTGGTCTCAACTTTGGAGTCATAGCCCCATACCTTACTCAAAAGATCTTTTCGTGACATAACCACATTGATATTTTCCATCAAGATTAAAAGTAATTCGTATTCCCGCTTTGTAAGGTTAATTACCTCATCACCACGACGAACAACCCGATTCTCTTTTTCAATGGTAAGGTCCTTGTAGTTGACTGTTGTTTGGTGTTCCTTATTATTACCATCTTCAATACTGATTCGCCGTAATAATGCCCGAACCCGCGCAAGAAGTTCTTCAATAGCAAACGGCTTAACAATATAATCATCTGCCCCATGATCTAATCCAGAAACACGGTCAATAACAGAATCACGAGCGGTCATGATAATAATTGGTGTGTCTTTTAATTCACGAACTCGCCGTGCAACTTCAATCCCATTTAACTCTGGGAGCATCAAGTCTAGCAAAATCATATCAAAATCTTGATTTAAGGCTGCTTCTAATCCGGCACGACCATCAAGTTCAACATCTGTATCGTAGCCTTCATGCTTTAATTCAAGTTCTACAAAGTTTGCTAAATTTTCCTCATCCTCAATAATTAAAATTCGACTCATTAATAACTCACCTACTATAATAATCTTTTTTTACTTGTTATACATATTAATAAAACACAATAATTTTATCACAATTTTTTAATAAACCCCAGTATTCTCTGTACTAAAAATCTCGATTTATCAAGGAATTAGATTATATCATTTTTTACTTATAAATTCTTAGAAAATTTTAAAATAAAAAAACTATCCTAGGTCCGGCGCCTAAAGGATAGCTTTTATATTAATTAGTTGTTAGTGTTAACAACTTGCTTGCCGTCGTAGTAACCACAACTTGGGCATACCATGTGTGACTTACGAAGTTCACCACAGTTTGGGCAAGGAGTAAGGCCAGGTACATTTAACTTGATGTGACCCCGACGCATACGCTTCTTAGTCTTTGAAGTCTTCCGTGCTGGAACAGCCATGTTTGACACCTCCTAAGAAATTAGAATTATCCACAAATGGTTTTTAACCGTCCGCTATTTTTTGTTATCCTGATCAGGAAAAAGGTTTTGCAACTTAGCGAGACGTGGATCAACTTTGTCATCTTTCTGCTGCTGGGCCTTATAGTCATCTTCAGAGATAACACTCCAACCTTTTCCATTTGGCATTGGTTTGCCAGATTTTTCTTCGGCAGAAAGGACCCGTAGTGGTACCCGTTCAACGATATTTTCCACTAATGCAGTATCAAAATCAATTGAATCACCCTTTTTAATCAGGAAAACAACCTCATCTTCATCCTCATAGCGGGCAAAGTGTGAACGATCATCGATATACGTCTCTGAGAACGTAAAATCGAGTGGTAATTGAACGGGTGTTAACGAGCGACTAGATGGAACGGTTAACGTCGTCGTAACATGAGCGCTAATCGTTGCATCACCATCGTCATAAGTAACGTAACCATCAACTTTAACTGGTTGAACAGCTAAAATAATATCTGGAAACAGCTTCGTTAATGATGCGTTCAGATCAAAAGTACTTTGAATATGAAGTGGTTCATCTTGGTAACGATGTAATTCAGCTAACGACCATTTCAACGTACTAACCTCCTAATGCAACATGTGCAATTATACTAGTCCCCTTATACGTTGTCAATGCTTTTTCCTTGACAACCTTTCAAGAAACCAAATCTACTTAGAATATTTTACCAAACTTTATCAAAGACGTTAATTAATAATTATCGGCGGGTGCTTCAAATCTTGTTCAACTGGTGTAAATAACTGATACAGTTTCCCTGCTCGGTAATCAAGGTTAAGCAATTGATCGCGCATTTCTTGATCTACCTTTGTAATCAACGGAAGATCAAGCTGCTTTTTTACCTCATGAAGGTATTCACGTCCTTGTTTATTAAAGGCCAAGACATGGAGATAAGGATGTTTACTATGTTCAGCTACTTCTTCTTGGGTAATCTGCAAGATTGTGTATAAATAAACCCGCAATAAGTGGGCATAAGTATATCGCTTAGTCTTGGTGAGCTTCATAAATGAATTAAAATCAAGGCTTCGCTGGGCCGCCTCCTTCATCCGATATTCGAGTCCTTCTGCCATTAAGTAAGTTGACTGAAGGGTCGAAATAGGCGCTTGGATAAGTTGATTACGTAATAAGGGATAAAGTTCTGTCCATGAAGGAATACTCTTTATTGTTGCTAATGCATCGCCCATTACCTGGGGAACAGCTTGCCAGTAATCGCCCTTTTCACTGATTGCCTGACGGATTGCACTCGCACTTGCAATTTTGCCTTTAATTTGCTGGTCGTGATAGTTACTCCCCTGTCGCTTGATAGGGAGCAACTCAAAATGATAGTCCTGGTTAATTTTAGCTTTGGTATAAGCAAAAGCTAAAATATCATTGGGATCAATAAGTGTAATCCCAGTTTGTTCTTTTAATTGTTGGTTAAATTGGGTGGCATAAGTTGCATTGTACTTATTAAAACTTTCCTGGTTAAAAGCTTCTTCAGCCTTTACTAAGCGTGCAAAATCCCATTCTGGATGTTCGCTCCCAAAGACAATTGAATCAACGCCAAGAGCATTTAAGAGATTCAGCGCACCTCCTGCAAACCGGTGTGCTGGTTGGACAGCGTAAAAAAGCGGTAATTCAATCACCAGGTCAATCCCATTCATCACTGCTACCCTTGCCCGTGACCATTTATCAACAATTGTCGGTTCACCACGCTGGGTAAAATTACCACTCATTACCGCTACCGTTACATCTGCCCCGGAAATTTTTTTCGCCTGCTGAAGGTGGTAGCGATGCCCATTGTGAAATGGATTATATTCAACAACCATCCCTACTGCTTTCATGTGAACTCTCCTTATTTATGACACTTAAAGAACCATCGTGTTGGGTTTTCTTCTTTAATAGAGGTCGAAAAATTTGATCCCACCTCAACAGAATTAAAGCCAGCTTGAGATAATATCTGCTTTAACAAGGGCAATTCATAAGCGCGTTCATAATGGGTTTCTCCAACACGATCATAACGTCCATCATTATCTCGAGTGAAAAAAGCTAATTCATGAATTACACCATGATCAACATCATCATCTTTAAAAGACTGCCAGATGAATGCCCGTTGATGATCTTCATAGTTGAACATATATCCCGGATAAATGACATCAGTTTGATAAGGGGAAATGACATCAAATAAAAAGACACCATTATCTTTCAAGTGATCAGCAATCTCATTGAAGGTCTTCTGCACGGCCGTTGCATCGTCTAAATAACAAAAAGAGTCTGCATAACACGTGATCGCATCATACTGCGGCAAAGCACTGAGGTCCCGCATATCAGCTTGCAAGAGATGCATATTAACCCCAGCTTCCGTGGCATGTTGATCGGCAATACTGAGCATCTCAGCAGAAAAGTCAGCAACCGTTATGTCAAATCCACGAGCAGCGAGCATTACGCCCAACCGTCCACTACCCCCAGCTAAATCTAAAATGCTCTTAGTATCAGCAGGAAGGTTCTTAATTGTGAATTCTTCCCACTTCTGGTACATCTTAGGATCAAAAAGCTGGTCATATAACTGGGCAAAACTTTGATAAATCATTAATCATTAATCCAGTCGTTAATATTGACAAGGGGTGCGTCGGCCCATAATTTTTCAAGGTTATAGAATTGACGAGTTTCTTCACGGAAAATGTGGACAACCACGTCACCAAGGTCAACCAATACCCATTGAGCACGATTTTTACCTTCAACGCTACCAATCTTGACATTTTCTTCATGCGCTTTTTCAACAATGGCATTGGCGATCGCTTGTACCTGCCGGTCTGAACCCCCAGTCATAATAACGAAATAATCAGCCATTGGACTAATCTCATCAACTTTAAGGGCAACGATATCTTCTGCGCGCCGACCATCGGCAGCCTTGACAACCATTTCTAATAATTGTTTACTATCCATCAATCTATTTCTCCTTCATATTGCGGGACCCATGCATTATAGGTATCTATTGTCTTTGGATATACCGGCTTTCCATTTTCAATCAAATAAGCCAGCGTATGTTTTGTTTGATAAGCAACCCCTGCTTGAAGGTTTGCTGCTGTAATTACTCGTGCCTTTTTTACGCCGGCAAAGTCTCGACCCGGTTCAATATAATCAGCCATGTAGATAACTTGTTCGAGCTTTGTCATTACTGGCGCTCCAGTAGTATGGTGACGAACCGCATTTAGGATATCTTCATCCCAAATCCCTAATTCATCCTTGATTAGCTCTGCACCAACTACTCCATGCCAAATTGCATTACCATAATCTAAGAGCAGCGGATTAAGCCCTTTTTTCTTAATCTCAGCAATAAAATCTTCGTCAAGACGCTGTTTGGCATAATCATGACACAGGCCTGCAATACTAGCTTTTTCAACATCAACCCCGTATTGCTCAGCTAACTTAACCGCTGTCTCTTCCACACGTAACACATGCTGAAATCGTTTATCCTTTAACGCCTTTTTTAGACGATCGATAAGTTCAGACCGTGTCATCGGGATATAACTTTTATTATAAACTAATTCTTCATTCACGATATAATTGATGCTCCTCAATAAATTTTCTTACAGCATCCGGTACCATATACTTAATCGATTGGCCATGTTGCACCCGTTGTCGAATATCAGTTGAACTAAAATCAACTGTTGGGACATCTACCCAAATTACTGGACATCGCGTCTCATTCTTCGCTCTTTGACGGTGAACGCCGACAAAATGGAAATGAGGCAAGCGAATTAAATCATTGATCCGGTACCACTTGTCAAGGTAATCGACCATATCCCCACCAATAATAAAGTAATAATCCACATCAGGGTGCTTATCTAACAAATACTTAATAGTATCGTAAGTATAGCTAACTCCGCCTCGCTCTAATTCGGCATGCTCAATCCCTAAAAAGGGGTTATCAGCAACTGCTAATTCAAGCATCTGCAACCGCAATTGAGGATCAAGCGAATCTTTATGATCTACATGGGGAGGTTTAGCATCTGGTAAAAAATCAACCCGATCAAGACAAAGAGAGTGACCAACTTGATCAGCCATAAATAAGTGCGCATTGTGAACAGGATTAAATGTTCCCCCATAGAGGCCGATTCGCTTACGATGTCCACTAACCTTAGTCTGCGGTTGTGCCCGGGGTTGCACCTTGTCTACTACACTACAGCTTTGCAAAACCGTCACTCCTACTTTTACTTAGATTTCAGCTACCCGTGATGACAATTCACGGGCATCCTTATTTGCTGAGACCTTAAATAAAACTAACACCCGACCAATAACTTGAACTACTTGAATAGAAGTTTTTTCTTCAATTAATTCGCGCACTTCATCAGTTGTAACATCTGAGTTTTGTAAAATGCTAACCTTAATTAATTCGCGACGGTCAAGTGCGCCGTCTAATTGAGCAAGCCAGTTGTCAGTCAGACCATCTTTACCCACAGAAAATAGTGGTTGAAGGTGGTTTGCTTGTGCTCGTAAAAATCGTTTTTGTTTTCCTCTTAATTGCATAAGTCTTTTCCTTTCAAATATTAATTAAATCATTGCGCGCCGTACAAGAGACCCGACACCTTTAGGAACCCACGCAGCAACAGTCGTTTTTGCAGGAACGGTAATCCATCCCAGACCCTCAAAAACAATATCGCTCTTTTCAGTAATGTGGAACTCGTAGCGTTCTAATGGTGGGAAACTATCTTTCTCATCACTAGTCGGTGGTTTAAGTAAGTCTCCCAAGTGTTTAGCATAGAAATTATCAGCATTGCTTAGCTTTGTACGGTGAATTGGTAAATTATTATCAAAGTAAGCAACCATCCCTGCGCGTTCACCATGAAGATAATCAAACCGCGCAACGCCACCTAAGAATAATGTTTGACCATCATTTAATTGGTAAGTCTTTGGTTTAATCTCTTTTTGGGGAGCCACAATCTTCAAGTCTTTTGGCGATAAAACATGGGCCATTTGTTCTTGATGGATAATTCCGGGAGTATCAACTAAAACATGTCCATCATCAAGGGGAATTTCAATCTTATCAAGAGTAGTTCCTGGGAAACGTGAAGTAGTAATCAATTCTTTTACTCCCGTTCGCTGCTTGATAATCTGATTTATTAACGTTGATTTTCCAACATTGGTAACACCTACAACATAAACGTCTCGATTGTGCTGGTATTTTTCAATCACATCAAGTAAGTAGTCAATCTGATGGTTCTTTTTAGCAGAAACAAGAACCGTATCAATTGGACGCAATCCGGCAATATTTGCCTGTTGACGAATCCAGTCAGTTAATTTTGGCCGCCGCAGAGAGCGTGGTAACAGGTCTTCCTTGTTTCCAACTAATAGCACTGGATTATCACCAACAAAACGGTGTAAGCCCGGAATTAAACTCCCATTGAAGTCAAAAACATCAACAACATACACAATTAAAGCATTGGCATCCCGAATCTGATTTAATAAGCGCAGAAAATCATCATCCGTTAATGACACCGGAGCAATTTCATTGTAGTGCCGCAAACGGAAACAACGCTGACAATACAATTCTCCTGTCTCTTTTCCCTTCTCAAGGGCTGACTTAGGAGTATACCCCAAGCCATTAGGATCTTCTGTTTGGATAATACTCCCACAACCTATACAGCGTAATTCTTCAGTTTGTTGTTCTTGTTCAGTCATTCAAATCCTCCTGCCATTTTAAATCTGGATATTTTTTATTTAAACTCTTCCAAACACGGCGTTCAAAAAAGCGGTTAATACGGGTATCCCACTTATCCGTATTTAATAGCGGACGTACTAAGATACTTCGAATGCCCGCTTGGTTAGCCGCAGCAATATCGGTCAATAGCTGGTCGCCAACCATGACCACTTCATCTTTTGTTAAATTAAGTTTTTTTCGTGCACGATCAATCCCAAAACTTAAAGGCTTCAATGATCGCGAAACAAATGGAAGATCAAGGCTATTAACAGCTTTCCCAACTCGTTCCTTACTATTATTAGAAATAACAATTAGTGGAATATGGGCTTCCCGTAAAGCATCCATCCACTCCTTTAATTCTGGAGTTCCATCTGGATTGTTCCAAGCAATCAAGGTATTATCCAGGTCACTAAAAACAGCTCGCACTCCCTGCTCTTTTAATTGGGCAGGAGAAACAGAATATATTGTATTAACCATCCATGTTGGTTTAAATATCTCTAACAAAGTCGCACCTCATAAAATTTAATATTCCAATCGGTTAACCCGATTAAATGTTCTAGTATTTAATTATATCGTGTACTTTACTCGGAAAGCAACTAATTAAAAAAGCCACTTATCATGCATACGCATCATAAGCGACCGAAGATTATTTAGGCTTAGTTAAGAGCTTTCTTAGCTTCGTCAACGAGTGCCTTAAATGCATCTGCATCGTTAACAGCTAAATCAGCTAACATCTTACGGTTAATGTCAATGTTAGCAACCTTTAAGCCGTGCATTAACTTGCTGTAACTAATGTCGTTCATACGTGCAGCAGCGTTAATCCGAGCAATCCAAAGTTCACGGAACTTACGCTTGTTGACCTTACGATCACGGAAAGCGTAAGTGTAACTCTTCATTACTTGGTCTTTAGCAGTCTTGAAAAGACGGTGCTTTGAACCACGGTAACCCTTTGCTAACTTCATAATGCGCTTGCGACGTGCACGCGTAACAGTTCCACCTTTAACTCGCATGTTGAAATCCTCCTACGTATATTAAATAGTTATTTTTGTGAAGTCTACTTAAATGGTAATAACTTCTTGTAACGCTTTACGTTGGTCTTGTCCATCATGCTCAAACCACGTAATTGACGACGTTGCTTCTTAGTCTTACCGTGGAAACGGTGACTAGTGAATGAGTTTCCACTCTTGAATCCACCATTAGCTGTACGCTTGAAACGCTTGGCAGCAGCACGGTTACTCTTCATCTTTGGCATAACTAATTCCTACCTTCTTAAATTAATTCTTTGCTTTATCAGCAGCCGGAGCAAGAGTCAAGAAAATACTCCGTCCTTCCATCTTTGGACGTTGGACAACAGTAGCGATGTCTGAAGTTTCTTCAGCCATTCGTTCAATCATGTCACGACCGATATCCTTATGGGTAATAGCACGACCACGGAAACGTAATGAAATCCGTACCTTATCGCCCTTTTCAATGAACTTACGAACACGCTTTAACTTAACGTTAAAGTCATTAGTATCAATTGATGGACTAAGGCGAATTTCCTTAACCGTTATCGTCTTTTGCTTCTTACGAGCTTCACGCTCTTTCTTTTGCATCTCGAAACGGTACTTCCCGTAATCCATAATGCGGGCAACAGCTGGGCGTGCCTTTGGTGCAACTAATACTAGGTCTAAGTTAGCTTCTTCAGCTAACTGTAGTGCTTCACGCTTAGACTTAATGCCTAGTTGTTCACCATCTTGACCGATTAACCGCACTTCACGTGCACGAATACCGTTATTGACAATCATATCTTGTGCTATGGCAACGCACCTCCAATTTTTTTAGCGAAAGATCAAGCAAAAAAGCGAGGTACAAAAGTACCCCGCTTAATAACAACGACCTTATCCTAGTGGTCGATTATCATTCATCTCGTCAGCCCGGCGATCGATATCACCTAGGCGAGAAGCGGGTGCTTCTGCTTTTTCTTTCAACGTTTATTAGCTTACTAAATTCAAAGTTTAATGTCAAGAACTTTATCCCTTATCACGCAAATTCTTTCCTTCCATTTCAATCTCACGTGATAAGTACTTGATTCTCTCCATAATGCGGGCCGCTTTGAGGGGCTCATTATCGCCTTGCGCATTGATAGCAAGGTGGTTATTTTGCAATTCATCCATTGAAAAATTAGAACTAAAGAAGGTTGGTAATTCTTCTTGCATCCGATATTCTAAAATCACTCCTAAAATATCATCTCTTACCCATGTTGTCATTGCACCGGCCCCAATATCATCAAGCATTAAAATCGGCGCCCGTTTAATAGCATCCAATTTTTCGCCAGTATTATTTTGCTTAATTGAATTCCGCATTTCAACAGCAAAACTAGGGAAATGAACCATCGTTGTTGCAACTCCCTTACTCTTAGCGAGTTCATTAGCGATTGCTCCAAGGAGGTATGTTTTTCCGACTCCAAATTTTCCATATAGGTAAAGCCCTGGTTGAAAATTATCTTTTTGGTAATTATCCGTAAAGTCCATGGCTGCTTGAATTGCCCTTGTGCGTGTATCAGTTTGGGTATCTTCATTTAAATAATAATCATCATATGATGCATTTTTAATAAACTTAGGCATATTAATCGAGTTAACTAGCCGTTGAATATAACGTTGTCGTTGGCGTTCTAATAACTGTTTAGTTGGAACGTAGGTTACGTCAATTTGGCCTGTACTGATAACCAATTGCGGAGAATATCCCGGGGCAACAGTTGGCACACCTTTTTCAATTAATTGTTTTTCATGAAAAAACTCATAAAGCTTTGATTGGCCCCGTTTAATTGCTTCTTTACTAAGACGGTCACGATTTTCGTTTAAGAATGCTTGAACATCTTTATCCGCATAAACTTGCTTCATTGTTTGTTGAACATTGTTTGCGATATTTTGACCGCGCATTAACTCTTGTAAAGTTTTGTTTAGTGACTGCATGCTGCCACCTCCTTTAGCTGCTACTTCTTCTTCCGATTAGCGATCCGTTCACGCAGTTTGGCAATTTCTTGTGAGGAAGCCTTTTTCATCAACTCGCTCGTGTCTTTCTTGCTCCATGCTGGCATCGGTTCCTTAATCGTTTTGCGCCACTTATTTTTCTTTGGCGTCTTTGCTTCCTTTTTCTTTTCTTGCGACTGCTTGTTAAAAGTCTTTAATTGGACAATGGCTTGCTCCCCATTAATTACGCCATGTTGGAGCCAGTTATTGGCAATTGCATCGACAAAATTAGCTGTCAAAGTAGAATTTTCCCGGTCACTAATCACATACCAAGTTAAGATATTAATGGCATCTTGGGTAAGTTTTTCTTGCGCTACTAAACCTGTCAGAATATGACGTTCACCTGAAGTTACGTAGCCACCCGTCTGACCTTTAAGGACCTGCAAAAATTCAACTGGAGAATAATCCTTAGCTGTCGTCAATAATTCTTGATCTTTACTGGTTAGTTCACTATTTTTATTCGTTACGGGCGCTTTTTTTTCCGCTACTTTTGTCGTTGAAGAATAGACAATATTATAGGCAGACGCAACAATTTGCTTAAATTTCTGCGGATTGAAATGATTGGTTTGGAGATCAACCGACCGCAAAACCAATGTCTTCATCGTTGGCGCATCAATCCCATATAATTGATGTTCTAATAATATTAGGTCTCGATTATTTTCAAGGTCTGCACTGACAATTGGCTGATTAGCCAGCAAGTGAATTAGGGTTGACCAATCAAAGTCATCGCTCATCCCCGCAGTTAACTGGGGTTGTTTTTCTACTGGTGCCTGTTTTCGCGCCGTTAAAATTGCTTGTGGTGTTTCAGTAATTGACTGCGAGTTAATATGAAATTCTTCAAAAAAGTTGTGACTCACATTAGTTAATGAAGTGTTAGAAGAAGCAAGCTTGTATTGCCGACTTTGCTTAGTCAAACGTTCAAATGCTTCATCTCCTACTTCCTCTAAAAGTAAAATACTCAGCAAGTTATCAGCTAAAAATTTTTCTGGAGTAAGGGTCGGCTGCAATTCATAAACGTATACGTCCCCGATCTCATCGTGCTGGAAATAAGTCTGAACTAAGCCAACTGCCTCTAAACGATGAAGAGCCTCCAGTACTTGTTGGCCCCCAGCATTTACCTGGGCTAACAGATCACTTTGCAAGGTCCGGTTAGCAATCGTAGGATTAGGAAGCAGGCGCGCTTTTAACGCATAAAAAAAGCTAAACGGAACTGGTCCTAAAATTGGCTGATAAAATGTTGCAAAGGTCTGGTCACTAAAACTAATAAATGCAGTGCTGGCCGTAACAACATAACCGGCTTGCGGGTCAAAAGCTACTGCAGTCATTTTACAGCCCTCCTAAGTTATTTTTTATGTTCTGCCTTCATCATGGTTTCAAGTTCACTCATAAAGGCATCAACGTCCTTAAATTGGCGGTAAACACTTGCAAAACGAATATAGGCAATCTCATCGACGCCTTTTAATTCGTTCATCACAAATTTACCAATAATTTGACTGGAGACTTCGCTTTCACCAATGCTCCGGATTTGTTTTTCCACTTTATCTGCAATCTTGGTCAACCGCTCCATACTAACCGGTCGTTTTTCTGCCGAGCGCACAATCCCATTGAGGATCTTTTGGCGACTGAATTCTTGGCGCGTGCCATCTTTTTTAATTACTAGTAGTGGCGTTTCCTCGTACCGTTCAAAGGTTGTAAAACGAAAGCCACAATGAATGCACTCACGACGACGACGAATAAAGCTTCCGTCTTCGCTTGGCCGACTATCGACAACCCGTGATCCATTTTTGTGACAATGTGGACAGCGCAATGTGTCCCCCTCCTTTATAGTATAAGTACTTTATTTTACCACATTTTATTCTGCTTTTAGCTGATTTATTAGGGATGCGACTTGTTTTTGCAGGGCAGCCTGGTCATCATTATTATTTATTTTAAAACCCGCCCGCGCTTCTTTCTCTGATAACGGCATTTGAGCAGCAATTCGCGCTTGCGCTTCCTCTTTAGAACAGTGATCGCGAGCCATTAACCGCTTAAGCTGCGTTTGTGGATCAGTATAAACAACTATCACATAATCACAATCTTCATCATAGTGTTGCTCGAATAATAATGGTACATCTAACACTACAAGCAGAATCCCCTGTTTTTTTAAAGTATTAACCTGCGCAAAGATGGCATCGTAAATTAATGGCTGAAGAATCTCATTGAGTTTTTTCAACGCTTCTTTATCATTGAAGACAATTTTAGCCAGGGCCGATCGATTGAGCTCACCTGTTGGTAAAAGCACTTTCGGACCAAATGCTTTGACAATCCGCGTTAACCCAACCGAGTCTGGTGTCTGGACTTGCCGCGCTACTTGGTCAGCATCAATCACCGGAATCCCCGCCTGCCGAAAAATAGTGCTTACTGTTGTCTTGCCAGTTGCGATTCCACCTGTTAATCCAACTATTTTTGTCATTTCTTATTCCTTCAATACTTGACAGTGTGGACAAAATGTCGTTCCACGTTCAGCAACCTTAATTTTAACCATTTTCGTGCCACAACGCGGACATTCATCCCCCGCATGACCATAAGCTTTTAAGCGATCTTGGAAAGCGCCGGCATCACCAAATGCATTCGTAAAACTATGCACAGTGGTTCCCTTGTACTTAATCGCTGTCGCCAGTTCTTTGATAATATTTTCCCGTAATTCAGTAATCTGGTTAGCCGTTAAAGTATTAGCTGGTTGCTCCGGATTTATCCCCGTCATCCATAGTACCTCATCAACGTAAATGTTACCCAGACCGGCGACATGTCGCTGATTGAGCAAGAATGGCTTAATCTTTCCCCGACTCTTTTTTAATTCAGCTGTAAAGTATGGCAAGGTAAAGGCGTCTTCTGTCGGTTCAGGGCCAATTGTCTTCAATCCGCCGACATTCATCTCATCACCGGTTTTTACCAATGTCATCCGCCCAAATTTACGGGTATCTTGATAACATAATTCCGTGCCGTCCGTAAATTCAAAGACAACATGGGTATGTTTATCAATTGGTCCGCCAATCGGTTGGTTGTAATATTTTCCTTCCATGCGAAGGTGTGAAATCATCGTCAAATCATTAGTAAAACGAAAAAGAAGATATTTCCCTCGTCGATCAACATTTGCAATCGTCTGTCCAATCAACGCCTGCCGAAAATCTTCAACGTCATTGGTAATCGTTTTACCATAATAAACATCGATCGCGTTAATTTTACGCTTAGCGGCAATCTTCAGCAAACCGCGGCGAACAGTTTCAACTTCTGGTAATTCAGGCATTTAATTCCTCCGATCTATTTTTTAAGGTCATACCAGGTATCCCCATACTTACTATCTACTTTAAGCGGCACATCCAACTTAACGGCCGAATCCATTACTTTTGGCACTAATTCCGATAGAACCGGGATTTCTTCCTTTGGGGCCTCAAAGACTAATTCATCATGAATCTGCAAGAGCATTTTTGCCTTTAGATGGCGTTTCTCAAGCTCATCTTGCATCCGGATCATCGCAATCTTAATGATATCAGCAGCACTCCCCTGAATTGGCGTATTCATTGCAGTCCGCTCTGCAAATGATCGCTTGCTGAAACTTTTGGCATGAATGTCTGGTAAGTACCGACGGCGGTGAGTAATCGTCTCAACATAACCATTCTCTTTAGCAAACGCAATCGTGTCATTGATGTATTTCTTTACACTGGGGAATTCATGGAAATAATTTTGAATAAATTCATGAGCTTCTGCACGACTAACATGAATCCGTTGTGCCAGTCCGTAATCACTAATCCCGTAAACAATTCCAAAATTAACTGCTTTTGCCCGACGCCGCATATTACGGTCAATCTCGGCATCAGGGGCTAGATTGAAAATTCGGCGAGCTGTACTAGCATGAATATCTTCACCATTCTTAAAGTCTTCCTGGAGGTTCTTGTCACCAGTGATATGAGCAAGAACCCGTAATTCAACTTGCGAATAATCTGAAGAGAAGATTTGCCATCCTTCATGACTAGACACAAATGCCTTTCTGATTAAGCGTCCTTCCGGCAACCGTACTGGAATATTTTGCAGGTTAGGATCAACAGAGGATAAGCGACCAGTTTGCGTTAATGTCTGTAAGTAGCGCGTATGGATCTTCTGGTCATTTGAATGGATAACTTTCAGCAAACCAGTGATATAGGTAGATTGAAGCTTAGCAATTTGACGATATTCCAAAATTTGCTCAACAATCGGTGACTTATCAACTAACTTCTCCAGCACATCAACTGCAGTGGAATAACCGGTCTTGGTCTTTTTGATCACTGGTAATTTCAATTTTTCAAACAGAATATGGCCTAGTTGCTTAGTGGAGTTAATGTTAAATTCCTCACCAGCTTCTTGATAGATCTGACTTTCAATTTCTGATAGCCGTTCAGTTAATTTACTACCCATATCTTTCAAAGTTTGTGCATCTACATGGACACCCGCGATTTCCATTTTTGCAAGAACCCGGGTTAGCGGTAATTCAATATCAGTATATAGTGGCGTTTGCTTATTTTCGTCTAATTTGGCAAAAAGATCCTTGCGCAGCTGTTCGATTGCCCGCGCTTTCGTAGCCAGGTGACTAAAGAAGGTCTCGTCATCATCAGGCACAGCACGCTTAGCACCTTTACCATAAACTTCCTCATCTGTTCGGACATCATCGTAATCGTGTTCCTGAGCTACTTGTCCCAGGTCGTTACTATTGTCATTAGTATTTAGAAGGTAAGATGCCAAAAGCAGATCAAAATTAATATTTTCAAGCGGAATACCGAGGCGATGAAGCCCAACGATTTGCGCCTTGGCATTGAAGACATTCTTCTTAACACTATCACTCTGGAGTAAATCTTTGAGGGGCGCTTCTTTAAGCAGGTCCACATCTCGACTTGTAAACCAGTGTCCTTCATTACCGATCACAAAGCCAGCGAATGGTGACGTGTGGTAGTTTTCTTCTGGCATTTCAAGGTAAAAACTTACTTCACCCGTTAATTGTCCTAATTCATCTAAGTTATCTTTAGTTAAAACTGTGTAGTCAATTGGAGCAATCTCAGCTTCATCTTCCTCTCCACCCCCATCGATATCCATCTTTTTCAAGAAAGATTTAAAGCCCATCTCTTTGTAAAACTTAATCAAGTCATCCGTTTGTGGCCCTTGATATTGCAGATCATCTAAGCCAATCTTGATCGGAGCATCCCGAAGAATTGTTGCTAATGTCTTACATTGGCGAGCAACCTCTTCATCCTCAATCAAATGTTCTTTCATCTTACTCTTTTTGAGGTCATCGATATGGTCATAAAGCTCTTCAACTGAACCAAACTGTTTTACAAGCTTGATTGCAGTCTTTTCCCCAATTTTAGTTACACCAGGATAATTATCGGAAGAATCACCCATCAGTGCCTTCATATCAATTATTTGGCGTGGCGTAATCCCTAATTTTTCTTCGACATGTGCCGGAGTGTAGTGCTCCGTATCAGTAACTCCCTTGTGGGTAACGGCAACGGTCGTATTCTCACTTGCTAGCTGGGTAAGGTCCCGATCTCCAGTTACGATCAACGTCTTGTAACCAGCATCATCCGCTTGCTTAGCCAAAGTACCGATAATATCATCAGCTTCATAGTTAGCTAATTCATAACTATGTAACCCAGAGTCTTTGATCAATTTGCGCACATAAGGGATCTGCTCGGTCAATTCATTAGGCGTCTTGTTTCGACCACCCTTATAGTCATCATACATTTTCGTTCGGAAGGTTACTTTTCCTGCATCAAAGGCTACTAAAGCCGCATCCGGTTTAAAATTTTGCAACACATGGTCAAGCATTAACTTAAAGCCATAAATTGCAGCTGTATGCAAGCCGTCCTTATTTGTAAACTTGTCCATTTGATTATGCATGGCAAAAAATGCCCGGAAAACAATACTATTTCCGTCAATTAACAATAATTGTTTTGTCATTTAATTCCCGCCCTTCTATCGCTAATAGTAATTGTACCAGAGAATATAGCAATGGTTTAGTTTCTTGACCAAAGATTTAAGTTATAATTAAAATGAAAAACATTAGATGCGAGATGAAATTCATGGATAAACTCATTAACTATCAAAAGCCAGCAGAAGCACGTCTCTTTGCCCTCCTTCTTACTTTCAGCGGTGGCTTCATCGATGCTTTTACATATATCAAATGCGGACGCACGATGGCAGCAGCCCAAACTGGCAATATCATTTTCCTTAGTGCCGCGCTAGCAAACCATAATTTTCTCGGTGTTGTTGACCGCCTGGGCTCATTGATCGCATTTATTCTTGGATTAGCAATGGTCAGTATCCTGCACGCTCATTTAAGAACTGATTATTGGCGAGTAGTTTGTCTGTTGCCGATTTTATTAGTAGGAGCCATTATCGGTTTTCTCCCGGATAGCTTTCCTGACTATCTGATGGTACCAGCCGTGTCATTTGGTCTTGCAATGCAAAGTGCCGCTTTCAGCAAAATCGAAGGGCTCGGTTATAACAGCGTCTTTACAAGTGGCAGTGTCAAAAAAGCTACTGTTGCCTGGAGCGAATATTATTTTCATCACGATCATTCGCAACGATCAGCTGCCTTTAGTTATCTGATGATCGTGATCTGTTTTACGCTCGGCGCGATCATTTCTGCGCAGTTGCTTCCCTTTTTCCGAATGAAAACTATCTGGATTGCAACGTTTTTGATTCTAATAACCGATAGTTCTTATTATTTAACTAAAAGGAAAAACGTTAATAAGTAGTTTTTAAATATAGCAAAGAGGCCGAGAAAAACGGCTCTACGTCAAGTAGTGTTGATACGCAGATATGAATCATCGCCAATTAAATTGGTCTAGTTAGAACTGTCATTCGTGACGGTTCTTTTTAGTTAGTTTGAATTTGGTGGCCAATAATTAAATAAATCCGAGTTTTAAATGCCGTAAAGTAACGATAACCACAGGCAACTCGTTTGATAGTCTTAATTCGATTATTAATCCCTTCGGTTCGACCATTTGAGAACTTAGTCTCAAAGCCACACTTAATCCCCTCTTTATAACGCGCTAAAACCTGGCAACGGTGGATTGTATAATGGCTAACACTGTCTGGCCGAAGTTTAAGTAATTGAAAGAAAGTCGTAAAATCACGTTGATTATAAGCATGCTTCAAGGATTGGATAAAATTATAGGTGGCTCTTAACTCTTGGTCATACCCTAACATTAAGTCTAAGATTATCATGGAATTAACAACGCGATTAAAATAACGTCCTTCGTAATACAATTTTGTACTTAAATTTTCTCGATCTTGAAGAAATAGCCGCCAATAATGTTTAAGACGACGAGCTTGTTTCTGCTCCACTGAATCACCTTTTCGCAAACGGTTAAAAACATGAATTCGCACATGATTCATCGTGTCATTAAGGTGTTTGGCAATATGAAAGCGATCATAAATAATTTGAGCACAGGGAAAAACCGTTTTAACTAGTTGGTCATAAGCAGCGTTCATATCCATCACCAGATATTTCACTCGGCAACGAGCACGACGTGTAAACTGTTGATAATGTTTAAATAAGCTACGTAATCGGCGATCTTCAAGGAGCTCAAATAAGCAACCTCGATCACCATCAACGGCGATAAAACTCATCTTGCCTTTAGCGCTCCGCATTGATTTAAATTCATCAATACATAATGTTTCCGGTAGATAATTTAAATTTGGTTTATATTGATCGGCGAGGTCCAAAAGGACCCGCTGGACTGAAGCTTCACTGATGAATAAGTCATGGGCAATATCTTTAATTGTTTGAATCCGCGTTAATCGAAGAATGATTTCATGCTTTAAATCTCGACTAATTGTCCGTTGATGCTCAAAAAGATAACTAGTTGCGTTAAATGTTGTATGACAATCAGGACATTGAAAACGTTGAATCTTAACAAGCAACATTAATGGTTGAGCTCTAAATTGTCCATATTTGTGTTTAGCTTGATAAAAGCCATATTTTAAGATTTGACCACGATTAATGACTCCACAATTTGGACAAGCCCGTGGTGTATAAGAAAGGGTACAGGATATTTGTGCCACCCGAACTTTTTTAATTGTTTTATATTTAAGCCAATGATGAGGAAAATTTAAATGAGGGTCTGTTAAATTGAGAAGAGTTCTTGTATCATTATCCATGGAGGTTACCTTCTTTACTATGTGATTTGGCGATTTCATTGTATCAGAGGGCGAGCCTCTTTTTTAGTTTAAAAACAAAAATCTGATATTGGTATAGAAAGTGATATTTCTATATCAATACCAGATATTGTAGAGCCAGAAAAACTTTTGTTTTTCAACAGCCTCTTACTATTTTGCAATATAATAACAAGATAACGTGCAAAACAATCACAAGGCTCGAGTCTAAGTACGAACGATAATCAGCCCGTGCCGTGCTAATCATCGTCCTAGCTTAGCCCACCGCCTTGTCGAGAAGATTGTTTCACACTCACTTTCAATTAATTTCGGTCACTCATTCCAAAAATTTGAAGAAGTGAGATGAAGAGGTTTACGAAGTCTAAGTACATTTGAAGGGCACCTAGAACAGCTAAACCATTCGTTGATACTTCACCACCATAGTTAATGTAGATTTGCTTCATCTTTTGTGCATCCCAAGCTGTCAAAACAGTAAAGATAATAACAGCGATAAAGGAGAAAATGTAAGCAATGGCAGGACTTTGTAAGAACATGTTGATCAGGTAAGCAATCATTAAAGCAATCAAGGCAGCCATTGCGTGAGCACCAAACTTACTTAAGTCACGCTTAGCAATGGTCCCGTACAAAGCCATCGTGACAAAAACAGCCGCAGATGATACGAAGGCTGAAGCAATGCTTGCTCCCGAATAAACACCAGCAATAATTGCAAACTCAACACCATAAATTATCGCCGTCAGCATCAGCATAATAAATGCCCCAACTGGGTTCCGCGTAGCACTAAAGCTTACCCCCATTGACAAAGCAATCGGTAGCAATAAGATAATCCAAACCATTCCAGGGTGAGCACCAAAGAAACCGAAAACAGCACTCCGGAATACCCCCATGGTCAAGTAAGCACTGAACGCAGAAACAAGAACTGCCAACGTCATGTTTCCATACATTCGGGTCAAGAAACTATTCAAACCAGCTGCGTCAGTGACAACCCGACGCCCTGGCTCTTGAGAAAAGTTATTCATCAAGACTCCCTCTTTCTATTTAATTTGACTTTATTTGACTAATTATAAAAATGGTAGCAGAGGCCACCATTTCATTCAAGTAAATCTTTAATTATTTTAACAATTTTTTGTACTTTTCTTCGTATTTTTCAACGTCACCGGCACCCATAAAAACAACTACTGCATTATGGTATTGCAAAAGTTTGTCCATGGTATCCATGTCGATACCTTCACTACCTTCAATCCGTTGCTCCAAATCGGCACTAGAAACATTTCCAGCATTTTCACGAATTGAACCAAAGATTGGGGTAACAAAAGTCTTATCTGCCCGGCTAAGTGATTCCGCAAAGCCATCGATATAAGCGGCCAATCGTGAGTATGTGTGCGGTTGGAAAACAGCGATAACTTCACGATCTGGGTACTTCTGCCGTGCCGCATCAATTGTTGCTTTAATTTCGCTTGGGTGGTGAGCATAGTCATCAATAATGGTCGTATCCGCAACATCAGTCTCGCTGAAACGACGCTTTACCCCACTAAAGTTGGCTAGTTCTTGTTGAATCTCATCCATATTCATGTGTTCCATGTAAGCAACTGCTAGCACTGCTAAGCTATTAAGGACACTGTGTTCACCGTATAAGTGAATAGTGAATGTGCCAAGCTTTTGGTCGCGGAAGTATGCATCATACGTTGAGCCTTCTGGTGTCCGTTGAATATTTTCTGCCCGGAAATCATCATCTGGGTTAGTTCCATAGTAGTAAACCGGAACACCAACGTTTAAGTCACGAAGACTAGGATCATCGCCCCAAGCAAAAATTGCCCGTTGAACTTGCTTACCGTACGTTTCAAATGAATCGCGGACATCTGCCAAATCGTTGAAGTAATCAGGGTGATCAAAGTCAACGTTCGTCATAATTGCATAGTCTGGGTGATAAGCAAGGAAGTGATCACGGTATTCATCAGCTTCAAAAACAAAGAAGCGTGCGTCCGTATTTCCCTTCCCTACCCCATCACCGATCAAGTAGCTGGTTGGTTCTACCGCTGCTAATACGTGTGATAACAATGCAGTCGTACTGGTCTTCCCGTGTGCTCCGGCAATCCCAATACTAGTATAGTTCTTAACCTCATTTTCAACAGCCTCAGGGTAACTTAAAATTTTAAGGCCTAATTCATGTGCTCGTTTAATCTCTGGGTGATCATCATCAAAAGCGTTTCCTTGGATAACAATCATCCCCGGTTTCAAATTGGCTGGATCAAATGGCAAAATTTTAATTCCCGCCGCTAACAATGGCGCTTGTGTAAATGTTTCCTTTTCAATATCTGAACCTAGTACTTGGTGTCCTTTGTCATGAAGGATACGTGCTAAAGAGGCCATCCCGGTCCCTTTAATACCAACAAAGTAATATGTATTTTGTTCCATCAATCCAATTCCTTTCAACAATTCAATTTAAAATAAGTGCGAGGGATAGATCAGCAACTATGATCCATCCCTCACTAAATAATAAAGCATTATAAAATTTTGGCAATAGTAATCAGCTGTTTTTTATTACGCCGTTTGTAAAATTAAGTTAGAAAATAAGTTAGAAAAATAGAAAAGCCATTTGTGGTAGACTTTTGAATACCCCTAAACAAAAGAAAGGAAACCACAAATGACTTACACCCATCTTACCACAAACGAGCTGACAATCATCGCCCATTCTTTCGTGCAAAAGCTTAAAGCGTACCGAGTGGCCCGAATGATCAACCGTTGCGCCGAAACCGTTTATCGCGTTTATCGTTACCTGGAAACCGGTGCCTCAATTGCTGATTATCAAGATCACTATATGCGCAATAAGCAACGTTGTGGCCGAAAACGTACTCAGTTGTCACTGGCTGAACTCACTTATATCAACGACAAAATTGCCCAGGGGTGGACGCCTGATACCATTATTGGGCGCGCTGAGCGCCCAATTAGTTGTAACCGGCGAACTCTTTACCGGATGTTTGAACGTGGCCAGTTCGGCTTCGATGTCCGTTCCTTGCCGATGCGAGGTAAGCGGCACCCGAATGGCTATGTCGAGCGCCGCGGGAAGGCTGGCCAATTGGGGCGAAGTATTCACGAGCGTGCCAAGGACTTTCCGCACTATGCCACTGAATTTGGGCACCTTGAAGCTGATACCGTCCAAGGCAAAAAGCACCAAGGGGCGGTAATGACCCTGACCGAACGCCAATCGAAGGTCGAAATTGTACTCAATGTGCACGAAAAGACGGCTGATGCGATTAACCAACACTTAAGTCAGTGGCTTCGGAAATTCCCGCGGTACTTCTTCAAATCGATTACCTTTGACAACGGAAAAGAATTCGCCGGCTGGCGCGAGATTGCCAATCAATTTGACCTTCACACTTACTTTGCCGAGGTTGGTGCTCCCAATCAACGAGGGCTGAACGAAAACAACAACGGTCTTTTACGCCGGGATGGCTTAACGAAACAGCTAGATTTCCGCAATCTTCCTGATGAATTGGTAACCCAACTGATGAGTAAGCGAAATAACCTGCCCCGTAAATCACTAGGCTATCGAACTCCATATGAAGTATTCATGTCTTACGTCACTGATGAGCAACTATTTTCTTTCTAACTTAAATTGACATTTCGGGTTAGTTTTCTGGGTAAGAAATTTTTCTTCTTTTATTATAAAACTAGTATTTTACAAATTTATCTCCATAGATATTTGTTACAAAATAATGTACAATATTAAGTACAAAAAGAAGCAAGGATGTGATTATATGCCAATTGCTACTACTCAAAGTGACTTCAGAAAACATATCAAGGATTACCTTGATCGAGTTAATGAAGACGAGCAAACTGTCTTAGTTGCCCGTTCAAACCAACGAACAGCTGCAATCATCTCCCAAAACCAATTGAATGCATTGCTTGATGCTGTAAATGCTAAGGAAGATTCATTAGACTATGCTATTGCAAGAGATAAATTAATTGACATGCATATTATTCCAGATGATCCTATTATTGACTCCAATGACAATTACTGGAATCAATTCAAGAATAGTGAGGAAAAGTAGGTCATGTCTTATTACTCTTTTCGGCCACGTAAAACATTTAATGCTGACTTAGCATGCCTTGGTAAATTAGACTCATCAATTATTGATGACATCCATGAGGCCATTGATATTTTACTCAATGGCGATACTCTCCCCAAAGAATATAGGGATCACCACTTACAAAGAAAATATGCTGGTTACAGAGAATTTCATGTCAGGGATACTCCCAAAGGCGCAAAACCTACGAAAACCAATGATGTTCTAGTAATCTATAAGATTGACCACCAAGATCTTGTATTAGCTGCTGTACGAGCAGGTTCTCACAATAATCTTTTTAATAAGTCATATTGAAAAAACAAATAAGTTTTCGCAAGTCAAAGATAAACATCACAATCGCAGTACAATAATGAGGCTGGGAGAAAACAAAAGTTTCCTCTCAGCCTCAACTACTTTTATGAACAATAGAAAGATAACGTGGAAAATAACCACAAGGCTCGAGTCTAAGTACGAACGATAATCAGCCGTGCCGTGCTAATCATCGTCCTAGCTTAGCCAACCGCTTTGTCGAGGAGGTTATTTCCCACTCTCATTATTGCTTGCAGGGGCTTGCGTCGCTCCCATCAAAAGCACTTATCGCTTTTTTGTTAGTTTTCTAGATAGAACGTATCAGCCTTGGCAAAATCAACTGGTTCACCGACTTCTTGCCAATCATTAGGGATAATGAACAAACCCTTTTCATCAGGAGCGTTCTTAATCCGTAGTTCACGGAAACCACAAAGCATGCCGTCACTATCGACACCCATCAACTGACCAGGCCAAATGATCTTACCATCTGGCATCATCGCACCAGGACGAGCAACTACGACTTTAATACCTTCTGCAACATTAGGAGATCCACACACGATCTGGACAGTCTTATCAGCAGCAATCCGTGTTTGCGTCACCTTTAAGTGGTCAGACTTAGGATGGTCAGTGATCTTTTCAACATAGCCAACCACAAACTTAGGATCTTCGTCAGCTGTTAAGAGCTTATCGAAGCCCGCTTCTTGTAACTTTGCATTTAATTTTTCAACTTGAGCGGCATCTAAAAATACTTGCCCGTTTTCACTTGTTAATTCTGGTAAGATCTTGCTGGCGTTCATAAAGTTATAGCCAAGTAATGCACCATCTTTTGCAGCGGTGATCTGAGCTACATCATCAGCAATCTTAGTAATTTGGTCATCCGCATCTGGAGCGGTAATAACGACTAAAATGTCGCCTAATTCATTGGGATTGTAACTTGAAATTAACATCAAATATTCCTCTCTCTAATATAATCTACTATTTTACATTATTACATAAAAAGAAGACTATGAAAATCTAATTTAAAACTAAAGAAGGCCGAATAATTCAGTCCCTTTATTTTCACAGCCTTCTTATTTTACTTCAAATTGTTTAAAAAATCTTCAACTTGTTGCTTAGTTTTACGATCTTTATTGACAAATCGACCAATTTCTTTACCATTATTAAATACAATGAAACTTGGAATTCCAAATACATTTAATTCAGCAGCGAGGTCGATGTTTTCATCGCGGTCAACTTCATAGAAAGTATAATCACTGAAGTCTTGTCCGATCTCAGGCATTGCCGGCTTAATAAAGCGGCAATCTGGGCACCAGCCAGCCGTAAAGAAAAGGACGACCTTGCCATTGCCGATAGTTTCAATTAATTGATCTTCTTTTAATTGTGGTAGTCTTTCCATAATCCTCATCCCTATATCATTTTAGCAATATTATACCATGCTTCTTATCTATTGTAAGCAATCTGCTTGCAAGGATTGGATATTTGGATTTTAATAATTAAAAATGATAGAATAAATGAGAAGTTAAGAACGGATTAAATTTAAATAGCGAAGGAAGCAATCATATGAATGCAAACAATAACTCCCTCAACCCCTGGCTGATTCCAGTCACATTAGGTGCATCTGGAATCGCTGGTTTTATCGCTGGCAAACTTTTTGGTAACCGCCAAATGTCTGCTGAGCGGATCTTAAAATTAGTCAAAAACGATTTTGCAAGTGAAGGTTCTTTAACCGGTAGCTGGATCAATGATAAAGCAATACCTTTTCAACGATTTGCGGTTAAAACCCATGCTTATAAAGGCGGCGTTTCTCGTCTAGAAGATGGCGAAGAAGTAGATTACGAGTTTATTGCTGATGCATATACTGGTAGTCTATTAGAATTAAAACGGATTGAGAATAACTAAAGCAAAGGCTGGGGATAAATTTCCCGGATTTTTGGCTCTTCGTCAAGAAGTACTGATGAGAAAATAAAATAATTTTACTAAGCAGCTTGTGCCTGGACTTTGGCATGAGCTGTTTGTTTATTTTGCCAAGTTATTGCGATATAGGTATTTGGTAATGCAAGAAGAATTCTAATCCGGAAATTAAAGAAATTACGAAAGCCATAAGCAGTTCGTTTAATAACTTTAATTTTATTATTAGTTCCTTCAACAGGACCGTTTGTATAGGTGTCATATTTGAAACTATTATAGATTTCTTGTTTATGACTACGAAGGGTACGCTGAACTTTCTGTAGTGCTTGTGGAAGCTGTGTCCATTTAATTACGAGTAAGTTTTTTTAATTCTTTCTTACTACGATGAGCAATCGCCATAATTAAGTCTTGATAGTATTCATAAGCTTTTTTTAATTCATTATCAAAACTTAGGAGACGGTGAATAACTTCAACATCGGTTAATTGAGCGTAACTAAAGTTACGTCTTAGCCAATAATTATTATATTTAAGCTCATTAGCAGGTGTTAAGAGTAATTTCCAAAAATGCTTAAGTGCACGCCACTCATGAGTGGCAGCACCAGCGCGATTCATTACTTGAATCCTGATTTTATTTAATGCACGATACGCTTGAGCAACGATGTGAAAATGATCAGCGATAATTATAGCGTGAGGGAAGAGTTCATGAATTAAGTGACGATATGGAGTGTATAAGTCAACTGTTACTGTTTGAACTGCTAGGCGTGCTGAACGGTCATATCGAAGAAAGTAGTTCCGCAAATAACTATTTTTTCGTGACAGGATAATGTCAAGTGTCCGTTTATTTTCAATGTTCATTAGAATCATACTCATTCCACTGGGCGCAAAGCGACCAGATTTAAAATCATCAAAAGCAATATGACGAGGCAACCAATGATAGTTAGGCTTGAAAAATTGATCAAGGTTTGTAATGACTCGTCTAATTGTCCAGTCAGAGACATTTAGTTCTTTGGCTAAATCACTTTGTGATTCATTTTTCGTCAGAAGCATCATGGCTCGTTGTTTTATCGCTAAAGAAATATGATCATGATAATTAATATCTCTAACAGCCGCTAATTTAGTAATTACTTCAGGACAAGAAGAGGAAGCTTTACAGATATATTTTTGCTTTTTAATCGACCAGATTGTTGGTTTAAAGTGAAGCTCTGGTCCCAAGCAACTAACTATTTTATAGCCATTCTTACACATTAGCTGTCCACATCGTGAGCAATGCATAGGATAAGTTTGGATGAGATGGACAATGATTTGATTAGGTTGATCTTCAATTGGATTATCAAAGTTCTTTTCATCTAGTTTGAGATAGGGATCTTTAACTCCTAAGATAGTTCTGATAGAATTGTTCATGAAAGATGGTCCTTTCTTAACGAAGACGGGGTCCAACCATCTTTCGCTTTTTTATTTTAAATTTTAAACAAATAAAGCACTGATGTTAAATCCATCAGTACTTAAAATTGTAGAGCCGGATTTTTTAATTAAAGGAGGATATCATGAATCTTAATGACGCAATTCAAGAATGTTGGAGCAAAATTGATGAAGGTCAGGTAGCAACCTACATTCCCGCTTTAGCAAAAGTTGACCCTTATCAACTTGGCGTTTACCTTTTTGACGTCACAAATGATAAAAAAGCAGAAGCAGGCGCATCGCAAGTTCGATTTGCCATCGAAAGCGTCTCGAAAGTAATCACCCTCCTCTACGCAATTGAACGTTTAGGCTTGTCAGCAGTTGAAGAACAAGTCGGAACACGCCAAACTGGCTTCCCCTTCGATACAATCCTTAACATGGAAATTACCAAAGAGACCCATCCCCTCAACGCTTTTATTAACAGTGGCGCCATCCTCATTAGTTCATTAATCGAAGAACAAGATGGGCTTTCTCCCTTTGACCAAATCCTTGAATTTAGTCGTAAAATCTGCAATGATCCCGATATCACCCTCAACGAAGAATTTTATCAATCGGAGTTGCGAACCGGGGATATGAATCGGTCGTTAGCCTACTATCTCAAGGCCAAAGAAGTCCTCACTAATGACGTAACCCTTAGCCTTGACACCTATCTTAAACAGTGTTCAATGATGGTCACTTGTCAAAGCCTAGCTAATCTCGGCGCCGTCCTCGCTAATGACGGGATCGCTCCTTGGAATAATGAATGAATTATTTCAAGCGAGGCCGCAACATATACAAAATCAGTCATGATGACGACGGGCCTCTACAATGAATCGGGAACTTATTCCGTTAGAATCGGTGTACCGACTAAAAGCGGTGTCGGTGGCGGTTTAGTTTCTGCTGCCCCCAATCATTACGGGATCAGAATTTTCAGTCCGGCACTCGACCATGCTGGTAATAGTGTTGCCGAGCTAGCACTCCTTGAACTCATCAGTAAAAAATTAAAGCTTGATATTTTTAGGTACTAGTTGCAAATATTCGCCTCCTTATCGGGATCTACTTAATTATATTCAACGTTCAATCCATTTTCGTTAATTTACTATTCCAATTCAATATTCAGGTACATACCAAGAATATTTTTAGTATAATTAAGGCAATTGATGCATACGCTTTCACCAATAAGGAGGTTTCTCATGATGTATCCAGTAACAATCGGTCATTCAGAAATTAAAGTAAATCCCCTCGGTCTTGGAACAAACGCTGTTGGCGGTTATAATCTCTTCCCAGGTTTAGATGATCAAGCCGGCATTGATCTTGTTAAGACTGCTTTAGATAATGGAATTAATTTATTAGATACTGCCTATGTCTATGGCTTGGGTCATTCAGAGGAACTGATTGGGCAAGCCATTCAAGATTATGATCGGCATAAAATCATCATTGCAACAAAGGGCGCTCATGATTTTTCAACGGGTAAAGAAGTTATTAATAATGATCCGGATTTTATTACTAAGCAGGTCAATGACAGTTTAAAACGGTTGTAAACTGACTACATTGACATTTACTATCTGCACTTCCCTGATCATGATACGCCGAAAGCAGAAGCAGTCGGTGCTCTGCAGAAATTACGGGAAGAAGGAAAGATTCGGGCAATCGGAATTTCCAATTTCAGTCTTGATCAAATTAAAGAGGCAAATGCGGATGGTTACGTTGACATTGTAGAAGACGAATTCAGCCTTCTTCATCAAGATCATTTAACGGAAGGAATGCTAGACTACCTAAATGAAAATAAGATCAGCTTTGTCCCTTACTTCCCGCTAGCTTCTGGACTATTGACTGGAAAGTATACCACTGATGCAACATTCCCCGCTGATGATATCCGCAGTCAGATTGCAGACTTTAAAGAACCGCGTTACAGCACAATCTTACATGCTGTTGATCTCGTCCGTCCAATTGCTGATAACCATCATGCTACGATTGCTCAAATAATCCTTGCATGGTACCTGCAAAATCCACTCATTACTGCGGTGATTCCAGGAGCTAAAAATGCCCGTCAAGTACTCTCTAATGCAAAAGCAATGAAAATTGAACTTTCGACTGATGAATATCAAACAATTGAACAAGCATTCAATCAATTTAAACAAATTAAAAGTGGTAAATCATTAAAAGATCCAGACTAAGGGGAAAAACCACCAAATCGTTTAAAAAGGAATTTATCATGAATTATTTCATCACTAGCCGGCAAGATTTACACACCTCGGCCATCGAACTTGCCCAAGTCAAACGGCTACGAATTTTTGATCATCTAAATGTCCCTGCGACCATTGTCACGATGCTGTATAACTTCGACCATCAAACTGTTGAAGAAAAACTTAAAGTTAAAGGTCGCGTCCTTAATATCTATCAGTTTTATCAACAGCTTCCTTATCGTGATGATCCCACAGTTGATCAAGCCATTATCAAGCAGGCGTTGACTGTCCCTGGCTGCCAAGTTAAGGACAATTGTGCCCTACGCAACGGCAAAGTGCGGGTTTGCGTAAACTTCCGCAACGGATGGTTATACTATATCGACTACCTTGATCAGTACGGCTTTACCAATCGACGGGACTTTTACGATCAAGGATGGCGGACCTATACTGAATATTTTGAAGATAAGGGACGGTTAATTGCCCGCCAGTATTACGATCATGATGGACAGGTAAAAATAATCTATCATTATCGCGGTGGTGAAGGTAATGTCCCCATTCTTACCCTCATCCAGCTAGTTGATCAAGGTCAGGAATGGCAATTTGATAATGAAATCGAATTTCGGACGCACTTTTTAGATGAGCTTGTTGGAGATGATCCCCAATCAATCCTTATCAGTGATCGTTCTAACATCGCTTTAAAGGCATTTACGCTAATGAAAAAGCCGGCAAGACGGTACCAAGTATTTCACTCGGCCTTTACCGACAACGGTCAAAGCAACGGACCGATTTCGGCAATCTATCAACCAATTGCAACAATGCTCGCAAATGGACAGCTAAGTGGTCTGATCTCTGCCACGCAACGGGAAGCTCAAGACGCTGCGAAACAGTTCCAAACCATAGTTACGGCATTCCAGTGACCTATTTAACAAGCACAGAGCTCGCAAAAGAAATCCCCCCTTGCCCATCGCCAAACCGGAAAATTCATCGCGGTTGCCCGGCTTTCTAAAATCAAACAGCTTGATCATATTATCAATGCGATTATTCGACTCCATCATGACCTTCCGCAAGTGACCCTTGATATTTATGGTTATAGCGATAGTTGGAATAAAAACCAAACCGCTAATGCTCTCAAGTCATTGGTGAAGGAAAATAAAGCTGAGAGCTATATTAATTTTGTCGGCTATTGTAATAACCTTAGCGTTGCTTATGAACATGCCCAAGCAGAGATTTTAACAAGCTATTATGAAGGCTTTGCAATGGCAGTTCTAGAAGCACAGGGTCATGGTTGCCCAGTTGTTAGTTATGACATCAATTATGGACCAGCAGATATAATCGATGACCAGCAGAGCGGTAAACTGATTCCGCCTAACGACCAAGAAGCCTTATATCAGCAATTAAGAAAATTATTAGAAGAGCGTGCCCTCGCAAAGAAGTACGCCCACCATGCACAAAAAGCAGCCAAAAAATACCGCTTCGATCATGTCGCTAAAAAGTGGCAAAAGTTAATTAGTGATACAGAAAGGGAGTAATCCTCACAGCCAAAATAGCTGAGGGTTACTCCTTTTTAGTAGGAAATTAGTCTTTCCGTTTCTTATTTACTTTTGTTAAGCCAAGTGCTGAGAGAAGATCAGCAAAACCGAGACCAATTAAGCTTGATGACTTTTGATTACCAGTTTGTGGCAATTGTTGAGTGCCTTGCTTAGTAGTTGGTTGCGTTGATGAAGAATTAGTAGATTCAATAATAGAAGTTTCACCTTGCTTGGCAATGACCTGGGTAGTCATTGATTGTGGTTCTTCATTCTTTTGTTCACTTGGCTGTTCTGTTGGTTGTGTTGGAGTAGTTTCATATGTCACAGTGACGATTCCCAAATCAGGATTATCCTTATCTGGATTAATCTTATGAGCATCGACCTTCTCAATGTCAACTAGTTCATAACCAACTGCGCTAGGTGTCTTAGAAACAACTTCACCTAAAGTATCATCCTTGGCTGTCCATGGAGTGGTTTTCAGAATCGTTACTTTTCCGTCTTTGCCAGTGGTGGAGGAAATATTTCTAGTAAAGGTTACAGTTTGCTTGTAAGTGTTCTTGCCATCCGGTGAACCGTTAACGCTCTCAAAATGAACGCCACCATCTTTAGTACCACGGTAGACAACAGTTCTAGTGAAGGTCTTTGTTTCCACTTTAACATCAACTTTTGGTAAGTCATGACTTTCATCTGGACCAGTTTCACTCTTATTCTTTTCGTAGACTAATTGAAGGTCTTGAGGATTCTCTGAAGTTGGTGTCAAAACTATCTCGTTAGCTGTACCGCTAATCCAGTGCCAAGTACCAACCATATCATCAGCAGTTGCGTACTTATCACCCGTATTTAAGGTAATGTACTTCTGAACTACTTCATCCATAGTTTGAGTGTCATGATTCCATTCAATATTACCAGCTTTAGTGGTTGCAACTTGAACATCGTTACCATTAGCATCCTTAACAGTTTCTGGGGTTGTGGTTTGACCAGTTACCATATCTACATAAATATGACCATCAAATGTAACCTTTTGAGGAACTGGATCATGTAAAGGACTCTTGGCATCATTATTTACAACAAAGGTAATAGTGCGAGTAAATTTCTTATGTAAATCACTTGGGTCTACAATTGGATTACCATCTGGATCTTTTGGCACTTCATCAACTGGAGTGTTTGGTGTAATGTCCTTAACTGCGTGTCTGAAGTAAACATTAAAGTGACTAGTTTCCTTACCATACTTATCAGTAGGGTGGTAACCGGTATCAACGAAAACGTAAATTTGACTTTCGAGGTTAGAAATCCACTTTCCATTGTTATTAAAGTGGATTAATTCTCCAGTTATACCTTCACTATCACTTGCAGGATCAGTGTTACCAAGTTGGATCTTACGGTTCATACCATAAGTGATATCCCAGTAAGTAATATCAGCGTCAACATTTTGAACGTATTTAAGAGTTACATCGTAAACTTCCTTAAAGTTTGGATCACTTGGATCTGGAACCGTGAATTCAGGAGCATTGTTAGCAGTAGCTTCAGTTACAAGCCACTTCTCTGCAAGCTTACCATCAGTAATGACAGGCTTAGTGACTTGATTGAAACTCCCTTATTGTTATCAACTGTTGAACCATCGCCAGCAGTTGCTGTCCAAGTAATAGTGCCAGGAGTAGTAAGAGCAATTAATACCTGCTGACCAGTAAGAGCATCAGTGCCTTCTACAGTCTGGACGTTCCTACCGTTTACCATATCAATATAAACAGTACCTTCAAAAGTGATCTTTTGGGTAGTGTCATCAAGTAATGGTGTCTGATCCTTTTCAGTTACGTAGTGAATAATCCGATCAGCACTCTTACTTAAATCTTCTGGCTTAACACTAGAATTCTCTGGTGGATTTGGTGTCTTAGAAGTGATTTTGACAGCTTTATGGTTCAAGTAAATGTATTGACCTTGAACGCCATGAGTTAAAGTTTGCTTACCAAGTAAATCACCCTTGGCACTATCAGACAAACCAATTAAAACATAGCCAGCTTTTTCGTACTGCTGGACTCCACAACTTCTGCGTAGCATCTGGAGTGTCGCCAACATAGGTCTTCTCTTCACTACCGACACCAGTTACTTGATGATTTTTCAATTCCGTACCATCAGTTGGTTCGTAGATAGTCTTCCCTTCAACCCCATTAACGTCGATGTAGTAAATGTTATATTGAGCCTTTTGCTTATAGACCAAGTAACCATCAGCAATCTTATTAGGAGTATCGCTCTTCCAAGTGTCGCTAGTTGGATCGCCGTAAGATACTTCACCGTTCTTGTCAGTTGAAACTAAGTACCATGCGCCTCCATCAGTTCCACGCTTTGCAGCTTCATCAGTAGATAAGGTAATAGTTTCTGGAGTTGTAATGGCAGCAAAGTTCTTATTATCTGTTGTCAAGCCAGTACTCTTGTCAGCATTTACAGTCCAAGTAATTGCAGGAACCGGATCAGTATTAGCGGTATCTACAATCCAATCGCCGTTTGCATCTTGTTTTGCATTTACGCGGTTACCTGTTACAGCATCCGTATAGTAAGTACTGCTAGTTAAAGTTACATTTTGTGTAGTATCGTCTTGTAACTGCTTGCCATCCTTAGTATTAGCTACATAGTGAATGGTACGATTAGCAGTCTTAGTATCAGTGTGTGCGACAGCACGGTGAACCAACTTAACTACACGCTTTTTATGTTGCAAATTGCGGTTATTATCATAGACATCTTCAAGTTCATAAGTTAAATCATCTGGATCACTTGAAACTAACGCATAACCATTATCAGTATAAGCTTTCAAGATATCATCATAGTTTAAAGAGCTACTTGACTTCAAAGTACCCGATAGATCAACATTGATAGCATCTGTGTTATAAGTGTTGTCCTGAGCTTGATAACTATAAGCTTCGTACTTTTGATTTTTATTATTTTTCTTATCCTTTGGGGTAATGTGTGGCTTGCCAGTGATGTATTCACTGTTTAAATCTACCCGTAATTGTTTACTTGCAGTAAAGTTAGACAAGACAGAAGCATTGGCATCTCCATTAGTTACATCTTCAAATGTAATATCCACCGGTTGATCGTGGTAGTAGTAAATAGTGGTTATAGCAGGGTTATTTACCTCTTCAAGAGAACCACCAGTTCCTTTATATAATTTTCCTTTAATCGTAGAATAAGTATTCGTATCTTGAAGAACGTCGCTACCTGTATCTGGAACTTTAGGATCGAAAGTATGCCAATTTTCAATTGGAGTTACATCTTCACCTTCAAAAAGGATAGTTCCAGATGGATATGCCGCTTGAGCCTTACCAAAATTGTTTAATGCACCTTGATTATCTGTGATCAAGCCAACTGCATAATCAAAAATCGACCACTTAAAGTGTCATGCAATACTTGGGTATCTTCTTTACTAGTTTTAGGTGCATCTGTAAGTCTAGATTCAAAACTATTAGCATCATGAACAGTTGTGGTAGGAGTGTTACCATTAGCAGGAATATTACTAAACTCAGGCTTATTATCACCATAGGAAATTAGTGCATTCCAACCTTGTGTTGAGTTATATTTACCTTCATTATAGTAACCATTTTTAATGACATTGAGCGGCTTATCCTTAGGATTCATAACGTTTAAATTTTTATCATTATCATGATAATAATATTTAAAGTCAACTTCCCGTTTAGCAGCATACCAACGAAAAATATCAGATGGTGTTGAAGTGATGTGGTTAACATAGATGTTATACTTTTGACCATCTTGAATCTTTTTATCTAAATGGCAGATTGTAAAATTTGAGTTGAACATTTAAGTGGACAGAAAAACCCATCAAGGTCTTTAATGGTGTTGCCACAACATTCCATTAGAAAGAAGGACCTTAATGGGCACCACTATTTTATCATTCCAGAACCGCATTGTCATTGAAACGCTTCATAATGAAGGACGTTCCTTACGATACATCGCTAATTACTTAGGCTTTAGTAAAACCACAGTCTTTAACGAACTTCACCGGCTCAACGGTGAGTATCAAGCTGAACTAGCGCAAACTGACTTTGAACGCAAGGTTAGTCAACGGGGGCGGAAGTCTTCACTCACTAAAAGCCTTAAGCACTTGATTGAGGAAAAGATTCAAGTCCAGAAGTGGTCCCCTGAACAAGTTGCCCATGTAGTTGGGATTGCCTACAAGACGGTCTATAACTGGATTGATCAAGGATGGCTTGATGTACAGTTACCCGATTTGCCTGATCATGGAATTCGTCGTCATCGTGCTAAAGAAAAGCGTGGTACGTTCAGTCACGGCCGCTCCATTGAGGAGCGTCCTCATAAAGTCGAAACTCGCCAAGAATTCGGCCACTTTGAAGCTGATACCGTACTTTCTGGCAAACGTAAAGGTCAAGCTGTGGCGACTTTTGTGGAGCGTAAGAGTCGCCTGACAATTGTTAAACGGCTCCATGGTCGCGACAGTCAGTCCATGACTCAAGCCGTACTTGAACTAGCTAGTCAACTTCAAGACAAGCTCAAGACGCTTACCGTGGATCATGGGAAAGAGTTCGCTAACTATCAGGCAATTGAACAGCTAACAGGTACTCAGGTTTATTTTGCCCATGCTTATTCACCACATGAACGCGGTAGTAATGAGAACCGTAACCGAGTTTTGCGACGGTTTATTCCCAAGGGACAAGCCATTGAAGAGCTGAGCGATCGCCAGCTGGTTCAAATCAATTGGTATCTGAATTCCCGACCACTTAAATGTCTTAACTGGCACACACCAATCGAGATCTTCTTGCTTAATCTACGTCACTAAATTCGTTCAAGTTATTTCTTGCAATCTGCCAAATCAATTTCTTGCTCATCATCGCTAGCAATTTTATACCCTGCCAATTGAAAATTATCCTTCTTATAATCAAGCCAATCTTGATATTCTTTCACTAACCGATCTGAGTCTTCTTGATTGAAGTCATCATCAGGTGTTCTAAAATGATAACCTCCAATATCATTATCGCTATGACTATCATAGATAACACGCGAAACACCAACACTATAACCATTTCCATCTTTATCAGCTAAAATAGCTGTACCATACTTGGTATAGGCATTTTGCTTAATTAAATCGCTATCCATTTGTTTTTGAATGGCTTCACGCAAAGTATCGCCATCATTAAATTTACCAGTGTAAGTAAAAGCTACTCCGTTACCCTGATATGCATCTGGCGTTTGCGGATCAATATCATCATAATCATAAATATTCAGGGTAGCTGTGATCTGCTTTGCTGGGTCTACGACTTTTGATTCGTTAAACTAATTTGTAACAATCGGTTGCTGATTGACGCCCGAATTTAAAATCTGAGTATTATTATTCTCATTAACAGTTGTTTCAGCTTGACTTCCATTTGTTTGCGAACTGAGTACTGTCTTTGATTGGGCTTCATTTTGATTAACCGTGTTGGTGCTTGCCGGTTCCTCACTTGATACTGCTGTTTCTTTATTTACATCATTAACCTCATTAGCAGCTTGTTGATCAGCGCTCTATGGTTCTTCACTAGTTGTTGAACTAGTCGCAACGGTTGGCGTTGGTGTACTATTAGCGTGTGCTACTGTACCCCCCCCCCATAATGAAAGGGGTTCCTAATAAGACAGATGCAACCCCAATACTGAGTTTGCGTAAACCAAATTGTTGCCGTTGCTGTTCCATTTTACGTACATATTCTTGCGTATTATTCTTCGACATTCCATATCCCCCGTATGTCTGTACGTCATAACTTATAATTTATTTTCGAGAACATTCTAGCACATATTTATCGAACAATAAATATAAAATTATTATTTCATTAATGGTGAATGGTGGAATTACTTTTAAATACATTTTTTCGCTTGATATTGCGATAAAGAAATCGATTTCTCACCCCAGCAAAAAAGTAAAAAAAATACTAGTCAGCAAGCATTCGTCTACTTACTGACTAGTATTTTACTTAAAATTAGCAATTAGCTTATAGATTGGTTGGCCTTTCGCCGCAAATTTTTGCTCGTATTCAGTTTCAACATTATGTTCATTTTCTTCGCTGTGGTGCAGGTCTAACCAGACGCCATCAAAGATCATCCCATAGTTATTCATACTTTCCAATGAGAATTCAAAGAGACCCATGTTATCAGTCTTGAGTTCAATTGCCCCTTGATCTTGGAGGATCTGCTGATAGGTTGCTAAGAAAGTCTTGTAGGTCAGGCGCCGCTTAGCATGCCGTTTCTTCGGCCATGGATCAGAGAAGTTAAGGTACATCTTAGCGACTTCCCCATCTTCAAAGTATTCTTGCAAGTCTTCCCCATCTCCACAAATCAATTGCAAATTTGGCAAATCTTCTTCAAGTGCTTTTTTGAGGGCAATTGCCGCAACGGTCCGCTGAATCTCCAGACCGATAAAGTTGATTTCTGGGTGAGCCTTCGCCATGCCAATGATAAATTGACCTTTCCCCATCCCAACTTCTAAGTGGAGGGGTTGTTCTTTTGCAAACCGTGATTGCCACTTGCCCTTAAATTGAGTAGCATCATCAATCATTAGTTCTGGATGGGCAGCAATTAATGGATCAGCCCACTTTTTATGTTTCACACGCATAAATTAAAATCCTCATTTCATTAGTTTTTTGACTCTGACATTGAAGTAGAAACGACTTAATAAGACCACTTCAACTGCCGCAATAATAAGATTAATTACCATCTGGCCGACGTTCAACTGCCAACCGATACTAGCAAAAGCGATCAGTAGTGCTTCAAGCGCCGTCACCTTGGCTAACAGTTGCTTAAAGTCAGTCTGTTGTTGACTGGCAGGGATCGGATAGATGTGGGTAAATACATTTGATTCATACTGGTCATAGAGTGGCATTAGCTGGGTCGCTATCAAGTAGATAAAGAGCACGACCACCAGAGTACTCAGCCAACCTGCCGGCAGTAAGAAGACAATCACCATTCCTAGCAGGGTCAACCGACTGACAATCCCACTCACTTCGGTACTCCGGACAAATGCACGAGCGTATAAGTAAGACCATGGTTGGCCATCCTTGCTTAGCCAGCGGATCAGGCCATCTGCCCACTTCCGCCGTTTGGTATTTCCTTGAACACTTGGCACATCAGTAAAGAGGTTAAAGAAACGGTAGACACTGTACATCCGATCTTGTTCAGCCTTAACGGCAATCCGCCAATTAATGGCAAGATCACGATAATAAACAATTACCGCCAAGTACAAGATCACTGCCACGACAAGACCAACATAGGGATTTACCAGCCACATTGCGATTGAAGCAAGGAGCGGATTTACCCAGTGTTCTAGCCGGGTCCGCCACTGTTGATCACCCCAGCGCAAACTCAGTGATTTTCGTGCCACATGCATCCAATCAGCCTTATTGACAATGGAGACTAAAAAGATGGTCACAATCTCGGCACTACTGAGTTTTTCCGTTGTTAAAGCGAACGGCAAGGCGATAAAGGCACCAACCACCGTCATTATTTCCGCTAAGATCAGACTATACCAGGTCGCCTGGTTAAGGTAACGATGGATTCCTTCAACTTGCGGCAAGAGAAAGACTGGGTCCGGCTTTTTGATCAGCGTTGCAAGACGACCGATTTGGGCGATGACCGTAAACCAGCTGATCAAAATCAGCCGGGTCCACCATTCATGCGGTCCCAAGGTTGGCAGCCATTGAGAATAGCCATACGCCAAGGCCCCGAACAGGAAAAATAAGGCGATAACAAAGTGGTCATTGAAGACTAGCCGCCAGTAACGCAGTAGGAGCATAAAGTGTTGACTGCGGCGCTTGCTAAATAACTTATTCATCACGATCACCCTTTGCAAGATGCAAGTAAATCTCATCTAAGGATTCGCCGGCATGATCCCCAGCAGCTCGCAATTCATCGAGAGTTCCATGTGCCCGGACCTTTCCATCTGCCAATAGGACAAAGCGGTCACAATACCGTTGCGCCGTATCAAGGACGTGGGTCGACATCAAAACCGCGACGCCCTCCTTCTTCTTTTGCTCAATCAGGTCTAGCAAATCATGCACTGCCAAGGGGTCCAGCCCATAGAATGGTTCATCAATGATCAGCAACTTGGCCTTAGTCATAAAGGCACAGCAGATCATTACCTTTTGCTTCATCCCCTTAGAAAAGTTAGCGGGGAACCAGTCAAGTTTATTATCAAGCCGAAAAAGTTTTAATAGTTTTGTTGCCCGCTGCCATGCTGCATCGTGATCAAGCTCGTATGCCATAATCGTTAAATCGATATGCTCACGGAGAGTCAATTCATCATAAAGAATTGGCGTTTCGGGAACATAGGCGATCTGCTTTTTATACTCTTCCGGGTTGGCCTGGATTGTGAGGCCATCGATCTTGATTGACCCTGAAAATGGTCGCAATAAGCCAATAACGTGGTTTAGCGTTGTTGACTTTCCGGCACCGTTTAGTCCGATCAAACCAACTAATTCACCTGGTTGGACATCAAAGCTGACATCCTTTAGTACGGGAATCTGGGAATATCCACCAACAAGTTTATTTATCTCTAAAGCCATTATTCATCCCTTCTTATTGATTGCTTAGTCATATCTTTTTATTATATCATAGATTATTTCTTCTACTAAATCATGCACGAACGCGATTTTTTCGGTATACTTAGGATAAGTTTAATCTTCAAAAGGAGCGATTAATATGGACGATAATTGTATTTTCTGCAAAATCATTAACGGTGAGATTCCTAGCTACACAGTCTATGAAGATGACGTTGTAAAGGCCTTCCTTGATATTTCCCAAGGAACTCCTGGTCACACCCTCGTCATTCCTAAGAAGCACGTTCCCGATTTATTTGCCTACGATGCTGATCTCGCCGCCCAAGTATTTTCCCGTATCCCAAAGATTGCCCGGGCAGTTAAGGCTTCTAACCGGGCCATCAAGGGGATGAACGTGGTTAACAACAACGGTGAAGTCGCTTACCAATCAGTCTTCCACTCTCACTTCCACTTGATTCCACGATACACTAGCGATGATGATTTTAAGATGATTTTTAAGGACAATTCTGGTAACTACAACGATGAAAAGTACAAAGAAGTCCAACAATCAATCATCGATCAAATGAAGGAAGACTAATTATGCAACGGCTAAAAGAAATTCAAGAAGAATTCAAACGGCTTAGCAGCGAAGTTTCACAGTTGAAGAACAGCATCGATGAACTACAGGCTGCCATCCCAGGTGTGCAAAAGTTTATTAACGATGTCGAACGCGATGTTAAGAAGTGGAAATTCAAGACTGAACCACGACTAGACCGCATTCAGGTTATTCTTGATGTGCTCAAAATTGATTCAAATGAAAAGAAGAAGTAAAAAATAAGACTACGGAAATTTTCCGTAGCCTTATTTTTATACCCTATTTACTTATTGGAACTGCTACTGTTGCTAGAGCTGCTAGTAGTGGCGCTGGAGTTAAGGTAATCATCAAGAATGTTCTTAACATCGTTTTCCTTAATTGAAACGTTACCCTTCTTCAAGACATTTGAAACAACCTTCCGCATGAAGTTTTGGTTGTTCATATTTTCTTGAACGATTTGGTTCTTCAAGTCATTAATGTGTTGACTCTTCTTACCCTTAGCTGGGTGTTCAATCATGTAAATTACTTGGTAACCCTCATCAGTCTTAACAGGGGTAGTAGTATATTCACCAGTCTTCAACTTGAAGGCAGCCTTCTTGTAAGTAGAATCAAGTTGGTTGTCAGTATTGTCAAAGGCTGGAAGCTTACCACCGTTGTTCTTGGTTTGGCTATCAGTTGACTTGGACTTTGCAAGCTTCTTGAAAGTCTTGTACTTGTTGCTGGAGTCATTTAATTGGTTAATGATATCTTCAGCATCAGACTTACTACCAACAAGGATCGTCGCAGTTTGAACTTTAGGTTGGTACTTGGTCCATTGCTTATTGATCTGCTTGCTGGTGATGTGGGAATAGTGACGAGCAGCGGCAGTCAAGAGTAAGTTTGACCGAATTTGTTGCTTCAATGACTTTTCAGTTAAGTTTTGACTTTGAAGATAAGCATTAAAGTCAGAACCGTACTCACTCTTGTAGGTATTGTATTGCGCGTTAACTTGCTTATCACTAACTTCTTTACCGTATTGCTTTTCCAAGACCTTATCTAAGATCATTTGTTGAAGCACTTGCTTACCAGCACTGGTTTGCTTCATGCTGCTGTAGTATTCGCTCTCAGTGATTTTACCACCGCTAGTAGTAGCGACAGCCTTATTTCCACAGGCAGCAAGCGGCATCATCAATGCGGCCCCTGCAATGATAGCAATTAACTTTTTGGATTTCATGTAAGAAACACATCCTTAAACAAAATATTTTTCGATAACTTCACTCATCCAATATACCACACTTATTTTTTCGTGCCAGTCTCATAAATAAATGTTTATACCATCTTCATAATTTATTCACGTTTTAATGCTTGCAGGTCAAGAATCTTAACGTCAAGGTCCTTAATCCGATCATCAGCAGTAAAATAGATAACCTGATTCTTCTCAGCAATTTTTTCTAGCAAGGCCAGCATTCGTTGCCGCCGAACATTATCAAAATTAACAAACCCATCATCAATAATTACCGGGAAGTTGGCTTGATCACTCATCACGGTGACAAAGCCAAGCCGGAGCGCAATATACAGCTGTTCAGCCGTTCCTTGGGATAATTCTTCCACTAAAAAGACTTCTTGATCCCTTCGTACCACCTTGACTCCATCGGCCGTTAAACGGATCTGAGAATAGCGGCGAGCGGTTAACAAGGTAAAATATTGTTCTGCCTGGCGAATGATTGCAGGGTAACGGTCAGCTGAAGCTCCTACCAGGGCCTTATTAATCCACTGAATTGACAATTGGTACCTTAACCATTCTTGTACTTCATACCAAATCTTAGCGGCTAGATTAGCCCGTTCCTGTTCAAGGTTACTGAGGGTTCCATCTTCAACTAAGCTATCAATTGCAACTTTATCTTTTTGAATCTCCTCGTGGGTTTGAGAGATTGTTAGGTTGAGCTGGTCAAGATGGTGCCGAGTCTTCGATAAAGCCGTCATTAGCTCATCTCTATTTGCGTATGCAGCAAGGGCTTGGCGATCTTCGGCGGTCAATTGTTGTCCATAGGCATCTGATGCCAAGGCTTGGGATTGCGCTGTGGAACGGTTTGCTAAGTACTGGGTAAATTGGTTATCATCATGCACCCCGACTTGCTGATAAATCGCCATTTTTTGCTGATGAATTTTACTGTAGTCTTGATTGAGCCGAGCTAAATTATTAGCAATCGTTGCTTTTTCCCGGGTATTTGTTTGAATATCCTGACGAGCTTGTTGCCCTTGTTCCAGCAAATCATCTAATTTAGCCCTAATAGTTACCAGTGTCAGATTTTGCAAAGCCGGTGGCAATTGTTGGTTAAAGATAGCAAGCTGGTGGTCATATCTTTGCTGATCTTGTCTGGCAGTTTGGAGTTGGGCAGCTAATTCGGCGTTTCGTTGTAAATCCCCCTGCATTAATAGCCATTGATCAGGCGGGAAATCCTGTAAGCCGTGTTTTTGACCGAATGCCATGATCGCTTGGGAATCGGTCGTTACTGGAGCAACATGACTTCCTTGGCGTTGATAATAAAGATACATAACTGTCGCAAAGGCCGCAATTGCTCCGATAGCGGTAATAAAAGTAGCATTCGCTAACAACCCGATGATAAAAAGGATAAAACCGCCGATGATTCCGATCATTGCGGCGCGAGAAGGATCGCCATTTGACTGGTTCGTATTTGCCCGAGAAAGCGGTTGGACATTAAGAAGACGGCCAAGCTCTGCTTTTTCTTGAGGAGTTAAGGGCGCCGGCAAAGGCTGGTGGTAACGAGTTTTAATTGCAGTTAATTCCTGCTGCCACTGATTAGCCTGCGTTTGTTGCCGGTGTTGCAAAGCCTCTTCTGCTTGTAATTCAACTGCTTGCTCCTTAAGGCGTTGAAGTTCCGGCATGCTTTGTGGCGAATGCTTAGTTTCTTTTGGAGACTGATGGTCAATACTTGCCAAGCGCTGTTGATAGACCTGTTGTTGGCGGCGAAGTTCCTTTTCCCTCACTTGTAGCTCTTGGGCCGTTGCAACCTGCTGATCAGTTAAATAGTCAGCAAGCGGCCGAGTTTGGTGGCTATGTTGCCATTCATGGTAAACTGGCCACAACTGCTGTAAATGTTCTAATTTTTGCAAAAGCGGCTGTTGTTTTTTCAATTCTGCCTGTGCTTGCCGTAATTTTTCTTTGTTTGCTTGCAAATTTGCCTGCAGATCTTGATAACGTTTAAATTTATTTCGTGCTCGATTAATTTTATCCGTTAAATCCGCGTATTGATAGAGGTCTTGATTGAGCGGCCATTTCCGCCCCCGTGGCTTATAGAGATGGTCAGCTTGTTTCTGGTATTGACTGATCAACTGGTCCCACTGTGCACTGCCAACTGCCCCTAGTTGCTGCAAATGTTGTTGCCATTCATCCCGATTAAGTTCATCCACAGCCGTTAAGTCCCGTTGACCAAAACTAAAAAGTGCTTGATAGAGCGACCGATCCATTCTGCCAAGCAGTTGCTTTAATTCTTGCTCACCACCTTGACGACCTTGTGAATCAGTCACACTAACCTTACCACCGTTCCGCCCGCGTTGCCGTTTAATCAAGTAATCATGACCATTGATCTCAACTAATAAACTTCCCCCATAACTAGAAGTAGTCTTCGGAATATACTGGGCAAACCGGTTCTTTCCCCGCCCATCCGCAAAGCCGAATAAAATACTAACAAGAAAGGCCATCAAGGTTGTCTTTCCGGCTTCATTAGGGCCATAGATTATTTGGGGGTTAGCTGTAAAATTGAAATCTTGATCATGCCATTTGCCAAAACCATCAATATGGGCTTTTTTTATTTTCATCTTCTAATCCTCCCGCCGCAATAATTGGGTCGTTGCTTGCTTCAATTGCTGAAGATCAAGGTTTGTCAACTTAGCTGCTAAATCAGCATCCCGTGCTAAGCTTTTCGTTAATTCTGCAATATTAGCAGAGGTAAATATTTCTTGGGCGGCTTGTTGCCAATACCGTTCATCTAGATCAGTCATTGATGGCAACGAATTTTGCTGGTGGAGCAAGAGGTCATAGACCCACCATTTACCATTAGCTGCATTTTGGTCCTGCAGGTGTTCAAGGACATCCCCATTTGCAAGTAGGTGCCGAATCGTTGGTGAAAGTTGACCAATGTTAGCAATCGTAAGCTCTACCAGTTGAAAAGGTGCTTTTTTCAGCTTGCCAGCAATTGTTTGGGCCAAGGATCTCTCCATTTCGGCAAGATCATTAGTTGGTAAAGCATTAATAGTTAGACTGGTCCATTCAATTTCTGCAACTGGTTTAAATTGCGGCACAAGTTTATTGCCCTGACTTTCTACTAAATAGTAGCCATGCTGCCCGGCTTCATTTTTATGCCGGCCCTGTGGATTACCGCTGTAAACGATAGGCAGTTCCTCATTCAAGATTTGGTGCTTGTGAATATGGCCAAGTGCCCAATAATCATAATTTTTAGCGATTAATTCATCAATCGTAAACGGAGCATAGTGATTATCTTGACTTTGCCGGACTGCTCCGTGAAGCATCCCGATGTGCCAGGTTTCATTTCTTTTAGGTGGATATTTCTTCACTTGATCTTCTTGAAGCCATCGTTGATCATAACTAAAGCCCGAGATAGCCACAGTATTGTGATTTGCCAAAGTAAGGGTGGTGGTCATTACGCGATTACCAAAAACATGAACATTTGCGGGAAGTTCTCCTGCATCTTGGACAATTTGATAATCATGGTTACCGTAAAGCAAATAGACTGGGATGTGGGCTTGATTAAGTCGTTCACACTGTTTGATAAAAAAATCAGTAGCGGCAATGCTTTGCTGATCACGGTCATAAATATCCCCGCTAATTAAAACAAAATCAACTTTTAAGGCAATCGCATCGTCAACAATCTTTTGAAAGGCAGCAAATGTCGATGAATGGACGCGTTCCCATAATGACTTGGGCATCGAAGTCAATCCTAAAAATGGACTATCAAGATGTAAATCGGCTGTATGAATAAATCTCATAGTTTTTCCTCTTAACAATAAAAGAGCTGAGAAAAATTTTACTTTCTCCCAGCCCCTTACTCGTATCGTAATAAATTAATTATTCTTGTCCTGGCATCTTTGGCATTACTTCACTGTAAAGATCTTGAATTGGACTTGTAATTGTCTTATTCAATTGTTGAAGCATGCTATCAACTTGCCGTTCTTGGTTCATCAAGTCTTGGACCACCTTCTTGCCGCTTACTTCCTTGGCAAGATTTTGAATGTTTTTAATTTCATCATCAGTTGGTTGTTGACCAGTCATTTGCTTGTGTTGAGCATCTGCTTGAGCTTGTTGGAACTTTTTGAAGGTGTCAAAAGTATCACTATCAGCCTTTAATGCTTCAAAAGCCTTTTGCAATCCTTGATATTCTTGAGTTTCGCGCAATTGGCGACTAAGTTCATTTGCAGTATCATAAATATTTACAACCATGTAAAAGTCTCCTTTATTTCGTTCTTAGATTAATTGTATCATATTCTCCTAGAAAAGCGATCGAACATTACTCCACCATTGACTCGCCTTATTACCAAAGTTACTTACTGATTGGTTGAAGTTATTTACAAAGTCGCCTCCATCTTTGAGGAATGATCCCCAACCTTTAGAGGAACTCTTTGTCTTTTCATTTGCCCGTGTTTGAGCATCTTCAACCGTAAATTTGGTTCCAGTAGTATTCGGCAAAATCGCACTCATTTCATTCTTGTAAAGGTAGTTAATGCTCCGTTCAGAAATATCGTTTAGGGTATGACTTTGATTTGTATCATCATAGCCTTCCCACGTTGCAACCACGACATCAGGCGTATAACCGACGATCCACTTATCACGATCATTAGAATCATCGCCTTTTACTCCTGAGTTTGTAGTCCCCGTTTTACCGGCAAGCGTATAGCCACTTGGTTTGGCCGTTTCACCAGTTCCGTGGTCAAATACGCCGATCAGCATACTGGTCATTTCTTTGGCCGTCTTACCAGAAATGATCCGCTTATTCTTGCTTCCATCATTTTTGGCGATCACCTTTCCAGAAGAATCTTCAATCTTGGTAATGTAGTGTGGGGATGGCATTAACCCATCATTGGCAAAGACTGCATAGGCACGGGCCATTTGTTGCGGTGATACTCCTCGCGTCATTCCCCCGAGGGCTAAGGCAAGGTTCTTATCACCTTTTTCGACTGGTAAGCCAAATTTCTTTGCCATGTCATAACCACGATTGACCCCGATCTTATTTAATAACCAGACTGCTGGGGCGTTAAGACTCTCATAAAGGGCCTTATACATCGGCACTGTCCCGCTATAGGTATCATCGTAGTTCTTTGGCGTGTAATTATTAGTTCCATAAGATTGTTTCTTATCTTGAAGCGTTGAATCATAGAAATATCCATGCTCTAGGGCGGGCGTGTATACAACAATCGGCTTAATCGTTGACCCTGGCTGCCGCCGCATCTGCGTAGAGCGGTTAAAGCCACGGAAGACATGTTTCCCACGTCCCCCAACGACCGCGGTAATTCCCCCATTTTTCGGATTCATCGCAATCGAAGCTGATTGAACCATTGTGCCATCAGCTGAGTTCTGCGGGAAGTTATCGTCATCGTCATAGGTTTGCTGCATTGCTCGTTGTTGGTCTTGATCCAGCGTCGTATAAATCCGATAACCATTATTCATAATATCTTTTTCGGAAATATGATAGCGACTCTCTGCTTCCGCAATGACCGCATCAAAGAAGTACGGGTACTTATAACTGTCATTTGGCACGTAGCCGTTGGTAATATTCAACGGTGTCTGCTTATATTGATCTGCCGCACTTTGACTTAATTTATGATTTTCCACCATCAGCTGAAGAACCATATTCCGTCGTTGCTTCGTCGCCGTCGGATGTTCTACCGGATCGTACATCCCAGGTGACGTCAGCATTCCGGCCAGGGTCGCTGCTTGGGGTATTGTTAGCTGACTGGCATTTTTATTGAAGTAACGCTTGGCCGCATCTTGAACTCCCCAGACCCCATGGCCAAAGTAGGCATTATTGAGGTACATTGTTAAAATCTCATTTTTGCTATATTGGTTTTCTACCTCAACCGCAATAAAGATCTCTCGGGCCTTACGAGAGAAAGTCTGTTGTTGCGTTAAGAAGGCATTCTTAACCAGCTGTTGTGTTAAAGTACTACCCCCACCAGAGATATAATCCCGGTGAAGAAGTTTATTTTTTACTAGTAAGAAGCCAGCCCGACCTAACCCTTTGACTGAAAAGCCGTGTTCATGATAGAAATTCCGATCTTCAGTCGAGAGGACCGCGTTAGGGACATTTGAGGAAATATCTTTTAGTTCCACATAAGTTCCCTTTTGAGCATATAGGCTCCCGGCCGATTGATTGCTACGGTCATAAATCATTGTGGGTCGCTGCAACCGGTTCTTAAGATTTTTAACATCTGCAGTTTTTGCAACAAGCGTCAAATGGATACTGGTAATTAAGAAAATTCCCAGAAAAATAACAATGATCCATCGCGTTAATTGATAACGATGCCAGAATTTTTTCAGCATCGCAACAAAGAGCTGCCAATAGTGTTTAACCCAAACTCGGAATGATGCCCAAGTCTTTTTTAACCACTTTATGATTCGCTCTTTCAAATCTAAATTAGATTGTGGTTCACGATTCATTAATAAATCTCCATTTTCATTTCAAAAAGCTGACAATTATTTTATCACATTTTGGTAAATGGTAAGCTATTTTCCCCGTCAGCTTTACCAGAAATTAAAAGAAGAGGGAGTGAGTGGGAATTAACCGTCTCAACAAGGCGGTGGGCTAAGGATAGAACGGTGATTAGCACGGCACGGGCTGATTATCGTTCGGACTTAGCCTCGAGCCTTGTGGTTACGACGCGAATCTAGCCTACTAGGATTTCCACGATATCTTAAATAAAGCTCATATAAATAAAGAGGCTGTTGAAAAAACGAAGTTTTTCTCAGCCTCTCCCTCTTCTATTTTCACGAATAATAGCAAGATAAAGTGGAACTAGCTTCGCGTCACCACAAGGCTATTCTCCACACGCTTTTTATTTACATCTCATCTGGTGACTTGATATCAAGTAAATCAAGAGCTGATTTAAGCACATCACTAACTGCTTGAGTAAGAGCTAACCGTGCTGGTTGAGCTTCATCCTTATCAAGAATCCGAGTGTGAGCGTAGTATTGGTTAAATTTCTTAGCCAATTCAAGAGCATACTTAGCGATTACTGATGGATCGTAGTTTAATGCAGCCCGCTTAATTGCTTCGCTGTATTGACCAAGGAAGCTGATTAATTCCCAAGCTTCAGCACCGGCCTTTGTCAAGTCCACATCGCTAAAGTCCCGGATGCCACCCTTACGTAAGATACTCTCCGCACGAGCACGAGCATATTGAACATAAGGACCAGTTTCACCTTCAAACTTAACAACATCTTCAAGCTTGAAGTTAACAGCATTCCGACGGTAGTTCTTTAAATCGTGGAAGATAACGGCACCAACACCGACTTCTTTAGCAACTTCATCAGCGTTTTCAAGGTCAGGGTTCTTTTCAGCAATTTGCTTCCGCGCTAAATCAATGGAATCGTTCAATACGTCTTCAAGGGAAACAACATTACCCTTCCGCGTAGACATCTTCTTACCGTTTAAGTTCATTAAACCAAAGGAGATGTGTTCAATTTGATCCCACCAGTTGAAGCCCATTTCCTTTAAGGCCGCACGTAATTGCTTAAAGTAAGTTTCTTGTTCGGCACCAACAACGTAAAGGGACTTAGCATGGCCATACATCCGTTTCCGGAAAAGCGCCGTTGCCAAATCACGAGTGATGTAAGTTGTCGTTCCGTTACTCTTGATGATTAGTAATGGTGGTAAGTTATATTCATCAAGGTCAACAATTTCTGCACCCCGACTAGGCTTCAATAAGTTCTTATCCCGTAACAATTGGATAGGTTCTTCCATCTTTTGAGCAGAGAAAGCTTCACCATTAAATGAGTCGAAGTTGACATCTAGCATCTTGTAAACACGTTGGAACCGTTCAAGAGAAACTTCACGGAACCAGTGCCAAAGCCGCCATGCTTCTTCGTCACCATGTTCAAGCTTAGCAAACCAGTTACGACCTGCTTCAGTGTATTCTGGATGTTCGTCAGCTTCGTTATTGATCCGCACATAGTACTTAAGCAAAGTGTTAATCGGATCCTTCTTAACTTCTGCTTCGTCTCCCCACATCTCATAAGCCGCCATTAACTTACCAAATTGCGTACCCCAATCACCAAGGTAATCAATCCGAATTAAGTTGTAGTTAACTTTTTCAAGAATCCGAGCAACGGCTTCACCAATCATGGTTGAACGAAGGTGTCCCATTCCCATAGGCTTAGCAATGTTTGGTGATGAATAATCAATCGTAACGTTAGCTTCGTGCCCAAGGTCAATCTCACCATAATGTTCAGGATCTGCTAAGATCGTTTGTAAAATCTTAGCACCAACTTGCGCTTTATCAAGGAAGAAGTTGATATATGGACCAGCAACAACTACCTTTTCAAAACCGTCTTGGTCAACCTTTTCAACTAATTCACTTGCGATCATTTGCGGTGCTTTATGTAAGGTCTTAGCTAAAAAGAATGTCGGGAAGGCATAATCCCCGTTACTAGAATCTTTTGGCCGTTCAATCTTAGCTTCAATTTCTTTAACATCCATCTCTGGCAATGCTTGTGCCAATGCAGCTGCAACTTGTTGCTTATCGCTCATATATATTCCTCCTTATACTTATAAAAAAACGCCCCTAATAAGCATTACGCTTACTAGAGACGAGATTTACCCGCGGTACCACTCTAATTGAATTAGAATTCCACTCATTCATTAATTTAATTGAAATATCTGAGGCACGCCTTCACAAATCGAAAAGCCCCTAACTCTCATCAACAAAGGGTCGCTGTAGATTTCAAAATGCTACTACTCCTCAAATCCTATTTTCATACTCAACCATTATAACAAATTTAGATTTGAAAACAAGGACTAATCTACGGGGTTGAGTTATCACTTTTCTCTTACTTATTATATGTTACAATTATTATCACCCGAAATGTCAATTTAAGTTAGAAAGAAAATAGTTGCTCATCAGTGACGTAAGACATGAATACTTCATATGGAGTTCGATAGCCTAGTGATTTACGGGGCAGGTTATTTCGCTTACTCATCAGTTGGGTTACCAATTCATCAGGAAGATTGCGGAAATCTAGCTGTTTCGTTAAGCCATCCCGGCGTAAAAGACCGTTGTTGTTTTCGTTCAGCCCTCGTTGATTGGGAGCACCAACCTCGGCAAAGTAAGTGTGAAGGTCAAATTGATTGGCAATCTCGCGCCAGCCGGCGAATTCTTTTCCGTTGTCAAAGGTAATCGATTTGAAGAAGTACCGCGGGAATTTCCGAAGCCACTGACTTAAGTGTTGGTTAATCGCATCAGCCGTCTTTTCGTGCACATTGAGTACAATTTCGACCTTCGATTGGCGTTCGGTCAGGGTCATTACCGCCCCTTGGTGCTTTTTGCCTTGGACGGTATCAGCTTCAAGGTGCCCAAATTCAGTGGCATAGTGCGGAAAGTCCTTGGCACGCTCGTGAATACTTCGCCCCAATTGGCCAGCCTTCCCGCGGCGCTCGACATAGTCATTCGGGTGCCGCTTACCTGGAACGGACATCGAAGCCGAACTGGCCACGTTCAAACATCCGGTAAAGAGTTCGCCGGTTACAACTAATTGGGCGCTCAGCGCGCCCAATAATGGTATCAGGCGTCCACCCCTGGGCAATTTTGTCGTTGATATAAGTGAGTTCAGCCAGTGACAACTGAGTACGTTTTCGGCGCAACGGTTGATCATTTGGGCCACTCGGTACGCTTTAAGCTTTTGCACGAAAGAATGGGCGATGATTGTCAGCTCGTTTGTGGTAAGATGGGTGTAAGTCATTTGTGGTTTTCTTTCTTTTGTTTAGGGGTATTCAAAAGTCTACCACAAATGGCTTTTCTATTTTTCTAACTTATTTTCTAACTTAATTTTACAAACGGCGTCATTAAATAATAATGAAAGGTTGATGAGTTACTTATGACAAATCCTACAATTCAAGCTGTCACAATTGCAGGTCATGATTCGGACGGGAGTGCTGGAATGCCTGCCGACCTTCATGCCTTTTTTGCGGATGGCGTATACGGTCACGGTATTTTAACCGCCGCTGTTTCCGGAAATTCTTATGGGATTACCTCTTCTCAAGTAATGCCGCAAGAATTTATTGCCGAACAGTTCAAGGTATTAAGCGAAGATTTTGACATCAAAGCAGCCAAAACAGGAATGCTTGCTAATGACGATGTAATTAATGTCGTTGCTGATAACTATTCGCCTGAACATTTTGGCCCGTTAGTTGTTGACCCTGTGATTATTACTAAGCACGGTGCAATGTTGCTTGAACAATCCGCCTATGAACTATTTCGTGAACGAATTATTCCCCTTGCAACTGTTATTACCCCTAATTTCTATGAAGCACAAAAATTAACAGGAATTGAAATGACCACAGATGAAGAACGGGTTAAAGCAGCTCATTATCTTCAAGACTTAGGGGCAAAAAACGTGGTGATTAAGGGCGCGCATAATGATGATAGCCAAACAACTGTTGATGACTTTGTTCTTCTTGAAGACGGCGATAGCTTCTGGCTCAAAAAACCTTTTGTTAAGACTGATCGGTTGAATGGAACCGGTGATAGTTTCTCTGCAATTATCGCTACCGAGCTTGCGAAGGGAAATAATGTTAAAATAGCAGTAACAAAGGCTAAAGATGCCGTTTACGCAGCAATCGCAAATCCATTAACGGTTGGTCATAAATTTGGGCCAATCAATCATTGGGATGCGCAAAAGGAGCTGCATTAGGAGGAATTTTTGATGCTTGATACGTATAGGCACAAAGTTGTATTAATAGGTGACGGGGCTGTCGGCTCATCATTTGCCTTTTCATTATTGCAGTCCACAAATGAGGTCGATGAATTGGTACTGGTAGATCGAACAAGGTCAAAAGCAGTTGGGGATGCTGCTGATCTGGCTGATATTACACCCCTGACAAACCCAGTAAAGATTTACGCGGGAACCTATGAAGATGCCGCTCATGCTGACGTGGTTGTTATTACAGCTGGGATTCCCCGTAAACCTGGTGAAACACGGTTAAACCTAGTTAATAAAAACACTACGATTCTTAAATCAATTATTGAACCAATTGTCAAAAGTGGGTTCACTGGCGTTTTCGTTATCTCAAGCAATCCCGTTGATATCCTTACAACAATTGCGCAGCGAATCAGCGGTTTCCCTAAAGAGCGCGTCATAGGAACTGGAACTTCTCTTGATTCAATGCGGCTCCGGGTTCTCTTAAGCAAGAAATTACATCTATCCGTCAATGTCATCGATGCCTTAATGCTTGGCGAACACGGTGATACTTCTTTTGCGGCTTTTAATGAAATCACAGTCAGCGGAAAAGCCCTCAACACTATTACTGCTCTTTCAAACACTGATAAAGACGAAATTGAAAAAGCAGTTCACGAAGCTGGCAGTCAAATAATTGCCAATAAAGGGGCTACTTTCTACGGAATCGCTAAATGCCTCTCATATATTACGCGGGCAATCATCGAAAACCGTAATCTTGTCCTGCCAATTTCGGCTCCACTTGAGGGACAGTACGGAATTAATGATCTGTACTTAGGAACGCCTGCCATCATTAATAGTCAAGGAATCGGCCAGGTCGTTGAATATCCGTTAACGTCAGATGAAGTTAAAAAGATGCAACAATCTGCTGAAGCAATGCATCAGGTTTTAGCTAAGATTGAAATCTAAAAAAGCTGAGGCTGGGAGAAATAAAATTTTCTCCTAGCCTCAGCTTTTTATAAGAGCGGGTAACGAGAATCGAACTCGCGACGCAACCTTGGGAAGGTTGAGTTTTACCACTAAACTATACCCGCATTAACTAACTAAGTTCGACACTTAGTTAGTATATACCTCTTCTAATTATTTGTCATCTTTTTTTAAGATTTTTTTGAAGATTTAGCATCTTCTGCTGTTTCTTCGTCATCCTTTTTTTCTTCACGAGGAACAGCCTTTACCATCTTAGCTTCTTTTTGGCGAATAACAGCGCGGCCATTTAATTCGTTAACCCCGCTTTTATCAGACGGATCAAAATCTTGGATAGATACCATAATTGAATTAGTATAAACCTTTTCAACGACACCAGAAAATTCATGTTCGAGGGGACCAAATTTCTTTCCTTTTACAATATCGCCAATTTCAAAATCTGCCACTTGATTTCACCTCAAATATTATTTATTTTTACGCAAGTAATATACGTACCATACACTTTTTTTATTATATTTTCAAGTCAAAAGCATATAGTCAGTTTCTTTCATTAATGCTAAAATCAAAGCCGAAAGGAGTTTACCCATATGTTAAAAATAATAGTGGCGGTCCTAATCATTATTTTGATTTTCACTACTACCACTGGTCTCCATGCCAAAATTGAACGGAAAGTGACTAACTGGCTTGAACTAAGCCGTTTATTCTTTTTCCTTTTATTGACTGCTTCGATTGGCCATACCTTTCTTCATTTTAAAACTCATCTTTTGAGCAACCTAGTATGGATCATTTTTTTAATTTTAATCTATATCTTAATTGAAACTGCTTTCCGCCTTAAACGGGAAACATTTGGCAATCTCTATCTAACAGCCTTACTTTTTATTGCCCTTATCATTGCCTTAGGGATTGGCTGTTGGTGGATCTAAACCAGTAACTGTTTTCAATAGTATCAATCATTTTCACTAATTGACTGGTTTCCTCAACATCATGAACTCGTAAAACACGACCGCCTCGCAAATACATTGCTGTCTCAGCAATCAATGTTACGCCGAGACGGTCTTCTTTTGCTAGATTAAATAATTTTTGCCCAAAGCCCTTTCGTGAGATTGCAACCATAATCGGGCGATGGAGGTAATTAAGCTGATCAATGTTACGCATCATCGCATAATCCTGGTAACCGTCGGCCACCTTGGCATACCCAATTCCTTGGTCTAAAATCACCCGTTCAAGATCAATCCCAGCGGCTGCTATTGTCCCAAGATTATATTCAAAAAATTTCTGCATCGCTACTGTGAGATTATCGTAGTCATGAGTTCGGCTACTATGCATTGTTACCATTCCAACATTTGCCTTAGCCATCAAAATTAGTTTTTGTTTTGAGTTAAACGCCTGCACATCATTGATAATATCTACCCCGGCCTTAATTGCCGCTGCCATTACTGGGAGTTTATATGTATCAACTGCGATAGCAACCTGGGGATAGTTTTCACGAAGAAGCTGAATGGCCGGCATAATTCGTGCAATTTCTTCTTCCGGATCAACTTCCTTAAAGCCACCCGGTTTCGTAGTTTGCCCACCAACTTCAATTACGTTTGCACCGGCTGCTACCATCTTAGCAATTTGACTAGCAATAGCGGAGTGCGATTGAAATTTGCCCCCATCATAAAAGGAGTCAGGAGTTACATTTAAAATCCCATAAATCACGGGGTGGGCTGTCAGGTCAAAAGTAAACCGACCTGCGCGCCAAGTAATTTGGTGACGGTGGTAAATCTGATCGAGTGAAGCAATTAATTCTTGGTCTTTATTCCACCGTTCTTTCACCCGCGCTATTAGTTCTTTTAGGGAAAGGAGCGGCAAAGAAAATTCGACGCGTTTTTCAACACAAGCTACAGGGATATCGAAATGACGGATAAATTGCTCCACTATCCCAGCCATCTCCCCATCTGGACAATCCCAAGTTAATAAAAGCTGCTGGTGCCGATTAACTTGGTCAGCTAAGATTGCGGATACTAATTTAGAATGGTCTTTGGTAACTAAATTTTCAGTAACTTTCATTTGCTTCTCCTAATTGATCTAATAAGTTTTTAACAGCCCGTGCACGATGTAAATAGGAAATGCGGGTCGGCTGGTCCATTTCGGCAAGTGTTTGTGATTCGCCAGCTGGAATAAAGATCCGATCAAAGCCCGTCGCATTGACTCCGCGTTCGGCATGAGCAATTGTTCCCTTCAATTGACCGTGACCAATTTTAACCACTTGATTATTTATCGCTAGGGCAATTGTTGTTTTCATTATAAATTGTCGTGATTTACCATCGACTAAATTAATCAAGTAATCATTTAAATCACCATTGGGAACTTCTTGCGCCAATTCCCGCGCTGTCTGTACCCCATACCTTCCTGGAAAAGCTAAGAGTTCTAAGCCGGAATCATCGGCAATTATTTTTGTTGCAGGCAGCTGTTGACTGATAAAGAGGGCCTTAGCCTTTGCATTTTCTTCATAGCTCTCTGTTGATTCAGGCGGAAAGGCTTGTTGAGGCAACTTTTTTCGGTATCCCGCACCGTGTTGGTGGTAAAAATTTAGAATGGTTTCGATTTCTTTAATTTTATGAATATTATGGGTTGCAATAATAAAATTATTTTTCATCTAAATCGGCCTCGATATCTTTAATCGTATAAAAAGAACCCGTTACGACAATTAAATCATTCGGCTCCGCAATCTTTTTTGCCGCCACTAACCCCTTTCGTGGATTATCAGCAATAATTGCTTGGGGCAGAACTGATTTTAACTCCCTTGCTGCGAGAGCACGGGTTGGATGGTCAGGGGTTGTAATTATTATCTTGTCTGCCATTTGCTGATAAATTTTAACCATCTGCCTAATATTTTTATCAGCGAGAAAACCAAGAACCATAATTATTTTATTATGAGGGAACTTAGAGATAGTTTTGGTAAGTTGCTTGGCTGCATCAGGATTATGTGCTCCGTCCAGAATAACAGGAGGATGATCCGCAATTCTCTGCATTCGGCCAGCAATCTTCACCGTCGCAAGCGTTGATAGTAAAGGTTGCCAAGATGTAACAAGGCCCTGCTGACGAAGAAAGGCAAATACGCTGACAACGGTTCCCAGATTTTCACTTTGGAAAGTCCCCAATAAATTAAAAGGAACTTTGTAAATTTCATGATTAACTTGCAGGGTCGCCTGCCCATCAACGATTGACTGGGCATCCGCTTGCGTTAACCCTACTCCTTGTTGATGAGCCTTTTCCTTAATAATTGTGAGGACGTCTTTTTCTTGGTGTGGCGCTAAAAATACTTGTTTAGTCCCGGTCTTGATAATTCCTGCTTTCGCCTGAGCAATTTGGGCGATCGTTGGGCCCAAGATCCGCGTATGGTCAAGGGCAATATGGGTCATCACGGTAATAAAAGGTGCGCTGATAATATTGGTTGCATCATCTTGACCGCCTAAACCGCATTCAATAACTGCCCAATCAACTTTTTGATCTGCAAAATATTGAAGCATTATCAAGGTCCACCACTCAAAAATGGTAATATCATCAGGCGAAAGATCAGCTGGTAAGTGTTCGATGATCTTTTGGTAAGTGATCGTAAAGTCTTTTTTACTAATCAAATGGTCATTAACCTTAATTTGCTCCCGATCATCTACCAACGCCGGACTGCTAAAATAGCCGACCTGGTATCCAGCATTTTGTAACCCTTGTTCTAACATTGTCCCAGTCGAGCCTTTTCCGTTTGTCCCCGCAATATGGATAATTTTGAATCGCTGGTCAGGATTTCCTAAACGAGTAAGAATTCGTCGCAAAAATTTTACCCGATCTTGTTGTCCCCCAAGCATTTGGCGGTTAAGACTCGCATTAATTTGTTCATAGGTCTGCACGATAATTCCTCGTTTGATTTAGAAATTCTTGTTTCAAATCACGGTCAGTCTTAAATTGACCAGTAAACTTATCGGTATAAGTAAATTGGCCAGCCTTATTAACGCCCCGCATTTCCATACAAAGGTGGCGAGCCGCGATGGTTACTGCAACGCCGGCTGGATCAAGGATTCGCTGCAACTCAGCGACTAAGTCTGTTGTAACCCGTTCTTGCATCCCTGGTTTTTTCGTTACAAAATCTAACAACCGGGGAATCTTACTAAGGCCAATAACTTTCTTACCTTTGGGAACATAAGCCACATTCGCATATCCAAAAAATGGCAGTAAATGGTGTTCACACATTGAATAAAAAGGTATGTGCTGTACTAATACCATTTCCGGCACATCATCAACATGAAAAACCTTATAATTAGCCATTTCTTCTGGTTGATGATTAAGAGAGGAAAAAACTTCTTGGTACATCTTGGCAACGCGCTGAGGTGTTTCGGCTAATCCTTCTCGTTCAGGGTCCTCACCGATTGCAATTAGTAAATCTTTAACAGCCTTTGCTATTTTTTGTTGGTCCATGAAAACACCTCTCGTCCATATATCTTTTTAAGCCAATTATGATCTGGAGTCTCATTTAACAAGTGATCCAATTGTTGATAATAAGGATCTTTCTGATTAGTAATTTCGCGCATTGGCAATAAAACAAACTGCCGGTTAACCATTTCTGGATGAGGAATCGTTAACGTTGGGGTTTTAATACGTTGATGACCAAAATCAATAATATCAAGGTCAATTGTCCGTGGTCCCCAATGAATGAGTCGGCGTCGATGTAACTCCTGCTCAATGTTGTGAAGGTGGTCAAGGAGTTGCTGAGCCGTTAAAATGGTTACGATCTTAACTGCAATATTGTAAAAAGAATCTTGTTTGACCCCACCCACCGGCTCTGTTTCATAAACGGAGGAAATCGCCGTAATATCAATTTTAGTTGGCACATTCAACATCTGAATTGCTTTTTGAAGGTTTGCTAACCGATCGCCGACATTACTACCAATACTTAGGTACACTTCAGTCATAATTACTTGCTCCCTGCTACTTCAATTTCGACATTATCGAAAATCCCGGCAATCGGCACACTATATTTACGAATGCGAAGGCGAACCCCATCAAGCATCGGGTATGTCTTGAAAAGCTCGCGCAGTAAGTTATTAGCGAGGCTCTCAATCAAATTATAGTTGTGGTGGGCAACAAACTCCGCAATTGTTTCATAAACATCAGCGTAACTGACGGTCTCATCTAATTCATCGGTTCTAACCATCGTTTCAATTGGATAGTCCATCTCACAGTCAATCTCAATTTTTTGACCAAGCTTTTTCTCTTCCGCAAACACACCATTGTAAGTATTAAATGCCATGTTGTTAATTCTAATCTTTCCGATAAGCTATTGCCCCTTCATTTTTTATTTTCTATCATAACGCATAAGTTAGTTGGTGAAAATATCTTAATAGATTAAGGGAGCAATCTTTTCCTGGTACCATTGCTCACCAGCTTTTGAGAAGGGGTTAGTAAATGGCGCAAGGTTTAATCAAACGATCATCGACGTTAAACAATTTTAACTGTCCCTTAACTTTTAATGGCTCAATCCAATAAGAGCCTCCCTTCTCAAAGGGAGCAATTACCCATGCGTAGTATTTTGTTCACCATCATCCAGTTCCTCAATTCCAGTGATCTTAGCAACACATAACGCATGACCAGCTACAGCCCCACGCGTTTTCTTAGCATTATTACAAATTAAGAGGTCACCACGATACTTAGTTGCCCATGTCCGGTATTCCTCTGTTTTTGTGCCATTTAAGATTTCCATTCCTTATTCGGGATAAATTGATAAAGCTTTCATCTTGGCCTTCCCTTGCAGTTTTATTTCAATATAAAGAAAAAAAGCCCGGCAAATCAATGTTTACAGAGCTTTTCAGATGCTTCAGGCAGGATTCGAACCTGTACATGGATAACCATACAACGACCTGAACGTTGCGCGTCTGCCAATTCCGCCACTGAAGCACTAACTATTTTGTAACATTATTAAGTATACCGAACTCATCAAAAATTACAAGTATTTTTATTAGCAATCCTCAATTTGTTCTTATTTAACGAATTGAATCATTGTTCCATATGCGGTTAGGACCAAGAATTTGGGTGCAACCTGCATATTAGCAACATCTGTAGTAAATCGAACTCCAACAACACCATCAGCACCCTTTTCACTGGCCCGCCGCTTTAATTTTTCTTGAACATCACTAAATAATTGGTCCATGGACTCAAATGAATCGATTGCTTCGGTCGGCATTGCCAAATGACTAGTGGCGTTAACAATCCCTAAAATGCGGTGGGCTTGAGGAAACCCCTCAGTTGATAAAAACATGTGTTATCCTCCCTAAATTCTTTACCATTTAAAAATAACAAAGAGGCCGGAAGATTTCCAGCCTCTTTGTTTATTGCGGAAAGAATCTGCTACTTTGCTCGGGAACTAATTATTGATTCATTTTTGATTCTAACTTCCGCAAAGTCGCATTTATATCATCAATCTAGCGCACCCTGGTGACCTTATTACATAAATATTCAGTCTAAGATTTCATGTCACACTTATGTTGCTTCTAGCCTACTAATAATTTCTTCGGTGCTAGATTGATATAGGGGATCTTACTACTCTAATCTTTCCACACTTATAACGTGCCACCATTTGCAAGCGATTTCAACATTTAACTTTAGATAACTTGAACCAAGAGAACATACATTGCAATCGCATTATTAATCATATGAATCGCAATCGAATTTCGAATGTCGTCCGTTCGCAAATAAACATATGCCAAGACCATCCCCATATAAGCATAGATCAAGAAACTAATGGGATTAGTGCTCATATGACCTGTAGAGAATACTATCCCTGAAAGGATAACTTTAGGCCAGATGTTACCACGCTTAAAAAACATATTTGTCAATGTACCACGAAAAATAAATTCTTCAGCAATTGGACTTAAGACAACTGCAGAAAAACAAAATACGATCGTAATCACTTCATTATGACCAAGCATGCTTCCTAAGGCCGCATTGTTTGCTGTCTCAGTTTGATGATAGATAAGTTGATTGAGATAGCTAAGGACATCCATTCCCAAAATAATTGCTAGGTACCCACCGATAATCCAACCAACCTTTATTCCCGCTGGCTGCCCTAATTGGTTATAAGCTTCATATGTCCGGTGTACCCACCAAATAATCGCTAACATTAAACCGATGAATAAGGCCATAAATCCGTCCACAATAAGCTGATTGGTTTTTGAATAACGTAAAGCAAAATTAACTGCCATCGGGGGAACTTCAATTGCAATTAGCATCAGTGCAATTAAAATTACCTTAGATGTCCACTGTCTAATTACTTTTATCATTATTTTTCTCTTCCTTTGCCCGTTTCTCACGCATTCGTTGGATACTCCACCGGGTAGAAATTTTTGTCACAATGATATTTGCAACTACGAAACCAATTACCCAGAGAAGGTACATCACCCAACCAGAAATATAATTTTCAGCAGTCAACCATACTAAAAGCGCAAAGATAATAAACGGCGGAATGACCACCTTAAGAATAAATTCTGCTTTCACAAAGGAAACCTCCATTATTATTTGTCCAACAGTTTACTAAATCAACATGTAAAGTGCAAGGGTACTAAGAAGGCTGAGAAAAGTTTTAGCTTTCCTCAGCCTCACCATTTTTAATTTATATTTAACTAAACCTAGTTATTCTTTGATGCAGCAACTACTTCGTCATAAGTAGGAATTGATGGTAATGCACCAAGCTTTTGAACAGCTAATGAGCTTGCCCGTTGAGCGTAAACAATTGCCTTTTCGATGTTGCTCATATCAGGCTTTAATTGGGATGAAAGAGCACCAATGAATGTATCACCAGCGGCAGTAGTATCAACAGCATTAACCTTAAAGGCAGGAATGAAGTTGTAACCATCTTGAGTACAGTAGAAGGCACCCTTTGCTCCAACAGTAATAATTAAATTACGGACACCCATTTGAGCAAACTTAGCGGCTGACATAAGCATTGAAGTTTCGTCTGTAATAATAATTCCTGTTAAAGCAGCACTTTCTGTTTCATTTGGAATGATTAAGTCAGTTAACTTCAATAGGTCAGGATTAATTTCATGAGCAGGAGCAGGATTCAAGATTGTCTTTACACCATTTTCCTTTGCAATTTGGAATGCCCGTAAAGTAGCTTCTTGTGGTGTTTCAAATTGAGCAATCACAAAATCAGCAGCGGCAATTTGATCGCGCGCATCCTCTACTTCTTTCACGCTTAATTGTTGGTTTGCTCCTCCGTATACTAAGATACTGTTTTGGCCACTTTCATCAAGTAAGATGGCTGCAGATCCAGTACCTGCTTGATCGTCAACATGGATCCCAGCTGTGTCGACGTTGTTATTCTTGAGGTCATTGATCATCATCTTACCACTAGCGTCATCACCAACTTGACCAACAAATGCTGTTTCAGCGCCTGAACGTGCAGCAGCAACAGCTTGGTTTGCACCTTTTCCCCCGGCAGCATTAGTTTTACTTAAAGCGGCAATTGTTTCCCCAGGTAATGGCATCCGCTTAACCTTCATTGTTGTATCAACATTTAAACTACCTACAATTGTTACATGATTTGTCATTTGTTTATTTCCTCCTTAAACAATTGGCATCTAATTGATAATATCATCATACCATATTATTTTGGACGATAGGAACTTGTACTATCTCGTTTAATTAATTTTACTGGAAAGTTTTGCACACGAGCTTCAGCACTACTATGACCAATCTGTTCAATGAGCATTTTAGTAGCTCCCGCACCGAGGTCAAAAATAGGCTGTTGCACCGTAGTTAATCGTGGATAAACATAATCATCCCAGTAGATGTTATCATAACCAATCACAGAAATGTCTTCGGGAACCTTAACGTCTAGTTCATGTAACCCTCGCAACAACCCAATTGCCATTTCATCATTTGCTGCAAAAACAGCAGAGGCGCCAGTTGCTAAAACATCTTTTGCCGCTTTATATCCGCTATCCTTTGTCAAGGGTACCCGAATAACATCATGAATAGGATCGAGGCTTAGATTATTTTCTTTAATAATATTTTTAAATCCATTCATTCGGTGATTTAAGTTTTCAGTAGGATTATCAGAAGTAAGAACGGCAATATGTTTGTGACCAAGTTCAATGAGGTGCTTAGCCGCAATTTGACCACCAAGGTAATCATTGGTTTGTACCCGGTCACCCTCCTGCGTATGATTCTGGTCAAATAAAATATAAGGAATTTCATTAAAAGAAATGACTTCTTTAATCGTCTCGGTAGTCATCGTCGCACTAGCAATTACTAATCCACTAATTGATCGTTCAATCATCTGGGAAAGGTAATATTTTTCCAGCTTTGGGTCACGGTTGGCACTAAAGACAAGCGGAATAAATTCTGCTTCACGAGCAATACTCTGTACCCCTTCAACAAAAGTACCAAAAAACGGGTTGGCAATATTAGGAACTAGTACCCCAATTGTCTTAGCACTCTTTAAAATTAAGTTACGAGCATTAAAATCAGGAACGTATTTATACTTATCCCGTAATGCCAAAACTCGTTCTTGAGTTGCTGTACTGAATCGATCACCTTTATTATTCAAAATTTGCGAAACAGTGGTTACAGAAACACCAGCTTCTTTTGCTAAATCACGAATTGTTATTTTCTTTTTCATGGCTGTTCAACCTCTTTAGTAAACAGTTTTATCTAGTTAATAATATTTAACTAATTTAAACTATCTCTACTCATATTGCAATCACATTTCGTTAAAAATATCATTAAAAATCTGTTTCCCGGTTGCCATTTGAGTCCCACGAACACGGAGATAGTTAATCTTCGCTCGCAAAATATCATATTCCCATAATGAGGATAGATCATGGTCATTATAGTAATGAATTGTTACTTTAATGGGCGTGAGATCAGTAATTATTCCTGTAAAATCATCACTCCCCTTATACTTTTCAGTGCCAATCACAACTGGAAGGCGGTTCTCATAGGAATCATTGAGAAGGTTTGACAATAAGTTTCCTTGGGTAATTTTTGGATGGTTATCAATAAACTTTTGCACTTGCCAAATATCAAAATAATTGTGATCATGGGCAACTTTAGTCTTTTCAGAAACCGTCATTAAATAATCACTGTGACGTTCCGTATAAAGGATGCTCTTAATCCGAATAGCAATTAGTCCGTTGATTTTGCCGTCCCAGTCAATACTGATCATTAAGCAAAATACTGGGTCGAGGGCAACCACAAATCCGACATTAAAATAATCATCGTTTGGCAAGTTATGAACCTCAATCAACGTTCCCTGTTGCTTAGCCATTGTTAATTGAACGCGATTCTCACTTTCACTTTTTTTTCTCATCTTTACTTCCTTACTATTAATTTTTCACATGATTAGATTTTTAAAACGCCGTTTGTAAAATTAAGTTAGAAAAATAGAAAAGCCATTTGTGGTAGACTTTTGAATACCCCTAAACAAAAGAAAGGAAACCACAAATGACTTACACCCATCTTACCACAAACGAGCTGACAATCATCGCCCATTCTTTCGTGCAAAAGCTTAAAGCGTACCGAGTGGCCCAAATGATCAACCGTTGCGCCGAAACCGTACTCAGTTGTCACTGGCTGAACTCACTTATATCAACGACAAAATTGCCCAGGGGTGGACGCCTGATACCATTATTGGGCGCGCTGAGCGCCCAATTAGTTGTAACCGGCGAACTCTTTACCGGATGTTTGAACGTGGCCAGTTCGGCTTCGATGTCCGTTCCTTGCCGATGCGAGGTAAGCGGCACCCGAATGGCTATGTCGAGCGCCGCGGGAAGGCTGGCCAATTGGGGCGAAGTATTCACGAGCGTGCCAAGGACTTTCCGCACTATGCCACTGAATTTGGGCACCTTGAAGCTGATACCGTCCAAGGCAAAAAGCACCAAGGGGCGGTAATGACCCTGACCGAACGCCAATCGAAGGTCGAAATTGTACTCAATGTGCACGAAAAGACGGCTGATGCGATTAACCAACACTTAAGTCAGTGGCTTCGGAAATTCCCGCGGTACTTCTTCAAATCGATTACCTTTGACAACGGAAAAGAATTCGCCGGCTGGCGCGAGATTGCCAATCAATTTGACCTTCACACTTACTTTGCCGAGGTTGGTGCTCCCAATCAACGAGGGCTGAACGAAAACAACAACGGTCTTTTACGCCGGGATGGCTTAACGAAACAGCTAGATTTCCGCAATCTTCCTGATGAATTGGTAACCCAACTGATGAGTAAGCGAAATAACCTGCCCCGTAAATCACTAGGCTATCGAACTCCATATGAAGTATTCATGTCTTACGTCACTGATGAGCAACTATTTTCTTTCTAACTTAAATTGACATTTCGGGAAATTTAATCACATCTCTATTCTTATTATAATCGCTAACAATGTAGATGTGATAACTTTTACCACGATAAGTTAAATCTAGGAACCACCAAATATTATAAAATTAGGTGTGTCATTCCACAATATTTTGTAGTAAGATATTTTTTGTGACAAAAAAGTAAAGAGGGGCCATTATGGTGATTATTACAGCAGGGATGATTGGTGTCGGTAAAACAACTTTAACTGGGAAGATTGCCGAACACTTACATACAAAAGCATTTTTTGAACCAGTCGGAGAAAATCCAGTTTTACCACTGTATTATAAAAATCCAAAACAGTACGGCTTTTTACTCCAAATTTATTTTTTAAACAAGCGTTTCTCAATGATTAAACAAGCACTTACTGATGATAATAACGTGCTTGACCGTTCTATTTACGAAGATGCCTTGTTTACGCGAGAAAATAACGCCGAGGGGAACATCACTGATACTGAATTAGAAGTATACTTAAAGCTTCTCGATAATATGATGAGCGACCTCCAACAGTTACCTAAGCGCGCACCAGATTTAATGGTTTATTCTGAAACGGATTTTGAAACCATCTTATACCGAATCAAAAAGCGCGGGCGAGATTACGAGCAAATTGATACTAATCCAGAGTTAAAGGATTACTATTACAAGATGTGGAGTGCCTACAAGCAATGGTATAAGGATTACGATGCTAGTCCAAAAATGAAAATTGATTTAGAGCGTTATGATCTTGAAAATCCTAAGAACGTTGATGCAGTCTTAGCAATGATCGATGAGCGCTTAAAGTCATTACGATAAATAATTGATAAGAGCATGATTAGGGGTCTACCTTTTAATCATGCTCTTTCTTTTTCTTTCAACAAACGACGAAACATTTCAATCATTCCTGCTGTCCCTACTCCACCAAGCAAGGGAACATATGAAGGGATACTAACATCGTTCTTTCGCGCTTGAACGGGATGTTTGTCAACGATCGGCATCGCCTCACTCTCCTCTTTCCTGTCTGTCATTGGAATAGGATTAGCCCGCTCATTGTTGGTATTAACTTGATCATCGTATTTAGTAAGTTGATAAGTATCAATTAGCTGGTTTAGCTTCCGATCATACTCAGGATCTGTTGCATATCGTCCGCGAAGTGCCCGCGTAGCTTCACGATAATTTTTGGTATTTTGACGGTGAACTCCTTGATAAAGTGGAGCTTCTAATGTTTGCGCATAATCTCTCAATGCTTCATATTCACTTGCATACTGCCGAAAATTGCTAACGACCTGAAACTTATGTCCTTGATCATCATATTCCGTTGTGGGTTGAGCAACTGTTTGCCGGGCAAAATAACCCTTAACCCCAAAAAGATTATTATTAGGCGCCTTTCCTAATGTACTGCATCCCCAGTCGCTCTCTAAGGCCGCTTGCGCAATAATGATTGATGGATACAAGTCATATTCCCGACCAATTTGTTGAGCAGCAGGGGCTATTCGATTAATAAACTTTGCTTGGATTGCAGATGGTTGTTGAGGTTGGTAAACTTGCTTATCTTCTTCTAGTAGCCGCCTTTGTTCAGCAGAAGCTTCAGTTGAAGATTGAATTGTTTCATGATCAAGCTCTTCTTTCGCACCTGCCAAAGTACTATTTTGCGCCCTTTCCTTTGCTTGAGCGGCATTCTCATATTCCATTAAATAAGCATCGATATATTCTTCGTCATGGTTAATTAAGGATTCTTCATCAATCGGCTTTGCCCGTTTCACGTCTTCATTTGCATCAAATTGTGCTTGTTGAATAGCGTCTGCTTTAATCGGTTGCCCACTAAGACTCGTTAAAACAATTAATGTACTTGTAATGACACGGCGGTTTAACACAATAAAACACTCCTTCATAATGTCCTATAGTATATATACGTGAAAATTATGAATTTGCATTTTTAAAACTAAAAAAGACTAGAAGGAAATTCCCCTAGTCTTTATGCTTTACATTTCAGGATATGTCGTTTCCTTGATATCCAACTTTTGATTCTTCAAGTTTGTCTTAACAACGGTAACGTCACATGGTGCTTCACGAATAGTATAAGCAGCAGTTGAACCGACAAGTAGCCGTCCGACAACATTTAATCCGGTTGCGCCAATAATGATTAAATCAATATCATTTTCTTTAGGATAACGTTCTGCAAGTTCAACCTTAGCGTTACCAACCTTTACATCAGTTTCAACAGCTTTTATTCCAGCGGCTTCTGCTTTTTTCTTGTAGTCAGCTAATTTCTTTTGCATCGTTTCGATTGCTGAATCATAAATGCTATGACTAACAAAGCCGTATCCACCAGGACCAGTGCTTGGGTAGCGTTCACCATTGATAATACTTAATAAGTACAATTTAGCATCATTGGTCTTAGCAGTGTCAACCGCTTTTTCAAAAGCCATATCCGCTTGCTTTGAACCATCAACACCAACAAGAATATTTTGATAACTCATTCTTGACACCTCCATTTTGTATCCTTATTTTAGCACAAAATTAATCAGTAACGAGATTATTAATTGCTTCCATGTAAATCGCCATCGATGTAATTAAATCATTAACAGGTTGATACTCATTAGCCTGATGCATTGTATTTGGCGTATGTGGCATTAAAGCACCAAAGGCAACGCCCCGCTTCATCAAACGACCGTAAGTTCCACCACCAACGACTTCTGGTTTTGCGTCTGTATCTCCAGTTTGGTCAATATAAGCTTGCATCAATGTCTTAACGATTGGATCATCTGGATCAACATAATGTGGAGCTTGAGATGGACCTTGTGTAACTTTAATTTGTAATTTATCGGCAATCGCCTTTACAGTATCCTCTAGCTTATCTGGTGTCACGCCTTTAGGGAAGCGGAAGTTCATGTCAATGTGACCACCCTTGTCCGCATCGAAGTTTAAAATTCCGGCGTTCATAGTTAATTCACCCATTACCGGATCAGTGTAAGCACCATTAAAGCCATCCATCCGCGTATCTAAATGAAGATAGTCCGCTAAGAATTCAATGAAGCTCTTTGCGCCCCCACCAAAATCATACCGATTTAAGAACTTTGCAAGGTAGGTTGCCGCATTGATTCCCCTTTCTGGTTCCATTCCATGCGCAGCTTTTCCAATGACAGTAATCTTAAGCCCCTTATCTGTTGATTCAATATTACCTTCAATCGGATTTTCTTCAATAAAGTGGCCAAAATCATTAGTAACTTCTTGAGGGTTATCCGTCCGCATGAGGGCAACTGCTTCCCGCGGTACCATGTTGAAACGTAAGCCAGATTCAAAACTAACTAGTTGTGTTGAGGCATCCCCATTGCCAGCAGGGACATCAAGCAAGAGTGATACTTGCCCCTTTTCACCGTTAATTACTGGGAATTCCGCATCTGGTGAAAAACCAAATGTTGGGGCTGGTTCAACTTCAAAGTAACGATGCATTCCAGTCCAGTTACTTTCTTCATCAGTTCCAACAATAAAACGAACTTTCTTATTAAACTTTACGCCTTGATCTTTCAAATACTTTAAGGCATAGTAAGCGGCCATTCCAGGTCCCTTATCATCAGAAGCACCACGACCATATAAGTTACCATCCTTGATAACTGGGTCAAATGGATCCGTATCCCAACCCTTACCAGCAGGCATCACATCAAGATGGGCTAAAATAGCAAGTGTTTCATCGCCTTCACCCCATTCAGCATACCCAACAAGGTTATCAATGTTCTTTACTTTAAAACCGTCTTGTTCTGCCATCTCTAAAAATGCTTTTAGCGCTTGCGCAGGACGAGGGCCAAGCGGGTATTCATCTGTGGCCGCCGAATCATCACGGACACTAGGGATCTTCATTAATGCTACGAGATCATTTAAATAGTTTTCTTTTTGCGCCTCTGCGGCTTTCATCCAATCAGTCAAGATTAATCCCTCCAAAATATTCTACTTTGACTAATTTTAATGATACCATTAAATTGTCTATTAAATAAAATAATAAGGAGTCTTAACTGTGAAAAAACTTACTGACCAAATCTTAAAGGATGTTATTACTCCCCGTCCTGAAGACAGTTTCAAAGGGACTTTTGGTAAAGTTACTCTTATCGGCGGCAATCGTAATTTTGGTGGCGCAATCATCATGGCATCAACCGCGGCCGTCTGTGCTGGTGCCGGACTTGTAACAACTGCCACTGATGAAATCAACGCTAGTGCCCTCCATGCGCAGTTGCCAGAAGCAATGTTCGCTAATTTTACTGATGATGCCCTAGTCGGTGACCTTACCCAAGCTGCTACCAGTGTGGTCGTTGGGCCAGGACTCGGAAATGATGAAACAAGTTTACGAATTTTGAAGAATGTTTTTGCTCATACAACCGAGAAACAAAATGTGATCATTGATGGGTCGGCAATTACTCTTATGGCGATGGAAAAGCTTGAACAGCCACAAGGAAATATCATTTATACTCCACATGAAATGGAATGGCAACGACTCTCTGGAATTAAGATTGGAGAGCAAACTGAAGATAAGAACAAGGTAGCTCAAGCAAAACTTGGTGCTACCGTTGTCTTAAAGAAGCACCACACAGAAATTTATACTGATGACCAAGTATATCAATTGCCAATCGGTACCCCCGCCCAAGCAGTTGGTGGAATGGGTGACACTCTTGCTGGAATGGTTGGGGGCTTCACCGCTGAATTTAATGATAAGGAAGATAAGGCCGTCCTCGCTGCCGTTTATGCGCACAGTGCGATTGCGGAAAAGATTGCTGAAAGTCAGTATATCGTCCTCCCTCACCAGATTAGCCGTGCTCTTCCAACTTTCATGAAAAAGATGGAGGGGATGAACGAAGACCACCATATTGGATTTTTGAATTAAGAAATTTGAGAACATTAAAAAGGTTCAGAGCAAAATCTCACTCTGAACCTTTTTGTGTGCATTGTTATTTAATGTGTAAAATCGTTCGTAATCTTGCTACTCGTGGTCCCAATAGCTGGTCAGCTAATCGTGACTTTAAGCAGAGATAGAGATAAATTCCTGCTCCGACTATTACTCCTGGAATCAAGGAGAAGAAAGCCGTGTAGCGCCCATATGGACTAACAAAGTGGCCAATGATTGACATTACAATCTTTGTCCCAGCAAACATCACTAAGGAGTAAGCTAAAATCTGGTTAGTTGGCAGGGCCATCTTATCAAAACGGAGGTGGAATTCCATATTAAAGGAATGCAAGATCAAATAGTTGATCACAAACATTGATATTCCTGTTGAAACTAATGATCCCAATCCTTCAAAAATCCAAATACATGGGAATTGGAGGATAAATTTAATTACGATTCCAATGGCTAAGAACATCATCATTTTCTTATTCTCAGAAATCCCCTGCATCATTGCTGCGGCTACAGTATACAAGCCCAACATGATCGAAATATAAGCCGCAAATTGCAGTACTACGACCCCTGCTGCATCATAACGGTAAAAGACGGTGTAGATTTGCTGAGCAACCGCGGATAATCCAAGGGCAGCCGGGATCATCACAAAATAGAATAACAAGAGAACATTTTGAATCTGTTTTCGCATATCCTCTTGATCGTTCTGAGCCCGGGCTGTCGCAAGCAACGGAATAACTGTTGCGGCTAATGCAGAAGCCAATGAAATAACAATCATGTAAAGCTTATTGGCATTGAACGCAAATAAAGCATAAGTAACATCCATCTGATACTTAGTGAAGTGACCGACTAATGGCATCATCCGCTTAAAAGTATATTGATCAATTAATTGAAAAATCGTTACCCCTGATTCAATAATGATGAACGGGATTGATTGATAAATAATCTTAAAAATTAATGTTTGGGTTGAAACTTCAGTGTTTTCTTCACCTTGTGCCACCAAGTCATTCATTTCACGTTGATGACGCATCCAGGCAATTCCCAAGACAATCACTGCACCAATTGCCCCAATAAAGGCTGCAAAGGTTGATTGGGAAACGGCACTAACCCAATTGCCATTTTGAATCTTCATAATGAAATAAGTGGCCGCCAACATATAAATAACCCGGAAAAGCTGTTCAACAAATTGTGAAATTGCTGATGGTGCCATCCAGTTATATCCTTGTAAAAAGCCTCGGGTAATCGACATCCCCGGAATAATTAAAATAGCCCAAGCTAACGAGCGGATAACGGGAATCATATTTGGATCTCCATTATCCATTAAACGAGCTCCAAACATCATCACCGTTGTACAAATTACACCCATTGCCATTGCAACGTACATTCCAGAATGATACAGTCGGCGACTAACGCCATACTGGTTTATTCCGTTATAATGCGCAACCATTTTAGAAATTGCAGAAGGAATCCCCGCCGTTGCAATCACTAAAAACATATTATAAATATTATACCCCTGAGCATATAAGGCATTCGCTTCGTTACTGTAAGCTCCTAACCATGTAACCCACGGAATAATATACAGCGCCCCTAAGATCCGCGAAGTAATACTACCAGCTGTCATCCAAGCTGATCCTGTAATCATCTTTGTTCGCGAATCTTTTTTTACTGCGGTGCTGCTCAAATCATTTACTTTATTTTCTTCCATGATTTGTTGCAATCCTACCTTTTTTATTTTAATCGAGTTTACACAATCTTAATCATTTTATCGTGAATAAAAAGCTGGTGCAATTCGATTTACCGTTTTTAATATTTCTTTAACCTAGTATTGTTCCAAATCGACAGTTACCATTTTAATGATTAGATTTGGATGTTGTTGCTTTAACGCCTCTAATGAGCTTACGGCTGGGGCATCTTCAAAGTGGCCGAGTTTATCATTAAGGGTAATCGCTAAGCCCAATTTAGCAAAATCCATCGCCTCATCCATTGTTTTCCCCCGAGTAAATGCTTCTGGCAAATCTGGAAAATCAACTTGAATTTCATTATCTTTCGGGGTAAAAATTGCTGGATAACTTACTATTTCCATAACTGATCTCCTCAAATAAAAAGAAGCAGGAAAACATAGATTCCCTGCCCTTTATTAATTTACTATTTTGCAACGATGTTAACGATCTTGTTAGGGACAACAATGACTTTTTTAATATCCTTGCCATCAGTAAACTTCTTAACATGTTCGTTTGCTAAAGCAAGTTGTTGTGCTTCATCGCGGTCAGTATCCTTGGCCATCTTAATCTTAGCCCGTACCTTACCGTTAACTTGAATAATCATTTCAACTTCATCTTCAACTAAAGCTTTTAGATCGTAAGTTGGCCATGGTTGATAAGTGATAGTATCACTCTCACCAAATTGACTCCAGAGTTCTTCAGCCATGTGCGGCATGATTGGTGCAATCATCTTTACAAAGCCTTTCATGTATTCAACTGGTAAATCATCAACCTTGTAGGCTTCGTTGACAAAGACCATCAATTGAGAAATAGCCGTATTGAAGTGCATCCGTTCGTAGTCTTCGGTAACCCTCTTAACAGTTTGATTGTAAACCTTGGTAAGCTTACCATCATTGAAAGTGGATACCCGGTCACGGAGGTGGTTATTATCATCCATCAACAACCGCCATACACGTTGAACCCACTTATTAGCACCATGAAGTCCCTTTTCATCCCAAGGCACAGATTCTTCAAGTGGTCCCATAAACATTTCGTAAAGACGTAAAGTATCAGCCCCATATTGGTCAACAATGTCATCAGGGTTAACAACATTACCTTTGGACTTCGACATCTTTTCATGGTTTGAGCCAAGAATCATCCCCTGGTTAACAAGCTTCATGAATGGTTCTTTAGTTGGTACGAGACCGAGGTCATAAAGAACCTTATGCCAGAATCGAGCATAGAGCAAGTGAAGAACAGCGTGTTCAGCCCCACCAACATAGAGATCAACTGGTGACCAGTAATCAAGGGCTTCTTTTGAGGCAAATTCCTTGTTATTATGTGGATCAGTATACCGGAGCCAGTACCATGATGAACCGGCCCACTGTGGCATAGTGTTGGTTTCACGAAGACCATGACGACCATTTTCGTCATAAACGTTAACCCAATCTTCAACATTTGCTAATGGACTTTCACCAGTTCCTGATGGTTCGATGTTATCAGTCTTTGGTAATTCAAGTGGAAGTTCATCTTCTGGAACTAATGAGGTTGTCCCATCATCCCAGTGGATAACTGGAATTGGTTCACCCCAGTAACGTTGCCGACTGAAGATCCAATCACGAAGACGGTAGTTAACCTTCTTATGACCAGCATCGTGTTCTTCAAGCCAATCGATCATCTTTTGCTTTGCATCAGCAATATTTAAACCATCCAGGAAGCCAGAATTAATGTGTTTACCATCGCCATCAAAAGCACCTTCTGAAACATCTGCGCCTTCAATAATAGGTTTGATTGGCAAGTCAAACTTAGTAGCAAAGTCATAATCCCGTTGATCACCGGAAGGAACAGCCATTACTGCTCCGGTTCCGTATGAGGCAAGCACGTAATCACTGATCCAAATTGGCAGTTTTTCACCGTTAACTGGATTAATGACGTAAGAACCAGTAAATACCCCAGTCTTATCCTTATTTAAGTCAGTCCGTTCAAGGTCAGACCGCCGTGATGCTTCTTCCTTGTACTTTTCAACTTCCGCTTTGTGTTCTGGTGTTGTCAATTGATCTACTAATTCTTGTTCAGGAGCAAGAACTACATAGGAAGCACCAAAGAGCGTGTCTGCCCGGGTCGTAAATACTTCAATCTTAGTATCTTCATCCCCCACAACTGGGAAAAATACTGACGCACCTTCTGAACGACCGATCCAATTACGTTGCATTTCCTTAACGCTTTCTGGCCAATCAACAAGGTCAAGGTCATCAATCAAACGGTCCGCATAAGCAGTAATCTTTAAAACCCATTGACGCATTGGCTTACGGTAGACGGGATAGCCGCCACGTTTAGTCTTGCCATCTTCAACCTCTTCGTTGGCAACAACTGTTCCACCCATAAAATCAGGGGCCCAGTTAACCATAATTTCACTTTCGTAAGCAAGCCCCTTCTTGTAGAGTTGTTCAAAAATCCATTGAGTCCACTTGTAGAATTTAGGATCAGTCGTATTTACTTCCCGGTCCCAGTCATATGAGAACCCTAGTGATTGGATTTGGTCACGGAAATGATCAATATTTTTGTTCGTAAAGTCCTTAGGGTTATGGCCAGTCTTTAATGCATATTGTTCAGCTGGTAAACCGAATGCATCCCACCCCATTGGATGTAAGACATTAAAGCCTTGCATCCGCTTCATCCGTGACATTACATCGGTTGCCGTATAACCTTCTGGGTGACCAACGTGGAGTCCTTGACCAGATGGATATGGGAACATGTCTAATGCATAATATTTCTTTTGGTCCTTATTAAGGTCTGCTTTGAACGTTTCATTCTTTTTCCAAAACTTTTGCCACTTTTTTTCAATCATCTTATGATCGTAAGCCATATTTTTCTACTCCTTATTCTGATTTTGATGATCGTAATAAAAATGTCCCGTAGAAATCAATCTACGAGACGAAATAACTCCGCGGTACCACCCGTTTTCCATGGAAGCCATGGCGCTTAGGCCCTTAACGCGGTAAACGTCATTACCTACTAGGATTCAGTAATAATCACATTTAGATGAGTTCGTAAATGACCGGTCTCCTGTTCACACCACCACAGGATCTCTGTTGAGCTCGCCAAAAACTACTATTTCTATTACGATCAAATATTTAACGCCTATTTTAACAACCACCGTTAATGATTGCAAGCGTGTAACTAAATTATTAGCCTAAAATTTCTTTTAATTCGTCAACTTTATCAAGGTGTTCCCATGGTAAGTCCACATCAGTTCGACCAAAGTGACCATAAGCAGCAGTTTGCTTGTAAATTGGCCGCTTCAAGTCAAGCATTTCAATAATTCCAGCTGGACGTAAATCAAAAACCTTTCGAACAGCCGCAATTAATTCTTCTTCTGAACGGGTACCGGTACCATAAGTATTAATCATGATCGATACTGGTTCTGCTACACCGATGGCATAAGCAACTTGAATCTCAGCCTTCTTAGCGTAACCAGCTGCAACAATGTTTTTAGCAATGTAACGCGCAGCATAACTTGCAGAACGGTCAACCTTAGTAGCATCCTTTCCAGAAAAGGCTCCACCACCGTGATGGGCAGCCCCACCATAAGTATCAACAATAATCTTCCGTCCTGTTAAACCGGCATCTCCCTGCGGTCCACCGATTACAAACCGACCTGTTGGATTAATGAAGTACTTAGTTTGGTCATCAAGGTACTTAGCTGGAATGACCGCTTCAATCACTTGTTCTTTAATATCCTTTTTAATTTGATCAAGTGAAACCTCTGGATCATGCTGGGTACTTAAAACAACGGTGTCAACACGTAACGGCTTGTCATTCTCATCGTATTCTACGGTTACTTCGGCCTTTGCATCTGGACGAAGGTAAGAGATAACGCCATCCTTACGTAATTGAGCAATCTTACGCATTAACTTATGGCTTAAAACCAATGTTAATGGCATATATTCAGGTGTTTCGTCAGTAGCGTAACCAAACATCAATCCTTGGTCACCGGCACCAATCTTATCAAGCGGATCAGCTTCACCTTCACGCGTTTCTAAGGAGTCATCAACCCCTTGCGCAATGTCCGGTGATTGTTCATCGATTGCAGTGATAACAGCACAATTATCAGCATCGAAACCGTACTTACCATCTGTATAACCGATCTTACGAATTGTGTCACGCACAATCTGTTGGATATTAACGTAGGCCTTAGTAGAAACTTCACCAAAGACTAATACTAGTCCAGTAGTAACTGAGGTTTCAACTGCAACCCGTGAATCAGGATCTTTCTTAAGCAATTCATCTAAGATCGCGTCACTGATTTGGTCAGCAATCTTATCTGGATGTCCTTCTGATACTGATTCGGATGTAAATAAATGTCGTTCTGCCATTTTCTAATTCCCCCATATTCTATTGAAACTCTCAAATAGTTTGTAGTTGCGGTTACAAGGCATCTTCACGTTCAGACGTGAATCCTATCGGGAATTGCTTTATAACGAGAATAATCTTAGCATAATTGTCAACCAACAATCAATGTTAATCCTTACATTCTTACTTTAAACGGGCATTGACCATCCCCACCGCTGTCATGAAAGAGTAAATAATTGTCGGACCAACAAATTTAAATCCATCCTTCCGCATTTGCTTGGCTATTTCTTCCGAAGCCGGCGTTTTAGGAGCTAATTCAACATCGGTAGTTAACCCCAAGTCTTGCGGTTGATCATCAACAAAGCTCCACATATAATCATCAAACATCCTTCCCGCTTTCCGTAATTTTAAAATCACTTGTGCATTATTAATTACTGCTAATATTTTACGACGATTACGAATAATAGTTTCATCCTCGCATAATCGATTAATATCTTCAGCAGTAAAGGATGCCACTTTTTCAATATTAAAGTTCGCAAATGCCTGGTTAAATGCTTCTCGCCGCCGCCAGATTGTTTGCCAAGTTAAACCGGCCTGAAATAATTCTAAAGAAAGCATTGCAAATAACTGCTGGTCATCATGAACTGGAAATCCCCAGTAATGATCATAATAGTCCTGCATTTCCGGTGTCGCATTTGCCCATCGTGGCCGTTTAAGTGTCATTATTAATACCTCTTTTTTGGTTTTAAAATAATAGGGAGCAGAAATTTTCTCCTCCCTAATTTTATATACGAATTTTTGGTTATTTTGTACTTTTTTCTTTATTAGTATTTTTTAGCATAAATGCTAGTATGAGACCAATCAATTCAGTGATGATCATGCCGATAAATACCAAATGATAGCCGTGAAGGGAATCAACTTGAGCCGAACTTCCCCGTTGAAGTGCATTTGAAGTAGCAACCGTTAAGATCAGTGTTGAAATAGTAACACCCGCGGATCCGAGAACTTGCCGGACAGTTGTTATTACGGCTGTTCCGTGGGGTACTAATTCATCAGGCAAGGCGTTTGCTCCCAGTGTGACAGCTGGCATCATTACAAAGGCATTTCCACCTTCAATCACCATTGCGCAAAGGATCATTCCCAATAAGCTGAGATGATTAAGGACGATTAATCCAGCAACCCAGCCAATGATAATCATAAACATTCCCACCAGCATTGTCGGTTTAAACCCAATTTTATCAGCCAATTTTCCTGACAAAGGATTCAGGATACTAAGAAAAGCAGCTCCAGGCACTAGGGCCATTCCAGAAACAAATGGACTAACTTTTAATACTCCCTGATAATAAAGGGGGAAAATAATTGTCGTTACAATTAAGGCAATATATGAAATCGATGTTAAAAGAATTGCTAAATCATAATTAAAAGTCTTCAATACCCGCAATTCTAATAGTGGATGCTTAAGATGAAGTTGTCGAATACAGAACCAGATAACCGCAATAAGACTAACGATAAAAATCACTGTATTTATTCCCCATGCAGGATTAGTTTTTCCAGCTTGGTCAACAACGTACATAATTCCAATTAATCCAACTAGTAAGATTACTGATAGCCAATCAAGGTTCGTTTCATGCCGTTCCATTACGTCTTGGATCAATCCGCTAGCAGCCATTAAAATAATTATGGAAATAACAAGCATGAACAGGATAAAAAGGCTCTTCCAGCTAAAGAACTTTAGAACAATTCCTGAAACAATCGGTCCACAGGCAAGGGCAGATCCCATTACCAAACCAGCAATCCCCATCGTTGAGCCCCGCTCTTCTTTAGGCGTAATCTCAAGCAAAACAGTTTGGTATGATGGGAATAAAACTCCGACAGCAAAAGCTTCCATGGCCCGTCCAATCATCATAAACCAGAAACCATTAATTCCCCAAGATGATGGTGTTAAAACAATAATCAAGGATCCGATATCAAATAGTCCTAGTGCTCCAATAAACATTGTCTTAAAACTCATATTGTTGAGCATCCATGGGCTAATTGGCATGCTGACACACATTACGAGCATAAAACCAGTCGTCAGCCATTGAACGGTTGATGCTGAAATTCCAAAAGCGTTCATTAAAGTTGGATAGGCAGTTGACAACGATGATTGACTAATTGACATCGTAAAGGTACCAACTAGTAAAGTAAAAATAAACCAAAAGCGACTATAGCTTTTTCCATTACGTGCGATACTTTGATCCATATCATTCTCTCCCTCTTTAGAATAATTATTATCTGACCGTTAATTATTATATGTTTTGAATTAGTGAATGTAAATGTTATAATGTCAATAGATTATAATTATTTTAAGAAAGGGGACGACATTATGGCAGAAGCAGAATTTGATCGAGCTCTTGACCATCTCCGTGAAAACAAGGTTCGTCTTACTCCCCAGCGGAAAACTATCTTAAATTACTTAATCAATCATCATACTCATCCAAGTGTCGAAATGATTTATGATGACCTTAAAGACACAGTTGCCAATATCAGCATGGCAACTGTTTATAATTCTCTAAAACTCTTCGTTGATTATAATCTCGTAATTGAGCTAAAAAATGGAGACGGCAGTACCCACTTTGACTATTTCGGCCACCCGCATTATCATGTCGTCTGCGATAATTGTGGTAAGATTTCTGATGTTTTTGATGAACATTTTACTGCAATCACGAAAGAATTAACGGTTATGACTCATGAAAAGACTGGCTATCTAGTTACAGGAAATAACATCGAAGTCCATGGCATTTGTCCCGAGTGTCAACGTAAATTACATTTGAATCGTTAGTAAAAAATTCCCCGAGTTTTCGGGGAATTTTTTATGCTTTCTTTTGTGTTAATGAAGCAACGGCAAGAATTGCAAACCAAGCTAAAGTTAGTATGAGAGCAATTAAAGTCTGTTTCTCCATACATAAAACAATTAGCACAATAAAAAGAAAAACTAAAATAACATAGTCAGTAAAAGGTGCGCCTGGCATCTTGAAGGTCCTCGATTGCGGATGTTGACGAATATATTTTAAATGTGCCAAGATGATAGCAGCCCACACAAAGAGAAAACTCGTGGTAGCAATACTGGAAACAAAAGTAAAAACTCCTTCTGGCATTACTAAGTTTAAGATAGCGGCAATTCCAATAACAATTGCAGAAATAATAACCGCTGTTGCAGGCACCGACCGTTTAGATAAGCGACTAATCTTACGGATAACAGGCCGGTGAGCAGTAGAGGTTAACTCGGCCAACATCCGACCAGTTGTATATAGAGAACTATTACAAGCAGAAGCCGCAGCAGTAATTACTACAAAATTAACGATACTAGCAGCCCCCGGAAGACCGATGTCGCGAAAAACAAGGACAAACGGACTATTGCTTGGTGAAAGTTTACTCCACGGATAAATGCACATAATGACAGCCAAAGCACCGATATAAAAGAGCATAATTCGAACAGGAATGCCATTAATTGCCTTAGGAATAACAACTTTAGGGTTCTCTGCCTCAGCGGCTGTCACCCCTACCATTTCAATTCCAACAAAGGCAAATACAACCATTTGAAAAGAAAGCATGAAGCCCTTTGTCCCGGTAGCAAAAAAGCCCCCATCATTAACTAAATTAGCAGGAGTAGCGAGATAGCCGCTTGCCGAATGAAAATGAAGTAAAACTAAAATGATACCAACGGCAATTAAAATAACAATTGCCAAAATTTTAATAAGGGCAAACCAAAATTCGAGTTCACCAAACGTACTAACAGTCATTAGATTTAATCCCAATAAAATTAGGAGAGTTACTAATCCAGGTAACCATTGCGGAACTTGAGGGAACCATAGTTGAAAATATAATCCAATGGCGGTAACTTCGGCCATCGCCAATGCTAGCCAACACACCCAATAAGCCCAACCCATTACGAAACTCACGCGATTACCAAGATAATCACGAATAGCATCCATAAACGAATGATAATGTAAATCGGAAAGAAGTAACTCCCCCAGGGCCTGCATAATTCCAAAGCAAATAATTCCAGTAATTAAATATGCTAAAAGAATTGCTGGACCAGCAGCGTGAATTCCCTTCCCCGATCCGAGAAATAATCCCGTCCCAATTGTTCCACCAAGCGCCATTAATTGAATATGACGACTTTTAAGTTTACGCGTAAATTCTTGTTTTTCTGCCATTGATCCTCTCTCTTCCTCAATAATTGAAGTTTTATTAATCCTAGTTAGGTTTACTAGTCATTACTAAAAAAATCAACTATGATATATAACATTGAAAACCTATTATATACCATTCTTCGTAGAAGGAGAAATAACTTTGCACGCATTAGTTCACTGGATTCCATTTCTTATTTATTTCTTTTCAGGGTCTGTCCTTGTCACCCATAATCACCTTTGGGCAAAATTTTCTAACTTCAGCCAGCATATTACAATTGCAACCTTTTTTATCTATTTAACTGCTATCGACTGGCTTTGTCTAACCCCTTCGATGTTTAATTTTAGTTCTGCTAATAAACTTTTATTTTATTTTCACGGCGTACCATTTAATATCATCCCCCTCCAAGGACTCAGTCAAGAATTTTTCTTAAATATTGTGATGACCTTGCCACTAGGAGTTTATCTTTATTTAATTAATCACCAAATGCCCTTCAGTCGTGCTATTCTCTACGGCTTTTTCTTCAGCTTATTTATCGAGTGTAACCAATTTGTTTGCGACCTTCTTTTCCATATTGGAAGGGTCGCCGATGTGGATGATTTGATTAGCAATACCATCGGAACTACAATTGGTTTTGCAGTAATGATCATACTTGATCAAACGATTTTTCATCAAGTTATTAAACAATTTATGCTAGTAGGTGGAAAATCTGATAAACTGAATAACTGAGGTGGTAAAAGATGATTACAAATGAACAAAGAGCGCATGATATTGCTCTTACCTTACTACAATCCCGAGCAAAAGATCTAAAGCCAATCGAAGCATATCATGAATATGTCAATTCATTATTACCAATCTTAAAGGAGATTGATAAGGATTTTCCCAACGGTATTAAAGAGCACCTTTAATTTCCCGGGAAATTACGACAAAAGCCGAAAGAAAAAGAAATTTTCTTCCGGCTTTTACTATTTCATCCTATATGTATTATACTACCTTGTTGAGATTTCCTTTCTTCTTGTTTTATCAATCCAATTGAACTATGATATTAATGATTTTATTTTTAGGGAGGTTTTTCAATGTTTGAAGAAACTAAAAAGGGCTTTGACTGGTTTAGCTTAATTGTTGGAATCTTATTTATTATTGCTGGAATTGCATCATTCATGCGGCCAGATAAAACCCTTCACTTCTTAGCCATTGTTGCCGGAATTGCTTTTATTTTCCGCGGAATTTATGAATTATGGTTCCGTCAGCGAATTGGTCGGATCTTAGGAGAAACCTCAGGTTGGTTAATTTTTTCTGCAATTTTAGATATTATTTTAGGGATTATTTTCCTTTTCCAACCAAGTTTTGGGGTACTCTTCATTGCTATTATCTTTGCTATCTGGTTCATTCTTGACTCTATCACTGAATTGCTCAGTGCCAAGTTTTTCAAGGAATTTCATCGGGAATACTACTGGTTCATTGTAATTCTAGCAATTTTGAGTTTGGTGTTAGGGGTTATTCTTTTATTTAGCCCATTACTTTCCGCTATTACAGTGGTATGGTTAGTTTCAACATTCTTGATTGTTTTCGGAATCATGAAACTTATTCAAGCATTTTAACGTATACCTTATATTAAAAGAGATCAGTTTTGCTGATCTCTTTTAATTTTACGAATATTTTGAATTATAAGCCTTGTTCCATCATCAAATATTAGGTGGTGAGCATGGTGATCAATTCGTTTTAATTGCCCCGTGTATTCTTCATAAAAACTAGTCTTACCATTAAAGAATTCAACTTTTATTAGCGGATGTGATCGGCCCCGTTCAATCATGGCAAGTTGGACTCTAATTCGATGCCTCATCTCAGCTGTGGGATAAGTTTTATGACTATACTTTTCCCCTACCTTTGCTAATAATTGATGATAGCCGGTCAAGGCCGCAAAAGGAGAAAACTGCGAAGCGCGATCTTCGGTGGTCATTGGCGTATGAGCTTGAGAAATATGCCGAGGAGTGTTGATGATATCACGATACATTGAGGTATCACTAAACAAGCTTTTTTCTATTTTTAACAAATCTTCATTTTCCATTATGCTTGGTGTCCTCCAATCTGATTATTTCTTTCCAAAAGAGTAGCACCTTTTTTCAAATCCGCCGCTCGAATAATGGCGTTTTTACCGTACTCATTTTGCAAATCAAGGACAAGTCTTTGTAGTTTTTGATCCTTTTCTTGAACTTTGGAACGATTCTTATGTTTTTTCGCTGAGTCCGTAAATAAATCTAACTGCTCATTATAATTTGCCAATCTGGCAAGCCGTGGTGAGAGAAGGTGGGTCGCTATTACCGTAATTTTACGAGCTGTCAATCGCCGATCAAGGTCCGAATCACATAACTTCATAAATACCTCCATCAATTCTGTACCGGATGAAGTCGGTAAGGAAAGATTAGCCTTTCCATGCATTGGCTTTGGCGCCTGGCGTCCATAGAAGTCTGTCACTAATGGTCCTTGGTAATCCTCCGATATATTAGAAACATCATAGGCGACCCTTAAAGCTACTTGATCAGTTACTAAGTTCTGCTTGGTTAACTGGAGAGCTAATGAATTAACCATCTCTTGAATCACTAACCGGGTTTCTGTAAAGTTATAAGGTCGAGGCAACACCTGCCCAGAATACACCCCATGATCTGATGAATGATAATTTTTGATATCTTTAATGGTGGCTGACTCATATCCCCACGCATGGTCAATAATGATTTCTGCATTTTTTCCAAATTCGCGGTATAATACTTCTTCATTCATTGGATCAGATAACTTTCCCAAAGAACAACGAGCAATATCTCCCATTGTATGAAGACCTAGCTTTTTTAGTCGTCGCGCGTATCCAGGACCAATTCTCCAAAAGTCTGTTAGTGGCTGGTGCGCCCAAAGGTAACGGCGGAAAGTATGTTCATTCATCTGTGCAATCCGGACCCCGTCTTTATCCCCTGGAATCCGTTTAGCTACTATATCCATCGCTACTTTCGCTAAGAAAAGATTGGTTCCAATTCCTGCAGTTGCAGTAATCTGGGTCTCTGCTTTGATTGTTTGGATGATTTCCTTAGCTAAAGAACGGGCACTAACCTGATATTCATTAAGATAATCAGTAATATCCATCATTACCTCATCAATAGAATAAACATGGATCTTTTCTGGTGGTAAATAGCGTAAATAAATTTCATAGATGGCGACACTTTTTTCAAGATAAAAATTCATTCGTGGGCGCGCAATCCTATAACCAATTTTAAGTTCCGGTGATTTTAATAGTTCATCCCGGTAAATTGAAACAACTGGTGATAATCGCTGGTGAGACATTTCTTTGGCACGACGATTATTTAAATACGCTACCCGTTGTTCCACCTCATACAATCGCGGGCGACCAGAAACGCCAAACTTTTTCAAAGCTGGTGAAACGGCGAGACAAATAGTCTTACTAGTTCGCGATTCATCGGCAACTACGAGGTTAGCGTTTAAAGGATTGAGCCCACACTCAGTACATTCGACCGAGGCATAGAATGATTTTAAATCGATTGCCATATATGTTCGCCCCATCATGAGAATACCTCCATCGTTTCAGTAAATACTATTATATCTTTAAACAAACATATGTTCAAGAAACGGATGAAATCGAGTAGGAGATAATTGATTAGTTCAATTATCGACCTCTCACACCACCGTACGTACGGTTCCGTATACGGCGGTTCGACAACTTAATCACATTGAATTGACTGGAGCGTCTTGGACATATTCATAAGTCCGAGTTGTTCCAGTTTTCTATTAGTTAGAGAATAGCTCAAGGTCTTACTATGTGCAGTTCGCCAGTAGCCCTTTCGGGTACTAGCGAAGACATATACATCATGCTGGGACAGCCCCAACTTCTGTAAGTTAGTTACCTTAGTTTTAAACTTTTTCCATTGCTTCCAAATATACTGCCTTATTCGGACCCTCAACCACTTGTCAAGGCGTTGAATAAAGTTAGTTAGTTTCCCAATTGAGTAGTACTGAAGCCACCCACGCATTTTTCGATGAATTTCTTCAAACATTCTTGTCAGAGATATTCCACGATTACGTTTAGTTAATAACTTCAGTGCTTTCTTTACTCGTTGTTGCGATTGTTTAGCTGGACGGGTGTAGGCCCCATTGTGGTCTACACCCAACGAAAAGCCAAGAAACTTCAACCGTAGCGGGCTACCGACTTTGGTTTTATCTGGGTTCACTTTAACTTTCAAGCGCTTTTCTAGAAACTGGGTAATGCTTCGCATTACTCGTTCTCCGGCTCGTTGACTTTTAACATAGATGTTACAATCATCCGCATAGCGCACAAAGTGATGACCACGTCTAGTCAACTCTTTGTCCAACTCATTTAGATAGATGTTCGCCAGTAGTGGTGACAATGGCTCTCCTTGTGGGGTTCCTTTTTCACTCTTAGCGAAAAGCCCATGGTCTAAGACTCCGCTAGTTAGAAACTTACGAATGAGTCTTAGTGTCCATGGGTCATCAATATATTGTTGGAGATACTTAATCATCAAGTCATGATTAACGTTATCAAAATAGGCTTTTAGGTCTAAGTCGACAACTCTTCGATAACCTTGATTATAAAGATCTACTACTTTTGAAATAGCGTCATGGGCCCCACGGTGGGGACGGAAGCCAAAGCTATTATCAGAGAAAATACGCTCAAAGATAGGCGTAAGAATTTGGGCTACAGCTTGTTGAACCATTCGGTCCACCACCGTTGGTATTCCAAGTCTTCTTACTCCACCATTAGGCTTCGGAATTTCTACCCGTTTGACTGGAGCTGGTTTATACTTGCCCTCACGCAAACTAGCTATCAGTTCCGTCTTATTTTCTCTGAGATATGGCAGAAGGTCATTGACTGTCATATCGTCAACACCTGCCGCTCCTTTATTTCTCTTAACTCGCAAATAAGCCTGATTAAGGTTATTGCGATCCAAGACCAGGTCTTGGACAGTGACACTCATACCTTTACCTTCACCATAACCGGTACTACGCGCCCTTGTGTACTTTCGGTTTTCCAAACCTATTCTCGACAAGCGGTCAGCTTGTTGTTCTGTTTTCTGCGATTGTCGCACCTGATTACACCTCCGATATAAGTTACAAGTTATTGTCGTTCAGTCCTTCATCTGATTATTCAAACTACTATGACCTCGGCTGACTTCTGGCTTACTCAACACTGCATCACTGCACCGCTTGTTTCTGTGGAAATTAAACTTATTCCTCTTGTCGGAAACGTGTAGGCCAGATCTCCCCGGGTAAGAATATTAGCTTTCGTACCATGTCATCATTAGCTTTACTGAGACCAACTTCGAGTAGTATTGGACTTCAACTTGTCTAGCAGCCTTATCCAGTTAATTTCAGCCTTATAGCTACTTCTTGTTCATCGATGCAGTACTTTGCCTTAGACTTCCTTCAGATTCCACCTCACGGTGGACACCCTTGTCCTCAGCTCATGGTTCCGACTACTACGGCCCATAGCGGACTTTCACCGCCTAACTAATACCCATGCCGGGCGCACAAATAAAGAGTTGCAGAAAGTAATTTTCCACAACTCTTTACTCAGCTTAATTTAATTATTCAATATCAATATGCTTTTCGTCGTCATCTGTCTCATCCATCTTAGGAAGAGTAATTGTCAAAACACCATTCTTATATTGAGCCTTAATATCCTTCTTATTTACATCTGGTAAACGATATTGCCGACTCATTTGGCCATACCGACGTTCAGAATGCAGAACATTGCCATCCTTATCACCATCATCATCAAAGGTATCCCGATGACCAGTAACTGTCAAAATATCATTGGCATAATTAATGTGAATATCCTTCTTATCAAATCCAGGCATGTCAATCTTTACGGTATAATTTTTGTCATCTTCTGTAACATCTGTCTTCATGTGATCAGCAACCGGAGTTAGGTTAGAGAAGAAATCATCGTTCATCCAGTTACGCATGTTCATCAAACTATCAAATAAATTATTACGGTTTTGTAATTCATTAGCCATAAAGAATGCTTCCTTTCTTTCTTATTCATTGTCTATGTTAAACGCTTTCAACTAAAATGCACCTAATATGCTAGGGACCATTGACTAAAAAGAATATAATAGAAGTAGGAAAATAGAAAGGAGCCGCGCAAGATGAAAAAAGTCACAATCAATAATGTTTCAATGCCCGCAATTGGAATCGGAACATGGGATATGGTAAATTCTCTCGTCAATCGGTCCACAGAAATTAAAGCCATTCAAACTGCAATTGACGCTGGCGCACAAGCTATTGATACTGCGGAAATGTATGGCAATGGTCGTTCTGAAGCGCTTGTCGCTGAGGCCATCAAACCATATAGTCGGGAAAAGCTATTCTTAATCGATAAAGTTCTTCCTTCAAATGCCAGCAAGACAAAACTTGAGCATAGTTTAGACCAAAGTTTAGCTGCCGTAGGAACAGACTATTTTGACCTTTACCTTTTACACTGGCGAGGTGGGATTCCGTTAGCAGAAACAGTCAACGAATTAGAGAGAGTTAAAAAGGCAGGAAAGATTAAAGCATGGGGAGTCTCAAACTTCGATGTCAGTGATCTTGAAGAATTATGGCGCCTTAAAAATGGCACTGATTGCGTTGCCAACGAAGATCTCTATAATCTCGATAGTCGCGGAATTGAATTTGACCTCCTTCCCTTAATGAAACAGCATCAGCTCCCATTAATAGCTTATTCCCCGCTTGCACAGGATGACAGCTTATCTGGAAAGTTAACCGAGAATCCGCTACTAAAAGAAATTGCCGCAAATCACCATGCAACCGTCAATCAGATTATGCTTGCGTGGGTCTTAAGAATTGGAAATGTCCTTGCTATTCCAAAGAGCAGCAGCCCAAAACATGCTGAAGAAAATGTTGTAGCTGGTAATATTGAACTAAGTGATGATGAGTTACTTGCTTTACAAAAAGAGTTTCCATCACCAACTAAAAAAGAGCCCCTTGCAGTAATTTAAGAGTTACAATGTGACATAATAAGGCTAAAAACCGAACTACAATTTTGCATTTCACAAAGTTGCAGTTCGATTTTTCATATATTTTGAAATAAGGAAACTAATAATTAATTTTCTTGATTAGCCTTTACCGGGTGATAGCGATGAAGACGTTGAGATCCTACATCGATTTCTGCTGGATTACCTTTGTGACCCGGCTTAATCTCAACAAGGCCTAACTTAATAGCCCCCACAGGACAAACAAGTGCACAAAGTTGACAACCGACACACTTACTCTTATCAAAAACTGGTTGCCGTTTTTCATCATCCCAAGTTAAAGCTTGATGGGCACCATCTTGACATGAGATAAAGCAACGGCCACAACCAATACACTTATCCCAATCAATCTTAGGGTAAACCTTGTAATTTCGGTCAAGTTGGTTAGTAGGAATAATATTCTTATTAGCTAAGCCGACAAGATCTTGAAGGTGGTCTACATGTTGTTCTTCCATGTAAATGCATTAAACCATTAGTAAGGTCATCAATGATCCGATAACCATATTCCATGATCGCAGTTGTAACTCGGAGAGTAGTGGCACCCAAAAGAATAAATTCAGCAGCATCTTCCCAGGTCTCAATTCCCCCAATTCCAGAAATCGGTAGTTGTTCAAGGCCGGCTGCTGACCGTAATTGTTGTAAGAAACGTAAAGCAATTGGCTTAACAGCTTTCCCAGATAATCCAGAAACAGAAGATTTACCATCAATATTTGGTAAACCAATCTTCTTCTTTAGATCAACATCAACAATTGATTTAACAGTATTGATTGCGGAGAAGCCATCTGCCCCTCCTTCTAGACATGCCTTAACAATCGGAACCATCGTCGTAATATTTGGTGTCATCTTCGCAAGAACTGGAAGGCTAGTCCCACGTTTAACAGCTTCACAATTCTTCTTACATAATTCTGGATTAGTTCCTACATCAGATCCCATGGTATGAGAAGTCATCTGCGGACAAGAGAAGTTTAGTTCAATCATATCAGCCCCAGCCTCAGTCACTAACTTGGCCAGGTTGGTCCAATCTTCCAAGGTTTCACCCATAATCGAAGCGATCAAGACCTTATTGGGATACTCTTCTTTTAACCGTCGCATATCAGCTAAGTCCTGCTCCAAGGGGTGTTCTGATAATTGTTCCATATTCTTAAAGGCAACAAAATGCATGTCTTCCTTGGCTAATTCATCGAACCGGGGAGAAACTTCATCAATCTTAAAGTGTGTTGGTGATAAAGTCTTATATACGATACCGCCCCAACCAGCGTCATACGCATTCTTACACATTTCGTAACAGTTCCCAACAGGTGAGGACGACAAGCAAAATGGATTTTCAAAACGAACGCCTAAAAAGTCTACAGATAAATCTTTTTTAATCATTTTCTTGTCCTCCTAACAACCGGTCTATTTCTTCGGCTACTTCTTTTCCTTTCTGTACTGCTACCACAACGGTTTTATCTCCGGCAACAATATCACCAGTCGCAAAGACTTTAGGATCCTTTGTCCGGAATCGTGGTTCACGGAATGGAATTTCATTATGCTGTAAGTCAATGTCTAGTCCTTCTGCATTAGCTTTTTGACCAACTGCTAAAATGATCTTATCAGCAGTAATAGTTAATTCACTCTTAATCTTCCGGTGAGTAAAGGTAGCACGATTCTGATGAACTTCTTTTGGAACGTAACCATCAACAATTGTTACACCAGCTTCTTGAACACCGGCAAGTTCCTTTTTAGAAGCTTTGAATTCATCAAACTGCTCATAAACAACATCGGTGACATAAGGAACGTTAAGCTTCTTTAAGGTTGTTACAACATCCATTGCAACATCCCCACCACCAATAACCAAAACATTTTGTGGAAGATCTTCTAAATTGCCCTTGCTTTCTTTTGCCCGGGCTAAAAATGAGATTGCTGATTCAGTACAGATATTGTGTTCAAACATTGGAAGCATCTTTGCTTCACTTGTCCCAATAGCAACAATTACTGCATTGTAACGAGCTTTAAGATCATCCATTGAAATATCTTTTCCAACAGTTGTGTTATAGATAATGTGCGCACCAAGGTCGACAATTCGTTGAACTTCATAATCCACAATTTCTTCCGGCAACCGATACTCAGGAATGCCGTAGGTCAAGTAACCGCCAGCCTTAGCAGCTTTTTCATAGATATCAACTGCATAGCCCTTTTCACGGAGAGTCGTAGCTGCCTGTAAACCTGATGGGCCACTACCAATGATGGCAATACTCATCCCATTTGGCTTACCGGCTTTAAAAATCTTCATGTTCATCTTTCGCTCCATATCAGTGACATACCGTTGAATACCACCGATATCAATTGGTTCGTCGATTTTAGCCCGAGTACATGCCTTTTCACAGTAACGTTCAGTTGGACAAACACGCGCACAGATTGATCCTAACGCATTGTTTTCCCGAATCGTTTCAGCTGCCCCTTTGACATTACGAAAAAGAACGCTTCGAATAAATTTTGCTGGATTAGTATGTGCTGGGCAAGTTTGTGAACATGGTGCATCATGACATAATAAACATCGTGCAGCTTCCTGCATTACGGTTGTCATCGTGTAACCTTTCGACTCTGTTTCATACTTTGAAGTCATTAGACACCCTCCTCTAATAGGTTGGCGTCTCGACTACTTCTTGGTTTCTGATGTATGGAAAGAACGAATTGAAGAAGCCAAGATTCTTTCAGATGTCAAAGGTTCAAGTCACTGTCCAATTGAACTTGTTGCTAATGTTGAAGTATAAGAAAACCGAGCTAAATTTTATAATAATTAAACGAAAAGAGGTTGGAAAAACTAAAATTTTTCCAACCTCTTTTATCGTATGTTTGAAATTTGTTGATTATCTATTTTATTAAATCTTGTTTTAGTACCAACCGTGTGATTGCCAGAATGATTGAGCAGCACTCCATGAACCGTAACGGCTAGCTACGTATTGATCAGCTACTCGTTCTTGGTTAGCTTCTGAGTAGTCACCATTTAAGTATGATGCTGATAATTGGTACTTACCAATGTATTGACCATTCCGTGCACTGTAGCTACCACCTGATTCGCGAGCTACGATCCAAGCCTTGGCAGCAGCATCGTTTCCAGCTACATTTGAGTTATAGCCAGTTGATGCTTGAGCACTAGATTGTTGTTGTACATTTTGTGTTTGTGGAGTTTGTACTTGTTGTTGAGCAACTGGTGCTTCTTGGTTTGATTGTACTTGTTGGTTTTGTTGTGCTTGATTTTCAGCAGGTGTAGCTTGTGTATCTGCTTGTGGTGCAACATTTGCGGCTGGTAAAGTAGCAACTTCTTCTTGAGTAGCTGGTGCAACTTCACCATCATTCTTGATTACTAATTGTTGACCAACGTAAATCAAGTTCTTATCAGCAATATTATTATTGTTTGCTAATGTATCTACAAAAGTTAGATCGTGACCTAACTTGTAAGAAATCCCAGAAAGGGTGTCACCTGCTTGCACCGTGTAAATACTGTCGGCGTTTGCAGTCGTTGCAGTAGCTACTGTTCCTAATGCAACTGCACCAGTAATCGCTGCTGTAATCTTGGCTACTTTCTTAGATAACTTCATTATAAATTCAATCCATCCTTTTCTCTTAATTAATCAAATAACTCATTTCAACGATAACTACTATACAGGATTAGGGTTACGAGCGGGTTACGAGCGGGTTACTAGGACTTATCAAATTTCGTTATTTCTGTAATTTTTTGTAACAAACGTTCGCTGATTTTTTTATAGTCGCTTAAACGTTGATTTAATCGCTTTTGAGTGACTTGTAAAATTATAACTAGAATTATCTCATGTAAAAATTATTCAAAAAAACTGCTCATTTTTTCTTGACGACACAAAAATCGCCCTGTAACAGACTGTTTGTTACAGGGCGATGACAAAATTGTCTTAATCGTAATCTTAATTATTCATCAAAACATCAAGCAATTCTTGAGCTGATTCTTTCAAAGCATCCTTTGACTTGTCATTACCAAGGTGAGTAAAGATTTCTCCAACGTATACATCTTGGTCAAATAGCTTTGTAAAGACCTTGTCAATAATTGGCTTAGTTAATTCTGGTTCTTGAACCGGACCAAATGGGTTAGCAAAGAATGTTTTGCTCATTCCAACTTCATCAGTTGTTCCAAGAGCCTTCCGTTGTCCAGCAATAAATACTTTTTCTGCTTCTTCCTTTGTATCAAAACGATGAATACCAACTTCATCACTATAATTGTTAGCGTATAGCCACATATCAATATGGTGATGTTTGATTACATTTTCGTAGGTATCAGCAGGAATAATAACCCGGGCATTCTTTTGTTCAGGATTAAGGTAAACACCACGGTCCATGTTATTGAAGGCAACGGCACTACTCAAATCATCAAGACGAACAAAGGCACCAGTTTCTGTTCCTTGAGCATATACCCCTGGTTCACCATCAGTAAGGGTAAAGCTTCCCATGTCATCAAAGATTGTCTCCATGCTGACAATCTTATCGTCAGCTAATTCTTGCAATGCTTCAATTGATTCTGACTTTCCAGCACCTGAATCACCGAAGAAAACAACATTCTTTTCTTTACCATTAGTAAATTTAATCTTCAACATGGATCCGTGAATTGGCAGGCGACCATTGTAAATTTGATGAAGGTTATGGAGCGTCAAGCACATCTTCTTCATGTAACCAAAGTAAGTAGTCTTATCTGTGTAAGGTACTTCACCAACCCACAAATCATTCTTTTCGTCACGATAGTAATGAGAAACCATGCCTTCTGTTTCTTTTAGACCGAAAAGAAGGATCATGTCAGGTTTTTGCCCCTTAATCTCATCAGGGGATGCAATTTCAAATAAGTTCGAAAGAGCAATTCCGTTTACCAAGTAATCAACATTGAAGTAAATAAAGGCTAAACTTTCACCAATCTTTGCTGGGTAACAATACCACTTACCATGTTCACCACGAAAACGTTCGATCGGGTTATCTTTTACTTCAGAAAAGACCCCTTCCCGTTTGTTACTCTTAGTGTGCATCATCATTGGTGGACGAAGCATCACGGTATTAATAAAATCAATATCCTTTAATTCTTCATAACCAGCTGGAATTTTCCAATCTTGTTGTTGAACTAAAATTGTTGCGTTAGTTGCCGCATTAACTTGTCGATAAGTCCGGTTTTCAAAACCTTGGAGCTTTTCTTCGAGGATCCGGTATGCTTTACGCACTAAGTCGTTGAATTGAGTATCAATGGTCCGGAATTCATTCCCGATAATCTGATTATCACTAAGATTAATTACTGATACCCGTAATAATGAACGATAGTATGAATATAATTCTTCGACACTTTCAAGAATATCTTTAGGATCATATTCATCAAAAGCACTGTCATCGTCAAACAGAACTTTCTTCAAAATATCAACAAACTTATTAATAGTCGCATTATCAAAAGCATCATCATCATTATCCGGGTTACGTGAAGCTAAATACAGACGGATAATTTCCTTTACTTCATCACTATTAATTAATGAAGGAATATCAGTAAAGTAATTTTGACTATAGTTTAACGTTGCAACACCGCGGTCAGGGTTTACATATAATGATTTTGTATCAATAATCTGACTCTCTTTTGACATGGATCTCATCCTTTCATCATTCGAATACTTCTATTATAGTATAGTTTTTAGATTAATATGAAAATAATATTAACTTTTTTTCATTCCCGAAATGTCAATTTAAGTTAGAAAGAAAATAGTTGCTCATCAGTGACGTAAGACATGAATACTTCATATGGAGTTCGATAGCCTAGTGATTTACGGGGCAGGTTATTTCGCTTACTCATCAGTTGGGTTACCAATTCATCAGGAAGATTGCGGAAATCTAGCTGTTTCGTTAAGCCATCCCGGCGTAAAAGACCGTTGTTGTTTTCGTTCAGCCCTCGTTGATTGGGAGCACCAACCTCGGCAAAGTAAGTGTGAAGGTCAAATTGATTGGCAATCTCGCGTCAGCCGGCGAATTCTTTTCCGTTGTCAAAGGTAATCGATTTGAAGAAGTACCGCGGGAATTTCCGAAGCCACTGACTTAAGTGTTGGTTAATCGCATCAGCCGTCTTTTCGTGCACATTGAGTACAATTTCGACCTTCGATTGGCGTTCGGTCAGGGTCATTACCGCCCCTTGGTGCCTTTTGCCTTGGACGGTATCAGCTTCAAGGTGCCCAAATTCAGTGGCATAGTGCGGAAAGTCCTTGGCACGCTCGTGAATACTTCGCCCCAATTGGCCAGCCTTCCCGCGGCGCTCGACATAGCCATTCGGGTGCCGCTTACCTCGCATCGGCAAGGAACGGACATCGAAGCCGAACTGGCCACGTTCAAACATCCGGTAAAGAGTTCGCCGGTTACAACTAATTGGGCGCTCAGCGCGCCCAATAATGGTATCAGGCGTCCACCCCTGGGCAATTTTGTCGTTGATATAAGTGAGTTCAGCCAGTGACAACTGAGTACGTTTTCGGCCACAACGTTGCTTATTGCGCGTATAGTGATCTTGATAATCAGCAATTGAGGCACCGGTTTCCAGGTAACGATAAACGCGATAAACGGTTTCGGCGCAACGGTTGATCATTTGGGCCACTCGGTACGCTTTAAGCTTTTGCACGAAAGAATGGGCGATGATTGTCAGCTCGTTTGTGGTAAGATGGGTGTAAGTCATTTGTGGTTTCCTTTCTTTTGTTTAGGGGTATTCAAAAGTCTACCACAAATGGCTTTTCTATTTTTCTAACTTAATTTTACAAACGGCGATTTATTTAAATAAAATAGGATAACTACCTCTTATAGAGACAATTATCCTATTACTAAAACTAATTATTGAATTTTAGTACCAACCATGTGATTGCCAGAATGATTGAGCAGCACTCCAGGAACCATAACGGCTAGTTACGTATTGGTCAGCTACTCGTTCTTGGTTAGCTTCTGAGTAGTCACCATTTAAGTATGAAGCTGATAATTGGTACTTACCAACGTATTGACCGTTACGAGCACTGTAGCTACCACCTGATTCACGAGCTGCGATCCAAGCCTTAGCAGCAGCATCATTACCACTAACATTTGAGCTGTAGTTTGAACTAGCAGCTTGTGTTTGTACTGGTGCACTGTAGCTTTGTTGAGCAGCAGCTGAAACAGTTGATTGTTGTGGAGCTACTGATTGAACCGGTGCTTGAGATTGTACTGGAGCCTGTGATTGAGCAGGAGCAGAAACCGGTGCAGCTGATGATTGTACTTGGCTTGTTGCTACAGGAGCCTGGCTAGCAACTACTGGAGCTTGAGATGCTTCCGGTAAGGTAGCAGCTTGTTGAGCAGTTGCTTGGGTTACTTCACCGTCATCTTTAATTACTAACTTTTGACCAACATAAATTAAGTTCTTATTGGCAATTTGATTAGTCGAAGCTAAAGAGTCAACATAAGTTAAGTCATGGTCTAACTTATAGGAAATACTTGATAAGGTATCACCACTTTGCACCGTGTAAACAGAATCAGCATTAGCAGTAGTTGCAGTAGCAAATGTTCCCAAGGCAACAGCACCTGCAACGGCAGCAGTGATTTTCGCGATGTTTTTAGTTAACTTCATAAAAAAAATCCCATCCTTTTCATAAAATACTTTTTATTAATTAGTTATTTATTAGTTTAATTTAGTTTAAGTTGTTGAGTCCTCATATCTCTCAACGCCTATTACTATACTCCCCCAAAATTACATGCGGATTACTCCGAAATATCAATTCGGTTGATTTTTGTAATACTTTGTAATAAAAATTTTAATAGTCTGTCAAGCAAATCAACCTCGGCCACGTCCTGATAGTAACTTAGGTTTGACTAACTTTTCCCCAGAATTAGCCAAAATTTGTAACATAATAATAAATAAGTCGCTGAATTTTTCTTATAAAGAAGAATTTCAACGACTTATTTTTCGTGATTAATGTTTTCTTGTAACATTGCTGTAATTAACTTTAGCCCTATTCAGCAGTCATTATTTGTTTTAGCCAACGCTCACTACTAGCTAATTCTTTTAACGGATGGATATCTTCGCTAATTGACAGTGGTTCGCCGGCTTTTACTTTAAAAGGTGCTCCAGTGACCATTTCTGAATCCCGATATTGGGTAAGAGTGGCAGAAGTTCCCTTACCAAAACCATCAACCAGTGCGGTTAACTGCTGCGTTCCGCTTAAAGCAATTGTTGTCGCCCATTGAGTATTTTGACCATCCAGAAAACTATAAAGATCAACAGTAGCTTTAGCTTGAACTTGACTCACTACTTCAAACTGCAATGTTGACCCATGGGCTTGGTATGCATGGATTGTCCGATAGACATTTTTACTGGTCGAGCGATTTACCTGCCGGTACGTAACGTGCGCGTTAGCTCCGACTAAAATCTCCGTCCCTTCATATGATGGTAATAACGTATCATTAACCATCCGTTCTTCAATTACCGCATTAGCCCCCGCACTGATGATAATAATATTGTGAGTATTCGCAGAGTTAAGGTGGGGACTAAAGACAATTGGACGCTCCTGAGTAATTTGTGGACGCAAATATATAAACTGTCCACAATCAATATTTGCAAGATGCATGGCCGCTAACTGGTTATCCTGCCAAAAGATGGCCTTCTCCATTAGATTTTCTTGTAATAGTGTTGAGTATTCATTAACCGCTTCTTCAAGAGGCATTGCAGTTAAGCTGCCCTCTTGTAAAGAAAGCCAACCCCTGCTTACACCAGTTGCTTTCTTTTGCCAGTGATCTACCCATTCTTCTTGACCAGGTAAAGTCGGGAACCGTGATTGCAATATAACTGCTAGTTGACGTTTTTTCTCTAACCATGCTGGCTCTTTCTTCCAAATTTTTGCCATCATTTCCTCCTCTAATGAACAAGCTTATCCCAAATAACCACTTTCCCCGTTTGAAGAGATTGCGGAACATCAATAATTCGTTGGTTAGAACTTCCCCTAAACTGAAGAGTAAGGTCCTTTTTAGCCAGCAAGAATCGACCATCGACTAGAATATCGAGGTAGTGTAGAAGTTCTAGTTTATCGCTCGACTCCTTCATTAATTCTTCCCAAGTATAACCAGACCAAGACCAAATATCCTTTTCGTGACCGAATTCTTTCCGAACCCGTTTAACTAACTTCAGACAAACCTGAGTATTAAGGAATGGTTCGCCACCCAATAAAGTCAATCCTTGAACATAACTCTGCGAAAGGTCTTCGATAATCTGGTCTTCTAAATCCTGGGTGTATGGCTGTCCATAATGAAAATTCTGCGCCGCCTTATTATAGCATCCGGGGCAGTTAAAAAGGCATCCACTAACATATAAACTACACCGGACCCCTTCCCCATCAACAAAATTGAAAGGCTTATAGTCTGCAATATATTGTAGTGAATGATCCTTCGCTAACCATTCTTGTGGTTTAGGGTTACGGGGTAATCGTGTTTCTGCCATTTCTTTTTCCTCCTATATAATAAAAGGCCGGTAGCTTTGCGGGCAACTGGCCTTTTGATAATTAATTAAATTTGATCACCAGTAATGTGAGCATGAGCCTTATTATCCATTTGCCGCTGTTGCTCAAATTCAGCTGCATTCTTAATCATTCCAGCATTCATATGTTTAACTCGGTGAATAATTTCCTCATGCCGTCCATGAACCATTGGCCGCTGCTGAGGGTTGCCAAGATAACCACATGTCCGCTTAACAACATCACAGGTTGCTGGGTCATGGTTCCCACACTGTGGACATTTAAAGCCGCGAGCAGTTGCTTCAAATTCACCTTTGAAGCCACACTTAAAGCACTGATCAATTGAAGTATTTGTTCCCAAATAACCGACGTGATCATATGCCCAGTCCCAAACTGCTTCTAAAGCTTTTGGATTTTGGCGTAAGTTGGGATATTCGCAATAATGAATAAAGCCACCAGCCGCATACTTAGGAAAAGCCTCTTCAAATGATAGCTTTTCAAATGGTGTCGGATGTTTACGAACATCATAGTGGAAACTATTTGTGTAGTATTCCTTATCTGTTACATCTTCAACTCGCCCAAACTTCTTCAAATCATCTTGGCAGAATGTATCTGTTAACGATTCAGCAGGAGTGGAATAGAGACTAAAATGGTATCCTTCTTCTTTTTCCCATTCAGCACATAAATCATGCATTGCCTTAGTAATTGCAATCGCAAAGTCATGTGCTTCTTTATTATGCTCCCAATTTGACCCATAGAAAGTCGTACATACTTCATATAAACCAATATAACCTAGTGAAACGGTCGCCCGACTATTCTTAAAGACTTCATCGACACTGTCAGTCTTCTTTAGCCGTTTACCAAATGCACCATACATATAAAGAAGGGGAGCATTTTCTGGCTTAGCTTCTTTAGTACGCTTAATCCGGTAATCCAAGGCAATCTTACAAATATTCATCTTCTCTTGAAAAATTTCCCAGAATAGTTGCTTATCGCCATGAGCCTCCAGGGCAATCCGTGGCAAGTTGACTGTCACTACCCCTAAATTCATCCGGCCTGAGTTTACTTCTTTGCCAGTTTCTGGATCTGTCCATCCCTGTAAGAACGAACGGCAACCCATTGGTGTCTTAAAGCTCCCCGTTAATTCCTTAATCTTGTCATACATCAAAAGATCTGGATACATCCGCTTCGTTGAACACTCAAGCGCTAGTTGCTTGATATCATAATTAGGATCTTCAGGGTCAAGATTTAAGCCTCGTTTAATAGTAAAAGTTAATTTAGGAAAAATAGCTGTACGATGTTCCTTACCAAGACCCTTAATCCGGATCTTCAAAATGGCTTTTTGGATCTCCCGGGCAATCCAGCTTGTCCCTAAGCCAAAGTTAATGGTCGTAAATGGAGTTTGACCTTGGCTAGAATAAAGGGTATTAATCTCGTATTCTAAAGCCTGCATTGCATCGTAAATATCCTTTTTTGTCTTCTCACGAGCAAATTCTTCTCGTTTCTCTGGTACTATCCACTCTTCGGCATCCTTCATATGCTTTTCGTAATTTAGCTTTGCATATGGTTCTAATAATTGATCAATCCGATTAGCAGAACATCCCCCATATTGCAGAGACGCCACGTTAGCAATAATCTGCGACATCTGCGCAGTTGCTGTTTGAATCGAGCGTGGTGAAGAAACCCAAGCATTACCAATCTTAAATCCATGCTTAAACATCTCATCAAAGTCAATTAAACAACAGTTAGTTTCAGGCGTTACCGGTGAATAGTCAAGGTCATGCCAGTGAATATCACCACGAAAATGCGCCTTAGCTACAATACCAGGAAGCATCCGTAATCCCAATGCACGGCTCACGACTCCGGCTTCAAGGTCCCGTTGCGTATTAAAAACATGACTATCTTTATTAGCATTTTCGTGAACAATCCGTGAGTTTCGGTCGAAAAGCTGCTCTAACTTATTTTGGGGATTAGTAGCTTCGGCAAATGCTTCTTCATCATGCTGGCGATAATCACGGTAAACTTTTGCCAATTCTTCATGATTAGCCTTGACCAGTCCTTGAACAAAGAGATCCGCAATCTTTTTAGTAGTGACAGTTGTTTGATTAAGTAAGGCATCCAATAAGGTAACATAAACACTTTGGCTAGTCTGCTCGTCAGCATTGAGCGCATTTAAAACAAGGTTAATCTTGTAGGAATAAAATGGTGTAACTGTTCCATCACGTTTAACTACTTGAATACTTGTCAAACTTTTAAGATCCTTCTTATCAATTATTTGCACTTTCATTTTTATTTCCCCTCTCGTAATTAACGTTATCTATCATAGCTCAAAATACAACTTATAGGAAGTGTTGACATTCAAAACACTATATGTTGTGGTCAAATTATTTATTTAAATATTCTGTTCTGATCTACCAGGAATAAAATGAGGATACAAGCAACGACGCTATTTTGAGATTATTGCGGGACCTTTTAAATCATTTATTTTTAAATTCCTATTATCACTGAATAGAATTTTTTATCCCGAAAAGCTCGAATTTGAAAACGCTAAACCTAACTTAATAATCTTAATCAATATACTTAAGATTATTAGTTATTAAAAAAATAACTTACGAGCAGATAGCACGATTTGCTAGACTAATCCTTGTGCAATTTTTAGGGTAAAAGGAGTTTTTATATTTATGGAAAATGCTTTACAAGCTCGTAAGCAAGCAGCGCACCCAGGATTAATGATGGTTAGTATGCTGCTGGGAGCTTTTGTCGGAATGTTTAGTGAGACTTCATTAAACATCGCCTTGCCAAAATTGATGACCGCTTTTCAAGTAAGTACATCAACAATTCAATGGTTAGTTACTGGATATATGTTAATTATTGGGATTATCTTGCCACTGTCCAGTATTATTACTAAATGGTTTACGACCCGCCAAGTCATTATTTTTGCATTAATTGACTTCATGGTTGGGGCTTGTATTTCTGCCTTAGCGCATAATTTTACTATTTTGTTGATTGGGCGAATGATTCAAGGGATCGGAACAGGCTTAATTCTTCCACTAATGTTTGCAGTGGTAATGCAAATCTTCCCACCGAAACAAATTGGAGCGGTTCTAGGAATATGTGCCCTCGTAATTATGTTTGCACCTGCAATCGGTCCTACTTTAACCGGGCTAATTCTTGCTAAGTTATCATGGCAATGGATCTTCTGGTTATTTATTCCGTTTTTATTTATTGCCTTGATCTTTGCTATCACTTCATTAGAAAATGTTGGTGAAATTACTAAGCCGCATGTTGATATACTCTCAATTATTGAATCTGCAGTAGGTTGTTCAGGACTTGTTATTGGTGCTAGTTTGGCTAGTGAAGATGGTTGGACTTCACCTACAGTTCTCAGTGCTTTAATAATCGGAATTATTGTCTTAATCTTTTACACCCATCGCCAACTTCATCTGGAAGAACCAATTTTAAATCTTCGTATCTTTAAGTATCCAGCCTTCACAATCGGTTCTTCAATCGTGATGCTTGACTTTGGAATTATTCTGTCGACGATGTATCTTTTACCGTTATTCTATCAACGAGGGCTCTTAGTTTCCGTTGCTCTTACTGGACTAGTAATGCTCCCTGGTGGAATTATTAATGCAGCTACTTCTGCAATTGCAGGTCGCCTTTACGATAGTATCGGGGCTAAACGTCCTGTTTTAATTGGTTTTGTCCTTGCCTTATTCGGTGCTTTGATGCTGGCGTTTACCACACCGCATAGTCCCATTATCTACGTTGTATGCGCGCATGTTATTTTAATGATTGGTTGTCCTTTAGCAATGTCTCCCGCACAAACTAGTGCTCTAAGTACGCTTTCTGGATTCGAATCCGGAGACGGCAGTACAATCATGAATACGATGCAACAGGTTATCGGTGCTCTTGCAACAGCCCTAGCTACTAGTTGCTTAGCTTGGGGGAGTTCTTCTATTAGTGGATCTGAAACTGTTCGCTTTACCAATGGTTTCCACTATGGCATTTACTTTGCAATTATCTTAATTGTGGTAGCACTGCTCTTATCATTCAAAATTAAAGATCGGAAAGACTAAAAAAATCCTCACTACTCATGCAGGTAGTGGGGATTTTTTTACTCTTTAACAATCTTATATGGTAAATAATGGCGGCGATGTTTAGTCAGATAATTATCCATCAACTGTTGGTAAAATTGTGGATTCACGCTTGATTGTATACTTAAAAGATTAAATTTTTCATTATCCTTTTCAACGGTATAAAGACCCGTTTTGCCAAAACCATTTTTGGCGTAGAAACGATGCCGTCTGATTCGTTGTTCGTTATTAGGTGCTTGAGGATCTGGGCGTTCAGCGCTAAGTGTAATCTGCTTTCCAGTATATCGTTCTTTGATCGCGGTTAGCGTCGCACTACCCAAGCCCTGTCCATGATAGTGAGGATCAATTGCCAGAAAGAAAATATAGGCGATGCGCTTGTTGTAGACTGTGTAGAAAAAGCCAACCCATTTTCCCTCTTCATTATAGATGCTACAAAATTCTGCTTTTCCTGCTTTAGCACGCATTTTAAGTAAAGATAATGGTAAAAGTTCATTTTGTGGAAACACGGTATTATAAACCCGCTTGATATTTTTGAAATCATTTGACTTTGTAGATATTTGACGAACTTTAATCATTTAAAAATCCCTCCATCTATGTAATAGTACCTAGAAAAAACTTACCAGACAAGAAAAAAGAGACTAGCTTTAGTTATGCTTTAAAGGATGGGGTATTTTAACAGAAAACAGAGTATGCAGTCAATAACAGTACAGATTGAAAAATTACTTGGTAATCTTCTTCATCTACATAGGTATTTTTATGAATTTATTTCGCTAAAAGCGTTATTAGGCCCAAAAAATATAATCTAATGGTACGCCATACAATTTAGAAATACGTAACATATCTTTGTATGAAAGTACGCTAAAATCATTTTCCCATTTCCTTAGAGCAAGCTCTGAAATACCAAGTTTATTGGCAGCTTGAGTTTATGACATACCAGCTCGTACACGTAAATCAAGGATAGAATGCTTGATATTTAATGGCACTAATTCATTAGGCATAATTGCACCTCGTTTCAACAGTTAATACTTTATTACACTTTTGACGAAAAAAGTATAATCAATGATATGCTATAATCATCTTATTAATTTTATTGAAAATCTTAAGAAAGCTCAGAATTGATAATCATGTATACTTACGAAGATTAGCTAGTGAATATCCGCATCTTACTATTAATTTTCCCCAAAAAATATGCCAGATAATTTAACTGGGTTAAATATTGATACGAATGTTTATTTAAATCGGGCAAATTCTGATATAAAGATGTACGAAATTCTTCAAGAAGAAATTGCTCACTATAATACGACGGCCAGAGATATTGTTACCAAGGATACCCCAGATGGTCGGAAGTAAGAGCATAAAGCCCGTTCATTAGCAATGATGAGAGCAGTAAGTTTAGATAAATTAATTTATTGTTATCAGCATGATATTTGGAACTTAGAAGACATTTCTGATTATTGTAATGTAGATGTAGAATATTTATATTTAATAGATGCGATAGATAATTATCGTGTAAAGCGTGGTTTAATTTTCGCATATAAAGGGTATAGATTTAATCTCCGCAAAAACGTAAAAATTGAAAAGATGGGATGAAAGTAAAAATGAGTATTTTCAACGGTAAAGATGGATTTGCTAAAGACAAAGATAAATATATTAAAGAAAATCGTTTAGAAAGTTTAGATGACGAGGTTCTCGAATCTATAAAAGATATAGCGGTTGCTGAAAAATTAACGGGTGCCTATCCTACTTTTACAAGTAATGATACAAAAGCCCTTTTTCATGAATTACGAATGATCAAACAGCAAAATTGGATAACTATTAAGCAAAACCAAGAAATAATCAATCAATTAAAGAGACTAAATAAAAGCTAAAAATTAATCGTCCAACTAAATTGATGACGTAAAAAGCTATTTAAACTAAAAAAGCCCACTGACAGCTGCAACTGTCAGTGGACCAAGGTTTGATATTAATTGCGTCCAAACAAATTCTATCAACCCTTTCATTATACACAATTTAATAATGGAGGGACAAGTATGACTTCAATAAAGAAAGTTTACGGAAAATGGCAAGCACGTGTCACTTGGCATGATGATAAAGGAAGACGCCATTCAAAAGTAAGCAGTCAATAACAGTACGTCTAGCTCTGGCTACCCCGAATCTCCTATACTGAGACTAACATCAGTAAGGAGATTTTTATGTATGACAGAACAAAATGAAATTATTACCCCAGTTTTCAAAAATAAAGCAAGTTATTTTAAGAAGCATGTTTTTACCGCACGCCCTGCCGTAAAAATCAATGTAAATGAAGTCGAATTAACTATTTTTAAGGGAACTAATTCTATTTTAGCTTCAGATATCGCCAAAGTGGTTATTCGTTATGCTCGTTAATTGGCATGATCCAGATCATATTTATTTAGTCTGCGGCAAAACCGACATGCGAAAGGGCATTGATGGGCTCGTAATGGTGATTGCCGAAAGCTATGGACTAGAATTATATAGCAATTCGCTTTTTTTATTTTGCGGTGGACGTAGTGATCGCTTTAAAGGATTATTTTGGGATGGTGAGGGCTTTATTATGCTCTATAAACGGTTTGAAAATGGCCACCTTATTTGGCCGAGAAACAGTAATGAAGCCAAAGAATTATCCGCTCAACAGCTCGACTGGTTATTGCAAGGACTGAACCCATTACCAATTCGTAAAATTCAAACTGTTCAGCCGGGAAGCTTTTATTGAGTTACCTCTATTTAAAAGAAGAATTCTTTGATATAATTACCAAAGAATAATTCAAAGGAGGTGACGTACCATGAAACAAACAGCAGAAGAACAAATCAAAGAACTTAAACAGCAATTAGCTGATGCCAATGAAAAAATTGCTCAATTAATGACAATCATTAAACTTCAGCGGAACCAAATATTTGGGAAAAAAGCTGAAATAATGGAGTCCGTAGTGAATGGACAACAATCATTATTTAGTGAGCAAGAAATGGATCAACTTCAAGATCCTGATATTTCAGTCACGAAAGTGACTGAAAAGAAAATAAAGCAAGTGGTGCGTCACCGGAAAGCAAAGCAATCTGGTCAGCGGACCACTTTTTTAGATGGCTTACCACAGGTTAACGAAGTCATCTCATTAAAAGATACTAACTGTCCTCACTGTCATCAATTAATGAAAAGAATAGGTCAACACATTTATAGTCGAGAAGCTCGGTTAAAGCCAGCTGAATTATATTGTGTGAACTTGATTCAAGAAACATATAAGTGTGATGAGTGTATTAATCCTAATGGTAGCGAGGTATTAATTAGTAGCGAGATGCCCCAAAGTCTTTTACCGCATAGTTACTTTTCGAGTACTATTTTAGCAAAAGTAGCAGAATTGAAGTTTAATCTTGCATTACCGTTTCATCGTCAAATTAAGCTTTGGCAAGCCATCGGCTTACAAGTTGATGCCCGATTATTGGCGGCGAACATCATTAAAGTTAGTCAAACTTACCTTGAACCACTGTATGATTATTTACAAGGATTAGTCAAAAAAGAACCGGTAATTCATATGGATGAAACACCATTTAAAGTAATTTGTAAAGGTCGGAAGTAAAATGTAGGAAATCGGCGGTTTAAAATTGTCGGTTTTCCTACATTTTTTGTATACTCACTTTATCAATCTTTTGAGGAAGTGATGAGTATGCGAAAAGACGTTTACGAAAGGATGAGATATTTTGTGGTAGAGAAAATAAAACCAAATTATTCCGCTATTGCACGACAATACGGTGTTGATCCACGAACAGTAAAAACTGCATATTTACGAGCTCAAAATGGTGAAACAATAGTTAGAAATCAACGAAAGCGTCGTAGTAAGTTAGATGGATTTCAAGACATCATTAAAGATAAATACACCGCAGGGTGTTCTGCTAGAGCAATTTATGATTTTATCGTTGAAAAAGGTTTTACAGGTAAATACACCATCGTTAAAGATTATTGTCGCCATTTTCGCAAAGCACAAACTAAGAAAGCCACGATTAGAGTTGAACATACGATGGGACTAAGTGCTCAAGTTGATTGGAAAGAACAGGTTACAATGACTGACCAAAATGGGGTTCCACATACTTTCAGTATTTTTTTGTACGTCCTGCCCTATTCAAAATTTAAGTTCTTAAAATTAACCCTGGATCAGAAGCAAGATACTTTATTCAAATGTTTATTTGAGGCCCTTAAGGCTACTGGTGGAATTCCTAAAGAAATCTGGTTTGATAATATGTCAACTGTCGTTGACCATAAATTAAGTGACTTTCATCATCATCGATTTAATGAACGATTCCTATCATTTAGTCATGACGCCGGATTTCATCCAATCGCTTGCCGACCATTTAGGCCGCAAACTAAAGGTTGTGTTGAAGCTTTGGCAAGAACAATGGGACGATTAAAACCATATGATGGAGAATTTAGCACCATCAATGATTTGAATGATATCGTTGATCGACTAGCCAAACGGCTTAATCATGAGAAATCGCAAAGTAATAATCAGAAGCCAGTTGAATTATGGACAAAAGAAAAAGAGCATTTCCGGTCTCTTAACCATGAAGTGCCCTACAATTGTTAGACAAGAAATCTAATGATTGTGGGGCACTTTTCATATGGTCAAATATAAATCAGAATTGAAGGCACAGATTGTCCATGAATACCTGTCAACTTCACAAAGTGCTTATGATTTAAGCAAAAAGTATCAGATTAATAGACGAGAAATAGCTAAGTGGGTTCAGCGATACCGTTTGAATGGGATTAATGGCCTTAAACGTCGTCGTCAGAAGCGAACCTTTACCACCGACTTCAAGTTAAATGTGATAGACTACTATCAAACTCATGAGGATTCAATGGCCGAAGTAGCGGCTCGTTTTGATATCTTAGCGGCACAGGTCTCTGCTTGGCGCACACAATTTAAACGAGACGGGATTACAGCTTTGAAGCCTCACCCGAAAGGTAGGCCGTCAAAAGTGAAACGTACTAAAAAACAAATCCGCCAGCTCGCCAATAAGAGTGAAGTGGAACAATTAAAGGAAGAATTAGCGAAGAAGAACCAAGAACTCTATAACACCAAGTTGGAGCGTGATCTCTTAAAAAAATCGCTGTCCCTGTTCGGACCCTCAAAGCCCGGAAGAAAACCCAAATAGTGGATCAGATCAGGGACGATCAATCATCACTACCCAAGAAGCAGCGTTATAAGATTGGTGACCTTCTTAAAGCCATTGAACTTCCCAAGGCTACTTATCACGATGAGCGGAAACGAATAGCTAACCACCATGATAAATATACTGAAGTTAAGCAAGTGATTCTTCAAATTGCTCAACAGTTTCAGATTCGTGGGCGTTGGACTGCGGGCTATCGCCGCATTCAAGCCGCTTTAGATAAACTTAACTTACACTTGTCGGGTGACACGATTCGGAAGTTAATGCGTGAATTGGACGTCCAGGTAGGCCTATATAACTGCCATCGGAATGGTAAATATTCATCTTATCATGGCACCGTTGGTAAGGTTTCAGATAATAAATTAAAGCAAGAATTCAATGAAAAACAACCTTATCGGGTTATTCATACTGACGTAACGCAGGTTCGCTTAGCTAACCATCAATGGGCTTACATCTCAGTGATGATTGACGAAGCGAGTCAAGAGATCCTGGCTTTCCAGATTAGTACTAGTCCCAATAAAGACTTAATTATGCGAACTATAAAAGAATTAGTTAACAATTTACCTGATGATGCGCAACCAATTATCCATTCAGATCAAGGTTGGCATTACCAGTTAGCTTACTATACCCAAAAACTAGCGGATCTTCAGTTTATTCAAAGCATGTCCCGCAAAGGGAATTGCTTAGATAACGCTCCCGTAGAAAGTTTCTTTCACTTATTTAAGACTGAATTACTAGCTGGCTTTCCACCATGCAAGGACATTATTGAGTTAACTAAACTTTCATACGATTATGTTCAATACTTTAATCATGTTAGGACAACCTTAAAAACGAAAGGCATGACCCCAATTGAATACCGAAATCATGCCTTAGCAGCTTAATAATTTAATTTTGTCTAACTTTTGTGTTGCACTTTACCATGATCTCGTAAGATATTTCCACAGCGACCAAACTAGAAAAGTATCTCGAGATTCAATGATTAGATTTCAAAACCATCAATACTCTGTTTCCCCTAATTATATCGGAAAAGAAGTTGAAATTAAACTAACTCCTGATGATAAAACTATTCATATTTTCTATCAAGGTGTTGAAATTCAGAAGCATGATTTAACCAATAAGCAGTTTAATTACGATCTGCATGATAAACACGCCATTCTTAAAAGTGATTTGATGGCAGATAAAACGGATGAAGAAATTAACCAGTATATGCTTAATAATCTCAGTATTTACGATCAGATTGGAGAATAGAATGAATCAATATCAAAAATTAGTCGATAATTTAACGAAGTTAAATTTAGATAATATGGCTGCATCAATTGCGGATTATCGTCAACAAGTTAACGATAACCAGATCAGCTTTAGTGAAGCCCTGTTGGAACTAACCGATAAGGAGATTGCCTATCAGCAGCAAAAAAGCTTAAAGAGAAGAATCAAACGTGCAAGATTTCCAATTATTAAGCTGCTCAGTGATTTTGATTATCAGTTCCAACCTTCAATTAATCAACAACAAATAGCTGAGTTTGCGACGATGTCATTTCTGGATAATCAAGAGAACATCGTTTTTATTGGCAGCCCTGGCGTGGGTAAAACACATTTATCAATTGGCCTTGGCATCGAAGCGTGCCGACAAGACGTACGAACACTATTTATTAATTGCCATGAACTAATTCTTAGATTGAAAGCAGCGCAGGGAAAGCAACACTTAGAGCGCGTAATGCGTCGATACGAAAGGTATGACCTGTTAATCATTGATGAATTAGGCTATTTACCAATATCGGCGGAAGAAGCAAAACTATTATTTCAACTAATAAATGGTCGCTATGAACGTAAATCAACGATCATAACGACCAATGTACCATTATCAAGTTGGGGAGCCGTCCTCCATAGCACGGCAACCGCAGAGGCAATTTTAGATCGCCTTGTATATCACTCACACGTAATTAAGATCAAAGGAAAGTCATATCGCTTGGCATCGGTCAATTCTTAAACCGCCCAAATCATACATTTTTAAACCGCTATAAAATGACAATTTAAAACCGCCCTTGACATAATTGATGAATCTAATGGGAATGGCTATTTTTGGGTAACGCGATCAACGAAAGAATTCAGTAAACATCAAATTACTATGTTTCATTACTATAATACCCGAGCTGGCAAAACTGTTAGACAAATTCTTGGTCAGCAATATAGTTGAGTTATTATGTGTGACGGCTATGGTGGATATAGTGATCGATTATATCCTCAAGCAAAGTTTGGGTCATGTTTAGTTCATATTCGACGTAAATTTTACCGCATTACATGTTTATTGAAAAAGGAGCAATTGAAGAACTCCAAAGCATACCAGGTTTTACAACTAATGAGATCAGTTTTTCACGAAGAGAAACAATTAGCATATCACACTCATAAGGAAAAGCTAGTGCAACGTCGGTTGTACGTAAAACCCTTGATGGATAAATTCTATGCCTATTTAGAAAACATTAACTTTCCTCAAGGGCGTTTAAGAGCCGCCATTAACAATGCTTTAAAGTTAAAAACACGAGTGTATCGAATTTTTGAAGATGGCCGAGTACCATTAACAAATAATCCTGTTGAACAAGCGATTCGTCCATCAACTCTTATTCGAAAGAATAGCTTATTTGCGAAAAGTACTGCCGGAGCTCAGGCAAATGCCATTTTCTATACTTTGGTGGCAACTGCAAAACAGAACCATTTAAATATCTACAAATACTTTAAGTATCTTTTTGATCACTTACCAAACCGCAAGGACGAAGGCCTTGAGGCTTATTTACCATGGTCAAAAGAAGTCCAAACAGAATGCCATAAATAAAAACGGGGTCATGAATTACCACTTTCGGTAGCTCATGACCCTGTTTTTTTCAATTCGTACTGTTATTGACTGCTTACATTCAAAATCCAAAAACGGATTTCCAACTAAAAAACTTGCTATGAAATGGAGTGTTGATGTTGAGTCGCAACTCAATCAAGGACTTCATGTAGAAAAGTCCATTTCTTTACTTAATTACTATATTGATTGGGTAAAAACATATAAACGACCAAAGTTAACAGAGAAAACACTCAACCGCTATACTAATGTGCAAAATGTTATTGAAGACTACTTTGCACAAATTGATATTAAAAAAATAACAAGAATAGATTATCAAGAATTTATTAACAGGTATGGAAGCAACCATGCTCCCGCTAGTGTAAAAAAGTTAAATTCAATTATCAGAGCATGTGTTAAATCTGCTATTCTTGATGATTACTTACAAAAAGATTTTACTCAAAATGTAACATTAACTGCTAACGAAACTAAAACGCTTAAGGTTGAATATCCAAATGTTAAAGAAATTAAAGCTATTCTTAATGCAACAATTAATGGTATGACAGGTCGAAGATACACCAGTCGATATATGATAGTTACTGCTATTTATACCGGTATGCGTAAGGAAGAAATTCAGGCTTTAACATGGAACGATATTGATTTTATTCATCACACTATTAACATTGATAAGGCGTGGAAAGAAACCAAAGATAAAAACGAAACTGAAGAGCATTTCAGAACTCATCGTTTCAGACCAACTAAAAATAAATCATCTATTAGGAAAATAAAGGTCAATGATAAGTTAATTCATCTTCTCAGTGAATTAAGAGTTAATGCACCAAGTAATCTTGTTTTCATGGATCAATTTGGAACTGTTCCAACAAGTACTCCGTTGAATAAGAAACTACGTGAAATCATGTGTGACCTTCATATTAAAAAGGAGAATTTTCATTTTCATAGTTTACGCCATAGTCATGTTGCTTTGTTATTGAGTAATGGGATAGACATTTATGCAATTAGCAAGCGGCTAGGTCATAATGATATTTCAACCACCATGAATACCTATGCTTATTTAATTGATGAATACAAAGATAAATCAGATAAAGCCATTTTAAAAGCGTTGGATTTTTAATTATAAACCGTGCACTTTCCGTGCACCGGTTATACAAATTTGCACCATTTTATACCATTTCTTTAAAAGGCTCTACAATTTTAAGTACTGATGGATTTAACATCAGTGCTTTATTTGTTTAAAATTTAAAATAAAAAAGCGAAAGATGGTTGGACCCCGTCTTCGTTAAGAAAGGACCATCTTTCATGAACAATTCTATCAGAACTATCTTAGGAGTTAAAGATCCCTATCTCAAACTAGATGAAAAGAACTTTGATAATCCAATTGAAGATCAACCTAATCAAATCATTGTCCATCTCATCCAAACTTATCCTATGCATTGCCCACGATGTGGACAGCTAATGTGTAAGAATGGCTATAAAACAGTTAATTGCTTGGGACCAGAGCTTCACTTTAAACCAACAATCTGGTCGATTAAAAAGCAAAAATATATCTGTAAAGTTTCCTCTTCTTGTCCTGAAGTAATTACTAAATTAGCGGCTGTTAGAGATATTAATTATCATGATCATATTTCTTTAGCGATAAAACAACGAGCCATGATGCTTCTGACGAAAAATGAATCACAAAGTGATTTAGCCAAAGAACTAAATGTCTCTGACTGGACAATTAGACGAGTCATTACAAACCTTGATCAATTTTTCAAGCCTAACTATCATTGGTTGCCTCGCCATATTGCTTTTGATGATTTTAAATCTGGTCGCTTTGCGCCCAGTGGAATGAGTATGATTCTAATGAACATTGAAAATAAACGGACACTTGACATTATCCTGTCACGAAAAAATAGTTATTTGCGGAACTACTTTCTTCGATATGACCGTTCAGCACGCCTAGCAGTTCAAACAGTAACAGTTGACTTATACACTCCATATCGTCACTTAATTCATGAACTCTTCCCTCACGCTATAATTATCGCTGATCATTTTCACATCGTTGCTCAAGCGTATCGTGCATTAAATAAAATCAGGATTCAAGTAATGAATCGCGCTGGTGCTGCCACTCATGAGTGGCGTGCACTTAAGCATTTTTGGAAATTACTCTTAACACCTGCTAATGAGCTTAAATATAATAATTATTGGCTAAGACGTAACTTTAGTTACGCTCAATTAACCGATGTTGAAGTTATTCACCGTCTCCTAAGTTTTGATAATGAATTAAAAAAAGCTTATGAATACTATCAAGACTTAATTATAGCGATTGCTCATCGTAGTAAGAAAGAATTAAAAAACTTACTCGTAATTAAATGGACACAGCTTCCACAAGCACTACAGAAAGTTCAGCGTACCCTTCGTAGTCATAAACAAGAAATCTATAATAGTTTCAAATATGACACCTATACAAACGGTCCTGTTGAAGGAACTAATAATAAAATTAAAGTTATTAAACGAACTGCTTATGGCTTTCGTAATTTCTTTAATTTCCGGATTAGAATTCTTCTTGCATTACCAAATACCTATATCGCAATAACTTGGCGAAATAAACAAACAGCTCATGCCAAAGTCCAGGCACAAGCTGCTTAGTAAAATTATTTTATTTTCTCATCAGTACTTCTTGACGAAGAGCCCTTTAAAATCAAAATTTAAACTAAAAAATAGGAGAAAGCCTGCAACAACAAGCTTTCTCCTATTTCATTAGCTTAGCTGACACTTTTGTACGAAAGCACTAATATGCCTCCGGTGGGGGTCGAACCCACACTCCCTCAACGGGAACTGGATTTTGAGTCCAGCGCGTCTGCCAATTCCGCCACAGAGGCATCAGCTAACTAAAAGGTGGTAATCGGATTTGAACCGATGATAAAGGTTTTGCAGACCTCTGCCTTACCACTTGGCTATACCACCAAATAGTTAAGATTAAGTAATAAGCTTAATCAAAAGGGCGGTATGTGGGATTCGAACCCACGCGTGCCGGACCCACAAACCGGTGTGTTAACCAAACTTCACCAATACCGCCAAAATATTCAGTTAAGCAGGGATAGTAGGAATCGAACCCACAATGACGGTTTTGGAGACCGTAGTTATACCATTTAACTATATCCCTATAAAATGGGGGAGAGTGGATTCGAACCACCGAACCCGAAGGAACGGTTTTACAGACCGTCGCGTTTAGCCAGACTTCGCTA